>NZ_JAUSSZ010000003.1 GCF_030812595.1 Arthrobacter bambusae
ACCCTCGGCTGGAAAACACCCGCGCAAGCCCTCGAACAAATACTGGAAGAATCAGCAGCATAAAGGACGCGTTGCAACCACCACTTGAATCCGCCCCAAACGCCCGCTCACCTATCGGGGCGGCATCTTGGACACCGGGAACTGCTTTTGCGAAGATGACAGAGCGTGGTGATTCAACGGACCGCGCCAAGGCCGTGAAAGCGGCGAAGATCGAAAGGATGAGCATGCGCACTGCACACGTTGGCGCTGCCATGGTTGGCGAGGTGGCCGTATCGGCCTGCTTCGCAGCGCCCTTCGCGTCGGCCATCCCGCTCGGCGGTCGGGGAAACTAACCCACCGCCCCTGCACTCGAAGCACGCAGAGGTGCCTTTGCCGTGCCCTCGGATCGTCAGACGCCCGCGTCCTCTCTCTTCGGAGCCCACTCGAACTGAAAGAACTTCGCCATGCAGAAAATCACCGCCCAACAAATCCGTTCCTCATTCATCAATGCGAGCCGCTCGGAGGCCGCCAAACTCAACCTCCCGAAAAACTTCGATTCCCTCGATTGGGACAACCTCGAATTCCTTGGCTGGCGCGACGAGAAGATGCCGCTGCGGGGTTACCTCGTCCTTCCGAACAATGGTTCCCTCACCGGCGTCATGCTCCGCGCGCCTGAGGGAGGCTCCGGCAAGAAGCGCTCAGTCCTTTGCGAACTGTGCCGCGACGTGTTTTCCAAAGACGATGTATATCTTTGGGTCGCGAAGCGCGCAGGCCAATCGGGCCGCGACGGCAACACTGTGGGGACGTTGATCTGCGCCGAATTCGGCTGCTGTAACAACGTCCGCAAGGAGCCGCCGGTAAACGAAATCAATCCTGACCCGGCCGCCGTCGTTGTTCGCCAAATCGCCGGGCTGCAGTCGCGGACCGCCCAGTTTCTTGGGCGGGTCCTGGGAAAGTAGCCCCTCGCGGGAGAACGCCCGCTCACGTCAGGTGAGCGGGCGTTCCCTGGAAACCCGCCAGAGGTGACCGGGCGACCGGGGAAAACCCGCCAGAGGTGACCGGGCGTCCGGGGAAAACCCGCCAGAGGTGACCGGGCGTCAGGGCTAGCGGAGCACGATGTCCACGGGGTTGGCCTCGGAACGCCATTCGCCGGGCACGCCCGGGCCCCCAATGACGGGAGCCGTGAGCACGCCGGAGCGGTTGGTCCGTTTGTCCCGCAGGATTTCCGTGACCGAACCAAGGTGCCGGGAGAGGTCAATGACGTTTTCGGGCGCGGCGAGCAACAACTGGAAACCGAACTCGTGCAGGGCCTTGATGCCTGCACCGGCGAACTCCTCGGAGGCCAGGACGAACGCCTCGTCCATCATCACCGTTCCGTAGGTCGTGAAACCCTGCTCGGCGATGCCCAATTGGTAGCTCAGGGCCGCTGCCATGATGAACGCCGTGAATCGCTGCCGCTCGCCGCCGGACATCGAGCCGGTGTCCGCGTGCATGTAGACCTCGGTCTTCTTGCCACCCCGCGGGCCCTGGACAGAGCGGTGCTCCTTGCACTGGATGAAGAGATGCCCGCGAACGTCCAGCACCTCGGCTCGCCACCGCCGGTCCTCAGGCGTTTGCGAACCGAGCCGCTTGACCAGGGTTTCCAGCGACTTGTAGCGGTTGGTGAGTTCGACGTCGTCGTCCGCCTCGGGCGTGGAACCGGCACCCGAAGCTGTCCCGGTCGCGCGGGACGGCCGCGTGTGACGCGTCTTCAGCGCGTTCTGGATGGCGTCCTTGAACTGCTTCGCCGTTGCCGGCAGGGTCTGCTTGATGTCTAGTTCCAGGAAGCTGCCCTCGTGGAAATTGACCTCGGACAGGATCCCATTGAGGGGAAGGATGCGGCTCGTGATGGCGCGGCGTTCCTCGTCCAGCAAGTGCAGCAAGGTGCTGAACGACTCGTGCGTGCGCTGGTTGAAGAACTGCCGGAATTCGGCTTCCTGCGCGGGCAGGCCTTCGCTGACGATCTGGTGGTAGCGGGATTCGAACTCCCCCGCGGCGCCGATCGAGGTGCCGTGATCCGCGGAAATGGCGGTGCCCCATTCGCGCACGAATCCTTCGAACATGCGCGTCAGCCTTTCGGCCAACGCCTGCCCGCGGGACTCGGCGGCGTGGAGTTCGGCCAGGAGCTTGCTCCGGACTTCGGCAGCCAGTGCGTCGAGTTCGTGGAGCTCGCTCACCTCGCCGAATGCGCTGAAGTACGGTTCGAGGGCCGTAACAGTAGTGCCCGACGGCGGCGCCTGGTCGAGGCGGTTGCGTGCGGCCTCCAGGAGTGCGTCAGCCGTGGTCATCTGCTGGTCGAGCGTCTTATATTCGCTCTGCAACACCGCCGCCGATCCTGTGGAGGACTGGTGCTTTTCGCGCACCGCCTCGATGTTTGCGCGCAGGGGTTCCAGGTCGGCCTGTGCGGCCAAGGCGTCCTTGAGCCGTTGCTCGATCTTGACGAGCTCCTCCGAGGCGACCGCTGCAGAGACCTGTTCCCAGCCGCGTTCGTCTTCGGCGATGCGGCGCAATGCTTCGAGCTGGCGGGTCATGCCTTGGTGCGAATCCTCGCGGCTTTGGGCGAGTTCCGCGGCCTTCAGAAGCTCGTTTTCGAGCTCGCCCACGCGGGCTGCCACGAGCTCCAGCTTGGACGCATTGTCGAACCCCAGGACGTAGTCCTGCCGGCTCGTGAAGCGATCGTCCTTCTCCACTGTGTGCCGGTTGCGCTTGACCACGCCGCCCAGGCTCAGGCCTTTGTCCAGCTTCGCGAGTTCGTCAGGGTCTTCCACGCAGGGGTAGGCGAAATCGAGGGCGATCCGCTCGCGGATCCACTGGCCGGCATCGGCATTGGCACCCACGGTGAGGATGTCCAACTTAGTCAGCAAATCGCCGTCGGACACGTCCTCCACAGCCAAGGCCCCGCCCGGGAGTGGCTTGGAGACATCCACCGCACGCAGGGCGCCTCGGATGGTGTTGTCGTTCAGGTAGCGCGTGACGGCGGCGAAGTGCTCGCCGGGAACCAGCAGCGTCGTGGCGAGGTTCCGCAGGGCGCGCTCGGCCGCGGGCCGCCACTGTTCCGCACCCTCGGCGAGGTCTATGAGCTCGCCTCCAAAGGGCATGCGGTCCTCCGGAACTCCGGTGGCAGCGGCGATCGCGGCGCGGTTTTCAATGCTCGACGGCGGCAGCAGCGACTTTCGCGTCTTCAGCGAGACGAGTTCCTGCTGAGCTGCGGCGAGTTCACGTTTCTTGGTGGCGTGGCCGTCGAAGGCTTCGAAACGGAGTTCCCGGAGCGCTTCGGAATCGTCCTTGAGCTCGGCGGTACGGCTCGCGGCCTGTTCGTGGGCTTGCTCCCAACCTTCAGCCGTCCACTCAAGGTTGAGTCCGGCGTCGGCCAATGCTTGGTGGGCCGCTTCCTCCACCTGCTGGCGGAGTTTGAGGCCGACCCGGGCATTTTCGAGCGACTGCTCGATCGCCGAAATCGCGTTCCCGCCCTGGTTGTTGTAATCCGCTTCGAGCTGGCGAAGCTCCTTGGCGAGCGCGTCCCGGACGCTTCTCTCCGCGCTGAGCTCCTTGGCCTTCGCCTGGGCAAGGTCCTTGAATCGGGCCAGGGTCTTGGCATGCACCGTGACCGAGAGCTGCTGCTTGTACGCGTCGAACTCCTCGCCGCTGAGCTCCCGGAGCCGGTTTGCCTCCAGCAACGACTGGGCATACTCCTTGTTCATCCCGGGAACGGGAGCGAGCTGATCGCGCTGCTGGCGAACGTCCTCGAGCCGCTGCCTGATGGACATGAGGTTGCTGAATTCCTCGACGACGTCGTCAGCGGCAGTGAGCGTCGCGGGCGCGTCGAGCACCTGGTCGCGGAAGAACGTGTTGACGCTGCCGCCCAACCCCTTGCCGGCCTGGATCACGCGCAACAGCGGAAGCGCCTGATCGGAGTTTATGCCGAGAAGCCGGCGGAAACGCTCCGCGAAGGCCTTATGGACATCGAAGACCTGGGCGTCCGGGAAGATGGTCTCCAATGCACCTTTGGTGAACCGCTTCTCCGCGTTGCCTTCGATCGCTCCGAGATCCAGTGGCTTGTTGTCAATCAGGTAGAACCGGCCGACGCTGGACTCCGTGCCGTTCTTCGGCAGGTCGAAGAGTGCCGATATGGTCACCTTGGTGCCGGCCGCGTTGTCGAACGTCAGCGCGACGGCGGACCACGTGGCACCCGGGCGCTGGAAGGCACTCGCCGAACCGTCGCCCACGGCCTTGTCGCCAACCTTTCCGCGCATGTAGGTAAAGGTAGTTCTCTTGTCCTCCACAGCCCCGCCGGCCCGTTGCGCCGCGGCCTCGTTGGAACGCGGACGGGCATCGAACACTCGGAGCATGGCATCGAACAGAGTCGACTTGCCGACGCCCGAATTACCTGTAAGGAGCGTGCCGTTTCGGTCCACGTGCATCGTGTGGGCGCCGTGGAACGTTCCCCAGTTGACCACCTGGACCAGGGCAAGGCGCATCTGGCCCGGGTTGATGAGCTCGCCGATCGGAAGCATGGTTGCGATGGTCACTTGGCTGCCTCCTGCTCGGTTGTGTCAGTTGTGGTTGCGTTCTTTGTGGTCGCCTTTGCCTCCGCAACCGATGCGGCGGAGGTTGCGTCACCTGACCCGTCGACCACGACGGCGGCATCCGCCTCCTCGCCGTCGGCGTCGTCGGGTGACTCGCCTTCGTCGTCGGTTTCCGTGAGTTCGATGAGGGGTTCCGTGCCCGATTCGTCGGTTGCTACTGCGACCAAAGCTTCGATCTGGGCGGGGATGTCGCCGATGTTTTCGAACGGGAGGGCCAGCGGGAGGGCCTTGGAGATGGCGAAGGTGTCCTCGATGCCCGTGGCCAGGAGCAGTTGCCGGGCCAGGAGCTTGGTGATGGTGCGATTGACGACGTCGGCGTCGCGGAGGGCGTCTTGTTGGCCGGATGGCTGGTAGTGCGCCACCAGTTCGGAGATTTCTTCGCGGGTGATCACGGGGTCAGTCTGGGCTGTGACGTGGCGGTCGAGGAGAAGCCTCAGGCGCAGGAGCACGATGGTTTCCACCCGGCTCAACGCCCGTTGCTGGCGAAGGATGCTCGAGCGTGCGCTTCCTCCAATCGCTTCGGGATCGACGGGTCGGAGCACTGCGATCTTGCGTTCGTGGTCCAGCTGGAGGTTCAGGAAGAGCTCGGAAAGCCTGCTGCGGAGAATCACTTGGTTGTCCAAGAGGGTGGTCCAGAGCTTTTCGTCGCGGCCGCCGTCGACGTATGGTCCTTTAAGCAGCCGCACGAGGGCTTGACGAACCTTCATCGGCAGCACTCCAGTGTCGCCCGGGAACAGCGCCGCGCCATCCACGAACGTGTCGCGTGGCGTGACACGGAACGGATCCGAAGGGACATGTCCGTCCGTGGGCACCTCCCGAGGAGCATGTCCGTCTTCACGCCCGGTCCACGAATGCGCATGTCCATCCAAGGAGGCCTCGGAGTGGACATGATGCGTTATGTCCGCTCCTTGCTCCGAAGAGGGGGCATGCTCGGTGGGGTGGGCGTCAGTCATCGGAATCCTTAGCGTCACTGGGAGTCAGGGTCACGAGCGGCAGGTATGCGGTGCGTGTGCTGCCATCGATTTGTTCGAAGTCGATGTCTTCCCAGGCGGCCCGGTCGAACGCCGCACCGCCATGCAGCGCCTCGGACAGGAGCGCCCGGACGCTGTTGATGTGCCGTTCTTCCTCCGGAAGGTTCCGCCAGGCACCCGCAAGCGTCGAGGCGCCCGCCATGGCAGCGCGAACGACGTCGGGCCTTGCCTTCGCAGAGCGCAGCGAACGCACGCGGTCGGAATCGGTGAAGGCGATGGGGTCGGCGAGCTTGGGAGGCGCAGCGAACTCATCCGGATCGAAGAGCTTGACCATGGCGAGTGATTCGAATCCCGCATTGAACAACACCGGGCCGCGGACCAGGCCCGGACGGTCGCGTTCGTAGGGCATGGAGCGGATGGCCTGTTCGGCTTCGCGCAGGACCTGCCGGAGCCGGACGGACTGCCGGATGTCGTCGCTTTGGATGTAGTTGTTGAGGCTTTCCGAAAGCCGTCCATAGATCCGTTGGATCTGGCTGTGCTGGTTACGCAATTCCGCCACGAGGTTCTTGAGGGTTTCCCTGTCCTCGTGGCTGAGATCGTCCGCGAATTGGCGGCTAAGCACGTCACCGATCGCCGAACGGAAACGCAACTGTTGCTGCGGATCCTCAAGGAACGCCGTGAACGAGCGGAAAGTTCGGCCTTCGGGACTTTGCCGCAACCGTTTGTCCGCCTCCAGGACCTGCGCCATGGTGGCACCCTTGCTGAGCGACTCCTCGATGATCTGGTTGCGCAGCTCGCCTACCAGCTCTTCGATGCGGTCGCGCATCTTCTTGTAGTCGGCAGGCAGGCTGGCCGCAAGGTCCAGAATGTTCCCGGCCGCTTCCACGGCTTCCTCATCGTCCAAAAGCCCGTCGAAGTCGCCGGAACTGATGTCCTCGATCAGTTTCTGGCGCTCCTGGATCTCCTCCGAAAGCGATTCCAGACGGGCGCTTTGGTCCGGGTTCGTCTCGTTGGCGAGCTTTTCGACGTCGCCCAACAGCGTCCCGAGCCGGGAACCGTTGAGGGTGGACCGTTCGCTGGACAGGCTGTCCAGGAATGCCAGGACGCGCGCAGCAGCCTCGGTGATTTCGTAGACGATCTGGCCTGACTGGCTGCGTCGGGTCAGGAACTGCTTCCGGGTCCATTCGTCGGCAAACGCCTTACCGCTGCCCTGGCCGCCCAGCCCGGGATCCTGCCTGCGGAGCTGCTCCAGGAAGGCGTCGACGTCGGCATGGAACTCTTCGAGCGGAAGCTGCGGCTTTGTTCGGGTGAACGATGCTTGGAGCACCGCGATCACCCAGGGCGCCGAGCGAGTGAGGGCCCACGCGGGGCCTTTGGTGAGGAGTTCGAGGTCCCTGAGCCGGGCACTGATGGCATCGGCGGAGGACATTGCTGAGCGGGACACTTACTCTCCTTCAGCTACCGCGGAACCTACTGGCAGCGGAAATCCCGAAAACTGCCCCGTACAAGGTTAACGCAGGGTGCGCCGCAACCCTTCCGTGATCTACCTGCCGGTAGGGTTTCGATCGCATATCAACAGGCCCGGCGCCGGTGTCGTTGCTGGCTGAACCGCCAACGCCGGCCCTAGTGTCGACACCAACGACGCCGACACCGACGTCGGCTTTGGCAGCGTTGCGGAGGGGACCCAATGCAGTTCGACTTGACGACCTTAGACACCAGCACTTACGTCTTCCTGGGGACACTGCTCCTTGGCCTGGTTCTGGCAGCCTTCATCGCGGTAGCCGCAATGGCAACGCTTGCGTTGGTCGGTGCCGGAAGCCTCGCCTGGTACACCGTCAAGAACGTGCTGGGCGGGCTGGTCCACGGCATCAATTTTGCGTGGGACCAGCTTGTCCACCAGGCCGGAAAAGTGGAACTGCCGGTGGAATTCCCATCGCAAACCGCCCCTAGCACAGGTACCTACCCGCGGGTAGCATTGAGGGACAGCTGAAGGGTCCCCCACCCGAGGCGGATCCTGGGCTCGAACCGGCCACAACCGGCAAGAGGAGTCCTGCCATGACCTCCGCCACTGACAACAAGAGCGGCGGCGTCACGGCCGCAGAGGCCCGCGCCGTCGCCGAGGCCGCCCGCGACACCGAGTGGAACCGCCCGAGTTTCGCCAAGGGGTTGTATTTGGGAGATTTCGATCTCGGGCTGATCCACCCTTGGCCACGGGCACGAGCCGAAGACGTCGAGCGCGGCGAAGAGTTCATGGCGAAGCTGGCGGAGTTCTGCGGCACGATATCCGGCCGCGTCATCGAACGCGACGCCAAAATTCCGGACGAATACCTCGCGGGCCTCACCAAATTGGGCGTATTCGGCATGAAGATCCCGCGTGAATACGGCGGTTTGGGCTTGTCTTTGGTCTACTACGGGAGGGCGCTGGCGCTTTTGGGATCAGTGCACCCCAGCCTTGGCGCGCTGCTTTCGGCCCACCAGTCCATCGGCGTCCCGGAGCCGGTCAAAGTCTTCGGCACGCCGGAACAAAAGCAGGAGTACCTGCCGCGGTGCGCGGCAGGCGCCGTCACGGCCTTCCTGCTGACGGAGCCCGACGTCGGCAGCGACCCCGCCCGGATGGGCGCCACCGCAGTGCCAAGCGACGACGGCGAGTCTTACCTTTTGGACGGCGTCAAACTTTGGACCACCAACGGCGTGATCGCCGAACTGGTGGTGGTCATGGCGGTTGTTCCCGCCCACACCGCCCCCGACGGCACGGTGCTCAAGGGCGGAATCACGGCGTTCGTCGTCGAAATGGACTCCCCGGGGATCACCGTGGAGAACCGCAACGCCTTCATGGGCCTGCGCGGCATAGAGAACGGCGTGACACGGTTCCACCAAGTCCGCGTGCCGGCAGCCAACCGGCTGGGCCGGGAAGGCCAAGGGCTCAAGATCGCGCTCACGACCCTCAACACCGGCCGTCTCTCCATCCCCGGGCTGTGCGTGGCGGCGGGCAAGTGGTCGTTGAAGATCGCCCGCGAATGGTCCAATGCCCGCACCCAATGGGGCCGGCCGGTCGGAAAACACGAGGCAGTCGGCAAGAAGATCGCATTCATCGCCGCCACAACCTTTGCCCTTGAGGCTGTCTTTGAACTCTCTGCGGAGATGGCGGATGCTGGCCAGAAGGATGTCCGGATCGAAGCAGCCCTGGCCAAGCTA
This sequence comes from Arthrobacter bambusae, assembly GCF_030812595.1. Lineage (GTDB taxonomy): Bacteria > Actinomycetota > Actinomycetes > Actinomycetales > Micrococcaceae > Arthrobacter > Arthrobacter bambusae_B. Next base: position 8,771 of record NZ_JAUSSZ010000003.1, read on the forward strand.
TGGTCCACCGAACTGAGTTGCATCGTGGCTGATGAGTTGGTGCAGATCCGGGGCGGACGGGGCTTTGAAACGGCCGATTCCTTGGAGGCGCGGGGAGAACGGGCAGTGGCCGCGGAGCAGTTGTTGAGGGATATGCGCATCAACCGGATCTTCGAAGGCTCGTCCGAGATCATGCGCCTGCTCATTGCCCGCGAAGCCGTTGATGCTCATCTTTCGGCCGCGGGCGAGCTCGCTTCTGTGGACGCAACCCTGCAGGAGAAGGCGCGTGCCGCCGTCGGCGCCTCAGGTTTCTACGCCAAATGGCTTCCCAAGCTTGTGGCCGGTGCCGGCATGGACCCCCGGGCCTACGGTGAGTTCGGGCGCCTCGCGAAGCAACTGCGGTACGTGGAGCGGGCCTCACGCCGGCTCGCACGGCAGACGTTCTACGGGATGGGCCGCTGGCAGGCAAAGCTTGAATACAAACAAGCGTTCCTCGGCAGGATTGTGGACATCGGAGCCGAGTTGTTTGCCATGGCGGCATGCTGCTCACGAGCCGAGATGCTGCTGCAGACCGCACCGGAGCAAGGCGCGGCGGCGTACGAACTCGCCGAGGCCTACTGCGAGCAGGCGCGGATTCGCGTGGACGGGTACTTCGAGCAATTGTGGCGGAACACCGACGACGTCGATCACGAGCTGTCCGCGAACGTCCTTGCAGGCGATTACGCCTGGCTTGAGGCCGGAATCCTTGACCAGTCCGAAGGAACAGGTCCTTGGATCGCCGATGCCACCCCCGGCGCTTCGTCGAAGGAGAGCCTGCGCCGGAAGTACCGCTGAGCCCCTGCCGAGCGGAGGAGCACGGACAGAACTAGCCGACGTCGCCGTCGACGTAATACCAACGCCGGTCGATCCGCAGGAAGCGGCTGTTTTCGCGCTGGACTCCACGTTCGCCGCCGGAACGGTAGCGTGCCGCGAATTCGACCGACCCTTCGGCGTCCAAGGGGCCGCCCCGGTGCGTCGCCAGGATGTCCAGCCGGCGCCATTCAATGTCCGGGTCCAAGTCCAGCGCGGCCGGCCTGGTGTCCGGGTGCCACGTGCGCAGAAGGTAATCGCTGTCGAGGACCACGAAGGCGGCGTAGCGCGAACGCATGAGCTGTTCTGCCGTGGGGGCGTCGGCGTCTCCGCGGTGGAAGCGTCCACAGCACTCGGCATATTGTTCCCCGGACAAACAAGGGCAAACGCCTTGGCGGATGCGGGCCGGATCGAATGGCATTGGGGCCTATCTGGAAGGGAGGTGAGAGCTAGCTAACAAATCTTGTCACAGGAGATAACAGCTTCGAAACAACCTCGGCGAGCCGGACTTTGGCGGATGATTCCTCCAGATTTCGCCCTTAGGCTAGAAGACATGCCCGCAGGCCTTCGGCGGCGGCGACCACCTCACAACTCTGGCTCGGGGAGGCTACGTGCAAGATCCAACAACACTTGGCCTCAATCTGACCTTTTTTGGAACGCTCGGGGTGGCTTTGCTGATGTCCATCATCCTGGGCCTCCTGATGGTGGTCACCTTGGTGCTGGCCGGCGTCGCGAAACTGCTTTGGATCATCCTGCTCGCCATGGTGGGGATCTTCCCGAAACGCGATGCCGGACCGGTTGTCCACCTGCCCCCGCGGCCCCGGCGAGCGCCCTCACCGCCAGCCGAGTCCGAGGAATCGACTCCGACTGATGACAGGTTGACGGGCACTGGGCCATTTGTTCACCGGAAACCGCGCGTTGGAATCGTTGCGACCACCAGGTTGCTGTGGTCGGCGTCGTGGTCCGCGGTCCGGAACTTCCCTTGGAAGCCGCTGGTAAATCCGCGGAGCTGGCCCAAACCCGCCCAGGTCAAGGCAGGAATAGCAGCCACCGCCACCGCCGTAGCCACTACCCAGGCCAAAGAACACCCCTTTGTTGTTGCAGTGAAGCAGGATCCTCCGGTCCTGAACAGCCAGTGGGCCGCCGCGGTGGCCGAGGCTGACGCCCGCGCCGCAGCACGCGACGCTGAACGGGAGACTGCCGCACCGGTCCGCGAACACCGGGGCGCCTCCCATGGCGGCAAGGCTGTCCCTTCCGGCCGCGTGACCGCCTCTGCCGGGGCCCGCCCCCGAGCCTAGCGTCCGGCTGGCGCCACGCCTCGCGCGGACTATACTCGTTCGCAATCATGACTAGCCTTCCGACTTCCCCGAGCAATGTGCGCATCGACGCTTGGCTCTGGGCCATCCGTGCTTACAAGACCCGTTCCGCGGCAACAACCGCTTGCAGGGCGGGGCACGTGCGAATCAACGGGAACCCGGTCAAGGCCTCGCAGTCCGTGATTATCGGCGATACCATCCGTGTCCGGCAACCGGGCTTCGAGCGCATCCTTGAGGTCCGGAGGCTCATTGCAAAAAGGGTAGGGGCCGAAGCAGCATCCCATTGCTTCGCCAACCACACGCCGGAGCGCCCCGCCGCGCCGGCCCTCGGGCTGCCGCAGCGCGATCGCGGGGCCGGACGGCCCACAAAGAAGGACCGGCGCGATATGCAAAAGCTCAAGGGACGATAGCCCAGCCGCCAAACGGGACGCGACGCCCAAAGCGACGGCGTAAAGTGGCAAGGGACGCCGATTCTGGACGCCGCGCTGCCGAAGGAGAGAACGTGACCATTGACTGGGAAGAAAAAAGGGCCTTGCTACAGGAGCCCAACATTGCTGCCGTGACGCAGCTGTGCGACGAACTCATGGCCAAAAGGCCGGGTTCTTCCGTGCCGTACATCGATCCGGTGCATGACGAGGACGAGTGCCGGATCGTCACCCTCCAGACCAGCCCGGGGCGGGCACCCGCCTCAGGATTCGTGTCGCACTTGAACGATGACGACGCCGCCCGGCGTGCGCAGTTGATCTATGACTCAGCCGACTTGGACGTGCGCTATGTCATGCCGTGGAACTGCTACCCGTGGGTCCGCGACCCCGAACTGCCACCGGCGCTGACCGCACAGGAGAAAACCGACGGGCTCCGGCCCTTCCGCCAGTTCCTCAAGATCAACAAGAGAGTCTCCGCGGTGGTCGCCCACGGCGCGGAGGCCGCCGCCTTCCTGGCGCTCTTTGAGAAGACCTACCACTCGCCGCTCCGGCAGCACGGGATCAAGGTCTACAAGGCCAGCGCGCTCGGTGGACGGGCGTTTGCCCTGTCCGAGGCGAAGCAGCAGGAACTTCTGGCCAAAAACATTGAAACTTACCGCGACGCCATGCAGCGGGCGGGCATCCAACACCTATAGGGCACTCTCGGCCAGTGCCATTACTGGGTGTGAAACGCGGGTTTCAAGGCCGTCCACCACCTAATCGAGCTAATTCCACCACTCAATTTGGGCACATTCTCCACTCAGTGGCCGATTTCGGCCATAGCGTTGTGACATGTGTGAGCCCAGCCGCCTTTTGGTGTGCATCTCCCACCGAAACTGGCTAGCCCGCACCCTTCATCGCCACTAAGCAGTGGCGTTTCGTGTCGCGGGAACTCCTCTTGCAATGCCTCGGGGGCGCATGGGATTCAATGTTGGCAACGCTATGAGTTAGGAGTGGTGGAGTGTTCGAAGAGGAAGCCCGCCGTGCACTGGACCACGTGGCTCGCGGCATTAGCGTACGGATCGTGGGCGGCGCAGGAAGTGGGCGGTCTACCGTCCTGGGGTCGATCGTCGCGCACCTTGAAAAGACAGGGGCAGAGGTGTTCGGGCTCTCCGGCTCACGTCTGTTGCAAGACACCCCGTTCGCGGGAATAGGGGCCCTTGGCTTCGACGCCCGCGCCCGCCAAAACGGGCCGAGGGGAGTGGCTGATGCCTTGGCCGAACGGCTGGCGAGGCGGGGAGCCAAAGCGATAGTCGTAGACGATGTCGATCTGCTGGACAAGGAGTCCCTCGCTGTTATCGACATCGTTCACCAGCGTTCACGCCGACCGCTGGTGACGACGGCAGGCGACTCGCCGCTCTATTCGCGGTCTTCAGTGTTTTCGCCGGCGCGGTGGCCGGAGGCGAAAATCCGCCTGAGTCCGCTTCGCTACGGTCAGGTCAACAAACTCCTGGCCCAGACCCTGGGCTCGCCGCCGGACGTAGACCTGACCACCGCTGTCCTCATGAAGTCGGCAGGAAACCCAAGGCTCGTCGTCAGGATTGCCCAAAGCGCAATATTCAGCAAACTGCTCGTCCTTCGCGAAGGACAGTGGAGCATCGCCGGACACACGCTGTGGAACGAGTACCTCCACAGCACCATCGAGGCGCTCCTCCAAGACCTCAATGCCGACGAACTGACGGCGTTGCACACCATGTCGGTCTTGGGCCCCAGTCCGGTGGAGTCGCTGCTTCCGATGGTCGGACAGGAGAACCTCGACGGGCTTGAAAGGCGCAGGCTGCTAACGGTCACGGAAGACGTCAACAACACCATCTGGGTGGATGTGAGTCCCCCTATCGTGGCGGACTACTTCCGCGACCGTCACACCCTTTCTTCGCACAGGTTGCTGACGGACCGCATAGCCCGGGCAATCGACACTCCGTTCCAACCGCCAAACGATCCGTTGTCGGCACCCCTTGCCGAGTTGATAAAGGACCTCCGGAACGAAGCCGGAAGCGGCACGGCCGCGACGCGGCATTTCCAGGAACAGCTGCGTTTGCTTGAAGAAGCGCATTTCGGGCTGTGGGAGTCGGAACCGACTATGTCCAACGCAGCTGCGTTCCTCAAGTTTTACTGGGGCGGCGCCATCGATCCCTCACGCATCGAAAAGGTCTTCAGCGAAACCCAGTTAGCCGGAGCCGGTTCCGCCGACCGTTTCTTTTTTGCCATGACCCAAGCGCTCTGGGCGATTTCCGCGGGCGATGGACTCCTGGAGGCCACCAGCCTACTCAAGGATCTGGGCGACGCCCATCCCGATTGGAAAGCCGAGGCCGAGGCATTCGCGATTTACCTTGCAGCATCATTTGACCGGATGCCCGCAAATTTGGACCAGGTCTTGTACGGGCTGACGAGCCAACATTCCGAAAGCGGCGTCGTGCCGGTTATTCAATGCGTGCTGGAGCTCTACCGCTTCAACACCCAGGCGGCCTTTTCGGCCCTCGATTCGGCGGACGGCTATGAACTCGCCGTGAGTGTTGAACCGTTCGCCCGTGGGCTTGCCCTGCTCATTGCCGGCCGGTGTGATGAAGCGCTCACATTCTCCCTGGCCCAGCGTGCGGCTGCGCAACGCGGCCTGGACCAATTCCGCTTCGTCGCAAGCAGCTATGTAGCGGTGCTGGCCCTCCTCCAACGGGGCTTGAGCCTTGAAGCGGACTATGTGATGACCAGCGTCTTCGCCTTGGGCAGGCACGGCTTCCTGGTGAGTTTCCTCCATGATGCGATGCTCAGAATTGCCGGCCTTCGCGCATTGTCGTCCTCAGCCGCCAACATCCCTTCACTGGGAACCCAGGCTCGCCAGGAGGTCGCGGATATCGGTCCGTTGCCCGGGACCGGGAAGGCGGTGTACGAGCTCGCTTCCACACAGTATGCCGATTTCGAGGAATTCGATGAGAGGGCCGCCGACCTTCTCAAACAGCAGCTCGATCGCGGCTACATCACGGAAGCCATATATTCCGCACTGTTCATGTTGTCCTTGTTCCCTGGGCAGAGGATCCTCGAAGTAGCGAGGCGGCTCTTCAAGGGGAAATGCGGCTCCCTGCATGACCAACTCCTCGCGATTGCTTCAGCCATCTCCGACGAAGACAGCGAACTGCTGACGATCCTGCTGGACCGATACGAACCAGATGCCGACCTTCACTTGATCGGGACGCTCCTCAACGGGACCGCGAAGCGCTATTCCCTCGAACTTGATCCCGATTGCGCCGCGGCATTCCAACAAGTCGTGTCCGCCTTCAACGTCCGCTTCCAGCCGAGGGGGGAAGACATGGTCCTCGATACCGGCGGGGACCGGCCACAGCCCCTGTCAGCACGCGAGATAGAGATAGCGATTCTGGCCGGCCACCATAGCAACATCGAAATCGGCAGCCGCTTGGGAATCAGCACCCGGACCGTCGAAAACCACATCTCGAGGGCCCTCAAGAAGACCGGGACCTCGTCCCGTATCGGCCTGTACGAAGTGGTTCGCAGCTTGCGGAAGTGAGCCGCGGGGAGCTCTATGTCCCTGTGACGGCGCGGAGGACTTCCCGTGCCGTGTCTTCCCATCGCGGCAGCGCACGGCTGGCTGCCTCGGCTGCTACCCGCCAACTCTCCCGCAGCGCGGGGTCGCCGAGCCATCTCCGGAGGACCGTCTCCAATGAGCCGATTCCCGCGGTGAGATCGACGGCCTCGCCGGCCCCGTGGACTCCGAGCGCTTCGACGGCGCCGGTTCCCTTGCGGACCACTACCGGTATGCCGTGAGCCAGGGACTCCTGGACCACCATGCCGAAGGACTCGGAGTGCGATATCAAGAGACTGACATCCGCGCGGAGCCATTGCGCCTCCAAAGCCTGGCCGGAAAGTTCCCCAGTGAGCTCAACCCGCTGCTCAAGTCCATTTTGGAATATACGCTCCCGCACCGCCGCGGCATACAAAGGGTTTGCGGTGGAGGAGCCCACAAGCGCCGCAGTCCAGGCCAGGTCCTTGATCCGTGCCAGCGCGTCGACAAAGGAGATCTGGTCCTTATTGGGGAGCAGGGCGCCCACCATAACGAAATGCGGTGCCCCCGAGGCCGTCCAGTGCCGTGGGCGTGCTTTGGCTGGGAGATCCACACCGGGGCTTGCCAGATGTACGTTGACCAGGCCCAATCTTCTGGCCGCTTCGGCAGTACCGGAACCAGTGCAGAGAAGACCTGTTGCTGCGTGAAGAGCGCTCTTCTCAAGCGGGTTGTCCCCGGTCGGGGGCATGTGGAGCAACACCCAGACACTGCGCCCCGCAGCGGTTGCGGCCTCGATTTCCGCGGGCGCGCCCATGGCGATCAGGCCATCGACAATGTAGGTGGGCAGATCGACCCCGGCAAGTGCATCGGCAAGACGGCTGCGGCCTCCGGCAGTTCCCGAAGGCCACTCGCCGTCGAGCTTGCAGATCGAAACCCCGGCGCCCTGGGCGCGGAGGGCTTCAGCCAACCTCGCATTGTAGATATTTCCCCCGGAACGGTGGCGCACATTTGCGGGCAAAACCATACGGATCTTGACCAAAAGCTATTCCTCCAACGTGCCGCTTGTTTGGACTCCGGGCTCAAGCCATGGTGTCGACCATATAACCGGCGGCGCTTGCGTGGAAGGCGAACCACGTGTCCGGCACTGCGCATCGGCGGTAGATTGTGGGCATGGGACAGACTTCTTCGGGCCGTCGGGATGTGTTCGCTGACCGGATCTTGGATGTCGCGGAGTTCACCCATGCGCACTGGTTTTTCGGCAACCTCTATGAGGCCATCGTCAAGATTCCGGACCGGGTCGCGGCCTCGGAAGCGAGCCGTGAACTCCCTCGAACACCCTTTGGAGCGGGAAGCCCCGGGCGCTACTACGCACCGATCGCGCCGCTCAGTGCCCCAGCCGCCGTCGCTGCCCTTATTACCGGATGGAAGCATTCCGATAGCAGGCCGTGGCTGATGGTGGCCGCCGCAAGCTCCGCCGCGGGCGCCGCCGCTACGGCGTACCTGCTGCGATCCATCAACCCCAAGCTCTTCTTCAGCCCCCAGCCGCTCGAGGAGACGCGCCGCAAGCCCCTGTTGAAACGGTGGTACAGGGTCCATGCCCTCCGGCTCACAGCCAGCGCCGTCGGCCTCGCCGCCATCCACCAGGCCCGGACGGTCCGCCTGAGAAGCCACGGAACGAGGGCATCGGCAAGCCCCCGCCGCTGAAACCACTACGGCAATTGAGGCAAATGCTGGCGGTTCCTGATCCGCGAGCCGCCGAATTCAACGCCGAGCCTCCCAATCTCCCACGGACCGCGGCCCCGGGACTTTGGCCTGCCCACGGCCACATGGGGAATCCAGCGAGGCGAGCGGAATCCAAGGGCAGGAGAGCTGAGGATGAAATCGTCGATGTTGTCGATAAGCAGTTCATCCAGGAGTTCGTGAAGGGCGTGCACGAGGGAGACCTGGTAGTCGCGTACCGGGCCAGGCACGTCCACTTCCAGTCCACACACTCCGCCGCCGCCAAGGACGATCAGCCTCTCGGCGCTCCCAGGGAAGGCCTCCAGCGCGGGAAGGGCCTTGAGCCACGCAACAGTCTTGAGCAGGGCAGACCCGGCGCTGGTGTTGCCTTTGGTCCAATCGGCCACGTCCCGGCAAAAGTCATCCAGCACACCCAGGTGCAACAGGGTCATATGCAATCCCTGCGGCCTTCGCAAGGCAACCACGTAGCGCGCCAGCTCCTCATAGCTCGAGGGCCCGGCCCCGATCCTGAGGACCGGCACCTCCACCGTGATTCGAGGAACCCACTGCATCGGAGCCTCCTTGGTGTCCGCACGTCCGCGCGAGCCGCGCGGTATCCCTCCACATTGACACCACCCTGTGACCCGTGCCATATTCTAAGGGTGAACCTGTCAGACAGCCGGACAGCCGGACAGGCCGCCATTGGACAACCAGCCGTCAGCCAGAAAGCTGCCGCTGGCCAGCGCACCGCCCCAAGCGGCGCCGTTCCCCGGCCGGCCCAAGCGGCCCGGCCATCAAGCCCCGGGCCCCTCGCCCGCTTCAGTGCAGCGGAAGCCGTGTTCAGCGCCATCCGCCGGGATATTGAAGACGGAACCGTGGAAGTGGGGGGCAAACTCAGCTCTGAAGCCACGCTCGCCGCGGAGTACGGGGTGAGTCGCTCGGTCATCCGTGAGGCGCTCCGCTCCTGCACTGCGCTCGGGCTGACGGTCACCAAGACCGGCAAGGGCACGTTCGTCGTCGCGGACCGGGTAGCCAATGACCTCATACTCGGCCAGTATTCAGCGCGGGACCTCAACGAGGCACGCCCGCATATTGAAGTCCCGGCGGCCGGCCTGGCCGCGGAACGCCGCAGTCCGGAAGAACTTGAACACCTCAAGGAGATCGTCAATTCGATGGCCGCCGAGGCCGACCCTGAGACCTGGGTCAGCCTCGACGCCAGTTTCCATTCTGCCATCGCCCGCGCAAGCGGCAACAAGGTCTTCGAAAGCGTTGTCGCAGACATCCGCGAAGCCCTTGCCCATCAATCCGAAACCTTGAACATGGTGGCCGACCGCCAGCATGTTTCAGACGATGAACACCTCCGCATCGTCGAAGCCATCGAAGCCGGCGACGCCCCCGCCGCCGAAGCCGCCATGGCCGACCATCTCAGCGCCGTCAGCGTTGCGTTGGACACCATCCTCAGCAAATGATCCAGCAACTGAAGGAAGTCATGCCCACCCCGCATGCAACGCGCAACGCTATGCCCGTAACCACCCCGCACCACGTCCCCCTCGCGGAACAGACCCGCGACGGCCTGGTCGAGAGCATCCACTACGGCTCCCTCATCGCCGTCGGGCAGGACGGCGAAACGCTCCTCGAAGCGGGCGAGCCCGACGCCGCGTTCTACCCGCGGTCCTCCCTCAAACCGCTCCAGGCGGTCGCCATGGTCCGCGCGGGACTCAAGCTTCCGGAGAACCTCCTCGCCCTCACCGCCGCAAGCCACTCGGGCGCCGCGATGCACCTCGACGGCGCCGCCCGGATCCTCGAAATGCACGGCCTGGATAAAAGCGCGCTGGAAAACAGCAGCGACCTTCCCTACGGCACCTCCGAGCGCGAAGCATGGCTCCGCGCCGGGGGCACACCCACACAGCTCGCGCAGAACTGTTCCGGCAAGCACGCGTCCATGGCCGCCACCTGCGTCATCAACGGCTGGCCCGTCCAGGGTTACCTGCATCCCGAGCATCCCCTCCAGGTGCTCGTGAAGGACACCATCACCGAACTCACTGGCGAAGACGCCGCCGCCGTCAGCACGGACGGGTGCGGCACCCCGCTCTTCGCCCACAGCCTGCACGGCATGGCCCGGGCCTACGGCCGCTTGGCAGCGGCCGACAGCGCGGAAGCGGAGGGCCAAGTAGCCCACGCCATGCGCGCCTTCCCCGAAATGGTGGCCGGCGAGGGTCGCGATGTCACGGCGATCATGCGTACGGTTCCCGGACTGCTCGCAAAGGACGGCTTCGAAGGCCTCCAGCTCATCGGCCTGCGGAACGGCACCGGCGTCGCCGTCAAGATCTCCGACGGCGGCGACCGCGCCCGCATGCCCGTCACTGTCCGCGTTCTTGAAGCACTGGGGCTCGACGGCGGCCAGCTCGCCACGCTCGCCAGCCCGCCGGTGTTGGGCGGCGGCCACCGTGTTGGCGTGCTGCGTGCCGCGAACTTCCTCGCATCCAACTGATGCAGCCAACAAGTACAGAAACCAAAAGGACAGCAATGACATCTGCCGTGCACTCCACGACAATTCCAGGGTTCCGCTCGGAACACGATCTCCTCGGTGACCGCGACGTTCCCGCAGATGCCTACTGGGGCGTGCATACGCTGCGCGCCATCGAGAACTTCCCCATCACGGGGCAGCCCTTGTCGAGCAACGCCAACCTCGTCAAAGGCCTCGCCGCAGTCAAGCTCGCTGCCGCCCGCACCAACCGCGAACTCGGTCTGTTGGACGACGAACGCGCAGACGCCATTGAGCAGGCCTGCCAGGAAATCCTGGACGGCAAGCTCCACGAGCAGTTCATGGTGGACGTCATCCAAGGCGGGGCCGGGACCAGCTCCAACATGAACGCCAACGAGGTCATCGCCAACCGGGCCCTTGAAATCCTTGGCCACCCCAAGGGCGACTACGCCAAGCTGCACCCGAACGACCACGTCAACCTGAGCCAGTCCACCAACGACGTCTACCCCACCGCGGTCAACCTGGCCACCATTTTCTCGGTCCAGGGCCTCCTCGCAGCGCTTCAGGAACTCCAGGTCGCCTTCGCGGAGAAGGGCGGGGAATTCCGCACGGTGGTCAAAATGGGCCGCACGCAGTTGCAGGACGCCGTACCCATGACACTCGGCCAGGAATTCAGCGGCTACGCCGTGACCGTGGGCGAAGACCGGGCGCGACTTGCCGAGTCCCAGCTACTCATCCACGAGATCAACCTTGGCGCCACCGCCATCGGGACCGGCCTGAACGCCCCCGTTGGATACGCCGCGGCAGCCTGCAGGCACCTGGCCGAGATCACCGGCCTGCCGCTGGTCACCTCGGTGGACCTCATCGAGGCCACCCAGGACGTGGGCGCGTTCGTCCACCTCTCGGGCGTGCTCAAGCGGGTCGCCGTCAAGCTTTCCAAGATTTGCAATGACCTCCGCTTGCTGTCCTCCGGACCGCGTGCGGGACTGGGCGAGATCAACCTCCCGGCTGTGCAGTCGGGCTCGTCCATCATGCCAGGCAAGATCAATCCGGTGATCCCGGAAGTGGTCAGCCAAGTGGCCTACGAAGTCATCGGCAACGATGTCACCGTCACCATGGCAGCCGAAGCGGGACAGCTCCAGCTGAACGCCTTCGAGCCGATTATCGTTCACAGCCTCCACAAGAGCATCTCCCACCTGGAAGCCGCGTGCCGTACACTCACGTCGCGCTGCATCCGGGGCATCACCGCGAACACCGAACGCCTGCGCCTCACGGTAGAGCAGTCGATCGGGCTCGTCACGGCACTCAATCCGCACATCGGCTACGCCTCCGCCACTGCCATCGCCCAGGAAGCGCTGGCAAGCGGCAAGGGCGTCGCCGAGCTCGTTCTCGAACACGGCTTACTGACCTCGGAGCAGCTCGACGAGCTCCTCCGCCCCGAACGCCTGGCCAACCTCAGCAACTAAGCTGAGCCGTGCAGAACGTCCGACGGCTACGGCACCCGCCCGCCGCCGTCGGACCTGAATTCCCGGACGAACAAGCCGGACAGACCGACCGGACGGCGAGATCCGGACCCCCCCCAACAGGACACCCCCTAAGGATTCCCATGACCAATGCACCCATCACGGACCACACAGTCCCGCCACAGGCGCACGCCACTGAAAAGCTCCTCCACGCCGAGGACAAGGGCTATCACAAGAGCCTGAAGCCGCGTCAGATCCAGATGATCGCGATCGGTGGCGCCATCGGCACCGGTCTGTTCCTGGGTGCCGGCGGCCGCCTCAACGCCGCGGGCCCCTCCCTCGTCATCGCGTACGCGGTCTGTGGCTTCTTTGCCTTCCTGATCCTGCGCGCCCTCGGCGAACTCGTGCTGCACCGCCCCTCGTCCGGTTCCTTCGTCTCCTATGCCCGCGAGTTCTTCGGCGAGAAGGCTGCGTTTGTCTCGGGCTGGTTCTACTGGATCAACTGGGCCACCACCACCATTGTGGACACCACCGCCGCGGCCCTGTACATGAACTTCTTCGGCAAATACGTCCCGTGGATCGGTGTCGTCCCGCAATGGGCCTGGGCATTGATCGCACTTCTCGTGGTGCTTGGACTGAACCTGGTCTCGGTCAAGGTCTTCGGCGAGATGGAGTTCTACTTCGCGCTCATCAAGGTGGCCGCGCTGGTGGCCTTCCTGTTCGTCGGAACCTACTTCGTCATCTTCGGTACGCCGGTACCGGGCCAGGAAGTCGGATTCAGCCTCCTCACGGACCACGGCGGCATCTTCCCCAACGGCATCCTGCCCATGATCATCCTCATGCAGGGTGTGCTCTTCGCCTACGCTTCGATCGAGCTCGTGGGCACGGCCGCCGGCGAAACGGAGAACCCCGAGAAGATCATGCCCAAGGCCATCAACTCCGTGGTTTTCCGCATCGCGGTGTTCTACGTCGGCTCTGTAATCTTGCTGGCACTGCTGCTCCCGTACACCTCCTATGTCAAGGGTGTCAGCCCGTTCGTCACGTTCTTCGGACACATCGGCATCCAGGGCGTGGACGTGATCATGAACCTCGTGGTCCTCACCGCGGCGCTGTCCTCCCTGAACGCCGGCCTGTACTCGACGGGCCGCATCCTGCGCTCGATGTCCGTGGCCGGCTCCGCCCCGAAGTTCGCCCAGCGCATGAACAAAGCCGGCGTTCCCTACGGCGGCATCGCCATCACGGCCGGAGTGTCCCTGCTCGGCGTCCCGCTGAACTACCTCGTTCCGTCCGATGCGTTCGAGATCGTCCTCAACGTCGCTTCCGTGGGTATCATCGTCACCTGGGCCACGATCGTCCTGTGCCAGATCCAGCTCAAGCGCTGGGCGGACAAGGGCTGGCTGAAGCGCCCGTCCTTCCGGATGTTCGGCGCTCCGTACACGGGTTACCTCTCGTTGCTGTTCCTTGTGGGAGTGCTCGTGATGGTGTTCATCGACTCTCCGCTCACGATGCTCGTCACGGCGATCGCCTGCGCGCTCATCGTGGCCGGTTGGTACGCGTGCCGCAAGCAGATCCACGAGCTCGCCGCAGCCCGCGACGGCTTCACGGGCAGTTCTCCCGTCATCGCCAACCTCCCGGTTGCCGGTTCGGAAGACAGGATCTAAGCCTTCAAGTGCTAAGTGCCCGACGGCGGCACCTGCGGTTCCGTTCGCGCGGAACCTCAGGTGCCGCCGTCGCGCGTTGCGGCGGTTCTGCCCGCCCCACCCCAGACATCCGATCATTCGCCGCTAGGATGTTGCCATGGCTGTCACAGATGAAGCGATCGGCAAGATCAAGGACATGCTGATCCGCGGCGAACTCAAAGCCGGGGACCGCCTCCCGCCCGAGAAGGAACTGAGCGAACGGCTCGGGCTATCCAGAAGCTCCCTGCGTGAAGCCGTCAAAGCCCTCGAGCTGATCCGGGTGCTGGATGTCCGGCGAGGCGACGGCACCTACGTGACGAGCCTCGACGCCAAGCTGCTCAACGAAGCCGTGGCGTTCGTGGTGGACCTGCACCAGGACCGCTCCATCCTGGAACTCTTTGAGGTCCGACGAATCCTGGAGCCAGCCACCGCCTTCATGGCAACGGGCAAGATCACTCCGATGTCCCTGACGGCCTTGCGCGCAACGATGGACGGAATCGACGAAAACACCGACGTCGAGGAGCTCGTTGCCCACGACCTCGAATTCCATGGCATCATCACCCAGGCCGCCGGCAATGACTATCTCGCAGGCCTCCTTGAGGCCCTCTCCAGCAGCACCGTCCGAGCCCGCATCTGGCGCGGCTTGACGCAGGAAAAAGCGGTTGCGCACACCCTCGCCGAACACAAGGCCATCGCCGATGCGCTGGAACGCGGCGACGCCGAGCTGGTCCGGGCACTCGTCACCGTCCACATCAGCGGCGTTGAGAGCTGGTTGCGCCAGGCGCTCTAGGCTTGTCGCGTCAGCGCGAACTGGCAGGTAATTCCCTCAAAATCGAAATTTGGGGGTATTTTCTGCCAGCTCGCGCGAAAGACCGTACGTCCGCGCCGCCGTGTGCTCGAGGAAGTCTTCGCGCTCCGCCGTGCTCAGTTCAGCCACGAGCTCCAGCAGCACCTCCAGGGTACGTCCGTACGGCGCACCCAATGTACTGACGGGCCAATCCCCGCCGATCATGAGCCGTCCCGGACCGAAGGCCTCCAGCGCCTCGTCCCAGAGCGGACGCAGGCCCGCGGCTGTGTACGGAACGCCGGGCAGATGCAGGCCCGATACCTTGGCCACTGTGTTGGGCAGTTCGGCCAAGGCGCGGAATTGGGAACGCCACACATCCATCGCGGCCGCGTCGGCCAATGGAGGCTTCCCGAGGTGGTCCAGGACGACGGTCAGCTCCGGTAGCGCGCGGGCCAGCCTGACGGCATGCCCAAGGTGCCTTGGAAAGGCATCGGGGACATCGAACACCAGGCCGTACCGAGCCACCATCCGCAAGGAATCCCGGACTGCGGGCAACTCGAGGAAGTTGTCCCGGGGATCGTCATGGATCAGGTGGCGGACGCCGACAAACGCGGGGCTCAGGAGGAACCGCTGCAGTTCCTTCTCAGCGTGGGCGGGCTTCTCGAGCGGGATCCAGCCGACGACGCCGAGCGCCCAGGGATCGCGGTCCGCGACAGCGAGCATGGACTCGGTGTCCGCAACGGTGTCGTCGGCTTGGACAAGCACAACCCCTTCGACGCCGGCCGCTTCCAAGGTTTCCCGGGCCTCTTCCTCGCCGTAGCTGCGGAACAGCCCGCCGTGTTGGGGCCCGAGCCACGCGTACGGTCGCGGTCCGCCAGTGAGGTGCCCGACGGCGGCACACGGCCCGCCGCCGTCGGGCCCCATCCCGCCGCCGGCACCCGGCCCGAGGTCCCACAAGTGCAGGTGCGAATCAATCACCCCGGCACTCCCGCCAAGGCCGCCCACAACTCCTCCGGCACAGGCTCCTTCATCCGCGCGGCGTTGTCGGCGATCTGCTCCGGGCTGCTGGCCCCCGCTGTCACGTTCACCACGGCCGGATGCCGCAAGCTGAACTGGAGTGCCGCCGTCGGGAGCTCCACCCCGAAGTCACGGCACACGCCGGCGAGCGCCCGCGCGCGTTCCACGAGCGCCCTCGGCGCGCGGGCATAGTTGTAGTGCGCGTCCTCGGGGACCTCGGGCCGCGCCAGCAGGCCCGAATTGAACACGCCGACATTGACCACGCCGGTGCGGCGGGAGACGCAGCGGTCCAGGAGCGGAACCTCGGGCTGCTCAAGCAGGGTGTAACGCCCGGCGAGCATCACGAGGTCCAGGTCTGCCGCCTCGACGCATTCAAGCGCGGCCTCCGCCGAGTTCGTCCCGACGCCGATGGCATTCACCACGCCCTCCGCACGGAGCTTCTCCAGTGCCGGCAGCGCTTCGCGGATTCCCTTGGCCAGGTCGTGGACATCCGGATCGTGCAGGTAGGCGATGTCCACGTGGTCCAGGCCGAGGCGTTCGAGCGATTCCTCGATGCTTCGGCGGATCCCTGATTCGGAGAAGTCCCATTGGCGCTTGCTCGTTGCCGGCACGTCGAAGCCTTCATCGTCCGTGGCATCGGCCCCGGCAGGATGCGGCACCAAGAGCCTGCCCACCTTGGTGGACACCGTGAACTCATCGCGGGGCTTTTCCCTGAGCACGGCACCCAACCTGCGCTCAGACAATCCGAGGCCGTAGTGCGGAGCGGTGTCGAAGTAGCGGACCCCGGAGTCCCACGCCGCGTTGACGGTGGCGGTGGCTTGGGCGTCCGGCATGGCACGGTACAGATTGCCGATGCCGGCCGCCCCAAAGCCGAGCTTGCCCAGCTGCCCGGCCCCCGGGAAGCCCGCCACCGTGCCGCTCATGCCAGCTCCCACACGAGCGGGATGCCCGAGTCGTTACCCGAATAGTCGTCCTGGACTTCCAGGAGCTCCGCCATGCGGGCCTGCCAGGGGACATTCGCCGGGTGGTCCGCGAGCGCGCGCCGCATGGCCTGGTAGTCCTCCACCTCGACCAGGTGGAAGAGCTCCTGGCCGCTGCGCCAGATCCGCCAATTGGCGACGCCAGCATCGTTCAGGGCCGCGACAAGCTCCGCGGGGATGCTGGCGTGGGCATCCGCGTACTCCTGTTCCGCACCCTGCTTGAGCCGGGTGTGGAGGGCGATGGTTTCGGCCACGCTACACCCCGGGCTTCAGGAAGAGCTCGACGACGGGAACTGCCACGTCCGGGCGCTGCACGGGCAGTTTCAGGGACAGTGTGCCTGCCGGCTGTCCGCCCTGGGCCGTGTTGATCGCTTCGCGGTCCGGCGAAAGCTCCAGCATGGCGACTTCCGAGGCATCGTTGAGGAGTTGGGCGTATTCGACCTTGCCCGCGAGATCGGGCAGGTGGACGTATTCGAACGGCCAAGCAAACAGGTGCAAGTAGAGGCGGTCTCCCCGGCGCGTGTACCGGGCATCTGCGGGCGCGGTCCAGGAAGCCGGCCCCGCACCATAGATGGCCCGGGAGTGCAGTTTCATCCAGTCCCCGATGCCACGCAAGGACTCCACGGCCCGGGGGTCGAAATTGCCGCGGGCCGTGGGGCCCACGTTCAGGAGCAGGTTTCCATCCTTGGACACGCCGTCAACGAGCATCCGCACTAGGAGGTCCACGGACTTGTAGTCGAGGTTGTCCCGGTCATAGCCCCAGCTTCCGTTCAGCGTCTGGCATGCTTCCCAGGGCACTTCGACGCCGTCCACCACCATCGGCCCTGAGGGCTGGTATTGCTCAGGGGTGGCGAAGTCTCCGGAGATGTCCAGGCGGTCGTTGACGATGATGCCCGGCTGCAGTTCCCGGACCATCTTCAGCAGTTCCACCGAGCCCCACGCCTCGCGGCCTTTCCCGCCCCAGATGTCCTTGTGGTCTTGGCTGGTGTAGGAGAAATCGAAGAAGAGGTAGTCGATGGTGCCGTAGTTGCTCAGCAGCTCCCGGACCTGGCCATGCAGGTATTCGCGGTACCGGGCCATGTCGCGGCCCTCGTTGAGCTTCGCGGCGTCGGGGTTCTCGCGTTCGGGGTGGAAACCGTCGATGGTGAAGTCAGGGTGGTGCCAATCAATGAGTGAGTGGTAGAAACCGACTTTCAGGCCGAATTCCCGCAACGCGTCGACGTACTGGGCCACCAGGTCCTGGCCGCACGGCGTCTTGGTGGACTTGTAGTCGGTCAGCGCGGAATCCCACAGGCAGAAACCCTCGTGGTGCTTCGTGGTCAGCACGACGTACTTCATTCCCGCGTCCTTGGCGGCACGGGCCCACTCGCGCGGATCGTAGAGATCCGGATTGAAATGCTGGAAGTACTTCTCATATTCCTCGGCAGGGATGCGTTCCCGGTTCATGACCCATTCGTGCCGTGCCGGCAGGGCGTAAAGTCCCCAGTGGACGAACATGCCGAACCGGGACTCCGTGAACCAAGGTGCTTGCGCGATCATCAGTAGCTGCTCCTTCAAAGTTATTCTGCAGTTTGTTGTTGGTGTCTTTGCGTGGTTGGTACTAGCGTCCGCCGAGGCCGCTCGTGACGATGCCTTTGACGAGGTGCTTCTGCAGCAGGATCAGCAACAGAAGGGTCGGCGCCATCGAAATTACCGAGGCGGCCATGACGAGGTGCCACTGGTTGCCCTGCTGGCCGAAGAACATCTGCAGCCCCAGCGGGATGGTTCCGAGGTTGTTGACGTCGTTGATCACTACCAAGGGCCACAGGAATGAGTTCCAGTAGCTGATGAAACTGAAGACGGCCAGTACCGCCATGGTGGGCCTGGCCAGCGGAAGCATGACCAGGAGGAAGGTCCGCAGGGTTCCTGCGCCGTCGACCCGTGCGGCGTCGTCGAGCTCCTGCGGCACGCCCAGGAAGAACTGCCGCAAGAGAAAGGCACCGAATGCGGTGAAGGCCCAGGGCACGATGAGCGACTGGAAGGTGTTCACCCAGCCGACTTTCTGCATCATCACGAACATCGGGACGATCAGGACCTCCTGGGGAATCATGAGGGTTGCGAGGAACACCATGAATACCAGGTTCCGTCCCCGCCAGCGCTGCCTTGAGAACGCGTAGCCGGAAAATGCCGAAACCGCCAGGGTCAGCGCTGTTCCTGCGGCCGAGACGAGCAAGCCGTTGCCCATGAACTTCAGGAATGGCATGTAATTCAAGGCCTCCTGGTAGTTCTGCCACCGGAATTCCGAGCCGATCAGCTTCGGCGGAACACTGAAGATCTCAGCGGGCGGCTTGAGGGAGGTCGCGAACATGTAGATCAAGGGGGACAGGAAGAGCAGCGCGATAAGGCAAAGGATCACATAGCCGATAGCGGGCCTGATCTTGGCTGGTTTGCGTGTTACAGGACGTGCCCCGGCAACGGGACGTGCCCGGCTCGTCGTCTCAAGCATCGTAGTGGACCCACTTCCTTTGTCCGAGGAACTGGACGGCCGTCACGCCCAGGATGATGACGAACAGGATCCAGGCCGCCGCCGACGCGAGGCCGAGCTGGTGGAATTGGAAGCCCTGGTTGTAGATGTACAGGACGATGGTGGAGGTGGCTGAGCCGGGCCCGCCCTTGGTGAGGATGAACGGCTGCGCGAAAACCTGGAAGGAGGTTATGAGGGTCATCATGGTGCCGAAGAAGATCGACGGCGAAATGAGCTTGAGCTTGATCCGCCAAAAGATGGTCCAGGCGTTGGCGCCGTCGATCGCTGCCGCCTCGGTGAGGTTCTCCGGGACAGCATCCAAGGCTGCCGAGAACACCAGCATGTTGTAGCCGAATCCTTGCCACACGCTCATCACGACGATGGCCATCATTGCCCAGTGTTCGTCTCCGAGGAAGTTCGGCGCAGAGACGCCGGTTGCGCTTTGCAGGGTACCGTCGATAAAGCCCCCGGGTTGGTACAGCATCCGCCAGACCACGACGTTTGCCACCACCGGGGTGATCGACGGAATGAAGAAGATGACCCGGAAGATGTGCCGGCCCTTGATCCGGGGAGTCAGCCACGCGGCGAGCCCCAGTGAGACAACCAGGTTGAGCGGGACGTACAGGATGACGAACAGGACGGTGTTCCGGACCACCTGGCCAAAAATGGGATCGTTGAAAAGCCGCAGGTAATTTTCGAAGCCGAGGAATTTCGGGGTTCCCAGGAGTGGCCAATTGAAGAGGCTGATCACAAGGGAAACAACGATCGGCAACAGCGTGAAGAACGCCAGGCCGAGCCCGTGCGGCAGGGCAAAAGCGGGTCCCCACATGGTCCGTCGGCCGAGTTGGGCGTCCGGTTCGGCTTTTGCCTTCCCGACGGCGGTGCCGGCGCCTGCCGCCGCTTCAGCAAGAGCCGGCTTGGCGGACTTGAGTAATGTCATTTCTCATTCCTTTGCGAAGAGTGCGGGCCTGCCCGGCGGTTGGTCAGGAACTGCCGGGCATGCACCACACTGATCATCGGGGCAGCTGGGCCGCAATGTCTTTCATGACATCGGCTGCGTTCTGCTGTCCGTTGATGGATTTGACGAGGTACTGATTGAAGAGCTGGCCCAACTGGTCGCTGTTGGTGTTGCTTGGCATGGGCACTGCCGTGGCTTCGGCGGTCTTGAGGGTTTCGGCCACTCCCGGTATTCCGGCGTTGTCAATCCACTTGGCCTGCTGTGCCGTACGCGCGGCGAGCGCACGTCCTGCTGACGCGAGCTCCCCCAGGACCTTCTCGCCGGTCATTTCCTTGAGGGCGGCAAAGGCTTTGTCGGGGGTGGCGCATTGCTTGGAGATTCCCCAGCCGGAACCGGCGCTGAAGGTCTTGCCACCGCCCTGGCCCGCGGGGAGGGTAGTCACGCCGACCTTGAACTTGGCTTTGGCCTTCACGTCCAGCAAAGACCACGGGCCGTCGATGCTCATGGCGGTGTTGCCCGCGAGGAATTCGTTGGAGCTGAATGATGCGTCACCTCCCGGCAACTGCGGGGAGACCTTTTCCTTATTCGTCAGGTCGGAGACCCACTGGAGTCCCTGGGCAAAAGTCGAATCGCCGGCGTCGATCGTACCGTCTTCCTTGAGCACGCGTCCGCCGTTGTAGGCGATGATCTGCGATTCAATGAAGAGGTCGGACGTGGTGGGTGCGATGGCGTGCTTGCCGTTGGTGCTCAGCTTCTTCGCGGCGGCCACGAACTCATCGCTTGTCCAGCCCGCCTTCGGTACCGGCACGCCTGCGGCGTCGAACATGTCCTTGTTGTAGAACATCATGACCGGGCCGACGTCGTAGGGAAGCGCATAGAGATTGTTGTCGGCGCTGAGTCCCTTGATCATGGACGGATCGAAGGCGCCCAGGTCCAGGTTGTTCTTCTTGACCAGGTCGTCGAGGGGCAGCATGCCGTCCTTGAGCTGCGCCGTCCGCAGGCTCTGGACGGCCACCAGGCAGGGTGCCGTGTTCGAGCTGAGCTGCGTGCTCATCTTGGTGAAGTAGTCCTGGAAAGTGGAACCCTGCAAGGTGATCTTCACGTCACCCAGGGTGTTGCTGACCTCGTCGGCAACCTTCTCCCAGTTTTTCTGGTCTTCCGTGCCACCGACCCACATGGCCCAGGTCATGGCGGTCTTGCCATCGGAAGTACTGCCGGAAGAGCTGCCCCCGCAGCCGGTGAGTCCAACCAGGCCGAGTGCCAAGGCACCAGCCACCAACGCTTCTTTGCGCATATCTTTCACCACGTGCTTTCAGTAGGGAATTGGGCTAATACGACGAGTTAGTGATGCGGAGCGGACGGATGGGACACCGTGGCCCAGGCAGGGCCACCGGGAAAGCTGTAATCGGCCAGCGTGTTACCAAGCATTTCGTTTCCGGCCCCTGGCGCGGACGGCGGCCAGTAGCAGCCATCGTGGACGTCCACCGGGGTGGCGAAGTGCTCGTGCAGGTGGTCGACGAATTCGATCATCCTGCCATTCTTGTCGCCGGAAACGGCCACGAAATCGAACATCGACAAGTGCTGGACGGCCTCGCACAGGCCAACCCCGCCGGCATGCGGGCAGACCCGGACGCCGAACTTCGCGGCGAGGAGGAGGATGGCGATGTTCTCGTTCACGCCGGCCACCCTCGCGGCGTCCAGTTGCAGGACCTGGAGTGAACCGGCCTGCAGCATCTGCTTGAACATCACCCGGTTTTGGACGTGCTCACCGGTGGCCACGGGAATTGGAGCGACGCCCCGGGCGATCGCGGCGTGGCCCAGGACATCGTCCGGACTGGTGGGTTCCTCGATCCACGCGATGTCGTAGGGAGCCAGGTGCGACATCCAGTCGATGGCCTCCTGCACGTCCCAACGCTGGTTCGCGTCCACGGCGATCTTGATGTCCGGCCCCACGGCATCGCGGGCCGCTCGGACGCGACGGATATCGTCCTCAAGGGAGGCACCCACCTTGAGCTTGATCTGCCCGAAACCGTCCGCGACCGCTTCCTTGGCCAGGCGCACCAGTTTGTCGTCGCTGTAACCGAGCCATCCCGGCGTCGTCGTGTATGCGGGGTAGCCGTCCGCGAGGAGCGCTGCCGTGCGGGCGGCGCGACCGGGTTCGGACGCACGCAATATTCCGAGCGCGTCCTCCGGAGTGAGCGCGTCGCTGAGGTACCGGAAGTCGACGAGCGACACGATCTCTTCCGGGCTCATCCTGGAGAGCAGCTCCCACAAAGGGAGCCCGGCCCGCTTGCTCTTGAGGTCCCAGAGGGCATTGACGACGGCGCCGATCGCCATGTGCATGACGCCCTTTTCAGGGCCAAGCCAGCGGAGTTGTGAATCGTGGGCCAGGACTTTCCAAGTGCCGCCCATGTCGCTAAGGAGCCCTTCGACGTCGCGGCCGAGGATGAAAGGGCGCAAGGCCTTGATCGCAGTGGTCTCCACTTCGTTGCCACGACCGATCGTGAAGACAAAACCGTGGCCCTCGTGGCCGTCGTTGGCATCCGTGCGGATCACCAAGTACGCCGCCGAATAGTCGGGATCCGGATTCATCGCATCCGATCCGTCCAGGTCCTGCGAGGTGGGAAAGCGGATGTCGAAAGTGTCCACCGCGGTGATGACGCTCATTGTGCTCCTTGCGTTACAGCAGCTCGTTTGCTGGGTTGAGCGTAAACATCGGATGTCTGCATTGTCAATGGGTCACATTTCCGTATTATGGAGAGCAGCAGCACACTAGAGCTCGGATGTTAGCCAGAGCACGGAGGAATACATGAACATGAAATTCGCCCGGCTGGGCACTGCCGGACATGAAAAGCCGGTCGTCATCGCCCAAGACGCCAACGGCACCGAAAAATACTTCAGCCTTGAACCGCTGACGAAGGACATCAACGGAGAGTTCCTCGCCACGGACGGCATCGCGCGCGCCCAAGAAGCCCTCAAAGCAGGCAATTTGCCCGAGATTTCAGCCGAGGGGCTCCGGATCGGTTCGCCCATCGCCCGCCCCGGATCGGTGATCTGCATCGGCCTCAACTACGCCGCGCACGCGGCGGAGTCCGGTGCCACGCCACCTGAATCACCGGTGGTGTTCCTGAAGCCGAGCAACACGGTCAGCGGCCCGTTCGACGCCGCACCCATCCCGCCGTCGTCGGAAAAGTACGACTGGGAGGTGGAACTCGGAATCGTCATCGGCCGCGAAGCGTCATACCTTTCCGGCATGGACGAGGCGGCGGAGTGCATCGCGGGCTACGTCGTCGCCAACGATCTCTCTGAGCGCGACTACCAAATACCCGGCGCGGCGGGCCAATGGACCAAGGGCAAGTCCCTGCCGCAGTCCACTCCCCTGGGCCCGTGGCTGGTTCCGGCGGACCAACTCGACGCCGGCAACCTCGGCCTGCGGACTTGGGTGAACGGCGAAATCCGCCAATCTTCCAATACCTCGGACATGATCTTCGACGTCCGCACCATCGTCCACCACGTCAGCCAGTTCATGGTCCTGGAACCCGGCGATGTCATCCTCACGGGTACTCCGGAAGGCGTGGCACTCTCGGGCCGGTTCCCGTATATACAGCCGGGCGACGTGGTTGAGCTAGAAGTGGACGGCCTCGGCCGGCAGCAGCAGGAGTTCCACCGGGCCCGCACGGGTTCGCTCGCCGCGGCAGCCACGGACAAGGCCGTCCGGTGAGCGCGGAGTTCGAGGGGCTCGTCGCCCTCGTCACCGGCGGGGCGTCCGGCATCGGCGCGGCCATCGCAGACCGCCTTGCCGACGGCGGCGCGAAGGTTGCCGTGCTGGACCTCAACCCATCCGGCACGCCACATTTCGGCGTCGAATGCAACGTGGCCGACGACGCCTCGGTGCGTGCCGCCGTCGACGCCGTCGCCCGGAAGTTTGGCCGCCTCGATGTGGTGGTCAACAATGCGGGGATCGGCGCCCAAGGGGACGTCGCGGCGAACGACGACGACGAATGGCACCGCGTGCTGGACATCAACGTTGTGGGCATCGCCCGCGTCAGCCGCGCCGCCCTGCCGTACTTGCGGGAGTCGCCGGCGGCCGCAATCGTCAACACCTGCTCCATCGCCGCGACCGCGGGGCTGCCGCAGCGGGCATTGTATTCGGCGTCGAAAGGCGCGGTGTTGTCCCTGACGCTTGCCATGGCGGCCGATCATGTCCGCGAAGGGATCCGGGTCAATTGCGTCAACCCGGGCACCGTGGACACCCCGTGGGTGGGCAGGCTGCTTGAATCCGCCGCGGACCCGGCTGCAGAACGCGCCGCGCTCAACGCCCGCCAGCCACACGGCCGCTTGGTGGACGCCGCGGAGGTGGCCGGCGCCGTCGCCTACCTCGCGAGCCCGCTGTCCGGTTCGACGTCGGGCACGTCCCTGGCGATCGACGGCGGCATGCAAGGCTTGCGGCTGCGGCCGGTGGGGTAGGCACGTAACGCAACGCCCCTGCAACCCCGCTCCGCCACCGGTTCGCCTATGCTCAACACCAGGCATTCGATGGCGATCCACCTAGGAGCAGGGCATGAGCAACTGGCGTATCAGGGACTTCCATTCGTCCGACATGGACGGGATCCTGCACCTGTGGGAGTCGCTCAAAGCGGACAACGTGGAGCCGGTCTATGCGCTCTCCGAGGTCCTGGCGTCATGCGAGAAGGACCACGCCGTGGTAGCGGTGCAGGGCGAGCAGGTGGTGGGTGCCGCCGTCGGACGTGCTGCCCATGACCAAGGCTGGATCGTCTTCCTGGCCACCCTGCCCGAATTCCGGGGCCGTGGGATCGGCACTTCGCTGCTGGCCGCCGTCGAGAACCGGATGACGCCGCACGGCCTGAACAAGCTCTCGGCGCTCATGCCCGAATCCGAGACCCGGGTCGAAGCATTCCTGGGCCGGGGCTTCCTGCTCAAGCAAAACCTGCACTACTTCGAGCGGACCATCCCGGTGCAGCGCCAGGAGCTTGAGCCGCTGAGCCAGCTCGGAGGGCGCATCCTCGCCCGCGACTTGTGGGAAAACGTTGCCGGCATGCGCCGCGAAAAGGAGCTGCTGGAACGCCGGCTGGTCCTGCCGCTGGCTCAGGCGGACCTCGCCGACGAGTACGGCGTGGTGCCGCCGCGCGCCGTCGTGCTCTTCGGCCCGCCGGGCACCGGGAAGACGACGTTCGCGAAGGCGATCGCTTCCCGGCTTGAGTGGCCGTTCGTGGAGGTCTTCCCTTCACGCCTGGCCGCCGATCCCAAAGGCTTGGCGGGCGCGCTGCGCGAGACGTTCCTGGAAATCGCCGAGTTGGAGCATGCGGTGGTCTTCATCGACGAGGTGGAAGAGATCGCCGCCCAGCGGTCGGGCGAGCCGCCGTCGCCGTTGCAGGGCGTCACGAACGAGCTCCTCAAGATCATCCCCGCGTTCCGTGAACAGCCCGGCCGCCTGCTGGTGTGCGCGACGAACTTCATCCGCGCCCTGGATTCGGCGTTCCTGCGGCACGGCCGCTTCGACTACGTCATCCCGATCGGCCTGCCCGACGTCCACGCCCGCGAGGCCATGTGGCAGCGCTTCATCCCGGCCAGCGTGGTGGACTCCGTGGATGTGGACTTGCTGGTCTCGCGGACGGAGGGCTTCTCACCCGCGGACATTGAATACGCGGCGCGCAGTGCCTCCCAGCGTGCTTTGGAAAAAGCAGTTTATCCAGCGGAAACTGTCGACGCTTCCTTTCCGGGCGCGGCACCGGCGTCGAACGCCCGGAAGGGGCCCGTCACGCAGGACTATCTCGACGCCATCGCCGATACCCGAACGACAGTCAGCGAGGAGGTCCACCAGGACTTCCTCGAGGACATCGACGTGCTGGGCCGGGTGTAGGAAGCCAACGCGGGGAAGAACCTTGAACCTGTTCCTGACAATCCTGAGTGGAGTAGCCTGGACCACCGTCTACGTCTGCGCGATCCTGGTCGGCTTCCGTGACAAGAGCTACGCAATCCCTGCGGCGGCCCTGGGCCTGAACATCGCGTGGGAAGTCATTTACGCTCTCCACTCGCTCAGCACGAGGCTCTCCGTGCAGGGCGTCATCAACATTGCCTGGGCACTGGCGGACATGGTGATCGTGTACACCTTCCTTCGTTTCGGCAGGCGGGAGCTTCCCGGCTTTGTCACGCGCCCGCTGTTCGTTGGATGGTCGGTTCTCCTGCTCATTGCGTCCTTCATCGTGCAATGGCTCTTCATCGCCGAGTTCGATTGGGATCCCGCCTCAAGGTACGCGGCTTTCCTGCAGAATCTCCTCATGTCCGGCCTGTTCATTGCCATGTTCGCGGCCCGGCGCGGACTGCGCGGCCAATCCATGGTGATCGCCGTGGCGAAATGGATCGGTACCCTAGCGCCGACCATCAGCTTCGGGGTTCTCCAAAACTCGCTGTTCATCCTCGGCATCGGCCTCCTGTGCAGCATCTTCGACCTGAGCTACATCGGCCTGCTGTGGTGGGCCAAGCGGAACCCCGCGACTGTCCGCGGCTAGCCGAATTCGTGGGTGTGGCCCCAAATCGGCGTGCCGGAGCGCAGCTAACGGCCCGCACCCACGATGTCGGCCGGGAGTCCACCGGAACGAACGTACCGATATGCTCTGACCGAGCCTTGATTCACCTCCCAGAGAAGCGGAAAATGAAGAAACCGGCACGAACGTACCGGGTAGGTCTGCGTGCTTGCCCACAAAAGACCCGGAAGGATGGACATGTCCCCCAAGGAATTCACCGAGTCGCTGGGCGCCACGGTTCGCGCGCGCCGCGGATCCCTTAGCCTGAGCCAGTCGGACCTCGCCGACCTCGCGGGCGTCTCGGAGCGGTTCGTGCGTTTCGTGGAGCAGGGGAAGACCACGGTCCAATTGGAACCCCTCCTCGCCGTGCTTGGGACGCTGGGTCTTGAGCTCACGGTGCAGGGCGCGGGCAAGGCAAACAGCCGGTCATGACATTCCACCGCATCGCCGACGTGTACAAGCAGGGCATCCTGGCCGCGCGCATCGAGCGCCATGAAGGCGGCACCAAGTTCAGCTACTTGCCGCGGTACCTCGAATCGGGCCGTCCGGCCGTCGCCACGACGCTCCCGCTGACAACCGAAGCGGTGTTCACCCCGAGCGGCGCCGTTCCTCCCTACTTCACGGGCCTCCTCCCGGAAGGCCGCCGCCTGAACTCCCTGCGCCGTGCGGTCAAGGCCAGCGCCGACGACGAACTCGCCCTCCTCATGGGGGCCGGCGGGGACGCCGTGGGCGATGTCCAGACGGTCCCGCACGGCGAGTCGCCCACGGAGGGAGGCTCCGCCGTCGTGCTTGATTCGAAACTGCCGCTCGATTTCGATGCTTTGCTCGGCGATTCGGGCCTCATCGATCCGGTGGCGTTGGCGGGCGTGCAGGACAAATTATCGGCCGGGATGATTTCGCTCCCCGTGGCGCAAGCGGGTAAGCGCTTCATCCTCAAACTCAATGCCCCGGAATTCCCGTTCGTCGTGGAAAACGAATTCCTGATGTTCCGTTATGCTCGCCGGCTCCGGATCCCGGTGAGTACCGTGCAGTTGGTGCACGACGTCGGAGGGCGGGCCGGGCTGCTGGTGGAGCGTTTCGATCGCCTCACCGGGGCCGATGGCACTGCGCTTCGCCTCGCCGTCGAGGACGGAGCCCAAGTGCTGGGACTCTACCCGGCGGACAAGTACAGCGTGCCGTTCGGCGAGGTTTGCGCGGCTTTGGCGGAGCACTGTTCCGCACCCCTGCCGGCGTTGCGGAACCTGGCCATTCAGCTGGCGTTCGCTTGGCTCAGCGGCAACGGCGACCTCCATGCCAAGAACGTGTCCATGGTGCAGTCACCGCAAGGCGAATACACGATAGCCCCGGTCTACGACATCCCCTCCACAGTGGTCTACGGGGACAAGACCCTGGCGCTTGGCATCGGCGGCAAGAAAAGCGGAATCTCCCGGAAACACTTCCTTGCCTGGGCCGCGAAACTCGGGCTGACTGAGCGGGCAGCGGAGGGAGTCGTGGAACTCGCGCTCAAGGCCTCGGGCCCGCTTATCGCAGAGCTCGACGCCGGCGCCTCACCATTTGGACCGCTGCAGACAAGGGACTGGGTCAAGGAGCTCAGGCATCGGCGAAGGCTGATGAGCGGGTAGTGCAACCAGCAAAACGAAATTCAACTATCGCTTATTGAGAAGCCGTTAACAGGAACCCAATAGTGACATAAGGTGAGGGCACCACACGGTATCTGCGCAGGTCGCAGAGCGGCGGGGCGCAGAAACAACAATTCCATCCGCAGACAAAAGGGAGATTCTCATGTTGCTTTGGATAGCCATCATTATTGCGGTTCTCTGGCTTCTCGGGTTTATCGGCAACATCGGTGGCGGGTTCATTCACCTGCTTTTGGTTATTGCCGTAATCGTCCTGATCTTCCACTTCCTTCGTGGAAGATCGCGCGTATAAGCACAAACCGCATTCCGCCACGCGGGCGCCGGGACAGGGCTGCCGACGGACCAACCGTCGCCGGTCAATGTGGCGCCGGCTCGTGGCGGTACCACAATATTCACAATATTGCAGACGATCAAGGTCGCGTCGTGGTCCTGCGCGATATGCAGGACCACGACGTTTCAACCTTGAATCCCGATTCGGTCACTCTTTATCCGCCGGGGCCAGTTCGGTGACTGCCTTCCGCACGGCGGCGCTCAACTCGAGGTTGCGGCATCCGGCACCGCCCGGTTCCGCCTGCTGCGGCACGTACCCGAAGGCGAGTTCATACACAGGGTCGGCGAACCCCAAAGATGCGCTGGCGCCGTCGTGCCCGAACGCACGGTAGCTGCCGTAAGGCGAGCGGGCATGCGATTTCATGAACACTGTCCCAAAGCAGCTGGTTTCGCCAAACACGCGGTCGATGCCGAACACCTGCTCGGCCGTGACGGCCTGGATGGTCTCTTCGCTGAGGAGGGGCGCGACGGAGGGTCGGTCGCCGTCGGCGGCAAGCCCAGTGAGTGCCGCGGCGTAGACGCGGGCCATGCCTTCGGCGCTGGCGACACCGGCGACCGAACTCAGGCCAGCCGCGCGCACCTCGCGGATATTGGGCAGGTCAAGGATGTCCCCCACTCCAGAATTAGCCGAAAGACCGAAATGGCTGGCTGGATCGATCCACGGCTGGGAGGGGTCTGCGGCCCACCGGAGGGTGGCGTAGCGGGGCTCCTCGGACTCAGGCAGGCCCAGGAAAAAGTGGGCGCCCGTGACCGAGCGGATGCGTTGTTCGTAGATTTCCTGGAGCGTGGACCCGGCGATCCGTCGGCAAAGCTCCTCCATGAAGACGCCGATGGTCAGGGCGTGGTACCCGAAGGCAGTCCCGGGCTTCCAGAGCGGCCGCATCTGCGCGAGCTTGGCGGCGGCCAGCTCGGAGTTGTTGTATTCCTCGAGGGTGAGTCCGCCTTCGATTCCCAAAAGCCCGGCTTGGTGGGAGAGCAGCTGGGCCACGGTGACGGTGGCTTTCCCTTCCGCGCCGAATTCGGGCCAGTACTTGACCACTTCCGCATCGAGGTCCAGGAAGCCATCTTGGACCAGCAGAGCGATGACCAGTCCGGAGACTCCCTTGGAGCAGGAGAAGACCCCGGTGACGGAGTCCGGGCGCCGGTGCGGGCCGCCGCTTACATCCAATACCTTGACGCCCCGGTGGTAAGCCGCGAGCTGGGCCGAATATTCCGGATCTTCACTGAGGAAACGGCCAAAGAGTTCAGCGACCGGTTCGAATCCAGGGGCAATCGTCTGTGCATCCACCCGGACAGCCTAGCCGCGGGCGTCCATTGTCACCACGATCTTGCCCTTGGCGCGCCCCTGCTCCAGCGCAGCGAAAGCGTCGCCGATCTTTTCGAGCGGATAGCTGCTGTCCACAACGGCTTTCAGTTTCTCCTCGGAAACCAGGCGCGAGAGGAATTTGAGGTCCTCGCCGCTGGGATGCATGAAAAGATAACGGTATTTGACGTTCGCTTCCCTGGCGCGGCTCCGGATACCGAAGCTTGCAGCCCAGAACAGTGCGGTCATCCAGACCGGAGCGTCAAGGTCCTTCAAGGCCGTCTGCGGTTCAGGCATCCCGGCGATGCTGACCACTTTCGAGCCGGGCTTGAGGATCTTGAACGTCTGGTCCAGCGTCTCGCCGCCCACCAGGTCCAAGGCGGCGTCGAAGCCGCTGAGCACTTCTGTCAGCTTTTCCTTCGTGTAGTCGACGACGGCGTCGGCCCCGAGCCGCCGCACCAGCTCTTCCCCGCGGGGAGACGCGGTGGTGGTCACCTCTGCGCCAAAGTATTTGGCCAACTGGATGGCAAGGGTTCCTACTCCGCCCGCACCTCCGGAGATGAACAACTTGGTCCCCGGCTTGACCTCCAGCTCGTCGCGCAGTGCCTGCAACGCGGTCAGGCCTGCCAAGGGAAGGCTCGCGGCCTCGGTGTAGCTGAGCGACCTTGGCATGAGCGCAACGAGATCCTCGTGGACCGCGGCATGTTCCGCAAAGGCACCCAGCCTGGCCTTGTCTACGCGGGCAAAAACGCGGTCCCCTGTGGCAAAGCGGGTAACACCAGGGCCTACAGCTTCCACGATCCCGGCCAGTTCGCTTCCGGCCACCAATGGCAGCCTTGGCCGGGTGATCACCCGGACCGCGCCTTCACGCTGTTTGTAGTCCACAGGATTGAGTCCCGCCGCAAAAACCCTGACCAAGACCTCGCCAGGACCGGCAATCGGTTTGGGGACGTTTTGCAGTTCCATTGCGTCGGCGCCGCCGTAGCGGGTCAGCACATAGGCGAGCACTTAGGCCCCTTTCCGGAGGGTCGGTTGCTGAATGCCATTCCATATCCATGGCCCGCGTGGCAAGCGGGCCGGATCAAAGCTACCCAAGGCCTCGCCAAGCTCGCCGGCCGGCAAGCCGAGCGATTGCAGGATCACGTCCCGCACCTCTCCGGCGGCCAGCCCGACCGCGGCAAGTTCCCCCAGCGTCACTGCACCGTCGCG
Source organism: Arthrobacter bambusae (assembly GCF_030812595.1). Lineage (GTDB taxonomy): Bacteria > Actinomycetota > Actinomycetes > Actinomycetales > Micrococcaceae > Arthrobacter > Arthrobacter bambusae_B. The sequence continues at coordinate 39,505 of NZ_JAUSSZ010000003.1, forward strand.
CTTGGCCAGGCGGGCGCCGTAGCGATTCAGCACCAAAGGGACATGGGCGTATTCCGGAATGGGCAACCCCAGCAAGGAAGCCAAATAGGCTTGGCGGGGCGTGGAGGACAGGAGATCGTCTCCACGGACCACTTGGTCCACGCCCTGCTCCGCGTCATCCACCACCACGGCCAAGTTATAGGCAGTGACGCCATCGTTCCGTCGGAGCACGAAGTCATCCACGACGCCCGTGTATGAGCCATGAAGCCTGTCCTCCACGGTCCATTCAGCAGTTTCGGAGCGGAGCCGGATGGCGGCCGGTCGGGAAGCCCGGCGGATCTCAAGCTCCGCCGTCGAAAGGTTCCTGCACGTCCCCGGGTACGCGCCTTGCGGCGAGTGCGGGGCAGACGGCGCGTCCTGGATCTCGCGCCGGGTGCAGAAGCATTCATACGTCAGTCCGGCCTTGGTGAGCCGTTCGATCGCGGCGCCGTACAGCGCGGAACGGGCCGTCTGGCGAACGACGGCGCCGTCCCATGTCACGCCGACGGCTTCCAGGTCCCGGAGCTGCACTGCCTCGGCACCGGCGCGGGCGCGGTCGAGGTCCTCGACACGCAGCAGGAACTGTCGTCCCATGGAACGCGCGAAGAGCCAAGCGAGCATGGCAGTGCGCAGGTTGCCCACGTGGAGTTCGCCAGAGGGGCTCGGGGCAAAGCGGCCAGCGGAAGTCATGGCACAAGACTATGCGCCGCCGGGCGTGCCTGCATGACCAGGGCACAGGCCCGGGGCACTGGGTCCCGGTCACGTGGGACTTTAATTATGGAATTACATACGTTTAGTTTCCAAAGAAAGGACCAACGTTGAGCTCAGCCCGAGTCACGGCGACGGTTTCCTTCTGGAAAGCCGAGGAAGGCTGGGGGGAACTTGTTCTTCCTGACGGGAAGAAATGTTTCGGACATTTCTCGGTCATCCAGCAATCGGGCGGCTACCGGTCCCTCGAAGCCGGCGATACGGTGGAGCTCGAATGGACGGCCGTCGTTCAAGATGAGTACGACTATGTCGCCGTGTGGATTCAGCCTCTCTGAGCACAACCCAGGCAGCACAAGAGCCCCTCAGCTACCGCAACGCGTTCGGTGGCTCAGGGGCTCTTATGGTGATGCCGGCCGCCCTCAATGGCGACGCCGGCGGGTGCGGAAAGACAATGCTGTGAACAAGAGTCATTCAGCGGCTGCGTCCTTGCGGGACGGTGTTTCGGGGTGCCGGGTGGTGTGCCGGAGGGTCCCTAGCCTGCGGGTCCGGCGGTAGCCTTTCCCCTTGTTGCCACCATTTCAACAGGAACCCTGCAGTTGGCGCAACGGACGCAATGGTCACTGGTCAATCTGACTAATTTCCCGTCAGAAGATGGACAGCGAATGGTCACTTTGCCGATTGGACCCCGGGAGGAGTCCTTGCTGCGGGCGCAACTCAGCCGGAGCCGGCCCTGGGCGTCACCTGGCGGGCGTTAGAACTCTTGCCGCCAACTGCGCCTTCACACTGATTTCTGCTGCTTTGAGGGCGTGCTCCTGCGTCATGGCGTTTTCCGTGCGGTCCAGGCAGTCGCGGACAAAAGCCCCGAAAAACGGGTAGCCCACGCGGCCGGTTGCATTGATGTGCTGTTCGCCCTCGTGGTTGACCAGGAACACGTGGCCGCCGCCCTCGTCGGTGCCGATGTTGATGTACTTCCGGAGTTCGATGTAGCCGTCCGTGCCGAGAATGATGGTTCGGCCATCGCCCCACGTGCGCAGGCCATCGGGCGTGAACCAGTCGACCCGCACGAACCCGGTGGTGCCGTTGTCCATCACGATTTGAGCATTCCCAAAGTCCTCGAACTCCGGGTGCTCTGGATGCGCATAATTTGCTACGGAGGCGCTGACAACGTCCGCGTGTGAAGCCCCGGTGAAATAGAGCATCTGTTCGAAGTTGTGGCTACCAATGTCGCAGAGAATGCCGCCGAACTTTTCGCGTTCGTAGAACCAGTCCGGACGCGTATCCAAGCCGCCGATGCGGTGTGGTCCGAGGCCGATTACTTCAAGCACCTTGCCGATGGCGCCGCGCTCAATTAATTGTCCGGCCAGAACCGCGGCCTCAACGTGAATCCGTTCAGAGTAATACACCGCATACTTGCGGCCGGTGCGGGCACAAGCCGCACGGACGGCCTCAAGTTGTTCGAGGGTGGTCAGTGGCGTTTTGTCGGTGAAATAGTCTTTGCCGGCGGCCATCACCCGGAGACCCAGATCCGCCCGTTCGGAGGGTACCGCCGCACCGGCCACCAACCGCACCTCGGGATCCGCGAGCACCTCCGCTTCGCTGGAAGCAGCCCTGACTTGGGGAAACTTTTGCCGGAAGGCCTCAACCTTGGATTGATCGGGGTCAAAGACCCATTTGAGCGTGGCCCCGGCGCCGATCAACCCCTCGCTCATTCCGTAGATGTGGCCGTGGTCCAGACACACCGCCGCGAACACGAATTCGCCTGGCCCGACTACCGGCTGCGGCATAGGAGCAGGTGCATAATTCGCGCCTTCTGATGCAGTCATCACTACCCTCTCTTAGTCGTTGAACGTGCCCGCGGATGCGTGACCCGCTTCTCGTAGAAGTGCGGGTCGCGTTGGACAAGCGTTCCAGCGCGATAGTAGCCCTCGCCGGCGGAAAGCGGCAGGGTCACTCAGGCCGCCCGGCAGCAATTGTGCGGAAGAATGGGGACTGGCTGGTCATTTTGACCAGCCGATCTTCGACGACTAGGCAGAAGGCGGGCCGTCATGCAGGAATTGGACTCAACGGACAAGCGGATCCTTGCCGCGCTTGACGACGATCCCCGGGTTCCGATCATGGTTCTCGCCCAGCGCTTGGGCTTGGCACGCGGAACGGTCCAGTCGCGCCTGGAGCGCATGTCGGCGTCGGGCGCTTTGCGTCCGAACAGCAGCCGGGTACTGCCTTCGGCGCTGGGCCGGGGCGTTGCGGCCGCAGTGAGCGCGGAGTTGGATCAAAGTCGGCTGAACGAAGCGATCGCCGCCTTGCGCGACATTCCCGAAGTGCTCGAATGCCACGCACCGGCCGGCGATACCGACCTCATCATCCGCGTGGTCGCCGCGAGCCCGGACGACCTGTACAGGGTGTCCGAAGAGATCCGGCTCTGTCCGGGCATCGTGCGGACCTCCACCAGCATGTTCCTGCGCGAAGTCATTCCGTACAGGACGACGGGGTTGCTGCGGGCCTGATTTTGGCGCGGCACTGATTTTGGCGGGGCACGCGTGCCGAATGCGCCGTAAGGCAGGAACAGCAGACGCGCCTAGGCAGACTCGCGCAAGTCCGGATGGTGCTCCCAGTACTTCCGGTGGCTCCAGTATGTACAGGTCCACGGTTTCCGGTGCCCGTCCGCCGGGCGGGTCTCCGTTCAGGGGTGCGCCTAGTGTTCCTAGTGTTCCGGGTGTTCCGGGTGTTCCGGGTAGGGGTGGGGCTGTGGAGCGGTAGTTGTGTCCGGTGGGGGTGTGGATTTCCAGGACGTTCCGTGTGCCAGTACCGGACTTTGTTGTCCAGCCGGGGAGTTCTTTGGTGTGGTTGCAGGCTTCGCACAGGCCGGCGCCGTTGTCCAGGCTGGTGGTGCCGCCTTGGTGCCAAGGGATGATGTGGTCGTAGTGCCTGATGGGCGCGTCGCAGTACGGGGTGCGGCAGGTATCGTCGCGGGCCTGGATGAAACGCCGCATCCCGGGCGGGAAGAACCGCGCCCTTGAGTCCGCGGCGAGGAGTTCCCCGGTTCCGGGGGCGGTGAAGAGGCGCCGGAGCCAGACCTTGAACTCCTGCTCCTCTGGCTCGGGCTGGCCGGGGTCGGCGGGCCTGTTTCCGGCCAGGAGGTTCCTGGCCCAGGCGGCGGGGACGGTCCCGTACCCGGTAAGCCGGGCCGGTTCGCTGTCTGCCTGGATGAGGGTGCGGTCGGTCATGACGAGTTGGATCTCGACCCCGGTGATTCCTGCCGGGGTGCCGGTGATGCGTTCGACCAGGGCATCGGCCATGACCTGGCCCCGGGACCGGGCGTCCCCGGTGGTGGCGCGGAGGGTGTCGGCGTGCCGGGACAGGGCCGCGTGCACCGCCACCCCCTGCGCGACGGGAAGCAGGGCGGTCAGGTAGGTCATGGTGTCCGGTGCCGGGCGCAGGCTCACGCACCGCTCCGTCGCCGCACGGGCCGCCCGGTCCGCGACCTGGCGCGGGTCCCGCCGGTACGCGGCCGCCCGTGCCGCGGCGGTGATGGTTTTGTCCCCGGCGCCGTCGAAGGTTCCGGTGTCGGCGGCGAGCTCTTCATCCACCGCGCACCGGTCTTCGGCGGACAGGCAGGCTGTTTCCTTCACCAGCAACGTCGCGCGCCATTCGTTGAGCCGGCCGTTGTCGAGGGCGGTAAGGGTGTGCGGCATTTCGGTGACGAGTGCCTTGGCGAGTCCGAGTAGCCTCGATCCGCAGGACGGGGATTCCCGCCGTGCCAAGGCGATCTGCGCCGCCACCCCGCGGCCGCGCTCTTCCGCCGGGACACCCGCCGCCGCGTCCGCGCCGCGCTGGGCTGCGTCGAATGCCACCGCGATCCTCGCCTGCGCAGCCGCGGCCGCGGACTTCAAATCCTCCAAGCCCCTCAACTGGTCGATCAGCTCGGCACCCGATTCAGCATCCGCGAGCGGATCCGCGCCGCCGTCTTTGTTGCCGTCGGTGCCGGGCCGGATCGCGTTCACGGCGGCAATCAGCTCCGACACACGAACGATCCGGCTCCCCGGCCTCCGGCCATCCATGGTCCTGCCGCCCAAGACATCAGCGCCCGGTACTGCAGCACCCCGGACTGCAGCATCCAGGCCAGCGCCGCCCGAAGGCGCGCCCGTCCCGATCCGCTCAGTTCCCTGATTGCCGTCCATAGAGAAACTCTCCCAGGGACCCCCGACAATATAAGCCCAACGAACCCGCACCCACGAAAAAAACCGCCGGACTTTTCCACACCCGCAAGGGTCGCCCTCCGGCCGGACAGCAGAATCAGGCAATGACTTCCAACGCCCCACCCCTCCGAATGACGCCCGAGCCTAGACCGGCGGTCCCGCGTTCGACTTCAGGTTCTTCATCACCAACGTCGAGTTGAGGCGCTCGACGGCGGGAAGCGCTGAGAGCTGGTCGTCATAGAAGCGCTGGTAGGCCGGGAGATCGGCGGCAATCACGCGGAGGAGGTAGTCCGGCGAGCCGAAGAGCCGCTGGGCCTCGACGATGTTCGGAATTGCCGCCACGCGGTCTTCGAACTCCGACATCGTGGCGCGGTCAGCCTGACGCAGCGTCACGAAGACTATCGCCTCGAATCCCAGGCCAATCGCACCCGGATCGATGTCTGCCCTGTACCCCCGAATGACCCCGGAGGCCTCGAGATCCCGCAGTCTTCGATGGCACGGCGCCACGGTCAGTCCCACCTTCGAGGCCAGCGCAGTGGCGGTCATTCGGCCATCCTCTTTGAGGTAGCGCAAAATAGTTCTATCAATACCGTCAATCACGCAAATATTTTACCCGCATCTCGGCAGGTCTGGCTAAAAACGGGAACACTTATGGGTCGATTTTCCTTAAAGTTCATGGTGTAACCGCCAGCCAGGAGCAACCATGAATCCCCAGCTTTTTGTCGCCTTCGTCATTGTCGCTGTCACCTTGGCGTGCACCCCGGGAGTCGATTGGGCGTATTCGATTGCCGCAGGCCTGCGGCAGCGCAGCTTCGTTCCCGCCGTGGCCGGGCTGTGCAGCGGCTATGTACTGCACACGGCCCTCCTGGTGGCCGGACTCGCAGCCCTCTTGACGGGCGTTCCGGGGCTTCTCGGCTGGCTCACGATCGCCGGCGCAGCCTATTTGCTCTGGCTCGGCGTGAGCACCATGCGCTCATGGCGAGGCGCACGCTTCAGTGCGGATGACGCCGTCGGGCAGTCCCGAAACCAATTGCGCACCTTCCTGCAAGGAATGGGCACAAGCGGCATCAACCCCAAAGGGCTGCTGTTCTTCCTCGCGCTCGTGCCGCAATTCGTGAGCCCGGAGGCGTCGTTGCCGGTGCCTGTGCAGTCCGGTGTACTGGGCCTCACGTTCGTTTTGTTCGCGGGCATCATTTACACGGCCGTGGCATTGGCCTCGCGGAAGCTGCTGCAGTCCCGGCCTTCCGCCGCGCGTGCGGTGACCCTTGCAAGCGGCATCATTATGGTGGCACTCGGCGCCGTCCTGCTCGGCGAGCAGTTGCTTCCGCTTCTCCGCTGAAGCGCCCGCGAACTTGCGGCCCTGCCCTGGCCGCCGGGCTCGTTAGTGGTCCGGTTCGCCGAAGTCCTTGTTCCACATCCGGCGCACCTCGACATCCTTGCGGATGCCATCGACGGCCTCAAGCTCAGTTTCCTTGGACTTGCCGGACTTCCGGCGCACGGCCGCCCGGGGAATCGGCGGCCGCGGGGTGCGCCGCCGCCTGACCTCAAGCATCGAGAGTGCCCGGTCCGTGAGCGCGTCGTTGCGCAAGGCGAGGCTGGTCTTCTTCCTCCGAAGCACCTCCGCGATTGCGGCCTGCGCCGCTTCCCGCTCCCCCAACGCCCGGAGCGACTGTGCCCGAATCAGCAACAACGCCGCCGAGAGGTCGTCCGTGTTGCGGAGCCCCTCAGTCCAGGCGACGACGCCGGCGTGCCGCTCGAGCGCTGCCGCAGCGGTGCAGCGCGCCAAGGCAGTGGGCAACGACGGCGGCAAACTGGCCAGGATGTCCAGCGCCTCCGCGGTCTGGCCCGTCTCCCGGAAGCAATGCGAGAGGGCAAGGAACACGGCTTCCTCGCTGAACAGGACGGGAACGTCAATCCGCTCCGCTACCTCGACCCGCGTGACCACCCTCCGAAGGTAACTTGCGGAAAACTGGCTGGCGGCGTCGTCGATTCGTATGGACAAGCCCCGCTGCAGCAGTTCCGCCGCCCGGAGATACCCGCCGTGCTTGTACACAAGCAGTCCGGCAATCACGTAGCAGAGGCCGGCCCAGCCGGGGTAGGTTCGCGCCAGGTTGATGAGCCGGTCCGGTTCCGTGCTGGTGAAGACGGCGTCGTACACCGATTTGGCCGTCTTGCCTGCCAGCCGTCGGATCCTGGGAGGGTCCCCGGCCACGTCGATCCTGCCAGCTGCCCTTCCTTTCAGGACACCCGCAATGGCACCGCTCAAGCCTTCAGCCAGCCCACTCGCGGATGTGCGGACATGTCCGTTCCGGAACGGCGTGATGTCCCTCGTGTCCCCAAAGATCGCTCCGCGCATTCCCGGAGCTGACGGCTCACTCAAGGGTGCCCTGCCGTCGCAGGAAAGGCGTCGCAGAATTGGGCATCACAAGAACCATGCTAGCCGCGCTTGCCCCTGGTTCTCCCCTCTATTTCCCGGGTTTTCGGGAGTAAGATAACCTCGTCGGCAGGGTTCCGACTCCTTGCCGCGATGCGACCCTCCATTTGAAGGGCCGGATGAATATCGTGATCGGGAGGAGCTATGACTACTGCTTCACACCCCGCGCAGCACCACGCGATGGGGCTGACGCTCCACAACACAGCACTCGTTTTGGGCTGGGTTTTCCTTGCTGTTGGCGTCCTGGGATTCATCCCGGGTATCACCAGCAATTACGGCGCCATGGCCTTCGCAGGGCACGACTCGGGCGCAATGCTACTTGGAATTTTCCAGGTATCCATCCTGCATAACATTGTCCATCTGCTTTTCGGCGCGGCAGGCCTGTACTTCGCGAGGACAGGAAGGATGGCGCGCGGTTACCTCATCGGTGGCGGCGCAATCTACCTCGTCCTTTGGATCTACGGTCTCATCACCATGTCGAACATGGGCGCTGACTTTGTGCCCATGAACGCTGCGGACGACTGGCTGCACCTGGTTCTCGGTGTCGTCATGGTTGGCCTTGGCGTGTGGCTTGGACGCGACGCAAGGGAGGAGTCGAAGGGCCGCGCCATGTAGCGCACCCTGACACTTGCAGCACTCTGCAGTTCCACGACGGCGACCGCCCCTTTACGGGCGGCCGCCGCCTTAGCGTCCTTGGGCCTAGCCGAGGAGCCTGCGTTCGTAGGCGAACGCCACCAACTGAAGCCTTGTGCGCAGCCCGAGCTTGCTGAGCACACTGCGCAGGTGGGATTTCACTGTGGCCTCGGAGACAAACAGGCTCTGCGCCATCTCGGCGTTACCCAAGCCTTTGGCCGCCAGCAGGAACACGTCCCGCTCACGTGGAGACAACTCGTCCAACACGGCGAGGTCCGGCCCGGCCACCGGCACCGTCCTAGCCGCGTGCTGGAAGAGTTCGTGAACGGAACCGGGTGCGATCACCGAGTATCCCGAATACACGGTACGGATGGCGGCCAGCAGGAATTCCGGCTCGGCGCTCTTGAGCAGGTAGCCATTGGCGCCCGCCTGCACGGCTTCAACAACCGCTTGGTCCCTGTTGAAGGTGGTGAGGGCAATGATCTTGGGTCGGTCCACGCCGACCGCATCGGCTTCATCTGTTATGCGCCGCGTGGCCTCGACTCCGTCCAACACAGGCATCCGAAGATCCATCAGCATGACGTCCGGCCACTGCTTGGCCGCGAGCGCCACGGCTTGTTCGCCGTCGTCGGCCTCCCAGGCCATGTCCATGTCCGGCTGGCTCTGCACCAGCATGCGGATGCCGGAGCGGAATAAAGGCTGGTCGTCAACGAGGGCAACCGTGATGGGCGTTTCAGCCACGTCCGGCACTTGCCTGCTCAGGGACCGACGACGGCGACGCGCCCTTGAGAGCCAATGCCGGCTCCCGCTCCGCTTCCTTTCCGGGCGGAACGGCCTCCCGCTCCGAGCCGCCTTCCGGCAGGAGTGGTGCCGGGCGTGAGCCATAAGGGATGAAGACCGTCACACGAAACTGCTCGCCATCTGGCCCGGAGCTGAGCCAGCCACCCGCAAGGTGCGCCCGCTCGCGCATTCCGGGAATGCCGCGCCCCACGCGCTCGGCGGCACCGCCGTCGTGCGTGTCCCCAATCGAAACGGATGGCGGCAATTCCGAGGCAACGTGCATGGTCAGCCCTGGCCCGCTCCAGTCGAAGTGAAGACGCACAGCGGTGCCGCGTCCGCCGTGTTTGAGAGCGTTTGTGAGGCATTCCTGGACAATCCGGAATACTGCGAGTTGCTGACCCGCGCCAAGCTCGACCGGGGTTCCGGTTTCGCTCTGCTCGATTTTGAGGCTTCCCTGACGCATCCGCTCGAGCAAAGGCCCGACGTCGGTGAGCCGAGGCTGCGGGGCTACCAGACCGTCGTCGCGGACTCCCTCGATCACGCGCTGAGCGTCCACTAATGCGTGGCGTGCCGATACCGCGATGTTCTGCAACGCGTCGAGCACCGCCTTGGGTTGGTCTTGGCTGAGATAGCGGGTGCCGTCGGCTTGCGCGGCGATCACAGCGAGCGAGTGCGCCAAGACGTCGTGGAGGTCACGGGCGATCCTAGTGCGCTCCTGCTCGACGACCAGCTCGACCTCGGTTTCCTTGAGGTTTGCTTGGACAAGGACCTTGGCCTTGAAGAGGTTTCGGCGTTCTTCATAAAGGCGCAGAGCGATCCCGACGGCAGCGCAGCTTGCAGCGATGAGGAGAAGAAGTGAGAAGAGTTGCCAGCCGTAGTTGGCCAACGCGTACCGGTCCCCCATGAACAACTGTCTAAACCATCCAATGCCGCCTCCGTATCGCCATGAAAGCATGATGAACGTCATCACACCCGCAAAAACGAAGTTGCTCCCGGCGACAACATATGGCAGACGACCTCGCGCAGTCCACATGGAGAACCCCAAGCCAACGAAGGATCCCAAATAGATGGGCCAATCATCGGAATACGGTTGCGGGATAAAGTACACCAACTGCCCCGTCAGCAGGACGGCCGTGAATCCCAGAGACAGGACGGGCCGCCACGCCGAGACAGCAATGGCGAATGTGGTCAAGATTAGTATCGCGAACCTCGGCAGGATAAACGTCCATGTTTCGGACCAATGGGCAATCCACGGAGCCATTCTTCCCGCTTCCGCCACGCACCACAGCGCGAAGAAAATGACGGCCGCCGCTGGGGCGCCCCATTGCCGTGCAACTTTCAGTGTCTGTTCCATGTCAGCCACCCTATCCACGGCCGGGGACACGTCGACGCCGATTCTGCCCTTCAGCGTCCGATCTCCACCCCGAAGCCAGCAGATTCATCCTCGGAGCCAACGCGAGACATGAACGAGCGTCCGCGAAACGCCGACAGACCTGAGCGAGCGTCCGCCGAAACGCCGACAGACCTGAGCGGGCGTCCGCCGAAAGAGTGCCAAAGGTGACCGAGGGTTTGTCGGAACCAACGCTCGCTCACATAGCCCGGCCAAAACCCCAACGCTCGCTCACCATCGCTGGCATTGGTCCTGCCAAGAACGGCGGAACAAAGAACGACGGCGACCCTCCCCAGCACGGGAGCGTCGCCGTCGTCGGCTATTCGGTCTGAACGCGCGGACTACTCGGCCGCAGCGGCAACCGCCGCCGTGACGGCAGGAGCGACTCGGGGATCGAGTGGGCTGGGCACGATGTAATCGGCGGAGAGTTCACCCTCGGCCAGCGCGGCGATGGCGCGGGCCGCGGCGATCTTCATCGCCGGGGTGATGCGGCGCGCACCGGCGTCCAGTGCCCCACGGAAGATCCCGGGAAAGGCGAGGACGTTGTTGATCTGGTTCGGGAAATCGCTCCGGCCGGTGGCCACGACGGCCGCATACTTGACGGCGACCTCGGGCAGGACTTCCGGGTCCGGGTTGGACAGGGCGAACACGATCGAATCCTCGTTCATGAGCTTCAAGTGCTCCTCGGCCAGCTTTGACGAGGAAACGCCGATGAACACGTCTGCGCCTTGCAGCGCCTCTGCGGGGCCGCCGGAAAGGGCGCGGGGGTTGGTGCGCTGGGCGAACCGGGCCTTGACGCTGCCAGAGTCGGCCACCAAGTCGGAGCGTTCGGCGTTGATAATGCCCTTGGAATCCAAAAGGACGACGTCCTTGACCCCCGCAGTCAGCAGGATTTCGGAGACAGCAATGCCTGCGGCACCCGCACCGGAGACCACGACTTTCAGTCCCTCCAGTTCACGGCCGGTCACCTTCGCGGCGTTCGTCAAGGCTGCGAGAACCACGACGGCGGTACCGTGCTGGTCATCGTGCATCACGGGGCAGTCCAGCGCTTCAATGAGACGTTCTTCGAGTTCGAAGCAGCGGGGCGCGGAGATGTCCTCGAGGTTCACTGCTCCGAAGCTCGGACGCAAACGGACAAGGGTCTCGATGATTTCGTCCACGTTGGTCGTGTTGAGGACCAACGGGATGGAATCGAGATCGCCGAACGCCTTGAACAGCGCCGACTTTCCTTCCATGACAGGCAGGGAGGCGCTGGGTCCGATGTCACCCAAGCCAAGGACCGCAGTGCCGTCGCTGACGACCACCACGAGGCGCTCGGCCCACGTGTGCGTGCGTGCAAGCTCAGGGTTGGCGTGGATCGCGCGGCTCACCTCGGCGACCCCGGGGGTGTAAGCGATGGAAAGGTCCCGCTTGTCCACAAGCGGCACGGTGCTGGAAACCGAAAGCTTGCCGCCTTCGTGGGCGGTGAAGATTTCCTCTTCGCTCAGCACCAGGGCAGTCAGGTTCTGTTCAGGGGTGATGGTCTCGACGGACACGTCGTTGTCTCCTCAGGCTAGCCGTGAACCCACGGCACAATTCGGGCAGGTATTGAGGCTTCGGTGCCGGACCAAGGGTGTCTGGTCCGGGCGGTGAGGCTCCTGCGGATATGGGCTGCTAGCCGCTTGGGTCCTGTCTTGTTAGACAGTGGCCTGATAGGAAGACTAGAGACATCCAGCCATAAACTCATACTTTTGCTCGTATTGGTCTAGACCAATTACGTGGACTTTTAAGGAAAGCTACGCGTCCGCAATCAAATTGCAGGCGTTCTTGAGGTCTTTCTCCGCGTCGAAAAGTGAGATCCGGCGGCAGTTGACGGACTGGACCAGACCACTTATGACGTGGAGCAGAATCCGGGCCCTGCCGGAGTCGCCGATCGCCGCGGCCACCATGTCGGCGGAGAGCGCCTCGATGTCGCGCAAGAGTACGGGGATGTCACCATCGCGGGTGTCCCACGTGCGGGACAGGCAGTGTTCGACGGCGGGTTGCATGACCCGCATGTGGAAGATCTCCATCCCGAGACCGGTGAGTTCCTGGTGGCTGCACCGCGAAGATGCCGGCTTGGAGTCGTTGAGTTCCCGGAGTTGCTGCCGGTACACCGCAAGCATCAGGTGGACCGTGGACGGGAAATAGCGGTAGAGCGTCCCAAGGGGAACGTGGGCCCTGGTGGAGACGTCCGAAAGGCTCACGGTATCGAACTGCCGCTGGGCGAATCCCGCGGCAGTCTTCAGTATCCGGGCGTAGCGCAATAGCTGTCTCGGCGTGGTGGGAGCAGCCGCCATTTGGGGCAACCCCGCGGCCAGATCCAGCGAATACGGTTCCAAGGAGTTCGGTTCGGACATTTCCGGCGTTCTGTTGGTTTGGGCTTCGTTCTGGGAGATTGCGCGGCCCCCCCAAAGACCGAGCGCGTCCTGACAATGATACGGCAGCAACTTGTCAGTTCCCTGAGAGCCGATTCCCGGAGGCTACTGGACGCCCTTGATCTTCACCACGAATACCGCTCCCAGCAAGCCAGTGACAGCGGCGGCCACATACAGCGAGACGTAGCCGCCCCAGAACGCCACAAAAGGGTACGCAATAAGGGGCGCGATCACTTGCGGCAAAGAGTTGGCGACGTTGATAACCCCCAGGTCCCTCCCCCGGTCAAGCGCCGTGGGGAGCACTTGGGTAATAAGGGCAAAGTCGACCGCAAGGTACGCGCCGAAGCCGATGCCGAGCACCACCGCGCCCGCGATGCCCCCGGTCCATGTGGGTTCGAACGCGAGGATCAAAGCGGCTATCGAAATGACGACGGAGGAAGCAATGACCAACGGCTTGCGTTTGCCCATGCGGTCGCTGATGGCACCGCCAACCACGCTGGTGACGATGACCATAACGGCATAGAGGCCTGTGAGGATGAGGACCCCGAGCTCAGGCTTGATGCCCTGCGATTCCTCGAGATGCACGGCGTCCTTGAGGAAGAAGAGCAAGTACAACGTGACCATATGGTTGCCGACATTGACCAGGAACCTTGTCAACCAGGCCCACGCGAAGTCCGGGTATTTGACCGGCGAGATCCAGAATCCCTTGACGAATGTCCACAGCTTGAACGATGGTCGGCTCTCCGCGGGGAGGGGCGCATCGTCGTTCTTGAAAAGATAGAGCACGACGCCGGCCAGCAGCGCAGCCGCGCACACAATGTAGCCGAGGCCGAAGTTTCCCGAAACGACGGAAGCTATCACCGCGCCCGTGAGGATACCTACGGTCTGGCCCATGGCCGCAAGGCCGCCGACAGCGCCGCGTTGAGGCACTGGTACCCGATCCGGAACGGCCGCCGTGATGGCCGCATACGCCCCATTACAACCGGCTTGGACAAGGCACCACAGAATCGTCATGGCGGCCACATTGGGGGCTCCTGCCAGGGCAAGCAATGCCGCGGTGGCCAGGATCGCGCCGAAAATCACCCATGGAACGCGTCGTCCAAGGCGGGACGTAGTACGGTCGCTGAACGCGCCGAAGAGGGGATTCGCGACCATCGACACCGCGGCGCCGCACCCGGTAACAAGCGCAAGGATGGCTTCCTTCTGGCCTTCGTCAAAGTGGATGGCCTGCTGTCCCAGCAAAACCTGGATGGGACCGAAGAACGCGGCGTTGATGCCCACATTGACGAGCACCACTCCGGTGACCCAAAGCGCACGGACACGCTCCACGGGCTCGGCGAGCGCCGTCGTCGGGCCGTCTTGTGTTCCTAGGGGAGCCTGCGGCCCGGGAGAATCCGTCACCGGCCTTTCAGGCAATGAGCCGGGCACCTCGGACAGGCTCATGACCGTACTTCCCTCATGAAGGTGCTCCCCTAGCGTCTGGTCGTATGGATTCAGCCTAGCGCCGAGGGAGCCAGCTCGGCTGTCATGAAGGCGCGCATGTGGACAACTGCCCCGTCCGGACCCGCCGAGGCAAGTCCGCACGGGTTAGGGTAGCTCCAACGGACCGAGGAGGATCAACGATGAACAGCCCAGCGAACCCCGTCAACACCGCCGATCTCTACGACGAGCGCGCCGAGGATGTTGAGTCGATATCACTGCAGTTCCAGGATCTTGGCGGCGCCTCGCACTTCAACGGCCCTGTTCGCACCATCAAATGCTTTGAGGACAACGCCTTGGTGAAGGCCATTCTGGCAACACCCGGCGAAGGCGCCGTGCTGGTGGTGGACGGTTACGGCTCGCTGCGCACAGCCCTCATGGGGGACATGATCGCCGAGAGCGCCGTCGCGAACGGCTGGGCCGGCGTCGTGATCAATGGGGCCATTCGCGATCGCGTGGCGATCGCGAAGCTGCCTTTGGGGGTCAAGGCCCTCGGGAGCAATCCCAAGAAAAGCTCCAAAGTAGGCCGCGGCGAAGTGGACATCCCGCTGGTGATTGACGGGGTGCACATCGAACCCGGCAACCTGATCTACTGCGACCCCGACGGGATTCTCGTCGAGCGGTGACATTTTTCTCTTCCATCGGGTAAGACAGGGAATACAGGAGCCAGTAGGATAGTTACTGAAAGCAACTATCCTGCTTAGTCCCCTTTTCATCCACCCTTGGAGAAGCAATGTCCAACGCCACGCCTGCGCGGGCCGCCGGAGAGGTCCTGACACACCGTCAGACGCTCACCGTCATGGTGGGCCTCATGCTCGGCATGTTCCTGTCCTCGCTGGACCAGACCATTGTGTCCACGTCCATTTACACCATCGCCAACGACCTCGACGGCCTGTCCCTGCAGGCATGGGCGACTACCGCCTACCTCATCACCTCCACGGTGAGCACCCCGCTGTACGGCAAGCTCAGCGACATCTTCGGCCGCCGCCCGCTGTACCTGGCCGCGATCCTGATCTTCCTCGCCGGCTCGCTCTACGCCGGCTCGGTGCACTCCATGACCGAGCTCGCCATCGCCCGCGGCATCCAGGGTATGGGCGCCGGCGGACTGCTGGCCCTTGCACTGACCATCATCGGCGACATCGTTGCCCTGAAGGATCGCGCCAAGTACCAGGGCTACTTCATGTCCGTGTTCGGTGTTTCCTCGGTCCTTGGACCCGTGATCGGCGGCGCTTTCGCCGGCTCCCCGAACATCCTTGGCTTCGACGGCTGGCGCTGGGTCTTCTTCATCAACCTGCCCATCGGCCTTGCCGCACTGGCCGTGGTGTTCCTCTACCTGCACCTGCCCGCGAAGCACGTCAAGCAGAAAATCGACTACTGGGGCGCAGGAGCCATCACGCTGGCAATCGTTCCTTTGCTGCTCGTGGCCGAACAAGGCCGCAGCTGGGGTTGGACCTCCGTCAACGCGTGGATCTGCTACGCGCTTGGCTTCATTGGCATCGTCGCGTTCCTGCTGGTTGAGCGGCGTGCCGGCGACTACGCGCTGATCCCCCTGCGGCTCTTCAGGAACATCACCTTCGGCTTGTCCTCCCTGTTGAACTTCATCATCGGTATCGGCATGTTCGGTGCCATCGCGATGCTCCCGATGTACCTGCAGCTCGTCAAGGGCCTGACCCCCACCGAAGCCGGCCTCATGATGATCACTTTCACCGTGGGCATCCTCTTCGGTTCCATTACAGCGGGGCGGACCATCTCGTCGTCGGGCGTTTTCCGGATCTTCCCGATCCTCGGCACGGCCATCCTGACCGCCGCCGCCATCGTCATGGGCCTTTCCCTCGGAGTGGACACCGGACTTTGGGTTCCCGGCCTGATCGCCGTGTTCTTCGGCATGGGCCTGGGCTTCTGCATGCAGCCGCTCACTTTGGCCATGCAGGTCTCGGTCCCGTCGAAGGACATGGGTGTGGGCACGTCCACCGCGGCGTTCTTCCGTTCCATGGGCGGCGCGGTGGGAACCGCGGTGTTCATCTCCATGCTCTTCAGCCTGGCCGCTGACAAGATCGCCTCGGGCATGAAGGACGCCATGGGCAGCGCCGACTACCTCAAGGTGCTCAAGGATCCTGCGGTCGCCGCGGATCCGGCCAACGCCAAGCTGTACGACTTCTTCAAGCACGGCGCCACGAACGATTCGCTGAACGACACGAGCTGGCTGCACCACGCCAACCCGGTGCTCACACGGCCCATCCTTGAAGGCTTCGCTCAGTCGATCGACACCGTGATGCTGACCGCTGCGGCACTCACCGGCCTCGCGTTCCTCATCACCTTCGCTTTGCCGAACAAGAAACTCACGGACCCGAAGGCTGCTGCGAAAGAAGCCGTCTCCGCGCACTAAGCGCACTCATTCGTCGAACCGCGTCACGGCAGGCAGTCTTTTGGACTGCCTGCCGTTCTCGTTTCCGGTATTCGTGCGGCGGAGTGCCCGACGCCGGCGCAAAAGTCTGCGTGGCGTGACGCTTGCGGCGTGGCTGGCGCGCTGATTGGAAGTCACGCTGGCGGCGTGCCACACTGTGTAGCGCGACTGCACCGGCGTCCCCGTCGGAACAAGCTGCCGAAGACGACCGCGCCGCATGATCCACTACATTTCCGCAAGGGAGAGCCATGTCCGATTCCAGCTCCGACACCCGCTCGGGCGTCCCACGCAAAGTAATCGGCCTGGCCGTTGCCGGGGCGGTGGGCGGATTCCTCTTCGGCTTCGACTCCTCCGTGGTCAACGGCGCCGTGGATGCGATGAAGGACGAATTCGTGCTGAGCGAGGCCGTCACGGGCTTCGCGGTGGCGGTCGCGTTGCTCGGCTGCGCGGCAGGGGCCTACCTGGCGGGCAAGGTCGCGGACCGTTACGGCCGCATCCCCGCAATGAAGCTCGGCGCCGCACTGTTCCTGGTCAGCTCCATCGGGACGGGCCTGGCTTTCGGCATCTGGGACCTGGTTTTCTGGCGGCTGGTGGGCGGACTGGGAATCGGCCTCGCATCGGTGATCGCTCCGGCCTACATCTCCGAGATCTCGCCGCGCCAGGTCCGTGGCAGGCTCGCGTCACTCCAGCAATTGGCGATCACCACAGGCATCTTCGCGGCCTTGCTCTCCGACGCCCTCCTCGCGACGTCCGCAGGCGGCGCCCACCACGCGTTGTGGCTCGGAATTGAGGCCTGGCGCTGGATGTTCATCGCGTGCGCCGTCCCCGCCGCGGTATACGGCCTGATCTCCTTCCGCCTCCCCGAATCTCCGCGCTTCCTTGTCCTCAACGGCAAGGAAGACACAGCGCGCACGATCTTCGACACCTTGATGCCCGGCGACGACACCGAACGCCACATCCGCGAAATCCGCGACTCAATCAAGGAAGACGAACTCTCCACCACGAAGGGCTCGCTCCGCGGCAAGGCATTTGGCCTGCAGCCGGTGGTGTGGATCGGCATCATCCTGTCGGTGTTGCAGCAATTCGTGGGCATCAACGTGATCTTCTACTACTCCACCACCCTGTGGAAGGCGGTCGGTTTCCACGAGCAAGACTCCTTGGCCATCTCAGTGGGAACATCGATCACCAACATCCTCGTCACGCTCGTGGCCATCGCCCTCGTGGACCGCATCGGCCGCCGGCCCATCCTGCTGGCCGGTTCCATCGGTATGGCGGTGTCCCTCGGTGCCATGGCCCTGGCGTTTTCTTCCGCGACCGGAACGGGTTCCGCCGTGTCCTTGGCCGGCGCCTGGGGTCCGGTGGCCCTGGTGGCAGCCAACGTTTTTGTGGTCAGCTTCGGCGCTTCGTGGGGACCATTGGTGTGGGTACTCCTGGGCGAGATCTTCCCCTCGCGCATCCGGGCCCGCGCGCTCGGCCTGGCCGCCGCGGCCCAGTGGATCGCCAACTTCGCCATCACCCTGAGCTTCCCGATCATGGCGGCCGGTTCGCTGCCGCTGACTTACGGCATGTACGCACTGTTCGCGGCGGCGTCGTTCTTCTTTGTCATGTTCAAGGTGCCCGAAACCAACGGCATGTCCCTCGAACAGGCCGAGACCTTGTTCGTCCCGAAGGGGCACATTCCCGCGGAGCTCGTGGTTACGGATCCGAAGTAATCCCCGCCGCCACCCTCGCCTCGCAAGTCCCCACCGGCTCCCGGCCTTCGCAAGCTCAGGCCGGGGCCCTCGCCGGGTGGGGCCCCACGGCCAGGGAACCCTGGCGGCGTGGGCCCAGCCTCGCCCTCCTACACGAGGTGCGGTTCGTGCGACTTCAGGTAGCGGCGGCCGCCGGCGGCAACGAGGATCGCCAACCCGAGGGCAACGGCGGCGGCGAAGAACGGAACCTGCGGGCCGAAGTGCTCCCCCAGCTGTGCCGCGGCAAACGGAGCCAGCGCGCCACCCATCCACCGCACGAAGTTGTAGCCGGCCGACGCCACGGGACGCGGCGAATCGGAGACTTCCATTGCCAGTTCGGTGTAGAGCGTGTTGTTGATACCCAGCAGGGCGCCAGCCACAACGACAAGTACGACGACGGTCGCAACCGAGTGCCCCGCGGCAAGTCCCAGCCCCACGAGGTCCAGCAAAAGGGCCGCCAGAGTGCCGACCAGGACGTTAGTGGTGCCGAAGCGACGCTGCAGCACGGGTGCCACGAAGACCGAGAACACGGCCACGGCCACGCCCCAACCGAAAAACACGGAGCCTATACCGTAGGCGTCCATCCCCAGGATGAACGGGGTGAAGGCCAGGACCGTGAAGAAGCCGTAGTTGTAGAACAGGGCGCTGGCGGCAGTAGTGCGAAGGCCCTTGTGGCCCAAGGCCAGGAGCGGGTCGCGCAAACGGTTCTTCGTGGCCGGAGTCGGGGTCTTGGGCAACAGGGCAAGCAACGCGATGAAGGAAACGGCCATGAGGACCGCGGTGCCGAAGAACGGGGCGCGCCACTGCCAGCCGCCGAGGAGCGCGCCGAGCAACGGGCCGAGCGAAATGCCCAGGCCAAGCGCGGCTTCATACAGGATGATCGCTGTTCCGGTTCCGCCGCTCGCGACGCCGACAATCACGGCAAGCGCGGTGGCCACGAAGAGGGCGTTGCCAAGTCCCCAACCAGCGCGGAAACCGACCAGCTCACCCACGCTTCCGGACATGCCTGACAGCGAGGCAAACACGACGATCAGCGCGAGGCCGATCATAAGCGTCTTTTTGCCGCCGATCCGCGAAGAGACGAAGCCGGTCACAAGCATCGCGACGGCGGTAATCAGGAAGTAGCTCGTGAAGAGCAGGGACACCTGGCTGGGGCTCGCTTGGAGGTTCTTGGCGATGGCGGGCAGGATCGGGTCCACCAGACCGATTCCCATGAAGGCGAAGACGGCGGCAATCGCCGTGGCCCACACAGCTTTCGGCTGTTTGAGGAGCGAGGCTTTCTCGGCCTCGAGGGTTTCTTCCGCTGGCTGCAGTTGGTCTGCGAGCTGGCCTTTCATGGACTGCTCTCCTAATTCCTGGCTTGGTTCTGCAATGAGTTGTTGATCTTGTCGAACACCGGAAGCGCGGCCGCCACGGCATCCCGCTCCGCCTGGCTCAGCGTTCCAAGGATCCCGGCAATGTATTCGTTGCGGCGGCGGTCGGCGTTTTCGACGGCGACGCGTCCTTCCGGGGTTGCCACGACGCGAACGGCACGGGAGTCGTCCGGATCGGCTTCGCGCTGGAGGAGGCCCGCGCGTTCGAGTTTGATGATCTGTTCCGTAGCGCTGGGGACCTTGACCCCAAGGTTCCGGGCGATACCTCCGACGCGGGCATCGCCGTCGAGCGCCATCTTGAGCGCCCCAAGCTGTGCCGCGCTGAGCGGCTCCTCGGAATCGAGGCGGCGCATCACATAGACACTCTGGCGCAGGGCTTCCCGGAAGGATTGGGCGAGCGCGAGGAGCGCGTCATCGGCTTGGTTGGTGTTCATATTTAGGTATCCTAACAGTTAGGCAACCTAAATATCAAGCTTGAACGAACGGCGATCTGCTTTTGAGATCCTTCATGAATTCTGGCTGAAACGTTCAATCACAATTTCCTGAATGGTTCGAGTTAGTTTGGACTAGCAGATTTGTTAGCCACGTCACCATGCGGCGAATCACCCGAAGGATGCAAAAATGTCTGACCAGACGATAACGGGGCAACGCACTGCCTCGAGCAAGGACAGCGAGCCGCACCTGGCTCGCTCACTGAGCAACCGCCACATCCAGTTGCTCGCCATCGGCGGCGCCATCGGCACAGGCCTGTTCATGGGCTCCGGAAAAACGATCTCCGTCGCAGGGCCGTCCGTGATCTTCGTTTACATGATCATCGGCTTCATGCTGTTCTTCGTCATGCGGGCCATGGGCCAGCTCCTACTGTCCAACCTGAACTACAAGTCCTTCAGCGACTTCGCCGGCGACCTCCTTGGTCCATGGGCGGGCTTCTTCACCGGTTGGACCTACTGGTTCTGCTGGGTAGTGACCGGGGTGGCCGATGTCATCGCCATCGCAGGCTACGCCACTGAGCTCTGGCCAGGGGTGCCGCTCTGGATTCCGGGCCTGGCGACCATCGCCATCCTCCTTGCGCTGAACCTCCCCACAGTGAAGGCCTTCGGCGAGACCGAGTTCTGGTTCGCCCTCATCAAGATCATCGCAATCGCCGCTTTGATCATCGTGGGCATCGTGATGATCTCCACCGGATTCACGTCGGACGCCGGAGCCGCGAGCTTTACAAACCTCTGGAGCCACGGGGGCTTCTTCCCCAAGGAATTCATGGGCTTCGTTGCCGGCTTCCAGATCGCCGTCTTCGCCTTCGTGGGGATCGAACTGGTGGGCACCGCCGCGGCCGAGACCAAGAACCCGGAGCACAACCTGCCCCGCGCCATCAACGCCATCCCGGTCCGCGTCATGCTGTTCTACGTCGGCGCACTCATCATCCTGATGTCGGTCATTCCCTGGACGGAGTTCAAGGCCGGGCACAGTCCGTTCATCGCCATGTTCTCCCTGGCCGGCCTGGGCATCGCGGCCACCGTGGTGAACCTCGTGGTCCTGACCTCCGCCATGTCCTCGGCCAACTCCGGTATCTACTCGACGTCGCGCATGGTGTTTGGCCTGGCGAACGACGGCGATGCCCCCAAGTTGTTCAGCCGCCTTTCCAGCCGGAAGGTCCCGCAGAACGCGCTGTTCCTCTCCTGCGTGCTGCTACTTGGCGGCGTCGCACTTCTCTACGCAGGCAAGGACATCGGAGCCGCCTTCGACATGGTCACTACCGTGTCCGCGGTCTGCTTCATGTTCGTCTGGTCCATCATTCTGGCCAGCTACCTCGTCTTCCGGAAGCGCCGGCCCCACCTGCACGAAGCGTCGACCTTCAAGATGCCCGGCGGCATTGTGATGGTGTGGGTGGTCTTCGCCTTCTTCGGTTTCCTGGTCTGGGCACTGACCACGCAACCGGACACCCTCACAGCCCTGCTCGTGACGCCCATCTGGTTCGCCGTCCTCGCCGCGGCCTACGCCGTGGTCCGGAAATCACCGTTGCACCAGGCCCGTGTGACCGAGTGGAAAGCCATGGCCGAAACCGAAACGAACGCCGTCGACGTCGCCGCCCGCTAAAACGCCGGCTCACCTATGGGCTATCGCAACGTGACGCTCGCTCAGCTACAGCGGCGAAAACCGAAACCCTTCTTCATGATGTGAAGAAGGGTTTCGGTTTTGGCCGTCAGATCTGCGCGAGGATCGGCTGAAAGTGCCCCAAAAGTGAGCGAGCGTCTGGAGCCGGAGAACTAAACCTCGGCTTGGCGGGCTTCGATCAGCTTCAGCACCTGCGGGAACAAGGGGTGCGACGGCGGCAGGTCCGTGATGCGCTCAACAGCCCCGGCGGCGTCCATCTCGGAGAGTACCCGGGCGAGTTCCACGGCTTCGTCGTCGGCACCGTCATCGAAGCGAAGGGCGGCGGCCATCGCATCGAGCAAGGCAACGGGAGTGACTCCACGCTCGGCCAGTTCTGCGGCGGGGCCGATGAACCGTTCATGCCGGCCTAACTTCCGGAGCGGAGCACGGCCTACCCGGTTCACCGTGTCCGGCAGGTACGGATTGGTGAAGCGGGACAGGATCTTCTGCACGTATGCTTCCTGCTCAGCTTCGTCGAAGTCGTGCTTGGCGACGAGAAGCTGCTTGGTTTCCTCCAGCACCGCGCGCACCCGGGCCGCAACCGAGGGGTCAGCCATCGCATCGGAGATCTTCTCCAAGCCGGCGGCATAGCCGAAATACGCCGCGGAGGCGTGTCCGGTGTTGACCGTGAACAGCTTCCGTTCGATATACGGACCCAGCTCGTCCACGAAGGTCGCGCCCGGGATCACCGGCGCGTTCCCCGCGAACGGCGTGCGGTCGATGACCCACTCGTAAAAGGTCTCCACGGTGACGTCCAGGCCTTGGCCCGGCGCCTGGTTGGGGACAATCCTGTCCACCGCGGTATTCGCAAACACAGCGGCAGAGGAAAGGTCATCCGAGGCACCGTCCCAAGCGGCTTCCACTTCGGATCGCAGGAGGTCCGTGGCGTTGATCGCGTTCTCGCAGGCCATGACCTGGAGCGGAGCCAACGACGGTGAGCGTTCGGCGATGCCTCGCGCGATCACCGGTGCCACGAACTTGAGGATGTGCGGCCCCACCGCCGTGGTGACGAGGTCCGCCGTCGCGATTTCCTCGACGACGGCGGCCTCTTCGGTGCCCGAATTCAGGGCCCGGAAACCGGACACGGTCTTGACCGCCGCGTTTTCGCCGACCTCGTGGACCTCGTAGGAGGACGCTGCGGCGAGCTGGCTGATCAAGGCATCCGCGACATCGGCGAAGACCACCTCATATCCGGCCTCGTGCAGCAGCAGGCCGACGAATCCCCGTCCGATGTTCCCTGCCCCGAAATGGACTGCCTTCACTATGCGTTGACCTTTCCGAACATATCCAACACTTCCTCCACCGAGGTTGCTTGCTCAAGCTTGGCTACCTGCGCCTTGTCCGTGAAGATCTTCGCGATGGAGGACAGGATGTGGAGATGCTCGTTGTTGATGCCGGCGACGCCGACGACGAACTTGACCTGCTTGCCGCCCCAGTCGATGCCCTGGGGGTAGCGGACGATCGATACAGCGGAGTGCCGGATGTGGTCCTTGGCAGCGTTGGTTCCGTGCGGGATGGCCAGGAAGCTGCCCATGTAGGTGGACACGGATTCCTCGCGCTCATGCATGGCGTGGATGTAGCCCATGTCCACGGAACCGCGGTCCAGCAGGAGCTTTCCGGCCTCATCGATGGCGGAGTCGCGGTCGGTTGCCGTGCCGCTGAGGATCACGCTTTCGGGGAGCAGGACTTCCTTGCCCCCGGCGGCGGTAGGCGCGGTGGACTGCCCGACGGCGGAACCCGCTGCGGTACCGGAAGCGGCGGCTGCGGCGGAAGCGTCTACCGCACCGGCCGCCGTCGTGCCTTCACCGGGACCTTCGTTGCTGCTCTTCACGAGGTCGACGATTTCGTCATAGCGCGGGCTGTTCATGAAGTTGTCAACGGAGACGTGCACCGCGCTGGAGGTGACCGGCCGGGCGCGTTCTGTCAGGTCCTGGTGTGTAACCACGACGTCGTACGTGTCGCTCAGGTTGGCGATGGACGCGTTGGTCACCTTCACCTGGGGGAAGCCGGCCGCCTTGATCTTGTTGCGCAAGACCGTGGCGCCCATGGCACTGGAGCCCATTCCGGCGTCGCATGCGAACACGATGTTCTGGATGGGCTTGGTCAGGACGGCAGTGCCGCCTGAGCCCACCAGGGCCGAAGCTACGGAGCTCTTCTTGCCCTTCATTTCCTCCATCTTGGAGGTGGCTTCGCTAAGGTCGACCTCGTCGCTGTGGTGCGTGGTCCGCAGAATCAATGACGAGACGAGGAACGAGACCGTCGCCGCCAGGATGACCGACAGGATAACGCCCACATAGCTGTCGCGGGATGTCTGGGCAATGACGGCGAAGATGGATCCCGGGGCTGCGGGAGCCACGAGGCCGGAGTTGGTGATTGCAAGGGTCGCGATGCCCGTCATGCCACCAGCCATGGTCCCGAGGATCAACAGCGGACGCATGAGGACATACGGGAAGTAGATCTCGTGGATCCCGCCGAGGAACTGGATGATGAAAGCGCCCGGCGCCGACGCCTTCGCCGCCCCGCGTCCGAAGAACATGTAAGCGAGGAGAAGTCCGGCACCCGGACCGGGGTTGGCTTCAAGCAGGAACAGGATCGACTTGCCCTGCTCCAGCGATTGCTGGATGCCGAGCGGGGTCAGTACGCCGTGGTTGATGGCGTTGTTCAGGAACAGAACCTTCGCGGGTTCGATGAAAATGCTGGTGAGCGGAAGGAGCCCGTTGTGCACCAGGAACTGGACGAAGTTGCCTGCAGCCGTGCTGAAGGACTGCACCACTGGCGAAATGCCGAAGAATCCGAACAGGGCCAAAATGGCGCCCCAAATGCCAGCGGAGAAGTTGTTCACCAGCATTTCGAAGCCCGCGCGGATCTTGCCCTCCCAGATGGAGTCGATCTTCTTCATGGTCCAGCCACCGAGGGGGCCCATGATCATGGCGCCGATGAACATCGGAATGCCGGCACCGACAATCACGCCCATGGTACCGATCGCCCCGACGACGCCACCCCGCGCACCATACACGTTCCGGCCACCGGTGTAGGCGATCAGGAGCGGCAGCAGGTAGGTGATCATGGGGCCGACGAGGCCCACGTTAGGCGTGCCCGCAGCGTCGTTGCCGAAGCCCCCGAGCACGGGGACGGGCAGCCAACCGGTCTTGATGAACAGGGCGGTGATGATGCCCCATGCAATAAAGGCCCCGATGTTGGGCATGATCATGCCTGAGAGGAACGTTCCGAACTTTTGGACACCAACGCGCACGCTGGTGCGCTGTTTCGCAACTGACGCTGTTGCCATTGTGTGAATTCCTAACGTGAGTCCCGCATCAGTGCGGGATCAGTCGATATATACCTCAAGCGGTATTTACCCAAGAGGCACAGCTCTAGGAGCTGCTGCTGGAGATTCGGTGAAGCCATTCAAGGAAAAGCTTCAGTTCCGAACTGGATAGCTGGTCTGAATGCGAGGCTTGGAGGGCCGCATTCAGCGCGATTGCCGCAACAACAACCGACGACTTACCGGAGTCGTCTGATGCGGCGCCACGGGTTGCATCCGTGGACACGGCGAAAATCATGGAATCCCGGGTCATGGTCGAAAGCTCGATGTTCCGGTCTTCCAAGGGGTCGGCAATGAGCATGAGCGTAACTCCAACGTTGGCTGCGAGGATGCTCCTCGCAGCCTCACGCGGCGGTACGTTGATCTGCCCGGCAATTGCAGCCTTGCTCAGCATTTCCTCCAAGAGCGACTCGGCATCAGCCACGATGGACGGTCTGCTCTCGGGACGGATGTTGCCGAACATCACGAGATATAGGTGCGGTTGGGTGAGCCCGAACTTCACGTGGTTGTCCCACATCCGACGGACGTCCTCCAGGGGTTCGCCTGAAGGTGCGAAGTCCCGCTCCCCCGCCACGTACTCCTCGAAGCCGGCTGAAACGACGGCGTCGAAAAGCCCCTCCTTGTCCCCAAAGTGGTGGTAGAGCGTGGGTGCCGTTACACCGGCGAGTTTGGTGATTTGGCGCGTAGAGACCGGTGACCCGTCCGAATTCGCCAGCAACTCGGCAGCTGCGCGAAGCAGCCGAGTTTTTGGCGGAAGCTGGTCATCGAAACTCATAGCCGCTACCCTAGCACCTATAGCAACGCTATATGAAGTGAGTCACAGGAGATTTTTTCGGACCTCGAGGCGCCGCAGCCGGTGGGTCCGATCCGAGAGCAGGAACAGAGGATTTCAGTGCAGAATTTCCAAGGAGTAGGCGTCAGCCCGGGCCGAGTCATTGGCACTATCCGTCAGATGCCCAAACCAGTCAGCGAGCCGCCGTCGGGCGAGCAACTTGCCGCTTCCACCACGGCGGAGGAGGCCGTCGCAGGCCTGAAGGCGGCGGCCCAATCGGTCCACGACGAACTCAAAGCCCGTGCGGACAAGGCCAGCGGAGACGGCAAAGCCGTGCTGGAAGCCACCGCGCTCATGGCCAAGGACACCATGCTCCTGAAATCGGCCACCAAGCTCATCAACAACAACGGCAGCTCCGCCGAACGCGCCATCTGGGAAGCCGGCGCCTCCGTGTCCGAAATGCTCCACAACCTGGGCGGATACATGGCCGAGCGCGCAACAGACGTCCTCGACGTCCGCGCGAGGATCGTCGCCGAACTTCGCGGCGTCCCCGCCCCGGGCATCCCGGCGTCGGACTCTCCGTTCATCCTGGTAGCCGAGGACCTCGCTCCCGCCGACACCGCAACGCTAGACCCCGCGATCGTGACGGCACTGGTCACCTCGGGCGGCGGACCGCAGTCCCATACGGCGATCATCGCTCGCTCGCTGGGCCTGCCCGCTGTTGTCGCGGCCCGCGGAGTTGACGAGATTCCTGACGGCACCGAAGTCTTCGTCGATGGCGCTGCCGGCTCACTCTCCCTCGAACCCACCGAAGAACAGCGCGCGGCCGCCCTCGCATGGGTAGAAAATGCCGCGACCCTGTCGGTTTTTGATGGAAACGGCACGACGGCGGATGGCCACTTGGTGCCTCTCCTCGCCAACGTCGGCGGCGCCAAGGACGCCGCAGCAGCCGCTGCCCTGGGCGCTCAGGGCGTGGGCCTTTTCCGCACCGAATTCTGCTTCCTGGAGCGCGACACCGAACCGACCGTCATTGAACAGGCCGCCGCGTACAGGGGCGTGTTCGACGCCTTCCCGGGCAAGAAAGTGGTGCTCCGGACCCTCGACGCCGGCGCTGACAAGCCTCTTCCCTTCCTCACTGACGCCACCGAACCCAACCCGGCCCTCGGTGTGCGCGGCTACCGCACCGACTTCACCACACCAGGAGTTTTGGAACGCCAGCTTGAGGCCATCGCCATAGCCGCCGACGAAACAGAAGCTGAGGTCTGGGTCATGGCACCCATGATTTCGACGGCGGCCGAGGCTGCCCGCTTCGCGTCGATGTGCGATGCCGCCGGAATCAAGACTCCCGGCGTGATGGTGGAAGTTCCCTCGGCGGCCCTGACCTCGGCGTCGGTCCTGCGACACGTGGGCTTCGCTTCCCTCGGAACCAACGACCTCACCCAGTACGCCATGGCCGCCGACCGGCAACTCGGCCCCCTCGCCGAACTCAACACGCCGTGGCAGCCCGCCGTCCTGCGCCTCGTGCAACTGACGGTGGCGGGCTCGGCCGAGGAGGGCAACGGCAAACCCGTTGGCGTCTGCGGTGAGGCTGCCGCGGACCCCGCCCTCGCCGTCGTGCTCGTTGGCCTGGGCGTATCCACGCTGTCCATGACCGCCCGCTCGCTGGCCGCCGTCGGAACCGTGCTCAAGACGGTGACGTTGGAAGAGGCGCAAGAGCTGGCCCGGCTTGCCCTCAGCGCCCCCGACGCGCTTGACGCCAAGGCCTGGGTCCGCGCCAAACTGCCGATCCTCGAGGAACTCGGACTCTGAGCCTGCCGGTAGTCGGCCCCGCAGTACCGAGTTACATGAACACAAGGAGAAACCATGCCCGAACGCACCGCCACCATCGCCAGCCGCTCCGGACTGCACGCCCGCCCGGCGGCGATTTTTGCTGAAGCCGCGGGGGAATCCCCGGTTGAAGTGACCATCGCGATGGCCGGTTCGCCCACCGATGACGCGCTCGACGCCGCCAGCATCCTTTCGCTCATGACACTCGGTGCGGCTAAGGGCGACGTCGTCGTGCTTCGGGCCGAGGGCGACGGCGCCGACGCTGCCCTGGATTCCTTGGTGACGCTGCTGGAAACGGACCTCGACGCCGAGTAAGTGCCGTCTCCAGCCCGAGGCTCGCTCAGGCGAAGGCTGAGACACCCGTAATCGAGCGTCCGATAATCAACGCTTGGACGGTCTCGGTTCCTTCGTACGTATGGATGCCCTCTATGTCGGCGAAGTGCCGGGCCACGCGGTTGGCCAACAAGATTCCGTTGCCCCCGAGCAGGTCGCGTGCATTCGAGGCGATGCTGCGGGCAGTGCGGGTGCACGTGAACTTCGCAAGGGCCGCCTGCGCTGGAGTGAGCACGCCCTCCTCGTCCAGCTTGGTCATCTGCATGACCATGAGTTGCATGGTGGCGAGCTCGGAGTGCATGCGGGCAAGGCGCTCCTGCACAATCTGCGAAGCAGCAAGCGGGCGGCCGAACTGCCGGCGCTGCGCGGCGTACTGGACCGCAGCTTCATAGCAGGCGGTGGCATGCCCGACGGCGGACCAGGCCACTCCCAGCCTGGTCGCCAGGAGCACCCGGGCCGTGTCCTTGAAGCTCCGGGCACCCGGGAGCACGTTTTCGGCCGGGACGAAGACATCCTCGAGGCGGATATGGGCCTGCCAGATGGCCCGGAGTGAAAGCTTGCCTTCGATGGTCGTGGCGGAGTATCCGGGCGAATCCTGCGGGACAAGGTATCCGTGAACCTGCCCGTCGTCGCCGCGAGCCCAGACGACTGTCAGGCCGCCGATCGAGCCGTTGCCGATCCATTTCTTTTCACCGTTGAGCACGTAACCACCCTCGACGGCGGTCGCAGTCGTCTCGAGTCCTACCGAATCGGAGCCGTGCGCCGGCTCGGTCAAGGCGAAGGCGCCGTATTCCTCGGCTCGGGAGAGGGCGGGAAGCCAGCGCGCCTGCTGCTCCGGGGAACCGCATTCGGCCACGGACCGCAACGCCAAACCGCCCTGGACCGCAACCACCGTACCGATGGACCCGTCCCCGCGGCTTAGTTCCATGGTCACAAGTCCCGCAGCGGTTTTGCTCATCGCAGGGAACCCGTCGATGTTGATTCCGTCGCGCAGCAGGTCGAGTTCACCCAGGCGCTTCACCAGCTGCAGCGGATACTCCGCGCGCTCCCAGTACCCCGCGATGACCGGAAGCACTTCGTCCTGGACAAAGGTCCGCGCACGGTTCCAGTAGGCGCGGTCTTCGCCGCTGACGTCCTTGAAAACTGAGGCCGGATCGGGGTCAAGGGCTTTGTCCAGGACGTATTCGGGCTCCACCGTGCCGGTGGGAAAAACCGCGTCCAGTTCTTCGGAGGTGCTGTCGGACGTCGTCGTCATGGGAATCCTCGCTTTGGGTTGTGCGATCTGCGACTCCCAGCATGCGCTGACACTCAGTTTCATGTCAAGGAACTCAATTTCAAAGATACATTCTGCTGGATCATCCCGCCCTGCTCGCGGACCGGCCCCGAAAACAAGCGGCTTTCGAGGTTGGACACGCGAATGATCCAGCAAAATCTGACGCGCCGCGGAGACGGCTAAGCCAGGGCGTCTCGGACCGCCTGAAGAATCTGCTCGGTGCCCGCTGCCGGATCCAGGACGGCAACCACGACGGCGGGACGATTATGTTCCGGACGAGGCGCACCGGCCGCCTCACTACTCGCCGCGGCGGCCGCTGAAACAGTCGCGAAAGCGTTGGCCAGAGCGCCCAATTCACCCCTGAGCCGGGCGGCCAGCTCTTGGGCCTCGGCTTCGCGCGCATCACGCTCGATGCGTTCGGGACCTTCGATGCGTTCGGCCGCCGCGATTGCCCGAAGCCATTGGCGCAGGACGCTGTTGTGCACCGCAACAACCGATGCAGCGAAGGCCACGGCAGTGACCTCCCGGCTTTGGCCCCCGGGCAGCGCGGAAAGGAGATGGTTCCGAAAGGCCCGCTCATATCGGTGTGTCATCACCAGTTCTCGGTCGCGAAGGGCGGGTACCTGGTGCAGAAGTTCGTAGCGGGCCAGCGAAGTTGTCCGGTTGCCCACATGGTGGCCAAAGACCAAAAGCGCCGCATCCACAACCGCACGTAACGGATCCGCCGTCGCGCCTGCAAGGGACTCTTGGACCCGGGTAAGGATACGGTCGTGATCGGCGAAAACAATGTCCTCTTTGGAACCGAATTTGCGGAAAAACGTGCTCCGGCTAATACCGGCGGCATCGGCGAGGTCGTCCACGGACGTTGCATCGTAGCCTTGCCGCACCAGCAGCTCGATTGCAGCAGCCACGGCGGGGCCTGGATCCGCATTGGCGGGGTAGTTGACCATAGGCGTGAATCTACACGACGGCGTAACCGCACAGCCTTGAGCAAGGCTAGGCTTCTGCCATGGCATTGATAGCTCCCCGCGTGACGCCCGGCTTGCCCTCGGACGATGCCCGAAATTTGGCGCGCTCACTTCAGGGCAGCAACGACATCACCGTTTTCGTAGACGGCACGGTCCACCGCCTGCCGGATGAGGCGAGGGACGCCGTCGTCGACCTCCTTGGCAGGCTGGGCCGAGGAGAATCGGTGACCGTGAGCAGCGTCGAGGAAATGCTCACGACGTCGCAGGCGGCCGAACTCGCCGGAATCTCACACACCTACCTGCGGAACATGACCGACCGCGGCGAAATCCCGGTGGAATACCGTGGCACACACCGGCGCATCAGGCTCGCGGACATCATGGCGTGGCTGGAGACACAAAAGCGGACGGGCGAGACAAGCGGTACGGATGAGCCCGCGGCCCCGCCCTTGATCGGGTCCGCGGGCGCGGACTAGGCTGGCCGGACGACCCAATACTAAGTGTGCTTAGAAAGGGAATGCCATGACGAGCTACGACCCTGAAGACGATCCTCGAACGTTCGGAGCGCCCGACACTGACGAACCGGTGGACACACCGGAGGAGGATAAGGCGAAGGATCCCGGAGCATCGGCAAACCCGGACCCGCTGGAGGGCACGATTACCGGCCTCGAGCCCGGCGGCGGGGTGCCCCAGGGCGAAACGCCGCCCGCAGAGGACCAGATGAGCATGGACCAAGGGCACGAGGAATAGTCCCCATTACTCCAGTGGCAGAATCTCCCCAAGGTCGTAATCGGCCGGCTCTTCCAGTTGGGCGTATGTGCAGCTTTCCGGATCCCGGTCCGGCCGCCAACGCCTGAACTGGGTGGTGTGCCGGAACCGATCGCCTTCCATGTAGTCGTAGGCCACCTCGATCACGAGTTCGGGACGCAGCGGCTCAAAAGACAGGTCCTTTCCGCCGCTCCAACGGCTCACTGCGCCCGGCATCCTGGAACCTGCCCCGGCGGGATCGGCCCAACTGCCCCACGGATGCTCGCTCAGCTCGGCGCGGTAGGGCTCAAGTTCAGCCACCAAGCTCTCGCGGCGCGCCATCGGAAACGACGCCACGACGCCCACGTGTTGCAGGCGCCCTGCACCGTCGTACAGCCCGAGCAGCAGCGACCCGATAACCTTGGCGGTTTTGTGCCAGCGGAAACCTGCCACGACGCAGTCTGCGGTGCGTTCGTGCTTGGTCTTGAACATAGTTCGCTTGCCGGGCTGATAAAGGCCATCGAGGGGCTTCGAAACGACGCCATCGAGCCCCGCGCCTTCGAGAAGGGCGAACCAATCCTGCGCCTTGCCGAGGTCCGTCACAGCCGGAGTGATGAAGACCGGATCCGACGCCGCTTCAAGCGCATCCTCGAGCGTTGCGCGCCGTTCCGCGAAGGGCCGGTCCATCAGGTTGTCCTGCCCCAACGCGAGGATGTCGAAAGCGATCAACGATGCCGGACTCTGCTCAGCGAGCATCCGCACCCGGCTGTCAGCGGGGTGTATCCGCTGCTGGAGTCCTTCGAAGTCCAGCCGGTTCTCCGCAATAAGGACGATCTCCCCGTCGATCACGCACTTTTCCGGAAGGTTCTTCCTTAATGCGTCCACGAGTTCGGGAAAATACCGGGTCATGGGCCGTTCGTTGCGGCTGCCGAGGATGATCTCGTCTCCATCTTTGAAAACGATCGTCCTGAACCCGTCCCATTTGGGCTCGAAATGCCCCACATCGGGAATTGTCGGAACAGCTTTGGAGAGCATGGGCGTGATCGGAGGCATCACTGGCAGGTCCATAGGACCGGTTCTACCAACAGATGACACCTCGAAGCTAGCGCCCGTTATTCAAATGTGACTTTAGACGACCGCTGTTGTAACGTCGAGGGGCGACCCAGTCCCCAGCCGGGCCGCTTCCGAGTTGACGCCGAGCTCTGCCGCAACCCGGAATCCGCTAGATCCGCGGCAGAGACGGGGGACCCAGAGTCTCCGGGCCTCCTTTTCCACAGGCCCTTGGGGTGAAGCCGCCTTGTGCGGCCGGACGGCCTCGTCCGAACCCGACAGCTAACCTCGAAGGCGTTGAGAGGCAATCACCATGTCCCCAACCATGGATCGGCCTCGCCGTGCCCAAGTGGCGCGCGAGGGTACCAAACCAACCGGACGTCGTCGCGCCAAAGACGGCGGAACGTTTATCGCTGTACCGGCAACTGAGTCCTTGAGTTCGACGGCGGAGCCCACGACGGCGGCCCCTTCCGCCACGGCAACCCCGGCGACGGCGGCGCCCACCACGCGGGCGGCCGCACGAGCTGCCGAACGCGCTGCCGAACAGAAGCGAGCTTCCCAAGCCAGCGAAACCGCGGCCATTCCGACAGTGGCTCCTGCAACAGAGGCCCCTGCAACAGTGGCTCCCGCGATACCCGCACCTCCCACCGCCGTGGGTCCAGCGTCCTCTGCGGGTTCCTCGTTCAGCCGTGAACCGCACACCGTCCTCAAGAAGGCCGCCAGCATCAAGACGATGAGCAACCGCATGGCCGTGGTTGCAGGAGCCCTAGGCATCTTGTTGACCGCCGGTTCCCTTGGCCACGCGCTTGAGTTGCCCTTCTTTGGCCAGGAATCCCGCGCCCAAGACACCAGCAGCGCGGACAACCAGGGCGCCACGCCGTCCGGCGCTTCCTCCATGACGGCAAGCATTTCCCCCAGCCCCGCAGCTTCGCCCTCGGCAGCTGCCCCCAGCGCGAAGGCCGGACAGACCGGCGCGGACCCGGCGCAGGTTTCGCCGCAAGGACCCGCCGTCCTCCAGCCGTCGAGCGCACCGGCCCCCTCGATCTCCGTCCGGGTTCCGGCCGCAATCCCGTCAGCACTGCCCCCGAGCCTCACTCCGGCGCCTGTTCCTTCCATTCCGGTGCCGGCACAACCTGCTCCGGCTCCCAGCCCTGTTCCGACCGGGCCGGCGACTTCGGACCCGGCTCCGGATCCCACGGGGCCGGCGTCTCCGACGCCCGCGCCCACCGGTTCCTGGAAGCCGCGGACCCCGGCCAACCCCTCCCCTACACCGCAACCCACCCAACCCGGAGTTGATCTGGGATCGGTCTTGGACACAGCAACCAAGGCCTTGCAGTGAGGATGGGAGAGCATCGAACATTCGCGGTCGAGTGGCACGGGCGCTGCTGCCGGCATACCCGGACGCAGACGATTCAACACCGCCCGGACCGGTGGCGCTGCAGTATTCAGCTGAGGCAGTTCAACAGGTAGGCCAGCGTCACCAATCAGGCCCGGGCAGCCTCCGTTGCCTGCGCCGTCAAATCCGCGGGCGTCCGGCCCAGCGGCGGGCTTTGAGGGTTGCATGGAGTTCGAGCCGGGTGGCGCCATTCAGCGGATCTGCCCCGATGAGCTGGCGGACCCTGGCCAGCCGGTTGTAGATGCTGCTCCGGTGCAAGTGGAGCTTCGCAGCCACGTCCTGCACGGAGCCGTCACTGTCGTAGAGCAGCTCAAGCACGGGAAGCAGCTCGCCGTTGCGGTCCGCGTCCTCGATCGCTTGGAAATGCACCGAGCCTGAATCGTCCCAGCCGCCGGGCGCCTGAAGCCGTTCGAACAACTGGTAGATTCCCGCGGAGCGACTGTCTACGAGCTCGCCGAGCGGAGGATCGACGGCAGCGGCCTGGGCGGCGATCTTCGATTGCCGGTACGCCCGGCCAAGTTGGCGGATGACTGAAAACGGCTCGCTGATGCCCAGAATGACGCGGTCCACCTTCCGGCCTGCGCGCTTGGCGAGTTCCAGCTGATAATGGACCAGGACTTGGGCATGTTCTGCCCTGCCGCCGGTTTCCCGGAATAACAGGACCGAGTGGGTCTCGGTGCCGGCGCTGAAAAGCACGGAATCGACCCCGATGGTGGCCTGCAGCGCGGCGGAACGGTGCGTCAGTGTTGCCGCGATCGGATCCGAGACCCCGCCACTGTCCTCTGCGTCGAGCACGGTAACCAGCTGCCAGGGTCCCCGGCCCTGGATCTCCTTCCATCCCGCGACGGCGGCCACGGCGTTGGACTCGCCCTGGCATGCAGCGAGGAACTCCTGCTCGCGGCGGCGCCGGAACTCCGACTCGGCAGTATTGGAATCGAGCAGCAATCCCGCGAGGAGGTCCAGCTCGTCCCGGACGGCCGGCAACTCGGCGAGGATCGCCGTCGCCGTCTGCTCGTCAAGGTCCTGCTGGACCCAGAGGTATCCGACGCGGAATCCGCGCACCAGCAACGGGACGCAGACGCGTCCCACCATCCCGAGTTCCTCGTTGGCGGGCACGACGACGGGACGCACCGCGGTGGCAATCCCGTGCGAGAGCTGCCATGCACTGACATCCACAGGAACCCGTTTGCTCAAGAGGAAATTCACGCGCACACGGTCGGCGTGGGACTGGTTGGAACTGTAGGCGAGCAGCACGCCGTCGAGGT
Source organism: Arthrobacter bambusae (assembly GCF_030812595.1). Taxonomy (GTDB): domain Bacteria; phylum Actinomycetota; class Actinomycetes; order Actinomycetales; family Micrococcaceae; genus Arthrobacter; species Arthrobacter bambusae_B. The sequence continues at coordinate 74,150 of NZ_JAUSSZ010000003.1, forward strand.
CTTCCAGGGAGAGCCCGCGGCCAAGCTTTAGTGCGACGTCCTCGACGATTTTCTCCACGTCCTGCTGCATGGAGAAAACACTACTTTGCCTCACGAACATCAGGCGACACCTGCCGCCCTCAGTATCGACAAATGTCGAGCGAGGGACGGCAAAAACCCCGGAATTTCGCGGAACCCCATGACGGCCGTGATCGCCTTTCCTGTCGCCTGGCTCACAGCGGATTTATTCTGGAATCACAGTCCACCGCAGAGAAAAAGGCCGCTGAGGCCTTTCGAACATGGAGCCCTAAATGATCATCGGTGTCCCTAAAGAGATCAAGAACAACGAATTCCGCGTCGCCATCACAGCCGCGGGCGTTCACGAGTTCCGCACCCACGGCCACACCGTACTGGTGGAGCGCGGCGCAGGCCTGGGCTCCGGCATCACCGATGAGGAATACGCAGTCGCCGGCGCGGAGATCGTGGCCGAAGCCGACGACGTCTGGGCACGCGCCGACATGGTCATGAAGGTCAAGGAACCCATCAAGGCCGAATACCACCGTTTCCGCCAGGGCCTGATCCTCTTTACCTACCTGCACCTGGCCGCCGAACCCGAGCTGACCCAGGAACTCATCAACTCCGGCGTCACGGCAATCGCCTACGAAACCGTCCAGGATGGCCGCGCCCTGCCCCTCTTGGCCCCGATGTCCGAGGTTGCCGGCCGCCTGTCGGTCGTCGTCGGCGCTTCCTCACTGATGGCTCCTGCCGGCGGCAAGGGCGTGCTGCTGGGCGGCGTCCCGGGTGTCCGCCCCGCGAAGGTAGTTGTCCTCGGCGCCGGTGTTGCCGGCACCAACGCCGCCGCCATGGCCCTGGGCCTGGGCGCCGATGTCACCATCATGGACATCAACATCAACCGCCTCCGCGAACTCGATGCCCTCTACCAGGGCCGCCTGAAGACGGTCGCTTCGAACGCGTACGAGATCGAGAAGTCCGTGGTCGACGCCGACCTCGTCATCGGGTCCGTGCTGATCCCGGGCGCCAAGGCTCCCAAACTGGTCACCAACGAACTCGTGTCCCGCATGAAGCCCGGATCCGTGCTGGTGGACATCGCCGTGGACCAGGGTGGCTGCTTCGAGGACACGCACCCGACCACGCACCAGGAACCCACGTACAAGGTCCACGACACGATCTTCTACTGCGTCGCCAACATGCCGGGCGCCGTTCCGAACACCTCCACCTACGCACTGACCAACGTCACGCTGCGCTACGCGGTTTCGCTGGCCAACCTGGGCGTCAAGGCCGCATTCGACCGCGACCCGGCCCTCGCCGCCGGCCTCAACATCGCGGCAGGCAAGGTCACCCACCGCTCGGTATCCGAGGCGCACAACCTGCCCCTCGTTGCCGACTGGCACAACCTGGTCTCAGCGTAACGGCTTAGACGAGCTCGACGGCGGGGTGCGGCTTCCACAGGAAGCGGCACCCCGCCGTCGTCGTCTCCTCCGACGCCCGGTCACCTATACCGGCGTTCTTGGCGACGCCCGGTCACCTCTTCTCCGCGAGGGCGTCTGATTAAGGCTTGACCGGGCTGCCCGGGAGCAGATCTGACGGGACCGACTGCGGCAAGGTGATTCCGGGGCTTGGGATCGTCGGCGTCGGGATGGTGACAGGCGCAGGCTTGCCTTTGGCGATGTCCGGCAATCCCTTGCTCGGGTCCGCCTGCGAACCGGCACTATCGGGACCAGGAGTCGCCCGCGGCGTGGACGGCTCGCCGTTAACCGCTGCGTCAGGGCTGGTATGGGCCGGCGTCGGTTGTACCGGCAGGCCGGCGTCGTGGCTCGGGAGCCGGTCCGGCGTCGGGAGTGTTCCCTGCTGCTGCGGCGCGTTCCCACCGGATCCGGGGGCAAACTTTGAGACGACGGATCCCACCGCGGCACCCAAGTGCTCGATCGTGCCGGGGATGCCGCCGTTGGACGCTGCTGCTGCTGTGGCCCCGGCGGCAAGTGACGCTGCCACCGCGAGGGTGGCAATGCCTGCACGGCGCTTACGACGACGGCGGGCGGCCAGTTCATCGAAAGGCTCGGCAGGGCTTTCGGCCGTGTCCGTTTCGACCGTGGGCGCCATCGCCACGCGGGCGGGCGCCATCAAGGCCTGCACAGCCGCCGATGGCTGCGGCCGGGTGCCCGCGAGGGCGCGCAGCTCCAGCAGCTCGGCCCGGATCTCGTACGCTTCGTCGAGGCCGGCCTCAGCAAGCAGACGGTCAATGCCCTGCTCTCCGCGGGATGCGGATTTTTCGCTCATGATGTGCCATTCCTTAGTAGTGCACGTTCTCTCAGTGCACTCAATGCCCTGCGCTGCAATTGCTTCACGGCCCCTTGGGACTTGCCCATGATGTCCGCTGTTTCTTCCACTGACAGGTCCGCCACGACCCGTAGTGCCAGGACCTCCCGGTAGTCGGGGTTGAGGTCGGCCAGTAACTCGGTTACGCCCAGGCCTTCCCCATGCCCGAATGCCTGCTCCTCGGCTGAAGGCGTGCGTCGAGAATCCAGGTCGGATTCGTAGGGCGCGGAATCAGGTGTGCGCTCCCGCTTGCGGTAGTGGTCCACCATTCGGGCGTGCGCTATGGAGAAGAGGAGGCTCTTGGCCCCCTGGAGACCTCCGCGGAGGGATTCCAGTTTGGGATAGAGAGCCAGGAACACGTCCTGGGTCACTGCTTCCGGATCGTCTACGCCGCGGGCGCGTAGGTATCCAAATACCGGTCCGGAGAACTCGTTGTAGGCAGCTGTGAAGAGCAGGGCGGGATCCTGCTCTTCCGCCTGCAAATATTCATCAGCCACAGGGTCAAGCACCCGCGACCCCTCCATCCCACGCAGCGCGGTGGTCATTCCTGGCCTGGGAGATGATCACTGCTGCCGTTTGTTGCATCTTGTTGCGGCGCGGGGCTCCTTGTCACTTCGCCAAGGAGCCCCGCCGTTCAAGCCTAGCCGCCTTGTTACGGGGTGACGGAATCGGACGGCACGTGCACAGGTACGGTCGGCACCTGGGAAGGGACGGCCGGAACAGTGGGGACAGCCGGGACGGACGGCACGGCAGGCGTAGCGGGGACAGCCGGCACAGCAGGCGTAGCGGGCAGTGCGGCGGTTCCGTCAGCGTTGGCGTTGGCGTTGGCGGAAGCGGACCCGTCAGCCTTCAGGCCGACGGCCTTGCCTTCGGTCACCACGGTTGCGCAGTGTGCGTTGACGTTGGCTTCGCCGCCAGCGGCAACAACCAGCGAGGAGTAACCGGGCACCTTGGCGTCGCCCTTCAGGCCACCGTTGAGGAGAGCGGTGCAGAGGCCGAACGCCTCAGGCGAGGTGGCCTTGGCAGAAGCGGCTGCTGCGGTGGCCTTCGACTTTGCGTCGTCGACAGCGTCCGTGGCCTTGGACTTCGCGTCGGCCACGGCGTCCGTGGCCTTGGACGTCGCCATCTGGGACGCGCCAGCCGTCTTGGACAGTGCGGACTCGGCTGCTTTGGACGCTACCGGGGCCGGGGCGCCGAGCAGCTCGTGGGCGCTCTTCTGCAAATCATTGGGGAGTGCTCCGTTGAAGGCTGCGACGCCGGTTCCGCCAACCGCTACAGCTCCGGCGGCAAGGGCGCCGGCGGCGATTTTGCTGGTGGCAAGGACAGTGAACAAGGACATGAGACCTCCGACAAACGTTTTCAGGACTACTCCGGCAGCGGTTTTGTCGCTACTGGATGATCAGCGCGGACGTTGTCCACACTCCCCTTACATCGCTGGCGGTCCCGGCGAGGTTACGCCCGATACAAAAAACTTCAGGCCAGCGCCCTGGCCTGCTCAATCAGCTTGAGTACCTCCACCGGTCCGGCCGGATCCACGGGGAGCGGCAGGGCGGAGGCCACCCCGCCGTCGGCGATCTTCTCCGCAAGGATCCGGTAGAACTCCTGGTAGGCGCCGCGCTCAGTGGGTACCGTGGTCCGCGCGCCATCGACTTCCAGGATGCCGTAGTGCTGCGGATCGTCGACGCCGTAACCGCCATCTGTGGGTAGGCCGCCTGCCAGGATGAACGGCTCCTGGGGATCGATTCCGTACTTCACGAAGCCGCCTTTGCTGCCGAGGATGCGAAAGCGTGGTGCGTGAAGCTGGCTGCTGACGTTCATGGCGATGTGGCTGATCACACCGGTAGCGTGCTTTAGGACCAGGAAGTCGTCGTCATCGGCCAATTCTTGTGGCCGTCGCGCCAGGATTTCTGCATGGATGACTTCGGCGGCCCCGAACATCTGCACAGCCAGGTCCAGCAGGTGGGTTCCCAGGTCGAAAAGCAGCCCACCGCCGTCGTCGGCTGTGGCGCTTGCCTTCCACGCCTTGCTTATTTGGGGCGCCCACCGCTCCATCGAGGCTTCGCAGCGCATGACCTCGCCCAGCTTCCCGTCGTCGAGGAGCTTCTTCACCGTGAGGGCGTCACCGTCCCAGCGGCGGTTCTGGTAGACCGTGAGAACGCGGCCCAGCCTCGCGGCCAGCTCGATCAGCTCCTGCCCCTGCGCGCTAGTCACCGCGAATGGCTTGTCCACGACGACGTCGAGTCCGGCTTCCAGCGCGGCCTTCGCGAACGGGTGATGAGTGGCGGGCGGCGTGCCGAGCACCACGAGGTCCAGCTCGCCTGCGAGCGCCAGGACGTCGTCCGGGCTGTCCACGATCCTCGTGCCCGGATACCGTTCCTGGGCTTTGGCCCTACGGCCCGCGTCCGAAGTAGCGATCACGTCGAGCGAGTACGCGGGGTCGGCCGCGATGAACGGCGCGTGAAAGACGCTGCCGGAAAGGCCAAAGCCGACGACGGCCGTGCGGATCGGTGTGAGGTTCATGCCGCTACGCTACCGGGCCAAGGTATCCCGGTGATGGTTTGTCAGCAGTCTTTCAGGAGGCGCGTGACGAGCTCGCGCCATGATGCCGCGACGCGCGCCGGCGCGACTCCGTGAGCGCGAAGGAAATGGAGAATGCGCTCGGGATCCAAGGTGGCACCGAGGGAAAGAGCAAGAAGCCAAGGATCGCGGTCCAGTCCCGCTTCCCGCAGCAGCATTTCGATATGCCGGTGCCACAACACTACCGGCGGGGCGTCGTGGCGGTTTTGCGGGGAATGTTCCGCGGCGGCACGCGCCAGCTCGCCGTATTCTTCGACATACTTGATGCGCGCTTCGCCGAAGGCAATGAGGCGCTCAAGCGGGGGCGCCCCTGGGCCCAACGGCGGCGGACCGAAAATGAACTCTCGCTGGAATTCCGCTTCGGCGTCGCTCAGGAGGGTCATCATGAGTCCTGCCCGGCTGCCGAATCGGCGGAAAACCGTTCCCTTCCCGACATCGGCCCGGCACGCCAGCATGTCCATGGTGACGGCGTCCACTCCGTGTTCGGCCACGAGATCCCTGGCAGCTTGAAGGAGCCGTTCGCGGTTACGCGCGGCGTCGCTGCGCTCCGGCTGCGTCCCGAAAGGCTGCCCGGGCCGGATGGGGATGAGGCTCACAAAAACATTCTAGCCTCGGGAATATTAAGCGGACCGCAGTCCGTTTAGAATCTACGAAGGCGGTAAAAGCCTCTAAGAACGAACGCCTGCGGCACCGTCCGCGGCCAGACCCAAGGAGTTCCCATGTCCAAGAACACCGTTCTCGCCCTGGTTGGCAGCCTCCGCGCCGATTCCCACAACCGCAAGCTCGCCGAAGCCATCCAGCTCAACGCCCCGGAAGATGTCGACGTACAGATTTACGGCTCCCTCGGCGACATCCCGTTCTACAACGAAGACATCGATGTGGAAGGCCAGGTTCCTGCCGCAGCCGCAGCCTTGCGTGCGGCAGCAGCCGAAGCTGACACTCTCCTGTTTGTCACGCCCGAGCACAACGGCACCCTGACCGCTTCCCTCAAGAACGCCATCGACTGGCTGTCCCGCCCCTACGGCGCCGGCGCCCTCGCAGGCAAGCCGACCGCCGTCGTCGGAACCGCGTTTGGCCAGTTCGGTGGAGTCTGGGCACAGGACGAGGCCCGCAAAGCTGCCGGCATCGCCGGCGCCAAGGTTCTCGAGGACGTCAAGCTTGCCGTTCCGGGTTCCATGATCCGCTTTGCCGAACTTCACCCGAAGGACGACGCCGAGGTTGTTGAGCAGATCAAGGGCATCTTCGAGCCGCTGACCGCCGTCCAGGAAGAAGAAGTAGCAGCCTAGTTCCCAGGCTTGCCCCGCATTGAGAGAATGCTCCCGTCCTGCCGTAAGGCGGGGACGGGAGCATTCTTTGTCGGCAAGCAGCGGGTCACCGCACCGCTACCATTCCGTGACTGAGCTGAGGCCGAACCGTCATGGGCTGGGCGCCCCACACCCGGACGGCCGGCCGTAACGTTGAGGTACAGGCACCAGAGGTGAGCGGGGCTGTCATGGGGGTCAGGCACGGAGTGGAAGGCACGACGACGGCGGTCGCTGCCCTCTGCCTATCGCTCGCGCTCTGCCTGGCTGCCTGCGCTTCCCCGGACGGCGGCAATCCGGCAGGGTCACGCTCGGCGCAAGCGGCCCCACCGGGCACTTTCCAGGCTACCCAGAAGCCCGTAGCAGGGCCGGTCCCGGCACCCCGTCCGGCCGCTCCCCCGTATTTCAACCCACCGACGGCGGCAATTCCGCGGGCGCCAGTGCCCCTCCCAACCACAGCGACTCCGCGCGCACCGGCGCCCCTCCCCACCGCCGGCGGATCGACTGGGACCACTGTGTATTTCGTAGCAATGGGCGACGGCGGCAGCCGGGGTGTCCGGTTCGGCTGCGACGACAGCCTGGTGCCCGTGCAAATCACGGCTCCTTCGGGCAGCGACCCGCTGGCCACGGCAATGGGTCGGCTGCTGGCGTCCGACGACACTGCGTCCCGGGCAGGCTTGTACAACGCGATCTCCGGCTCCGCGCTTCGCTACGTTTCGGGCTATCTCGACGGCACCACCGCCGTCGTAAACCTCAGCGGATCACTTCGCTCCGGAGGCGCATGCGAGCAAACGCGGATCGAAGCCCAGCTGGCGCAGACCGCGGTGGCGGCTACGGGAGCATCCCAGGCCGCAATCTACCTTGACGGGGATACCTTGGCGGACGCCTTGATTTTGCGCCCGGGCGGCCAGTCACTCGAATAGCGCATCCATGTCTGCATAGCTCCGCGTGCCGGCCAGGCCTGACCAGTTTCCGTCCCCAAGGACTTCCTTCGCCAACCTGGAGACCTTTGCGTACGCGGCCCTGGCGGTACTGCCTCCAATGCTGATTCGCCGCACACCGACGTCGTGCAATTCTCCGGGCGACGGCGAGCCCAAGCCCGCCAGCGCATTGAGCGGCACGCTAATCCGCCGGGAAAGTTCGTGCAGGACATGGAGATCCGCCAACCCCGGCACGAATATTCCGTCCGCCCCGGCCAGGCAATAGGCATCCGCACGGCGCAGCGTTTCCTCGTATGCGGTATCGGGGAACTTTCCAGACCAGTACGTGTCCGTGCGCGCATTGATGAAGAGCCTGACGCCTGCGTCCTCGGCCGTCTGCCTGATCAGTGCGATGCGACTGGACTGTTCGGCGATCTCGCTCAGCGGTTGGTCCGCTGAGTCCTCGATATTGATCCCGACGGCGCCCGCGTCCAGCACCGCTCGAATCGTGGCCCGGAGTTCCTCGTCGGTACGCCCGTACCCAGTCTCGATATCCGCCGTCACGGGCAGGCGAGTGGCCTTTGCCATGCGCGACAGGGCGGCCATCGCGAGTTCGCGGGGAAGGTGGTCCCCGTCCCGGTACCCCAGGCTCCAGGAGACCGCCGAGCTGGAGGTTGCTACTGCCGTCGCTCCCGCCTCCTCGACCATCCGCGCCGATGCCGCATCCCACGCGTTCACCAGTACCAGGGGCGCATGCGGTGCGGCATGGAGCTCGTGGAAGCGGAAAGCCTTGGACTCGAGTTCAGGATGCGTCATCATGGCTCTATTCCAGCCTTCCCGTGTCAGGACGTAAAGCGCTTCGCACCGGGAATTCCGAATTTGGGATGAAACATCCGTTGCTCAGTTGGCAACTCCGGGGAGTATCCTGTCACTGTGACCCACGAAACATTGGATGCCGGGCCCGAGTTGCCCGCGGAAGCAATCGACGCAATAGAGCGGGCAGCAACTGCCGCCCACCGCCACGAGGAACTTTTCTCGGAGCGCGCCGCCAACATCAAGCAGTCCGCCGTGCGTGACGTCTTCGACATATCGATGCGGCCAGGCCTCGTGTCCCTGGCCGGCGGGAACCCCTACCTGCAGTCCCTGCCCCTTGAGAAGCTCGGCCAAACCGCCGCCCGCATCATCGCGGAAGAAGGCATGACGGCGCTGCAGTATGGCGGCGGCCAGGGCACCGAGGAGCTACGCACCCAGATTTGCGAGATCATGGCCGCCGAAGGCATCAAGGACGCCCGGCCGGAGAACGTGATTATCACCGCGGGTTCCCAGTCGGCCCAGGACGTGGCCACAAAGGTCTTCTGCAATCCGGGCGATGTCGTCCTCGTCGAGAACCCCACGTACGTGGGCGCACTGAACACCTTCGAGGCTTACCAGGTCCAGGTTGAAACGGTGGACATGGACGAGGACGGACTGGTCCCCGAGCTTCTCGAAGCCAAGATCGCGGAGCTTCACGCCCAGGGGAAGGCCATCAAATTCCTCTACACGATCCCCAACTTCAATAACCCCTCCGGCATCACACTCGCTCCAGCGAGGCGTCAGCGCATCGTCGATATATGCCGCAGCGCGAATATCCTGGTGCTGGAGGACAACCCCTACGGACTCTTGCGCTTTGACGGCCACCCGCTGGAACCCATGCGGGCCGCCAACGAGCACGACGTCATATACATGGGTTCCTTTTCCAAGATCTTTGCCCCGGGATTGCGAATCGGGTGGGCCCTCGTCCCCGATCACTTGCAGCGGCGCTTCTATCTGGCCTCGGAAGCCGTGACCTTGTGCCCTCCCACCCTGAACCAGATGATCATCTCGGCGTATCTTCGGGACTACGACTGGCGCGGGCAGATCGACACCTACCGGGCCCTCTACGAGGAACGCTGCAACGCCCTGCTGGTGGCGTTGCAAGAGCACATGCCGTCCGGCCTCAGCTGGACCAGGCCCGAGGGCGGCTTCTTCGTCTGGGTCACCCTGCCTGAGGGGGTCGACACTTATCCGCTGCTCAAGAAGGCGATCGAGGCCGGGGTCGTGTTCATCCCCGGCGCGGCGTTCACGCACTCCGACGAACCATCCAACAAACTGAGGTTGGCTTTCAGCGCAGTGCCACCGGAGTCCATCGCCGAAGGCGTCCGCCGATTGGCACCGGTTTTGCAAGAAGCCATCGACGTCATCAGCAAAGGAGCAGATATATGAGCGGAATAGTCCTCGTCGGAGTCGACGGCAGCGCAACAGCGCGACGGGCCGCCGATTCGGCAAAGAATTTGGCGACCGCACTGGGAGCGGAACTTCGGGTCATCACAGCTTTTGAAGGCGCCCACGTGGAGGTCGTCGAAAGCGGAGGGGACAAGTGGGTTCTCTCCGACGCCGACGCCGCGGAGAAGGTGGCCGGCAAAGTGGCCGCCGAACTCGCTTCCGACCAGTTGACCACAAGCTATGCGGCCGTCTTCGGCAAGCCCGGTGAGGCCTTGGTCAAGGAAGCCGAACGAGTGGGTGCCGAAGTGATCGTCGTCGGGAACCGTCGTATGCAAGGACTGGCCAGGGTCCTGGGCAGCGTTGCCAACACGGTGGCACACAGCGCGCCGTGCGACGTCTACATCGCCAAGACGGACGAACGCTAGGCCCCCGGAAGACGTTACCGCCCGGGCTGGGCCTTCTCGGTCCGGTGGACCGGGCCGCGTGATCCCCGCCCGGGAACTTTGACGGGGATCACGCGTTGTGGTGGGCGGTCTCACCCCGATTTTGGCCGTTTAGGGCCTTGAGGCCAGGGCGCCTCCGATAAAATTGAGGTGGCCCCCGAGGGCGCGAGCCGCCCATCACCACAACCCGTAGGGGATCCCCTTTGCTTAGTCTTCAGCCGCGCCAACGCGTCGGACACGACATTCTGCTCGCCCGCCACGGCAACCACATCACCTCCATGCGCTTCGACCGGGCAAATGACCGCATCGTGGCACTTCTCGACGACGGCTCAGTAGACAGCGCGCCGAACATGATCTCCCCGCTGCTCCAGATGCCCGAGACGTTCCGCAGCATCCTTCGCTCCGACTGGAAATTGCTGCTTGTAGTTTCTTCCGCCATGCTCGCCGTCGGAGCCCTCGCCCTGGTGCTGTCCTTTGGAATGATCGGCAGCTTGAGCGAGCAGCAACTGCGCGACCTTGCGCTGAGCTACACGTCCTACTAGCCCAGCCAGCCGCTCAGGATCCACCAAAGTCCCGCGATGACCACCCCGCCGAACAACGATCCGGCAATGACCTGGCTCCGGGTGTGGTCCCTCAGGACGACGCGGGACCAGCCGACCGCCGGCACCAGAAGCAGCAGCGGCAGCCACACCGGCCCGAACATGAGGGCAACTATGACTGCGGCCGCGGAAATTGCCGAAGCATGACCGCTGATCTTCCACACGAGGCTGACCGCGGCTAGCACCGCGATGCCGCCAATCAGGGCAAGGATCATCGCGGAGACGCTCGTCGGGGCATGGATGAGGTTGAGAACCACCAGCCCCACCACCACTGACACGAGCGCGAGCATCAGCACGGCCGTACGCTCCCTGCGATCGCTCACGTGGTGGTCGCTGAGCCTTCCGAGCCTCACCATGAGCAGGATGTAGGCCAGCGGCAGCATGCACACAAAGAACGCCGCCAGGACACCGAACCATATCGTCCCCGGGAATCCCGGCTGCACCGCAGGGCTGATGAGCAGCAAGACGGACACGACGACGGGCGGCTGGAAGACTTCAGTCAGGATCCGGGCCACCCGGCGCTCAGTCAAGCAGCAGCGCCGGCTCTTCGAGAATGGCTGCCACATCGGCCATGAAGCGGGCGGAAAGGTCCCCGTCCACCACCCGGTGATCGAATGAACCGCCGAGCGTTGTGATCCAGCGGGGAATGACCTCACCGTCGAGCACCCACGGCTTTTGCTTGATCGTGCCGAACGCGACGATTGCCACCTCGCCGGGGTTGATGATGGGCGTTCCGGTGTCGATGCCCAAGGCGCCGACGTTCGTGATGGTCAGCGAGCCGCCCTGCATCTGCGAAGGCTGGGTCTTGCCCGCGCGTGCCGTACTGGCTAGCTCGTTGAGCGCGAGGGCCAATTCCTTGAGGGAAAGGTCCTGGGCATCCTTGATGTTCGGGACCATGAGCCCTCGCGGCGTTGCCGCAGCGATACCCAGGTTCATGTAGTGCTTGACGTGGATCTCCGCTCCGCCCTTGCCGTCGGCGTTCTCCACCCAGGTCGCGTTAACGCTCGGGTTGCGTGCCGCCGCCCAAATCACGGCCTTCGACAGAATCAACAGGGGCGATATCTTGATCCCCTCAAAGTCCCTGGAGGCCTTGAGCCGCTTGACGAATTCCATCGTGCGGCTGGCATCGACATCAACAAAGATGCTCACATGCGGCGCCGTGAAGGCCGATTCCACCATGGCCTTCGCGGTGGCCTTGCGGACCCCCTTGACCGGGATCCGTTCCACCCGCTGATCCTGTGGTTTCTTGGAGGCGCCCCAGAACTTATCTGCTTGGTCCACCTCGGCGTCGCGCTGGGACTGGTAGCTGACCAGGTCCTCGCGGGTTACCTCGCCGCGGGATCCCGTGGGAACGACGTCGGCAAGGTCAATCCCAAGGTCGCGGGCGATCTTGCGCACGGGAGGCTTGGCCAACACCCGGTTGACGAGGCCGCTGACCGTCGCACCCAGGCCCGTGAGGCCCGGCGCCTGGTTTGCAGCTGCCTGGTTTGCTGCGGCCTGGCTTGCTGACGTGGGCTGGTTTGCGGACGTGGGCTGCTGTGCCGCGCTCGGGGCGGCCGCGGGTGCCGCGCTCGTGGGCTGCTGTGCCGCGCTCGGGGCGGCCGCGAGGACAGCGGTAACGCCTCCCGGACGCTTGCGCGGGCGGCGCTTGACGGCGTCGGCCTTTGGACCTGAGCCGACCAGCGGACCGCCGGCGGGGCCGCCGTCGGGCGTTCCGGCGTCGTCGGGCAACTTGCCGTACATCAGGGTCTCTTCGAGCTGCTCCGCGGCAGGCTCAGCGGACGCTGGCGGCACCCCCGCAGGCGAAGCCGGCGCCGGGGTGGGCCGTTGTTCTTCCGACGCGCTGTCCGAAATGCCGATAATCGGGGTTCCTACTTCAACCGTGATGCCCTCGGCAACGAGCAATTCCGCCACGGTACCGGCGTACGGCGAGGGCAATTCCACGAGGGACTTGGCGGTCTCGATCTCGCAGATGACGTCGTTGATGGCAACGGTGTCGCCCGGCTTGACCTTCCACGAGACGATTTCGGCCTCGGTCAGGCCTTCGCCGACATCCGGCAGGTTGAATTTCTTAACAGTCACTTAGGTCCTCGATCTCGGCTGGCCCGGCCGCTTGGCGGCGGGTGCAATCAGGGGCGGCTAGTAGGCCAGGGAACGGTCCAGGGCTTCGAGCAGCTTGTCGATGTCCGGCAAGTAGTCCTCTTCCACCTTCGCCACGGGATACGGCATGTGGAAACCGCCCACGCGGATCACCGGAGCCTCGAGGTGCAGGAACGCACGCTCGCTGATCCGCGCGGAGATCTCGCCGCCGATCCCGCCGAACGTCGGGGCTTCGTGCGCAACGATCAAGCGGCCGGTTTTCTTGGCCGAAGCGGTGACGGTGTCGAAGTCGATGGGTGAAATCGAGCGAAGGTCGATCACCTCGATGCTGCGCCCGTCCTCTTCCGCCGCCGCTGCGGCGGCCAGGGCGACCGGTACAAGCGGCCCGTAGGCCACGATGGTGGCGTCGGAGCCTTCCCGCAGGACGTGCGCCTGGAACGGGTCCGACGCCGGCCCTGGGGCGTCGGTGTCCACCTCGCCCTTCAGCCAGTAGCGGCGCTTGGGTTCGAAGAAGATGACCGGGTCCGTGCAGTCAACAGCCTGCTGGATCATCCAGTAGGCGTCGTGGGCGTTGGAGGGCGTAATGATCCGCAGCCCGGCGGTGTGCGCAAACAGCGCTTCCGGCGATTCCGAGTGATGTTCGATCGAGCCGATCCCGCCGCCATAGGGAATGCGGATGACCACGGGAACGGTCAGCTTGCCGCCGCTGCGCGAATGCATCTTTGCCAGTTGGGTGGTGATCTGGTTGAACCCAGGGAACACAAAGCCATCGAACTGGATTTCGCAGATAGGACGGTAGCCGCGCAAGGCCAGGCCGATGGCGGTGCCGACGATGCCGGACTCAGCCAGCGGGGTATCCACTACCCGGTCTACGCCGAACTCCCTGACAAGTCCGTCGGTCACGCGATAGACGCCACCCAACGGCCCGATGTCTTCCCCCATGAGCAAGGACTTCGGGTTGTTGGTGAGCGAGGCCCGCAGGCCTTCGTTGATGGCCTTGGCAATCGTCATGGTGGACATCAGTTGCTCGTCCCCTCTTCCTCGTCGCCTTCGAATCCGGCGGAGTATTCCTCGAACCAAGCAAGCTCCTCGGCCACCAGCGGGTGCGGCTCGGCATAGACCCCCGCGAATGACTCGCGGAAGTCCGGGCCCTGCAGACTTTGGGTGGTGCTGCGGACGTGGGCTGCGAGTTTGTCGCCGTCAACCTTGACTTGCTCAAAGAACGCATCGTCGGCCAAGCCCTCGTTGCGGAGATATTTCTCCAGGCGATCCAAGGGATCCTTGCCACGCCACGCCGTTTCCTCAGCCGTTTCGCGGTACTTGGTGGGGTCGTCCGCCGTGGTGTGGGCACCGACGCGATACGTATACGCCTCAATGAGCACCGGCCCGCGGCCCTCGCGCGCATGCTCAAGCGCCCACTCGGTGACCGCATGGACGGCGATGACGTCGTTGCCGTCCACCCGGATGCCCGGGAAGCCGTATCCCTTGGCCCGGTTGAACAAGGGAACCTTGGTTTGGACCTCGGTGGGGACCGAGATGGCCCAGTGGTTGTTCTGGCAGAAGAACACCACGGGAGCGTTGTAGGACGCGGCGAAGACCATGGACTCGTGAACGTCGCCTTCGGAGCTGGCACCGTCGCCGAAGTAGGCCACAACGGCAGCCTTCGGGTCATTGGAACCATTGGCTTCCGCGAGCTTCTGGTCGCGCTGGATTCCCATGGCGTACCCAACGGAATGCAGCGTCTGCGCCGCAAGCACGAGCGTGTAGAGATGGAAGTTGTTTTCGGTGGGATCCCATCCACCATTCGAAATTCCGCGGAAAAGCTTCAGGAGTTCCGCCAGATCCACATCACGAGTCAGCGCAACACCGTGTTCCCGGTATGTGGGGAAGATGTAATCCTGCCGCTGGGTGGCACGGCCGGAGCCGATCTGGGCGGCTTCCTGGCCGGTGAGGGGAACCCAAAGAGCGAGTTCGCCTTGGCGCTGAAGGGCCGTGGCCTCCTGGTCGAAACGGCGCACCTTGGCCATATCGGCGTAGAAGCCCCGGAGCTGCTCAGGATCAAGGCGCTTGGCGTAGTCCGAGAAGACGGGATCTGTCCCTAGCTTGCCGTCCGGCCCCAGCAGCTGGATCATCTCGGCAGCGGGATCGCTTGAAGAGCCTCCCGCGGGAGACTGCTGATCCAGTCCCGTTCCGTTGATCCCGGGGGTGGGCAATTGAGTTGAGCCCATTCCGTCTCCTTGCCTGCCGCAGCCAGATGCTGGAGCAATATTCGCTGATATATGCCGATTCCGGAATGCATTCCGGAATCGGCATATCTTGGCTTTCGTCCCTTACTTTATCCGCAGTAAGGGACACAGGGGCATTTGTTAACCGCTAGGAAGCCTGCGGCGCTTTTGTATAGGACGCACAGAGCTCCAGGAATCGGGTATTGGCCTCGACCTCTCCGATGCTGACCCGCACGCCTTCGTTGCCGAAGGCCCGCACGGACAGCGCCCGTTCGCCTGCCAGTCCGGCAAATTCGGCGCTGCTCTCTCCAAGATTCAGCCACACGAAGTTGCCCTGCGCCTCAGGCACGAACCATCCCAGCTCCCGGAGTCCTGCGGTAACGCGGTCCCGTTCATCGACGAGGCTTTGTACCCTTTCAACAACTTGGTCGAAATTCTCCAAGGAAGTAATGGCAGCGCGTTCGGCAATCTGCGAAACGGCAAACGGCGTTGCAGTGACGCGCAGGTGCTGCGTGAGTTCCGGACCGGAAACGCTGTATCCGACGCGCAGTCCCGCAAGGCCGTGGGCCTTGGAAAAGGTGCGCAGGACCACGACGTTGGGGTACTTGCGGTACAACTTGATACCGTCCACGGCGTTCTCGCTCCTGACGAACTCCTGGTAGGCCTCGTCGATAACAACGACGACGCCCGCCGGAACTGACTGGATGAACCGTTCGGTCTCCTCGGCGGTGAGGATGGGACCCGTGGGATTGTTTGGAGTGCAGAGCAAAATCACCTTGGTGCGGACGGTGACAGCGGCCGCCATGGCCTCGAGATCGTGGCGTCCATCGGAAAGCAATGGAACCTGGACGCTTTCGGCCCCGGCCAGCCCCACGCTGATCGGATAAGCCTCGAACGAGCGCCAGGCATAGATGACCTCGTCAGCCTTGCCGTCGTGGTTCTGTCCGGCAAAGGTGCAAAGGATCTGGTTCAGGGCCCCGAGGCTTCCGGCACCGGTGACGACGTCGTCAGCGGGGATGCCCAGGAAGTCAGCGAGCGCAGTGCGCAGCTTGGTGGACAGCGGGTCCGGGTACCGGTTGATGTCCGACTGATCAGCAATCGCCTCAAGCACAGCGGGAATCGGGGGTAGCGGGTTTTCATTGGACGACAGTTTGTAACTGGTCAGGCCCGCTATCGCTGCAGGCGGCTTGCCTGCAGCATATTTTGGGAGCCTGTCCACAACCGGGCGGGGACGCACGCCCTCCGGTGCGTTGTCAGAAGAATTCATGGCACCAGCCTACTGGCAGGGCTTTGGGCCATGCTGGCGAGCCCTCCGGCTAGCTCCTGCGAAAGCAAGCGCATATGAAAGCATGGGCGTATGGGTTCATTCATTGTGCGTGTCCTGATCAACGGGCTGGCCCTTTGGGTTGCCAGCTGGATTCTGCCCGGCATGGATATTTCCACTTCGGCTACCACCAAGGCAGTAAGCAACGCGGGGGTCACACAAGGCGACGAAACCTTGGGCGTGATTCTTGCCTATCTCTTCATAGGGCTCATTTTCGGCATCGTCAACGCCTTAGTCCGGCCTTTGGTCAAGCTTCTCTCCCTTCCGATCACGATCCTTACCCTCGGCCTGTTCACCATTGTCATCAACGCGGCCATGTTGTCCCTGACGGCGTGGCTCAGCAGCTACACGCCGGTACACCTCACCATCGACCGCTTCTTCTGGACCGCAGTCCTCGCCGCGATCATCATCAGCCTGATCTCCATGGTGGCCAGTTGGATTCCGGGTGGGAGGCGGTAGGGAGCCTTACGCCGGCATCTTCGTCCGCTTTTCTCACCGCCCTCCCCGCGGGGCACGGTGTGCCTCGCGGGTCAGCTTGAACCGGCTGGCCTTGGCTACTCCGCCAACGCCCAGCATTCCGGCCAGCGTGGCTGTCGAGGCGGCCAGTGAAGGATCGGAACTGCGCTGCACCAGCTTTGCCCCTTCCTCGTAGCCCGAGAGCTTGTGCGCCAGCCCGATGCCCGGGTTTTCGCCGGGTTCCAGGATCACCGGGTTCGTCATGGTCACCGTAACCCTGTCCTTGGTGTCCGGATTCGCTTTGCCTTCCGCACCGGGAACCCAGTCATGTTCGTGCTCGAGATGCAGGCTCCCGATGCCCGTTTGCGGCGTGATCCCGCCCACCGGTGATCCGGCCGTCACCACAAAACGGAGGTTATATTCGGCGAGGAACGCTTTGTCCTGTGCCAGGTTCATGGCATGGATACCGCCTTGGCTGTGGCCGACTGCCACCACCGTTTCGCCGGCCGCCGCGCCTGCCTGATGCAATGCCTGACGGATGGCCTTGCTGGTTTCGGTCGAGTTGTATCCCAGCGCTTCGGCGATACCGGCTTCGTCCAAAGGATTTCTGCCTCCCGGCGGATTGCCGGGCTGGGTTCCCGGAATCAACACCACCCACGCCCGTTCTCCCTCCTTATCTACCTGGACCACTTCAATTTCGCCCTCTGAAGCGGCAGCGACGTGACCCAATTCCCGGAGCATTCCTGCGGCCGAAAGGTCCACGCTCTTGGTGGCTGTTTCTCCCTTGCTCACCGAAATAGGGCGCGGCCTGAGGAAGGCGAATGCGGGAATCGCCACGATGGCCCTGACCATGGCACCGGCGTCGCTTGGTCCGGCGATGGCACCTGCGAGGTTGGCCGCTGCCGGCGGCAACCCCATCATCGATGCCAGAATCCGGGAGAGGTCCTGGACGATTCCTTCTGTGACTCCCCGGGCCCCAAGATCCAAACGATTCGGGCCGTTCCCGAGGTCCGGCATTCCCAGGCCCATTCGTAGCCTGATCGCCATGTGTGATTCAGCAAACTCGTATTCACGGTGGCTTGCCCTGACGCCATCACTAATTCGCTGGAGCTGTTCGCGGACCCGTCCAATCTCCCGGCCGCTCTCACCGACCGCGATAATCGCCCTGCTTCCACTCGCGTAGGAGGAGGCCTGATGTGGGAAGAGTGCCACCCTCACCGCTTCAGCCTCCACCTCAATGGCCTGCAGTTGGAGCGCCAGCCCGTCCAGCGCGGCAGCGCCTGCATGGAGTTCTTCGAATTGGAAGTGGATTCCTCCGACGCCACCGCGTATCCGCAGTGTGCCATCCGGCTCGGGTGCCCGGGGGCGGGGAGGTCCGCCCCCGCCGATCGGAGCGACCTCAGCCATCAGAAGCCCGGCAGGGGTTTCAATGCAACATTCCGGGCATGGCGGAGGGTCGCCGCAGCGGCCTCGCGCAAGGCATCGCGCCCTCTGCGAAGGGAGGCAGCCTGCAAAGCCAGCGTGGTCCGGTAGGCGCGGCCGGCGGGCGACTCCCATTGCTCAAGTTGCAACTGCGCCAGTTTGGCAAGAACTGCGTCTGCTTGCTCGGCGCAGGCGCTCATCCTCGATCCGAGCTTCTGGATCTCCCCGGCTCGAGAAATACATTGCTGCGAATCCAGATCCGTTCCCCCGGCCGCCACAAGAATGCTGCTCAAGACCGTGCCTCCTCTGTGTCATCGGATGTTGTGGCACCGACGCTACGTTGAGCTCCGAAGGTGCGGAACCGAGGTGCCCGGCTATGTGGATAACCTGCCGGAAACGTCACTTCGAAGGGGAAGCCGAGGTCTTGTCCACATAGAGAAGGCCGGCTTAATGGCACGAGCCGAGTTCATGAAAGAATTGCCTCATGCCTGAAACCGTCGCCGCCGCTGTAACCCGTACGCCCTCTGGACGCCTGGCTCTCGCCGAGTCGCCGGAGCCGATCGCCTTGGGCCCGCTGGACGGCCGCTATCAGTCCGCCGTCGCTCCCCTGGTCGACTACCTGTCCGAGGCCGCGCTCAACCGGGACCGCGTGGCCGTCGAAGTCGAATGGCTCATCCACCTGACCAGCAACAACGTACTTCCCGGCGCCGCGCCCCTCACCAGCGAACAGCAGGAGAAGCTGCGCGCCATTGTCACCGAGTTCGACGCCGCTTCAGTCGCGGAACTCGCTGAAATCGAAGCCGTCACAGTCCACGACGTCAAGGCGGTTGAGTACTACATCGGCCGCCGCCTCCCGGCGATCGGTATCGAGAACCTGACCGCAATGGTGCACTTCGGCTGCACATCGGAAGACATCAACAACCTTTCCTACGCCTTGGGCGTCAAGGGTGCCGTGGAAGATGTCTGGCTCCCTGCTGCCAGTGCCTTGGTGAAGCAGATCGAGGCGATGGCAGAGGAGAACCGAGCCGTCCCCATGCTTTCCCGCACGCACGGCCAGCCGGCAACTCCCACAACCCTTGGCAAGGAACTGGCAGTCATCGCGCACCGCCTCAGCCGCCAGCTGGACCGCGTTTCCAAGACCCAGTACCTGGGCAAGATCAACGGCGCTACCGGCACTTATGCAGCGCATGTCGCTTCCGTTCCCGGCGCCGATTGGGAGGCCGTAGCCCGGTCCTTCGTTGAGGGCCTGGGACTGACGTGGAATCCGCTGACAACGCAGATCGAAAGCCACGACTGGCAGGCCGAGCTCTATGCCGATGTCGCCCGCTTCAACCGCATTCTGCACAACGTCTGCACGGACATCTGGAGCTACATCTCGATTGGCTACTTCCGGCAGATCCCGGTTGCCGGCGCCACCGGCTCCTCCACTATGCCGCACAAGGTCAACCCGATCCGCTTCGAAAATGCCGAGGCCAACCTGGAAATTTCCAACGGACTGTTGGACACTCTCGGCGCCACACTGGTCACTTCCCGCTGGCAGCGGGACCTCACCGATTCTTCCTCGCAACGCAACATCGGCGTCGCATTCGGGCACTCGCTCCTGGCAATCTCGAATGTTGCCAAGGGGTTGAAAGCACTTGACGTTGCCGAGGAGGTACTGGCAGCCGATCTCGACACCAACTGGGAAGTCCTCGGCGAGGCGATCCAGATGGTCATGCGCGCTGAGGCAATCGCCGGCGTCGAGGGCATGGAGAACCCGTACGAGCGTCTCAAGGACCTCACCCGTGGTCAGCGCGTCGATGCCGTCCGCATGCAGGAGTTCGTCTCGAGCCTGGGCTTGTCGCCCGAAGCCGAAGCACGCCTCCTGGCACTCACTCCGGGCAAGTACACCGGTATCGCGGACCAGTTGGTGGACCACCTGAAGTAAAACGCTGCCCGGCGGAAAGCGCAGGAATCGATCGTCCGGCCGTGCTGCGGAATGAGCGGCGTGTCGGCCCGGCACTTGGGTGCCGGGCCTGATTGGCTGAAATCATGAGGCTCTTGCTTATCCGCCACGGGCAGACCCCGGGAAACGTCTTGGGGCAATTGGACACAGCGTTCCCCGGTCCGGGACTGACTGACCTTGGCGAACGCCAGGCCGCCGCACTCCCGGGGTCTCTCGCCAACGAGGACATAACGGCCATCTATGCATCCACGCTGGTCCGCACCCAGCTGACGGCCGCGCCGCTCGCAAAAGCCCTCGGGCTCGAGGCCACCGTTTTGCACGGCTTGCAGGAGATCGAGGCCGGGGACTTGGAGAAGCGCACCGACCACGAATCGCACCACCGGTACATGAGCACCGTTTTCGCATGGACCGACGGTGAGCTGGACCTTCGCATGCCGGGAGCCGGTGACGGCCACGGGTTCTTCGCCCGCTATGACGCTGCCATTGCCAAGGTCGCAGCGGCGGGCGACGAAACCGCCGTCGTGGTCAGCCATGGTGCCGCTATCCGTTGCTGGGCAGGCCGCCGCGCCATGGATGTTGGCCGCGATTTCGCTGCCGAGCACCAGCTGCAAAACACCGGAATCGTGGTGCTCGAGGGCGAACCGGAGATGGGCTGGCGCCTCCTCCACTGGGACCAAAGCCCCGTAGGCGGACTCGCTCTGGCCGACCGGGCGGCCGAAGATCCCACCGGCGACGCCATCGAATGACGGCTGCTTGGGGCCAACCCCACCACGCCGGTATTTCTCCGGACGCTTACGCGAAGGAAACACTGCGGTAACCCCCGCTTCCTAGGCTTGATTTGCATAACCCCTCCGGCGAAAAGAGGTTCCGATGCAGACCAATCCGCGGCTCAACATCAGGCAGGTCACTTGGGCCAACCCGGTGGGTGCAGACCTCCGCGCTGCGCAGCAAGCGGAACTGGACACCCGCTTCGGCAACTCAGACCACGAGCCCGGACCCGCACCATCGGAAGCCGACACTGCCGTTTTCGTCGTGGCCTACGAAAAGTGTTCCGGCCAGCCCCTGGGCTGTGGAGGGCTGAGGATCCTGGATGCCGAAACCGCGGAAATCAAGCGGCTATATGTTGTCCCGTATGCGAGGGGCTCCGGAGTTGCCAGCTCCATCCTTGCCGCACTGGAAGCTCAGGCACACGCCCACGGTTTCAGCGTGATCACCGCGGAAGCGGGGTCGGCCCAATCGGACGGCCGCAGCTTCTACGAGAGCGCCGGTTTCGCCGCGGTGCCCAACTTCGGCCCCTACGTCGGGGTCAGCCACTCGCGGTGCTACGCCAAGCCGATCGATTCGCGCAGCGCCTCGCACACGGCGATGGCTTAGAGGACACTGCGCTTAGGGACAATGCGCTTCCCGGATCAATCCAGGCTGCGGCCGCCCTGCCCAAGGTGTGCCCGGTTCAGGGATTCGATTTCTTCATCGCTCAGGTCATCGAAGCTCCTGGCCTCGTGTTTATCGCTCCGGGAGAACCGGACGAACATGAGGATGATGAGGGGAAGATCCACGGTCTCAGCGAGGAACCACATCAGGTCTCCCGCGAGTTGCTGGTCGCGCAACGGCGAGGGGAACCAGCCCGGCTGATTGCCCGTGACCGTGGTGGCGCCATCGAGGACTCCCGGACTGAGCCGCATCAAGACTCCCGGCACGGCGTCGGCGAGGAGCTCGATAAATACAAAGATGAATTCGACCACAATGAGCGATCCGGTTCGTCCTGCGCCGTCTTCCATGATCGGCACCGTCATGAGGAGTCCCATGGCCGGCACCAGCAGGGTCAGGATGACATCGGCTGCGGGGTTGGTCCGGAGCACGTAGAAAAACGGTGTCAGGAAGAGTGTGAACATGGCGAGTCCCAGAAGCGCCGCCACGAGCGTGTTGCTGAGCATGCGGACGAGGCGGTGCTGCAGGATCGCTTCCACCCTCGCCGCTCCCACGGGGCCGAGGGTCTTCCTTGCGAGTGTGAGCGGCTTGCCCAAGCCAATCAACAGCGGGACCACAAACAGATAGGACGTCACTTTGAGGGTGAAAGCCCACCGCAGATCGTGGCTGTAGGTTCCCGGGAAGCCAAAGCTCAGTGCCGCGAAACTGCCCAGGCCAAGGACGAAGAAGGCGAACGAATTCCACAAGGGCCAGCGGATACCGCGGCGCTTGGCGGCAATCAACCCCTTGGAATACAGGGCGACTGCGCCAATGAGAATGACCAGGGCGGGCCAATTCATTGACCACGCATCCAACACGGCCTCCAACGGTGGCATGGTCAGTGCTCCACGTCGGAAGGCCGGGCGTTCAACGCCGCTCTACGGTGGGTTTTGTCGATCTTCATCACCGTATCCATGTTACGGAGTCGCGCCAAGCATGGCACGCCGCAGGAGACGCGGGCGCCCGGCCTCAGCTAATCTCGCATTATGGAAAAGGCTGACATCACGTTCCGCACCCGCAAGTGGATACGTCCGGAAGACCTCAACGCCAACGGCACGCTGTTCGGTGGAAGCCTGCTGAAGTGGATCGACG
The DNA here is from genome assembly GCF_030812595.1 of Arthrobacter bambusae. Classification (GTDB taxonomy): domain Bacteria; phylum Actinomycetota; class Actinomycetes; order Actinomycetales; family Micrococcaceae; genus Arthrobacter; species Arthrobacter bambusae_B. The sequence continues at coordinate 96,578 of NZ_JAUSSZ010000003.1, forward strand.
AGGAAGCGGCTATCTACGCCATCCTCCAACTGGGAAACGGCCGCGCCGTGACCAAGTACATCTCCGAAATCAACTTCGTCAGCTCTGCCGTCCAGGGCGACCTGGTGGAGATGGGCCTGACAGCAGTCCGCTTCGGCCGGACGTCACTGACCATGCGCGCGGAGGTACGCAACATGATCACCCGTGACAGCATCCTGACCATCGAGGAAATCGTGTTCGTCAACCTCGGGCACGACGGACGGCCGGAACCGCACGGCTACACGGAAATCACCTATGACCGCGACCGCATCCCCACGCACCACTTGACGCAAACGCTCCAAGAGGACTGAGCGCCCGGCGTCGGGCCCTCCCGACGGAACGGTTCCTGTCGTCCATTGGGCGGCCTGGACTGGCTTCACCTAGGCGTGGCGGATTGCCGGAATTCCCCGGGCGGAACTGGTCAGTGCCGCCACTGATGCCGTGCCGGCGACTGCAAGCACGACGATGACGGGAACGACGCTGCCGAACAAAGCTGCGTCGCCGGCAAGGATCACTGCCGCAATGTCGCACACGCTCATTGTTGCCAGGACCAGTGCGAGCGGCACGGCGAGCAACGCCGGTAGCTGCAGCGTCGAAGCTCCGATCTCCAGACGTTGGAGGCTCACCGCAGCCCCTATGCCCAGGCACCCCAAGAAGGCTGCCAGGCCGACGAGCCACCCGATCAAGACAGCGGACGCGATCGTTGGAGTCTCCGCGACGGCGTTCGACTGGCTCATCAGGACCAGTGCGAGCATGACGGCTGCCTCGATGACCCCCAGGACCACGGCTGGAAGCAGGGGCTTCAGGGCAAACCAGGCCCGTGACCGGGTTACCGGCAGGACCGCCCGGATGAGCAGGAAGATCGCGGCGGCCAGCGCAAGCAGCCAACCGACCGTGAACAGCCCCAGGCCGCAGTACAGCAGAATGCGAACGGTCATGCCCGCACCGGCACCGGGCGGGTCAAGCAGCGCCTTGTTCGCTGCGGGTGCGACCAGAAAACCGGCGCACCACGCGATCCATGTGGTCGAAACACTGGCTAGCAACCTTCGACGGAGTCCGTCCGCTCCGGGGAAGACCGGCCGGACCCATGCCCGGACAGCACCCCACAAAAGATCAGCCGTGGTCCGCGCTGAGCCAGGGAGGCTGTCCACCAACTCGTCGAGCTCATCGCCGTAACGGGCGCGGAACGACGGCGGATACCACCGCAGCACCCGCCGGGCAAAGCGCCTCACGGCTGGGCCGTCCGAAGCCGTGCAAGCCCTTCGCTGGCCAAGTTCCGCATCGCCTTCAGGCGCTCCGCCAAAACGGCCGAACCGCTGGCCGTCAGTTCATAAGGACGTCGGCGGTCCTCACCGGGCAGTGCGCGGATATGGCCCCGTTCTTCCAACCGCGCCAGCGCTCCGTAGAGCGTCCCGGGCCCGAGCGTTACGCCGGCTTGTTCTTCCGTGTCCTGGATGATCGCGTAGCCGTGTTTTGGCCCGCCCGCGAGGCTTGTGAGGATCAGCAGCGCCGGATCGGCCCAGGCCACTTCCGTCTTGTTTCGTGCCATTGCCTACTCCGTTTCATGTACTACGTGAAACGATACAGCGAACGGCGTTTGGAAGCTACCCTCAAGGCCCTTGAAGATGGGCTCACTCCACGGGCGTCCGCTGGAATTCCCCGCTTTTCACGCCCGACGACGGCGCCGCCCGCTGCGTGGCGCGGGTCGCCGTCGTCATTTGGATCCAAAGGTGGGAAGCTTCAGCGGTCGGTGCCCCGAACCCTAGATGGTTGCCTCTTTCTTCGCCGGAGGCGTCCGGCAGCTGAAGAGTTCCTGTAGTCCTGTCTTCCTGGCGATGAGGACCGTCAATGCGCGGGCCGAGGTCGAAATCGGGTCGAAATGTTGGATCGATCGCGCGCCGACGTTCCAGATGCGCTTCACCCCCAGCACCCGGTCATGCTCATCCGTAGCAACCAAGGGCGGAGTTCCCTGTCCTGCCGAGGGCCTGCGTTTCCAGCACAGGCTGACTACCGTCGCGTGCTCCCAGAACTCCACGGCAGTCACGAAGAATTCGCGCCCCTCATCATCCAGGAACAGTCCGGACTGCGGGACGTAAACCGCCCGGAGATCGTATTCCACGGGGCCTGAACGGCGTGCAGCAGGCAGTTGGGTAGTGGCTGCAGCTTGTTGAGGATTGAGATCTGGTTGCGCGACCACGGCATACTCCATTGACATTGCGAACGGCCCCCTTCCCGGCCGCCCCCGAGCGGCCTCGGGATATCCAATGTAGCCCCGTCCGGGGACCTCCGAAAGAGTACCGACTACCTACCTCACTCAGTAGCTCAACGGAGTGCCACTTGGCTCGCCGAGGGGCCCTCCGACGTCGGGACTTGCCGGAATGAACTTCTCCGCGAGGGCTTCGGTGCCTCGGGCGAGGAGCGCGACGTCGGCGCCCACCAGGACGAACGACGCACCGGCGTCCATATAGCTATGGGCCGTGCCTTCGTTGAAAGCGTTGACCCCAGCCGGTTTGCCCGCGGTCTTCGCCGCACTAAGGCAGTGTTCGACGGCGGCGCGCACCCGCGGATGTTCCTGCTGTCCCAGCAGGCCCATGGATGCCGCGAGGTCGGAGGGCCCGAGGAAGATGGCGTCGACGCCGTCGACCGCCAGGATCTCCTCCACGGCGGCGACGGCGGCCTCGGTTTCGATCTGGACCGTGAGGCTGATGGTTTCAGCGGCCCGGGCGAGGTAGTCCGGGATGCGATTCCAGCGTGAGGCGCGCGCCAATGCCGATCCCACGCCCCGAACCCCATGCGGCGGGTAACGGACGGCCGCGACGGCGGCTTTGGCTTCCACGGCGGAGTTGACCATGGGGATGAGCAGGTCCTGGACGCCCAGGTCCAGGTATTGCTTGAGGAGCACCGTGTCGTTGACCGGCGGGCGGACCACGGCCTGGACGGGGTATCCGCGGACGGCCTGCAGCTGGGCGAGGATGGATTCGAGGCCGTTGGGGCTGTGTTCGGCGTCGATCAGGAGCCAGTCCAGCCCGGCCCCGGCGCACAGTTCGGCGATGAGCGGACTGCCGGAACATACCCACATCCCGGCGAGGGGCCGGTCCATGGCGGCCAAGGCTTCGCGGAACGTGCGGTCTGGTTCTACTCGAACCGGCATGTGACAACTCCCAAGGGCCCGTAGTCGGCGTGGACGGTATCGCCTTTGTACACCCACATGGGGCGGGTGAAGGAGCCGGCGAGGATGATTTCCCCGGCCTTCAGCCCGTCACCATGCGGTGCGATCTTGTTAACGAGCCAATGCACTCCGTTGGCCGGGTGGTCCAGGACGCCTGCGGCGACGCCGGTTTCCTCAACGGTCTGGTTCTTGTACAGGATCGCCGATACCCAGCGGAGGTCGACGGCGTCCGGACGGACCGGGCGTCCGCCCACCACCATGGCACCCATGGCCGCGTTGTCCGAGATGGTATCGACGATGGTCCGGCCCTCCATCTCGATCCTGGAATCCAGGATCTCCAAGGCCGGAACCACGTAATCGGTTGCGTTCAGGACATCGAAGATGGTGCAGCCCGGGCCGGACAGGTCCTTCTTGAGCACGAACGCCAGCTCCACCTCCACCCTTGGGTGGGTGTACTGGTCCCACGCAACGGAGCAGCCCGTCTCCAGGACCATGTCGTCGAAGATGGCCCCGTAGTCCGGTTCGGTAATACCGGTGGCGGCCTGCATGGCCTTGGAGGTCAGCCCGATCTTACGGCCCACCATCGTTCGCCCGGCGTCCTCGTTCCGGCGCCGCCACAACTGCTGCACGGCATAGGAGTCCTCCACCGTCATGTCCGGATACCGGGCAGTCAGGCGCGGAACCGGGGTCCGGCTCCGGCCTGCTTCCAGTAATTCATCCGCGATGGTTTCTATCGTCTTCTGGTCAAGCATCTACACACACCCATCTCCACGCACCCATCTCCACACTTCCATCTCCACACTCCGTTCGGGTGTCCTGCGGTCAGCATACGTTGAGGCTGCGCGCCTAGAGCTGTGAGCCGACCTTGAAGCCTTTCATTTCCCCGGCGGGGCCGTCCTCGGGCTGGCGGGTGTAGGAGAAGCCGTCGGCGCCGACGGTGACGGCCATCTCGGACTTTTCCTCGCGTTCGACCACCGGTTGCGGATTGCCGTCCAGGTCCAGGACGAGGGAGGCTTCGGTGTACCAGGACGGGACCACGGGGTTGCCCCACCAGTCGCGGCGCTGGTTGTCGTGCACGTCCCAGGTGACGGTGGGGTTGTCCGGGTCCCCGGTGTAGTAGTCCTGGGTGTAGATCTCGATGCGGTGGCCGTCCGGGTCCAGGATGTACAGGTAGAAGGCGTTGGACACACCATGCCGGCCGGGGCCGCGTTCGATCCGGTCGCTGATGCGCAGGGCGCCCATCTTGTCGCAGATCTGGATGATGTTGTGTTTCTCGTGGGTGGAGAACGCGATGTGGTGCAGGCGGGGTCCGTTGCCGCCGGTCAGCGCGGTGTCGTGCACGGTCTGCTTGCGGTGCATCCACGCGGCGTACGTGACGCCGTCGGAATCCTTGATGTCCTCCGAGACTCGGAAGCCGAGGTCCTCGAGGTACTTCCGGCCGCGGGGAACATCAGGGGTGACCTGGTTGAAGTGGTCGAGGCGGACCAGTTCCCCGGCCGAGTAGAGGTCGTAGCGCTGGGTGAGGCGTTCGACGTGCTCCACGTCGTAGAAGAATTCATAGGGGAAACCCAGCGGATCCTCGACCCGGACGGAGTCGCCCACGCCCTTGGTGAAGCCGTCCTTGCGGCGCTCAACCCGGCAGCCCAACTCGCGGTAGTACGCCTCGGCGGCGTCCACCTCGGCGGGGGACTTGACCCGGTATGCGAACGCGGCGGCCGCGGCGACCGGCCCCTTCCGCAGGACCAGATTGTGGTGGATGAACTCCTCGAAGGAGCGCAGGTAGATGGTGTCCTCGTCCTCCTCGGTCACGTGCAGGCCCAGGAGGTCAACGTAGAACTCACGGGACTTGGCAAGGTCCGTGACCACGAGTTCAAGGTAGGCGCAGCGCACGATGTCCGGGGCCGGGACGGTGGGGGTAGGGACGAAGTTGGTCATGGCGTTCTCTCTTCTTTGAAAGGGCTCTGGCTGGTTCTTAAGCGCCGAACTGTGTCTTATGCACCGAATTTGGGGGTGTGGACGGTGCCGAGGGTGATGTGCACTGCCTGTTGGTCAGTGTAGAAATCGATGGAGCGGTAGCCGCCTTCGTGGCCCAGGCCGGACGCCTTGACGCCGCCGAACGGGGTCCGCAGGTCCCTGACATTGTGGCTGTTCAGCCAGACCATGCCTGCCTCGACGTTTTGTGCGAAGTTGTGGGCCCGGGTCAGGTTCTGGGTCCAGATATAGGCCGCCAGGCCGTATTTGGTGTTGTTCGCCAAGGCGAGGGCTTCGTCGTCGTTCTCGAACGGGGTGATCGCCACCACGGGACCGAAGATTTCCTCCTGGAAGATCCGCGCTTCGGGCGCGACGTCGGCGAACACCGTCGGCGCGATGTAGTTGCTGTTGTTGATCCCTTCAGGGAGGTTTTCAGGCCGGCCGCCCCCGGCGAGCAGGCGGCCTTCGGACTTGCCGATCTCCACATAGGAGGCCACCTTCGCGTAGTGCTCGGGATGGACGAGGGCACCCACTTGGGTCTTGGGATCGTGCGGATCCCCGACGACGATCTTCTTCGCGCGGGCGGCATACTTTTCGCAGAACTCGTCGTAGATCGCGCGCTCGACCAGGATCCGGGAGCCGGCGGTGCAGCGTTCCCCGTTGAGGGAGAAGACCCCGAACAGGGCCGAATCGATCGCGGCGTCCAGGTCGGCGTCGGCGAACACCACGCAGGGCGACTTGCCGCCGAGTTCCATGGACAGGCCCTTGAGGTTGGCCGCCGCATTGCGGAAGATCGTCTGCCCCGTGGTGGTCTCGCCGGTGAAGGAGATCAGGGGCACGTCCGGGTGCGTCACGAGGGCGTCGCCGGCTTCCTCGCCGAGGCCGTTGACCAGGTTGAACACGCCGTCGGGCAGGCCGGCATCCTTGAAGATCTGCGCCCAGAGCGAGGCCGAGAGCGGGGTGAATTCAGCCGGCTTCAGCACCACAGTGTTGCCGGTAGCCAGGGCCGGGGCGAGCTTCCAGGACTCGAGCATGAACGGGGTGTTCCACGGCGTGATCAAACCGGCGACGCCGATCGGCTTGCGGTTCACGTAGTTGATCTGCGAACCCGGGACCTTCATGGCGTCGTCGAACTGGGCCACGATCAGGTCCGCGAAGAAGCGGAAGTTCTCGGCCGCCCGCAGCGCCTGGCCCTTGGCCTGGGTGATCGGCAGGCCGGTGTCGAAGGTTTCGAGCTCCGCTAGGCGCTCCTCCTGGGCTTCGACGGCGTCGGCGATCCTGTTCAGGACGCGGGCACGCTCGCGGGGCTTCATCTTCGGCCACGGACCGTTGACGAAGGCTTCGCGGGCCGCGCCGACGGCGAGGTCGATGTCTTCCTTCTGCCCGGCTGCGGCGGTGGCGTAGTTGCCGTTGGATACCGGGTCCAGGACGTCGAAGGTCTTTCCGCTGACGGAGTCAACGGACTGGCCGTTGATGAAGTGCTGGATGTGGGTGGGAAGGTCCTTCGGGACGTAATGGGCGGTGGTTTCTGGAGCGGTGAACGTCATTGTTTCTCTTCCTTTGCTTTTTGCAACGCGGGGTCACTTACGGCCCATGCGGGGGCGCTTAATGGGCGCTAACTGACTCCGCGTTGCTTTGAGGTAGCGCCAGGTAGGCGTCAAGCGTGGCGCTGCGGTGGCGGCGGGCGGCTTGTTCGATGGTGTCGGCGTCGGCGTTGCTTTCAATGAGCTGAAGCAGCGCCTCGTGCTCCTTGACGGATTCCTGTGCACGCCCGGGAACGAAGCGGAACGTCGAGGCCCTGATGGAGGCGAGCCGGTTCCATCCCCGGTGCACGAGGTCCAGGATGTGCGGATTGGGGCAGTGTTCAAAGAGCACGCTGTGGAAATCCTGGTTCAGCGCGGTGAAGCGGACCGGATCGAAGTGCTCCAGGCAATCACGCATCTCCGCGTTCACTGCGCGGGCCCGGGCGATGGCCACGGAATCGATCAGGGGTGCTGACAACGCCGTGGCCGCTCCCTCGACGATGCTCAGGGTCTGCATCGTGTACAGGTATTCCGTGGGGTCGATCCCGGAGACCGTGGCGCCGACGTTGCGCTCGAATTTCACGAGTCCTTCGGCCTCCAGGCGGCGGATCGCCTCCCGGACCGGAACCACGCTCACACCAAGGTCCTCGGCGATCTTCGCCAGCACCAAACGGTAACCCGGCGTGTAGGTGCCCTCGACGATGCGTGCCTTCACGGCCGCGTACGCCTGCTCGGACTTGCTCCCTACGGCGGCCTCAGTCACTGTGCGATCCTTCCCACTCTGCGTAGCGGGCACGCCATTGAGCGTTCATCGGATACAGGCCGTCCACGCTGTTGCCCTGCTTGACCATTTCGAAGATGAAGGATTCTTCCTTCTCCTGCTCGATGCACTCGTCCACGAGCTCCCCGGCAATGGCCGGCGGGATCACCAGGATGCCGTCCGAGTCGGCCACGATGATGTCCCCGGGCTGGACCGTGGCACCGCCGCAGGCGATGGTGATGTCCGTGTCCCACGGGATGTGCCGGCGGCCCAGGACGGCGGGGTGCGGGTTGGCGAAGTAGGTGGGCATGTCCAGTCCTGCCACAGCGGAATAGTCGCGTACGCCGCCGTCGGTGATGATGGCCGCGGCGCCGCGCATCTGGGCACGCAGCGCCAGGATGTCGCCCACCGTTCCGGTGCCCTTTTCGCCGCGGGCCTCCATGACCAGGATTTCGCCTTCGTTGACGGAGTCGATGGCCCGTTTCTGCGCGTTGAAGCCGCCGCCGTGGGTCGTGAACAGATCCTCGCGATTGGGAACATAGCGCAGGGTCCGGGCCAGGCCCACGACGCGGCGCTCAGGGCGGGTGGACTGCAGTCCGTCGATGCTCACGTTGTTCAGTCCGCGCTTGCGCAACTGGCTGGACAGGGTGGCTGTGGCGACAGACTCAAGCTTCTTCTTCAGTTCCGGCGTAAGGACGGGAACGACGGCGGCGAGGCCGGCCGCTTCGCGTGAACCGTACGCTTCCTCCCGCTGCGCGTCATCGGCCTTGGGCCGGGCACCGAAGTCTGCGAGCGCCGTCGTACCCTCCGTCACCGTGGTGGTGAGACGACCCGAGCTGAAGCCGCCGGCGGTGACTTCAACCTCGATGACGTCGCCGGGCTGGGCGACTGAGGCGCCGGCCGGGGTGCCGCTCAGGATGATGTCGCCGGTTTCCAGGGTGAGGAGTTGGGACAGATCGGCAACGAGCCGCGCGAACGGAAACAGGAGTTCTTCGGTGGTGTCGTCCTGGACGAGTTCACCGTTGTGCCAGGTGCGGATGCGCAGCCCGGAGGGGTCGACGTCGGCGGCGGGGATGAGCGCGGGGCCCACCGGAGTGAAGCCATCGCCGCCCTTGGACCGGAGGTTCGAACCCTTGTCCGCGTACCGGAGGTCGTAGACACCGAGGTCGTTGCTCGCGGTGACCCACTGGACGTGCCCCCAGGCATCCTCGAGGCTCACACGGCGGGCAGGCTTGCCGATCACCAACGCGATCTCGCCCTCGTAACCGAGCAGTTCACAGCCCGCCGGACGCTCCACCGTTGAGCCGCTGAGCGCAAGGGAAGACGAAGGCTTCAGGAAGTACGACGGCTGCTCCGGCGTACGGCCGCGCTGGGCCGCCCGGCTGGGGTAGTTGATGTGCACGGCGATGACCTTGCGGGCCGCGGCCAGGATGTGGTCGGTGACCTGTTCCAAGATTCACTCCTCATCGAGTACGAAATCGTATACGAAAACTATGACCCGGGAATTTCGGGACGTCAACCCCTCTTTCGGCGCCGCCCTTGTGGCCCATGTCACGCCTGCCGTACAGTTGGAATCCAGTTCGAGGTTCAAATAAAGAATATCCAGTTCTATAATTGAACACCCACACAATGAAGTGAGGATAGTCCATGCAGTTCCACCACCACGGATATGTCTCCGGCGACCCGCGAATTCAACCGGCAGCCGGCGTCGGCATCGACCGGCCGGACGAGCTTCCCGACGAGGTCGACGTGCTCATTGTGGGCAGCGGACCTGCCGGCATGCTCGCCGCCGCGCAGTTGTCACAGTTCCCCGGAGTCACAACCCGGATCGTGGAACGCCGCGCCGGGAGGCTCGCGATCGGCCAGGCCGACGGCATCCAGGCCCGGAGCGTCGAGACCTTCCAGGCCTTCGGATTCGCCGAGCGGATCATTGCCGAGGCGTACCGGATCACCGAGATGGCATTCTGGAAGCCCGACCCCTCGGACCCTTCGCGCATCATCCGCACCGCGCGCGCCCTCGACGATCCGACGGGAGAAATCAGCGAATTCCCGCACCTCATCGTCAACCAGGCGCGCGTGCTGGACTACTTCGCGGAGTTCATGGCGAACTCACCTACCCGCATGTCCCCCGACTACGGTTACGAGTTCCGTCGCCTCGAGGTCACCGACCAGGGCGACTACCCCGTCACCGTCACCCTTCTCCACACCGCCGGACCCCACGAAGGCCAGGAGCGCATTGTCCGGGCCAAGTACGTCGTGGGGGCCGATGGCGCCCGGAGCAAAGTCCGGGAGTCGATCGGCTGCACGCTGGCCGGCGACCAAGCCAACCACGCCTGGGGTGTCATGGACGTCCTCGCCGTCACGGACTTCCCGGACATCCGCACGAAGTGCGCCATCCAGTCCGGCACCGGCGGCAGCATCCTCCTGATTCCGCGCGAAGGCGGCCACCTCTTCCGCATGTACGTCGACCTCGGCGAGGTGGACCGGAATGACAACCGTTCCGTGCGCAACACCACCATCGAAGAGATCATCGCCAAAGCCAACGAAATCCTGCATCCGTATACCCTCGATGTGCGCAACGTCGCCTGGCACAGCGTGTACGAAGTAGGCCACCGCCTCACGGACAGGTTCGACGACGTCCTGCCGGAGGAGCGCGGCACCCGCACACCGCGCGTGTTCATTGCCGGCGACGCATGCCACACCCACAGCGCCAAAGCCGGACAGGGAATGAACGTCTCCATGCAGGACGGCTTCAACCTGGCATGGAAGCTCGGACACGTGCTCGAAGGCCGCAGCCCGGAGAGCCTGCTGTCCACGTATTCGGCCGAGCGCCAGGTCATTGCCAAGAACCTCATCGACTTCGACGAAGAGTGGTCCACGCTCATGGCGAAGAAGCCCGAGGACTTTGCTGACCCCACGGAGCTGGAGAACTTCTACGTGAGCACCGCGGAATTCCCCGCCGGCTTCATGACCCAATACGCCCCGTCCGCGCTCATCGCCGAGCCCGCACACCAAAGCCTGGCCACCGGGTTCACGATCGGCAAGCGTTTCAAGTCCGCGCCGGTGGTACGCGTGTGCGATACCAACCCGCTGCAACTCGGCCACCAGGCGAAGGCGGACGGACGGTGGCGCATCTACGTCTTCGCGGACGCAAGCCAGCCCCGGACGGGACAGCAAGCCGCACCGTCGCCCCTCGTCGACTTTGCCGAGTGGATCACGAACTCGCCGGACTCGCCGCTGGCCGCAACGCCGTCGGGCGCTGACCGGGACGCGTGGTTCGACGTGAAGGTGATCTACCAGCAAGAGCACACGAGCGTCGACATCGGGGCGGTGCCGGAGGCTTTCAAGCCGCAAGTGGGACCGTTCAAGCTCACGTACCTTGAAAACGTCTACGGCACCGATCCTTCGGCGGACATCTTCGAACTGCGCGGCCTCGACCGCAACGGCGTCGTGGTGGTGGTGCGTCCGGACCAGTACGTGGCGAACGTCTTGCCCTTGACCGCGACGGCGGAACTCGCCGCATTCTTCGCGCCCCTCCTTCGGTCCGGACGGACCGCGGCAGTGTGAGCTGACCGGAGGGCCTGAGGTGTCCGGGCAACCGGAAGGGTTCATTGTGTCGGTGGCCCGTCGTAGGGTACCGGCATGGACATCATCATGGTTCCCGGATTCTGGTTGGACGCTTCTTCGTGGTCGGAGGTCACGCCGCCGCTCGTTGCTGCGGGACACACGGTCCACCCTCTTACGCTGCCTGGGCTGGAGGCCGTTGACGCCCCGAGGTCCGGGATCGGCCTCAGGGATCACATTGACGCAGTGGTGGCGGCTGTCGACGCCGTCGGCAATCCCGTTGTCCTGGTCGGCCACTCCGGCGGAGGGGCCATCATCCACGGCGCTGTCGACGCCCGCCCGGATCGCGTGGTCCGGGCGGTCTACGTTGACAGCGGGCCGCTTGGCGAGGGCGGCGTGATCAACGACGAATTGCCGGTTGAAGGCGATTCCGTGCCTTTGCCGCCATGGGAGCTTTTCGAAGATGAGGACCTCGTGGACCTCAATGACGAATTGCGGGCCGCCTTCCGCGCACGTGCCATCCCGGAACCAAAGAACGTGGCCACCGACAAACAGCGCTTGCACGATGTCCGGCGGTACGACGTCCCGGCCACCATCATCGCGTGCGAGTTCCCGTCCAGCCTGCTCGGCGAATGGATCGAGTCCGGCCATCCGTTCGTGGCCGAGCTCGCACGCATCAACGACGTCGAATTCATGGATGTGCCCACCGGACACTGGCCCCAGTTCACCAAGCCGTTCGAACTCGGGCAAGCCATTCTCGCTGCGGTTGAGGGGCGGGATAGCCCACTTACCCGTCACCCTTGACAAGTTCCGGGGGTGGAATGAATGATACGAGCCTCACCTGCTTTGTCCCCTTCCCGCGGTCAATAGCTAACTGGTGTCCGGCGTTGTCGAAAGAGCACAGTGACAATAATCGTGTGGGCGTGTTTTTCAGTCGGGTTGCTTGGCTTGCTCATGAACTGGATGAGCGTGATCGGAACGCTGATTGTGCCGCGGCCGCTGCACAGCAACCTCTCACGGGCGACCCATCTGGTCACCGCGAAAATATTCACGATCATTACGAAGCCCGTGGCCACGTACGAAGTGCGCGACCGGATCCTTGCCTGGCAGTCTCCCATGGCGCTGTTCGTCCGCCTGCTGGTTTGGGTGATCGTCTTCGACTTGTCGTTCAGTCTCATGCTTCTTCCATTCGTCGACGGTGACTTCTGGCAAGCCGCAAGCGAGGCCGGCTCCGCAATGTTCACACTCGGCTACGCTGCCCCCTCGAATGTCGGCAACACGGTGTTGGTTTACATAGCCGCGTACACCGGATTGATTGTCATCGCTTTGCAGATCGGCTACCTGCCAACGCTCTATGCGGCTTTCAACAGGCGTGAAGCGGAGGTGACGCTCCTGGTATCGAGGGCGGGCTCGCCCTCCTGGGGACCGGAGCTTCTGGTGCGGACGCGGTTCGGCATGGCCGCTCAAACCAGCACCACGGAACTGAGCGAGCTGTATCGTACGTGGGAGCGGTGGGCGGCGGATGTAGCCGAATCGCACAGCACCTACCTCACGTTGGTATGGTTCCGTTCACCCTCGCCGCAATCGAACTGGCTCAACTCCCTCCTCAGCGTCATGGATGCCGCGGCGCTGCAGCTTTCCTTGAGTCCGGGGTCAGCCCCGAGCACCAGGGCGCGGCTTGTCCTCCGGATGGGTTTCACCTGCATGAATCAAGTGGCGCGGGCAATTGGCATCCCGGTCGAGGAAGACCCCGATCCCGATTCCGAACTCGACGTGAAATTCGAAGACTTTCAAGCGGCTGTGGAACTCATGCGGACCGTCGACTACCCGGTTGAGGTGACAGCGGAACAAGCGTGGCCCCATTTCAGGGGCTGGCGCGTCAACTACGAAAAGGTCGCCTACGCACTTGCCTACGCAATCGACGCGCCGCCATCAATGTGGAGCGGCCCACGACGCTTCGCGTCCGAACCGATCATGCCGTACCGCCCAAAGAACCGCACCTCCAAGGACGTCAAACCGGACGACCCGCAAATACTCGCCCAGAGGAAGACCCAGTAACAGCGAGGTGTGCCAGCGGCAAAGCACGCTCAGGTGGCGAAGCATCAGAGCGAGGTATACCGCGTGAGTCCCACCACTCCGCCGGCGGCAATCAGGGTTCCGCCGAAGGCCATCAAAATTCCAGCCACTGAGACCGTAGGAGCGAGTGCGTGGTCGTCCTGGGCGGGGGTATCGGAGCCAACCCTGGTGGCGGCCGCCGCCGAGGCCCGATTTTGCATCGAGGGGCTCGGGCTGGAAACGGCCGGCGGCGGCACTGCTGCCACGGTTGTGGCGGGTGGAGCGACTTGGGTGGGCGCCGGCTCCCCGATCACCTCCGGCGAAGGTATTGAGGCTGGCACGGAAGGAACCGCGACGCCGGGATTCGGCTGGGGTTGCGGTTGTACCGGCGGGTTGGCCGTCGCGGACGGAGTGGGTTTCCCCGCCGGCCGGGGAGATGGGGAGCTGCCGGGAGAGCACATGCCCACCACCCCAAGGAGGCCTTGAGAACTGCAGTTTGCGGCCAGTGCAGCCTGTGCGGGGGCAAGCGCGATCAGGCACAACGCGAAAGGGAGTGCGACGAGGGCAACTGGAACCTTCCGGCGAGTCATGGCTTCGACTCTACCTACTCCGCGGCAACTTGGGAGGGAGGCGGAGGCATCAAGGTACATTGGACGGAGTCTTCACGGAGATCGGAGAACGGTGGAATCCGCCGTTGGCTCAATCGCCCAGTTGCCCCAGAATCCGGGCCAGCTCGGCTCGGTCCCCTGCGCTGAGCCGGGCAAAGTACTCAGAGGACTTGCCCCGCCGTTCGGCACTGATTTTCGCAAAGAGCTGCTGTCCGGCTGGAGTGGCGGCGACGAGGGTCGCCCGGCGGTCGGTGGGGTCCGGATCACGACGGACGAGGCCTTTGACCTCGAGCTGGTCCACCACTTCCGTGGCCGAACGCGGCGCGATGCGCAGCCGTTCCGCCAGGTCCTTCAGTCGCATAGGCTCCCCCGCCGCCGGGGCATCGCGCCCGGGCTGTTCCGCAGTCGGTGCAGAACCGGTCGATGCAGAACCGGTCGCCACGGAACCGGACGGATGCCGTCGCATGAGCGTCACGAGGGCCCGCCATTGGTGCGGCGTGAGCTCCCAAGGCGACAGTTGCTCGGCCCAGGTCCGGCGCAGCCCTCGGAAAGCAGCATGGAAGAGATCGCCAAGGTCGGCAGGATCAGAGGGCTGTGAATGCATGCCGCCAGTCTAGCAATTTGACCCATAACCACATAGTGAGGTAACCTCTGCATTAGTGGGTGCGATTCCCGCACCCCGCTCGCCACTGGAGGTGGTGCTTATGACGGAGAACATCCTCAGCCGAAATCCCCATCTACCGGGCGCCGGCGCCCGGAATCCCGGCCGCGGTCCAGCCCGCCTCAATCCCGCGGACCGAACCCAGCTGAAACAACATCCCGTCGGTCTCAAGCGGATTGCCGCGCTGTTCACACCGCACAAGATGACCATTGCCGCCGTCGTGCTTCTCATCAGCGCTTCCAGCATCATCGGCCTGGCCCAGCCGTTCCTGGTCCGCCACATCATCGACGTGGCGCTGCCCGGCAGAGATCTGCCACTTCTCGCGTGGCTTGCTGCAGGATTGATCGCCGTGGCAGCCGCAACCGCGCTCATCGGCGTGCTGCAAACCTGGATGACCACGGGCATGGGCCAGAAGATCATGCACACGCTGCGCACGCGCTTGTTCACCCACCTCCAGCAGCAATCACTGGGATTCTTCACCCGGACCCGCAGCGGCGAGGTGCAGTCGCGGTTGAACAACGACATTTCCGGCCTGCAGCAGGTCATCACCTCCACCGCGACCGGCGTTGCCTCAAACCTGACCACGGCCATTGCCACCGCCATCGCCATGGTGGCCATTTCACCCGGGCTCTCGCTCCTGTCCCTGATAGTGATCCCACCGGCCGTCTGGTTCACCCGCCGGGTGGCCCTGCTTCGACGCAACATCACGTCCACGCTGCAGAGCGAGTTGGCCACCATGAACACGCAGGTCGAGGAAGGGCTGTCGGTCTCCGGCGTTCGGCTCTCGAAGACCCTCGGAACCACCAAGCGCGACGCCCACCGCTACATGGAAAGCTCCAAACGGCTGATCGGCCTGGAGATGCGTTCCCAGTTGGCCGGCCGCTGGCGGATGTCGACCATGGGCATCATTTTCTCGGCCATTCCGGCGCTTATTTACCTGGCCGCTGGGCTGCCCGTCGCCAGCGGAGGAATGACCATCGGCACGCTCGTGGCGTTCACCGCGCTGCAATCCGCCATCTTCCGCCCCGTGATGAGCCTGCTGGACCTCGGCGTCCAATGGGTCACCGCGATGGCCTTGTTCAGCCGCATCTTTGAATACCTGGACTTAACTCCCGAGATCACGGCACCGTCCCGGCCCGTCGCCCTGGACCCGTCCGCAATACGCGGCGAGGTCCGCTTCGAGGGCGTCAGTTTCGCGTACGACGGCGGCGCTGACGTTCTGCGCGGCATCGACCTGACGCTTCCTGCCGGCACCAACACCGCAATCGTCGGCCCCACCGGTTCGGGGAAATCGACGCTGGGCTCGCTGGTCCCGCGCCTGCATGACGCCACGGCCGGCCGGATCACCATTGACGGAGTGGACGTCCGCGACATCGTCCCTGAGGAGCTGACGAAGATCGTGGGTGTGGTGTCCCAGGAGACATATTTGATTCACGACACCATCCGGGAAAACCTCCTGCTGGCAGCGCCCGGGGCGGGCGACGCCGTCCTGTGGAACGCGCTGGCCTCGGCGCAAATCGCCGACTTGATCGCAAGCTTGCCCGACGGCCTGGACACCATGGTCGGGGCCCGGGGCCACCGCTTCTCCGGAGGAGAACAGCAGCGCCTGGCGATCGCCCGAACCATCCTGCGCAATCCCAAAGTGCTGGTCCTCGACGAGGCCACGTCCGCCTTGGATAACGCTACCGAAGCGCAGGTCCAGGCCGCGCTCGACCGGCTATCCGTGGGCCGGACGACATTGACCATCGCCCACAGGCTTTCGACAGTGGAAAAAGCGGATCAGCTGGCCGTCCTTGCCGGCGGTGCGATCGTGGAGTTCGGAATACCCGGTGAGCTTCGCGATGGCGGGGGAGCCTTTGCGCGGCTCGTCGAGGCCGGAGGGACTGTGGACTTCGAAGATCCCGCTACGGAAGCCTTGGCCCGGCTCACGGCATGAAACGGTACCCTATCCCCACCTCGGTGATCAGGTGGCGCGGGTTCCCAGGCTCCGGTTCCAGTTTCCGCCGAAGCTGCGCCATGTACACGCGGACGTAATTGGCTTCCTTGGCATACGCCGGACCCCAAACCTCGCTGAGGAGCTGCTGCTGGGTGATCAGCTTCTCGGGGTTCCGTACGAAAAGATCCAGGATTCTCCACTCGGTCGGCGTCAGCCGGACGTCCTTGCCTTCACGCGTCACTCGCCTCATGGCAAGGTCCACTGTGAACGCTTCTGTGACCAGCATGGGCGCTTCTTCGCCTGGATCCGTGGTGCGCCGCAGGATCGCCCGGAGTCGCGCCAAGAGCTCGTCGAGTCCGAACGGCTTGGTGATGTAGTCGTCCGCGCCCGCGTCCAGCGCTTCAACCTTGTCCTCGGAGCCGTGCCGTGCGGAGAGGACCAGGATGGGCACGCTGCTCCACTCACGCAAGCGGGCGATGACGGTGGTTCCGTCGATGTCCGGCAAGCCCAGGTCGAGGATCAAGACGCCCACCGGGTGCTGGGCTGCGGAGCGCAAGGCTGATTCGCCGTCGGACGCGGTGGCCACGGTGTAACCGTGGGCCTGGAGCGTGATCCGCAGGGCCTTGACGATATGGGGATCGTCGTCCACAACCAAGACGTTGCTCATCCCGCCTCCTTGGAGGCGCTGTCCGGGATGCCCGACGGCGGCGTATGGCGGCGCTCCAAAAGAACCGATTGCGCTTCCATGGGAGCTTGCGGCGCCCCGTACGGGAACGCGACGCCCGTGGACAGCGGAAGCCGAATGACCATGGTCAGGCCTCCGCCGGGAGTCTCTTCCGCGGTGAGTGTGCCTCCCATCGCTTCCGTGAATCCCTTGGCCACGGCTAGCCCGAGGCCAACGCCGGTGGTGGAAGGGACGTCGTTGAGCCGCTGGAAGGGCTGGAACATCCTGACCACGCTTTCGGCGGGGACTCCCTGGCCGTGGTCGATGATGCGCAGTTCCCCGGAAGGCCGCCCGTCCAGGGTGGACGAACTGAAGCCTCCCGCGGCTCCCACCAGCACAACATCTGAATCCGGAGCGTACTTGATGGCGTTCTCCACGATGTTTGCGATGACGCGTTCCAGCATCCCGGCGTCGGCGTCGATCTCGGGCATGTTTCCCGGCAGGTCGACCCGCACCCGCCCCGGCGGCACTCCATGAAGTGCCGCCGGAATCACTTCATACCAGCGCACCGGGCGAATAAGGGCGTTCACCGAGTCCGAGGTAATACGGGACATGTCCAGGAGGTTCCCCACGAGGACGTCGAGCCTGTCAGAGCATTCCTCGATGGTTGCCAGCAGTTCCTGTTCCTCCTCGGGCGTGTAATGAACGTCGCTTTGCCGCAAACCGCCCACCGCCAATTTGATTCCGGCCAGAGGAGTCCGCAGGTCGTGGGAGACCGCACGCAGGATGGAAGTGCGCATGGTGTTGCTTTCGGCCAAGCGCGCGATTTCACGCCGGCTCGCCGCCAATTGGCGCCGCTCAAGCTGGGCTGAGAGATGCGCGCCGAAAGCGCTGAGAAGCCTACGGTCGCTGGCTGGGAGGATGCGGCCGGACAGGACCAGCCGGGTTCCTGCGTCGATCTGTTCGGTGTTTTCGCCGCCCTCAGGAGAGAGGTCTGCGACTTCTCCGGCCTTGGCGACGAGGCGCCAGCGGTCGGTTGGTCCGCCAGTGGAAACCGCGCCGGCGGCTTTGAACAATGCCGCCCCGCGCATCTGGAACACGTCCAGTGCCTGCTTCAAGAGCCCTTCCACGGTGTCCTCGGCGCTGGATGCCCCGCGCGTGAGGTCACCGAGGGTCGTAGCCTCGGCGCGGGCACGCGCGGCCTCCTTGGAACGCCTCGCCGAGACGTCCACCACGGCGGCGACAGCGGCCGAGACACCCACGAAAACCAGCAAGGCCAGAATATTTTCGGGGTCACTGATGGTCAGGGTGCCCACGGGCGGAATGGAGAAGAAATTCACCAACAGGCTGCTCCACAGGGCACCGAGCAGGGCTGGCCACAAACCACCCACCAAAGCCACAGCAACCGAACCCGTGAGCTGGACGAGCACGGCCGTCGCAATGCTGTGCGAAGGGCTCGCGGCAAGCAGGAGCTGCAAAATAACCGGAACAACCACCGCCATCGCAAATCCGACGATCACCCTGCTCCGCCCAAGGTCCCGCTGCCGCGGACGGTCGACCCCCCGGCCACCCAAAGGATGGGAAACCATGTGCACGTCGATATCGCCGGAATCACGCACCACCCGGTTGCCGATCCCCCGGCCGGTCAGCCTGGCGACCAGAGACCGACGCCGGGAAATCCCGACGACGATCTGCGTCGCGTTCACGCTCCGGGCGAAGTCCAACAAGGCCTTGGCCGGGTCCTCCCCTGCCACCGTGTGGTAGCTACCGCCCAAATCCCGGACCAACAGGCGCTGGGCTTCCAAGGCTTGCGGAGATTCCGAGGCCACGCCATCGGCCGCACGGACGTGCACGGCGAGCAAGTCGCCACCGTTGACGCGTTTGAGGATCCGGGCGGCCCTGCGGACGAGGACCTCCCCTTCCGGGCCGCCGGTGAGGCCGATGACAATTCGTTCCCGGGCTGGCCAACTCGCATCGATCCCCTGTTCCGAGCGGTACTTTGCCAGTCCCTCGTCCACGCGGTCGGCCAGCCACAGCAATGCCAGTTCACGCAACGCAGTCAGGTTGCCCATCCGGAAATAGTTGGACAACGCGGCGTCGATCTTGTCCGCCGCATAGATCTTGCCGTCGCCCAGCCGTTGCCGAAGCAGCTCCGGTGAGATGTCCACAAGGTGGATCTGGTCGGCCCGCCGCACCACGTCGTCGGGCACTGTTTCCGCCTGGCGGACATCTGTGATGGCACTCACGACGTCACCGAGGGAAGCCAGGTGCTGCACGTTCACGGTGGAGAGGACGTTGATGCCGGCGTCGAGCAGTTCCTCCACGTCCTGCCAGCGCTTCGGGTTGCGGCTTCCGGGGATGTTCGAGTGGGCATATTCATCGACGACGGCGGTGTGCGGCCTGCGCGCCAGAACCGCGTCGATGTCCATCTCCTCGAACGCCGTGTCCCGATACGCGATGCTGCGCGGCGGAATCACTTCCAATCCGTCCATCAAGGCACGGGTGTCGCTGCGTCCATGGTCCATGGCGAAAGCCACCACCACGTCTTCACCACGCCCGCGCAGCCGGTGGGCCTCTGCAAGCATGGCGTAGGTCTTCCCTACTCCCGGGGCTGCCCCGAGGAAAATGCGCAGCGTCGCCCGTGCCATGTGGTCATTCTTTCACTTGTTGAACGCGGCGGTTGCCCGCCGAGCCGGCCGCCCTCATTTAGACGGGATAGCTGTGGACGGCGCCGCTGCGGCGACGTCCAGGTTCAGCTCCGTGACGTTGACGGACGGCTGCCCCAGGAAGGCCTCGAGCCCCGTGACGGTGCGGCGGTCCACCATGGCCTGCACCGCCTCCGGACTCAGCCCGTGAGCCTTGGCCACCCTGGGCACCTGAAGGCGGGCATAGGCTACCGAGATCTGCGGGTCCAGCCCGGAGCCGCTTGCCGTCACGGCGTCGGCGGGGACATCGGATTCCTTAACTCCCTCTTCAGCGGCGATGGCAGCACGGTTGGCTTTGACGGCGTCGAGCAGCTTGGGATCGTTGGGGCCCAGGTTGCTCGCGGTGGACGCGCCCGGGTCCCACTTGGCTGCCGAGGGGCGGGCGTGGAACCACAGGGGGCTCTGGGTGCCGGCACTATCCGCGGAGACCTGGGCAATCAGCGCAGAAGCCGCGGGCCTTCCGGCCGCGTCTTTCACGATGGAGCCATTGGCTTGGAAGGGCACAACCGCCTGGCCGATACCGAAAATCACCAGCGGGTAGATCAACCCGAGGACAACAGTGGCCAGAAGCAGGAACCGCAGGGCCGTTCCAGCTTGACGAAGATAGCCGGGAATGGTGTTCAAGGTGGACTCCTAGCCGATGCCGGGGATGAGGGAAATGAGGAGGTCGATGAGCTTGATCCCGATGAAAGGCGCTATCAGACCGCCCAGGCCGTAGATCGCCAGGTTCCTTGCCAGCGCCTGGTTCGCCGAGACGGCCCGGTACTTGACGCCGCGCAGGGCGAGCGGAACCAGCGCGATGATGATCAAGGCGTTGAAGATGACCGCGGACAGGATGGCCGAGGAAGGCGAAGCGAGGCCCATGATGTTCAAAAGCCCCAGCCCGGGAAAAGCGCCCGTGAAGAGGGCCGGGACGATCGCGAAGTACTTTGCGACGTCGTTCGCCACCGAGAACGTGGTCAGGGCGCCGCGGGTGATGAGCAGCTGTTTGCCGATGCCCACAATGTTGATGAGTTTGGTGGGATCCGAGTCCAGGTCCACCATGTTGGCCGCTTCCTTCGCAGCCGGAGTGCCCGAGTTCATGGCGACACCGACATCCGCCGCAGCGAGTGCGGGGGCATCGTTGGTGCCGTCCCCGGTCATGGCCACCAACCGGCCGTGCGCCTGTTCGTCCTTGATGACAGCGAGTTTGTCTTCCGGAGTTGCCTCGGCGACAAAGTCGTCGACGCCGGACTCCGCAGCGATTGCCTTGGCCGTGATGGGGTTGTCGCCCGTGATCATCACTGTCCGGATGCCCATTCGGCGCAATTCGGCGAAGCGGGCATGCATGCCCGGCTTGACCACATCGGCGAGGTGGATAGTGCCGAGAACGCGGGCACCGCCGTCGTTCGCGACTGCGGCAACCAGCAACGGGGTGCCGCCCTGGGCGGAAATTTCCCGCACCTTGAGTTCCACTTCAGCCGGGGTGTGTCCTCCAGCTTCCGCTACAAAGTTGGCGACGGCGGTTGCGGCGCCCTTGCGGATCTTCCGGCCGTCAAGGTCCAAGCCGCTCATGCGCGTGCTCGCGCTGAACTCGACAACAGCAAAGCCTTCCGAGCCTTTCAAGAGGGCCGCAAGGTCCGGGCCGCCGACGCCCTTTTCCGCCGCGAGATCCACGATCGACCGCCCTTCCGGCGTCTCGTCGGCCAAGCTGGAGAGCCGGGCCGCGTCGATGAGTTCGGTCCGCTCGACGTCGTGGGCCGGGAAGAACTTGACTGCACGGCGATTGCCGTAGGTGATGGTGCCGGTCTTGTCGAGCAGGAGCGTGGTGATGTCTCCCGCGGTCTCCACGGCGCGTCCGGAAGTGGCCAGGACATTGTGTTGCACCAAACGGTCCATGCCTGCGATCCCGATGGCAGGCACGAGCGCCCCGATGGTGGTGGGGATCAGGCAGACCAGCAGCGCCACCAGCACGATCGGCGATGGCGTTGCACCCGGCAGGGAAGCGAACGGTGCCAAACTCATGGTGACTGCAAGGAAGACAATCGTCAGGGAGACAAGGAGGACGTGGAGGGCGATTTCGTTGGGCGTCTTTTGCCGAACAGCGCCTTCGACGAGCTTGATCATCCGGTCGATGAACGTTTCACCCGCCTCAGCCGTAATGCGGACGGCGATGTGGTCCGAAAGGACCTTGGTGCCGCCGGTCACCGAGGAGCGGTCGCCGCCGGATTCGCGAATGACAGGTGCCGACTCGCCGGTGATGGTGGATTCGTCCACGCTCGCCAGGCCTTCGATGATCTCTCCATCGGAGGGGATGACGTCCCCGGCTTCGCAAATCACGACGTCGTTCTTCCGCAGTTCCGTTCCAGGCACCTCTTTGAGGGTGCCATCCTCAAGCCGAAGCCGGGCAACAACACCTTTCCTGCTGGCCCGGAGGCTATCTGCCTGGGCCTTGCCGCGGCCCTCCGCGATGGCTTCCGACAACGTCCCGAAGAGCACCGTCAGCCAAAGCCAGACTGTCACCGAGATGCCGAAAACGGCTGGTTTGAGAATGCAGATGGCCGTGCAGAGAGCCGCCCCCACCAACACTGTGAACATCACCGGAGAGTGGACCATCTGCCGGGGCCCCAGCTTCCTTATCGCGACCGGCAGCGCGGTCCGGATACCGGCAAGGTCAAGCTTGGCCGGCGCCTTGGTGTGGTGTTTATGCTCCCCCGGCGTGCCCAGGGGATTGCCGTCGGCGTAGGTTTGGGCCTCGGTGTCCGCGGCCAGGGCACGGCTGGACTTGGTAGTTGCCATGACAGACTTGGTCATTTCAGGAGTCCTTCTGCGAGGGGGCCCAAGGAAAGGGCCGGGAAGTAGCTCAAGGCGGTCATGATCACCGTCACGCCGAGCAAGAGGGAACCGAAGAGCCAGCCGTGGGTGGGGACGGTTCCGGATGACGCCGGGATCCGGGGTTGTTTTGCGAGGGAACCCGCCAAGGCGAGCACCAGCACGATGGGCAGATAGCGGCCAAGGAGCATGGCGAGGCTCATCATGATGGACAAATATGGACCGGACGTGGTGATACCGCCGAACGCCGAGCCGTTGTTGTTGGCTCCGGAGGTGAAGGCGTAGAGCACTTCGCTGAATTGGTGCGGGCCGGACGCTGGTGCGTTAGCCATGGCGTCCGGCAGCAGGACTGTGATTCCAGCCGTGGCAAGCACCACCACCGGCGTCACCAGGATGTACATCGCGGTGAGCTTCATCTCCCGGGGTCCGATCTTCTTTCCCAGGAACTCAGGAGTGCGGCCCACCATGAGCCCGGCGATGAACACGGAGACAATCGCGAGGATCAGCAGGCCATAGAGCCCTGATCCCGTGCCTCCCGGGGCCACTTCTCCGAGCATCATGTTCACCATGGCGACACCGCCGGCCAGGGGCGGCAGGGAATCGTGGGCGACGTTAATGGCACCCGTGGAAGTCAGCGTGGTGGCAGTGGCAAAAATCGAGCTTTGGGCCGCGCCAAAGCGTTGCTCGAAGCCCTCACCAAGACCTCCCGCAGCGGCGGTCGCTGTTCCTTCGGCGGAGGCAACAGCCCAGCCCATCAGCATGGTGGATGTCAGCCAGAGCGTGCCCATGACACCCACTACCGTGTAACCCTGCCGCTGATCCCCCACCATGCGGCCATAGGCGTACGGCAACGCGGAAGGAATGAGCAGGATCAGGAAGACCTGGAACAGGCTGATGAAGACGTTCGGGTTCTCGAACGGGTGCGCGGAATTGGCGTTGAAATAGCCGCCGCCGTTCGTGCCCAGGATTTTGATTGCTTCCTGGGAGGCTACGGGCCCACCCGGGATGGTCTGGGTGACGCCGGTTGCCTGGTTGAGGACCTCGGTCGACCAAAAATTCTGCACTACCCCGCCGATGACCATGACGATCGCCGCGAGCGCAGCCATGGGCAGCAGTACGCGGAACGAGGTGCGGGCAAGGTCCACCCAGAAGTTCCCCAGCCTGTCCGTCTTGGTTCGCGCGATGCCACGGATCAGGGCGACCACCACCACGATTCCGACGGCGGCGGAGAGGAAGTTCTGCACGGCCAGTAAGCACATCTGCGCGAAAACGCCCATGGTGGCCTCGGGCGTGTACGTTTGCCAGTTGGTGTTCGTGGCAAAGGAAATGGCCGTGTTCATGGCCGTCCAAGGGTCCACGCCGGGGAGGGAATTGTTCCCCGGCAGGACGCCTTGAAGCCGCTGCAGGAGGAACACCACCAGGATGGAGACAGCGGAGAACACCAAGACGCTGCGCAAATAGATGGACCAGCTCTGCTCGGTGCCCGGATCCACCCCGGCCAGGCGGTAAAACCATCGTTCCACGCGGGTGGACTTCTTGCCCTCAAAGACCCGGGCGAGGTACACGCCCAGCGGCTTGTGAACCAAGACCAGCAGCAAGAGCAGGATCGCCACCTGGGTGACGAAAGAGGCAATACTGAAAACCATCCCGGATCACCACTTTTCCGGGTGGATCAAGACGAGCAACAGGTAGCCGAACAAGCACAGGCCCGCAATAAACAAGACCAACCACATCACGGCATCCGCGCTCACCGCCCGTTCACCGGCCCATCGCCATCGACGATTTTGCCCAGAAGACGGGCAATCCACATCACGATCCCCATTGACACCACGAAGATCCCCACAACAGCCACGTCGGCCACTGGAACGTCCTTTCATCCTTGCCCCGTTTGCGGGGCTGATGCCAGTCAACTCCTCGCCCCGCGGCGAAAAGCGGTTCCTGATGGTTCCTTAACACGGCGGGGCCGAATCTTGACGCCTTCTTAACAAGCGCGACTCCCGGAGGGTGGGCTGTGGCTTCCGATCCGTGGACGTTAAGGATTCGTCAAGATCGGCTTCCACCAGCGAAAAGACTTCTTGCCGGTGCTATGTTCAGCAATGATCGCGGAGCTCCGCGTTGCGCGGAAAGGACACCATGACTACCTTGAGCAGGCCGCCGGCCGATCCTTCGGCACCACGGCCAGGAGGCATGTCTTCCTTACGGACATGGCTGCTTTTCGGACTGCAAGACAGCAAGGGGACCCATCAGGGCCCCGGTGCCGTGAGCGATTCACATCTGAAGAAGCACTCGTGGTGGCAGGTCATGTGCCTGACCGGCGTGGACTACTTCTCCAGCCTGGGATACGCGCCTGCCATCGCGGCACTGGCCGCCGGGGTGATTTCCCCGCTGGCCACCCTGGTGCTGGTGGGACTCACCCTGCTCGGTGCCTTACCGGTCTACCGGCGGGTAGCGGGCGAAAGCCACCGCGGCGAGGGATCCATCGCCATGCTGGAGCGGCTGATGCCTCGGTGGAGCGGCAAACTCTTCGTCCTGGTGCTGCTGGGTTTCGCCGCGACTGACTTCATGATCACCATGACCCTGTCCGCCGCCGATGCCACCGCCCACCTGATCCAGAACCCGATCACGCCCGGCTGGCTGCAGGGACAGAACGTCACCGTCACACTGTTCCTCCTCGCATTGCTCGCCGCGGTATTCCTGAGGGGATTCAAAGAAGCCATCGGAGTAGCCGTTGCCCTCGTCATCCTGTACCTGGGCCTGAACGCAGTGCTGGTCGTGGTGACGTTGGCAGAGGTCATCACGCATCCCGTGGCAGTCGGCGATTGGTGGACGGCATTGTCCACCTCGCATGGCAGTCCGCTTGTTGTGGTCGGCATTTCGTTGGTGGTTTTCCCCAAACTGGCGCTGGGCATGTCTGGCTTCGAGACCGGCGTCGCCGTCATGCCGCAGATCAAGGGAGGCCCCGGCGACACCGAGGAAAACCCCGTCACCCGCATCAAAGGCGCCCGGCGCCTGCTCACCTCAGCGGCGGTCATCATGAGTTCTTTCCTGCTTGCCACTAGCTTCATCACAGTGGTGCTGATCCCCGAGCAGGAATTCCAGACCGGCGGACAAGCCAACGGCCGCGCATTGGCCTTCCTCGCACACCAGTACCTGGGTGTGGGGTTCGGTTCCGTCTATGACTTGAGCACCATCACTATCCTTTGGTTCGCCGGCGCTTCTGCCATGGCTGGTCTGCTGAACCTCGTGCCCCGCTACCTGCCCCGCTATGGCATGGCTCCGGAGTGGGCCAAGGCAGTGCGTCCGCTGGTCCTGGTGTTCACCCTGATCGGGTTCCTGATCACTTTTCTCTTCGATGCCGACGTCGATGCCCAGGGCGGCGCCTACGCAACCGGGGTGCTGGTCCTGATGACCTCCGCCGCAGTCGCAGTAACGCTCTCGGCCCGGCGGGCGAGGCAGAGAAAACGCATGGCGGGCTTCGGGATCATCGCAGTCGTGTTCATTTACACGACGATCGCCAACATGTTCGAACGTCCGGAAGGCATCCGCATCGCCGCGATCTTCATCGCGGGCATCATCGTCATCTCCCTCCTGTCGCGCATCATGCGCTCCTTTGAGCTGCACGCCAGCCATGTCCGGCTGGACCGGCAGGCCTTGGAATTCCTCTCCGATGTCCAAGACGGGCCCCTCGCGGTCATTTCCCACGAGCCGCTGCGCATCAGCAGGGAGGCCTACCGGGACAAGCTCAATTCCGCGATCGAAGTCAGCCACCTGCCCTTGGACCAGGAGGCGCTGTTCCTGGAGGTGATCGTCGACGATTCCTCCGACTTCGAAACGGAACTTGAAGTGCGCGGCGTGAACAGGCACGGCTACCGGGTCCTGGAGGTCCACGGGCCCGTAGTGCCGAACACGATCGCTTCGGTGCTCCTTCACATCCGGGACGCGACCGGCCTGATGCCGCACATCTACTTCCGCTGGACCGAGGGAAACCCGGTCATCAACCTCCTCAAGTTCCTCTTCCTCGGCGAAGGGGAGATCGCCCCCGTCACCAGGGAAGTGTTGCGAGAAGCCGAACCCGACGTCACCCGGCGCCCCTGGGTCCACGTCGGCTGAGCACCACGGTAAGGTGCCCAGATCGCTGTCAGGGCACTCCGGGTGCTTCGCCGTTCGCTACCGCTTCGATCCAGTCGACCGTTTCGTCTGAGAAATAGAACCCCGAAGGCCCGCTTTGACCGACATCGGAAGCGATCGGGCCGCCAGCTCGGGTGATCTCGTCGATCATTTCGGGGGGAATTGCATCGCCATTGTTCTCGATCAACCATTTTCGTGTTGACGGCTTCAGCTTCGGCCACCAGTGCTCGATACTCATGGCCGAAGTCTGCCACGCCTGCCGCCAGCACTCGAGCCCTGCCCGTTAAGGGAGTGCTAAATCTGTACCTGCAGGCATATGGAACCCATTAAGATCCGGGGGGACGGCCTGTCGGGTGGTGTGATGAAAGAGAGGAATCCAAGACCAGCGGGGCCTTGGATCGGTCCTCCACAGGAGATGAATCCACTATGAAGCGCACTGCGCTGATCAAGGGAACGGCACCCGACGCCACGGCCCCGCGCACGCGTCCGAAAGACTACGTCGTGGTCGATGACATCGGAGAGTTCACCTACTACCGGTCCGAGGCGGCGATGCTGGAAGACCTTGAGTACCTGGACGAAGCAGCTTGCGTCCTTGACCGGGAAGGCAACGATTGCCGACTCACCCTGGATAAAGACAGGAACCTCTGCCTCGGCCCCTCGTTGGGCCCGGTGGAATTCAGCTGGCTGCGCCAGGCATGGATGAACAACCGGCACCGGAATCTTCCGGCGCATCGTTTGCAGCGCTTCTTCCCGGCAACCCGCGAGGCCCTCGTGGCCGAACTGTTTGAAATCCTCACCCTCGAACGCGCGCGGAATGCCAACGGCACACCATGGGTGCTGCATGTAGGTGAAGAGGAAACGCACCCGGCGACGCTGAGGGACATAGACGGGCTCCTAGCGGGGCTGGATCACCTTGAACAGGCCACGGTGCGCGACCCTTTCGGCCATGAATACCGGCCAGTCCGCCACCAGACCCACCGGCACCTCGCTCCGGGCTCGGGTTCGGTCTACTATGTGGAGGTCAAACCCACGGAGGCACTGAGCTGTTAAGAGAGTGCTGAATCTCCGCCCTGCCGCGGGGTCGGCCTACTCCCCCGTCGGCCACCCCGTGTAGGACTCCGCGAGGTATGCCCGTGCGTGCCGGGACGAAACAACGGAGCGGAGTTCGCCGAGCTGGCGGGCCCGGCTGAAGTCGTCAGCCCCGGGGACGGTGTGCAACATCGACGTCATCCAGTACGAGAAGTGCTGGGCCTTCCAGACCCTCTCCAGGGCGCGGTCGCTGTAGGACTCAAGCAGGCCGCTGGAACCGTTCGAGTAGAAGGACTCAAGGCCTTCGAAAAGCACCTTGACGTCGTGCAGGGCTAAATTGAGTCCCTTGGCACCCGTCGGCGGGACAGTATGGGCGGCGTCGCCGGCGAGGAAGAGGTTCCCATGGCGCATGGGTGTGTGGACGAAGCTGCGGAACGGCAGGACCACCTTTTCCAGGACCGGGCCTTCTTTGAGCTCGAAGCCGTTTCCGTTGACGCGCTTGCGGAATTCGGACCAGATGCGTTCATCGTCCCAATCGGCGACGTTTTCCTTGGGATCGCACTGGAAGTACATCCGCTGGACATGCTCCGTGCGCTGGCTGATGAGGGCGAAGCCGTTCTCCGAGTTGGCGTAGATGAGTTCGTCCGAGCTGCGCGGAGCCTGCGCGAGGATGCCGAACCAGGCAAAGGGGTATTCGTGGAAGTACCACTTGCGGGTGGCCTCCGGGATCTGGATACGGCAGTGGCTGCGGGAACCGTCCGCGCCCACGAGGAAATCGGCCTGGATCTCGAATTCCTGGCCATCGGCGTCGGTGAACCAGACTTTGGGCTTGCCTTCGAGGTCGTGGATGCTGGTGTCCGTGACGCTGTAGCGGACGTCACCGCCGTCGTCCTCTCGCCGCGCGGCGAGATCCAGGAAGACGTCCGTTTGCGGGTAGAGCCACACCGATTCCCCGACGAGTTCCTTGAAATCGATCCGGTGGCTTTCGCCGTTGAACCGCAGTTCGATGCCGTCGTGCCGGTCGCCGTCGCGCAGGACGCGATCCGAGACGCCGCTGTCCACTAGCAGGTTCACGGACCCGTGCTCCAGGATGCCTGCGCGGACGGTTTCGGCGATCTGCTGGCGGCTGCGGACCTCGATCACGGTGGATTCGAGCCCGGACTTGGCCAGCAAGTGGGAGAGCATGAGGCCAGCAGGGCCAGCGCCCATGATGGCCACTTGGGTGGTGATGGTTTTTCGTGCCACTGGTGTCCTCGCTTCATTGCGGAGTTTTGCGGAGATTTGCTGAGCTTCCTTGCGGGACCGCGGCGGGAGCCGCGGGTTCTGCAAACAGTGTGGGCCCCGCCCCATGGCTGAAGTTAGCCGAATTCCGTTGAACGGAAATTAGTCTCGCTGGGTCCCAAGTTGGCGCCCGATACCCCGGGCCGCGGTCTGCAGCGCCGGCACGAGGGCCTGCAGGCGCATTTCCGCCAGCGGAACGACGACGCCGAGCGCGGCGATGGTGCGCCGCTTGCCGTCCATGACCGGCACCGCAATCCCCCATGTATCGGGGTCGACCACACCGGCGAGCTGCGCGAAACCCTGTTGGGCGGTTTCGGCCAACAGATGGCGCACG
Source organism: Arthrobacter bambusae (assembly GCF_030812595.1). Classification (GTDB taxonomy): domain Bacteria; phylum Actinomycetota; class Actinomycetes; order Actinomycetales; family Micrococcaceae; genus Arthrobacter; species Arthrobacter bambusae_B. The sequence continues at coordinate 125,795 of NZ_JAUSSZ010000003.1, forward strand.
ATGTCGGCCGTCACCTTCCTGTCAGGGTCGCTGAACTGCCTGAGGTACTGCGCCTGTTGCTCGCGGGACTGGTTGGCCATGAGGGCCAGGCCGGCCGAGGAGATGTGGATGGGCATGCGCCCCGCAACCCGGGCCCGGTTGGCCACGGATCCGCGGCGGGAAAGACGCTCGACGAACAACGCCTCCCAGCCGTCGAGCACGGCGAGGTTGACGTTCTGGTTCAGGACCTGCTGGATGTCTTCCATGAACGGACTTGCCGCCTGCCTGAGGGCCAGCGTCGGCGAATTCCGGTTGACGAGTTCCCACAGCCTGATGCCCAGGCGGACGTTGCCCCTGGCACCAAGTTCCAGGAGTCCGTATTCGGCGAGCTGCCGGACCAGGCGGTGGGCGCTGGTGAGGGGCAAGCCGGCGGTTTCCGCGAGTTCGGAAAGTTGTAAGGACGTGGAGCCTTCGGGGAAAGCCTCTATGATCCGGGCGATGCGGTCCACCACGGAATCGCCGGATGCCGAGTTGGCCACTGTGTCTTCACCGCTTCCACAAATTCCATTGAATGGCGGACTTCAGTTTACAGCGACAACGTGGGATCCGCTGTGCCAGCCCTGGTTTCGCGCCGAGCGATCTCCAAGCCGATCGCGTCGTAGTGCGCCAGCACTACCGGAGAGGCAGATGTGCTGGGCTGGTCCAGCAGGCCGAAAGCGAAATCACTGGCAGCTAAAAGTTCTTCATCGGAGCACTTGTCCAGCGGTTGGACTCCCGCCGCGTCGATCGACGCTGCGAATTCACCGCTGATCTCGATGGCTTTCGATCCCACCGGGGGCCCGAGGGGGAGGCTCGCTGGCTTGTCCGTGAATTCCAGTGAGACCACGGATCCGGTGGCGAGGCCAACTTCCGTGGTTCCGCCGTCGATCGCGTTGAGGTCGTTGCGGAGTCCAGCCAAGGCCTGCGATTCGACAATCGCGGCGTGGGAAAAGCCCACTCTGATGTGGGAGGTGACGCCCATTCGCCGAATCCGGCGAACGATGTGAACAAGCGCGGGCCTCGAATCTTGGTTCAGGCTTCCCCGCACGTCGATTTCGACCGAGTCAGTGGAAACATCGAATCTTACGAGGGCGTGCAATCTGCGGTCCATAGGTACTCCAAAAGAGGTGTCTATGGCCGTTAGCTCAACCTTGGGAAGCCTATCCCGTAGAACCCTCGTTGTACACCCTGGCGTTTACCATCAGAGGGCCGGACTCATCCCACCCGGGAGCGGCCCGGCTCCTGGGCCGGCTCTTCGAAGTGGGTGAGGGTGCCCGCTGAGTCAATGGAATCCACCAAGGACTTGGCGATATCGCGCAATTTCACGTTGCGGTTGCTCGAGGTCTCCGTCAGGATCCGGACTGCATCCTCCTGGCTGCAGCGGTTCTGTGCCATGACGATTCCCACGGCGATATCGATGATGGTGCGGGACTCCATCGCCGCCCGGAGGTTCTTTGCACTGTCCGCATGGAGGGCGAACCGGATGGCAAGACGCAATGCCTGCGATACCTCACGGGTGTACCCGCGGGCCCGGTCTGCGGCCCTTTCGTCGAACTTGCGGGGGGCCTCGGAGTACAGGTTGAGTGCCGCCTTGGCCTCTCCTTCGAGGTTGAACGGCAACGACAACACCGATCGCAGGCCGTGCGAGGCGACAGCATTCGCATAGTCAGGACCCCAACGATCCTCCTCGAGGAGATCCGGGACGTGGACTTCCCTTTCCTCTTCGGCTGCCGTCAAGCATGGTCCCTGTGCCAAGGAGTATTGGATCTCATCCACTTTGCGGGCCTCATCACTGCTCCACCCAATCGTGAGGGCCTTCCGCTCGCGCAGGAGCGTGATCCCACAGAGCGCGTCATCGCCGTCGCCTGCCATTTGGTGGGCAGAAAACCGCGCCAGCTCATTGAGGAACTCCTCGAAGTCGGCACTCTCCAGGATCAGGTTCTGGATGCGGTCGATGGTAGTCCAAGTGGAATCTTCAGGAAGCATGGTGCGTTCTCCCGGTAAACATGCTGAATGGGGTATATGGAAATCATAAGTCCCTTAACATAAGGTGCCACAAGGTTGGCGATTGAGAAACGCCTGTCCGAAAACTAGTTCTTCTCTTAAGACACTTCATCCCACAGCGGCCCGGAGCCGGGTCCACGCCGCGGGCGCCACTACCACTGCGACGCCGACGGCGGCCCCGATCACGGTCTCCACGACGCGGTCCCGCAACAAGAGCCCGGGCGGGACGTTGGCCACCAGGAGAGTGGAAATGAGCGCCAGCGGCGTCACGACTATCTGTGCCACAAGATATTGGCGCGCGATGAAGAGCTCAGCCCCGAACTGGCATGCGGCAATCACCAACACCATCTGCCATGGCGCCGGGCCGAGCCACAGGATTCCGGCCAGTACCAGCAAACCGAGCAGGGTCCCGACGATCCTCTGGATTCCCCGTTGCACCCGATGCCGGGTACTGCGCCCCACCAAGGGAACCACTGCCGCCACCATGGCCCAATAGCCGTGTCCGAACCCGAGCCATTGCCCAGCCAAGGTAGCAAGCGTTCCCGCCAGCCCCGCGGCCACGAAGTAGCCCAAGCCTTCCAGCCACGCCGCCCGGATTTCCTGCGGCAACAGCCTTTGCGCCAACGGTCGTTTCCAGGGCGTCCGGTGGCTCGGCACCAGCCGCGCCGACATTCCGATCAGCAACGCCAACACCGCGGTCAAAACGGCGGCGAGCATCCCTTCCCACAGCGGCGGCTGCTGAGGTACCGAGGCGATCGCGGCGAAAGCGAAAATGTGGAACAGGGAACCTGCCGGACGGAGCCGCCATAGTGCCGTCGCCACGGAGCAAAACGCAGCAACCAGCGTAGTACCAAGCGTGAGTATCCACACGTATACGTCCGAGCCCTGTCCAGCCCTGGCGGTCAGGGTGGCCAGCAGGATGATGCCGAGCAGCAACGAACCGGCGCGGAGTTGGCTTCGAAAACGGTGGCTGTGGGGCTCGTTGCGGCCATAGATGTTGGTGAACGCAGCAAAGCTGGCGAAGACCACAAGGTCCAGCCGCCGGAACAACACGAGTGTGATCAAGGGCAGGAAGACGCCCACCGCGCAACGTATAGCCGGGTGATGGTCCTTGTTGCCTGGACCGATCCTGAACATCTCCGCCAGGGCGCTCAATGGGTTGCCTGCCTTTATTTGCTTCTCTTGGGCGCTGTACCGCGCACCTTCTAGTGTCCGACGGCGGCACTGGCATCCGGCCCGATATTACGCCGGGCGCATTCGGGAAGCCCGATCGCCTTCCGTTGAATGACAAAAAGCTGGCCGGGAGTACGACGCTTGCGTGGTTTCGGTTGATAGTCTCATTTCGGTTGTTACCAGCTGGGCCGGGGCTCATTCCGGCCACGTCGCCCGCACCCATTCACCGGAGGAAATTCCATGCTCAAAGGTTTCAAGGACTTCGTTCTTCGTGGAAATATCGTCGAGCTGTCCATCGCCGTCGTCATCGGCACCGCATTCACAGCGCTGGTCACAGCGTTCACCACTAACATCATCAACCCCGTGATCGCCGCCGCGGGCGGAGTCAATGCCCAGGGACTGGGCTTCGCCATTTGGCCCGACAACGCGAAGACGTTCGTCAACATCGGCGCCGTCATCACCGCGTTCGTAACCTTCCTGATCACGGCCGCCGTGGTGTACTTCATCTTCGTGGCGCCCATGAACAAGTTCAACGAACTGACCAAGCGCCGTGCCTCCATCGAAGAGCCCGAGGACAAACCGCTTCCGGCTGACACCGCCCTGCTTGTTGAAATCCGCGACCTCCTGTCCGAGCTCACCGCCGCCAACAAGAGCGACGAGCGCACCCGCTAAGTCCGGACCCTACGGCCGGTTCGGCACGTACGGTCGGTGCTGAGCCGGCCCATCCTGGGTCGCCCAAGATCGTGACGCAGGCGCAATCCACCTGAAACAGGGCTCGGGGACGATAGTGCCATGAAGCCGAACAAGAGGACCGCCGTTACAGTCGAGCTCTCCTGCGAAGTGTGCGGCCAGATGCCCGAGGCTCCGAAGACCCGGGTCACTGCTGCACAAATCGCCGTGATGTTGCCCATCGAACTTCTTGTCCACGCCGCCGTCGTTGAAACGCAATTGCCGTATCCGGCCAAGGTACTGCTCCTGACCGTGACCGCAACGGTCCTCGTCATTTGGGTCGCGGAGCCTTCGGCGGCCAGGATCCTGCGGCGTTGGATCCACGCGCCCGCCCTCCGGCACCGCAGGAAGCTACATTCGGCCCCGGCGCTTTGGCGGGCGAGGACCGTGCTCCGCGACCAGCCGGGTTCCCTTCAACGCATCACCCAATCGCTCGCGCGAACGGACATCAACATCCTCAGCATCCATGTGCACCCCATGGATGGTGCCGTCATGGACGAATTCGTGTTGGCCGCCCCGGGCCACCTCCGCGAGCAAGAACTACTAACAGCGCTCGACGACGGCGGGGGCCGGGACTCCCGCGTGTGGCCTACCACTGCACTCGCCATGGCGGACGGCCAGACCAAGGCCCTCAGCCTGGCTGCGCGGATCGTCGAAAACCCGGACGAACTGCCGCTGGCGGTCGCGGAACTCCTCGCGGCGAAAATCGTCACATCCCAACCTGAGGGTCAGGCCGTCGGGGCGGGCGCCGCCGTCGGGCCTTCCACGACGTTCCTCAAGATCCCCACCGCCTGGCACGGACCGCTCCTGTTCGCCCGTCCGGGCGAGCCGTTCACACCGGCTGAATCAGCACGCGCACACCGGCTTGCCGAGCTTGCGGAAATCCTGGCGCACACGCGCATGAGTGCCCGATCCCGGCCGGCACGGCATGGAGATTTCACGTGAACCCGACACCAATAACCGCGATCCCCGCGGAACTATCTAGGAACAGAGCCCTCGCTTCACAGTGGCTGGATGTTCTCCGCCTGCGGGCCTTTCGGGCCTTGCACGACGTCGAACTGGACCCGCTGATTCTCGTCCAGTGATCGGTACCCACTCGTGGCGATCGCCGAGTAGTGGGCAAAGACGTCCGCCGAACCGTCGTCGGGGGCAATGAAGCCGAAACCCTTTTCGGCGTTGAACCACTTGACAATACCTGTTGCCACGGCCATGTTCCTTCTCTGAATCTGACTGGCCACCGGCTTCAAACCCGATGCCCCCGGACGCATACGTCCGCTTCCTCAAAGCTACGTGGCAGGGTTCAGGGGCGCAAGGATCTCCGGAGCTCGCGTAGCTGCTTTCTTTCCAGGTGCCCGAATCTTGAGGATTTCTTGTCCCTCTGCAGTGCGGGATCTTGAAATTGGGAGGGAAGAGTGGTTGACGAATAGCGTCGTCGGCCGAAAAGGAGCACACCAAGTGGGGTTGTTCCGGCGCCGGTTCGAGGCGGCAGCGCCAAAGATCCAGGTGGACATCCTCGAAGACCACGCACTGCTGCGGGAGAGTCTGGCTTCTTGGCTCGAGGCCAACGCCGCAACGGTGCAGGTGGTGGGCAAGTTCAGCTCCTGGGCCGAGCTCGTCGCCTCGATGGGGCAGTTGTCCGACGTTGTCCTGCTGGACATCCTCCTCGGTGACCGAATCCCGTTCCGCTCCAAAATCCAGGCCATTCTCTCGACCGGATCACAAGTAGTGGTCTGCAGTTCCCTGGCGACCCCACTGGTGATCCGGCAAGCGTTCGACGCCGGCGCCCTGGCCTACATACCCAAGACGGCGGGGGCCGAAGTGCTCGTCACAGCCGTCCTCGCCGCCGCCCGCGGCGAGAAGTTCGTGCTGCCCGAGCTTGCCGGCGTCTTTGACGTCCCCGGCCCGCGGATCCGCCTCACCCCACGCGAACACGAAGCCGTCACGCTGTACCTGGGCGGCTCCGGCGGGACGATGGCCGATGTCGGCGCGAGCCTGGGCATCAGCGCCGACGGCGTGAAGAAGCTCCTCGTCTCCGTTCGCCGCAAGGCCCACGACGGCCCGGAACCCCTCAGCCGGCCTGCCCTCCGGGAACTGCTGATCGCCGACGGCTGGCTGCTACCAGATCAGTGACGGGCAACGCAACGCTGTCGTGGGGGCATGGGAGCGTCTGACCAAAGATCCTTTGAGCAACGACCAGACCTGTCATGGCATAAAAGGCGATCTGGAGTTCGTCACCCACAAAGGGGCAACCCACCGCCGCCGACAGTATGAGCTGTCCCATCGTGCGAGGATCTGGTTCTACGTCCGTGACGGATCCGTGCTCCTCATCGACGTCCGCACCCACCACCCGAACGCCACCAAGTAGCCCACCCCGTGGGCGGACCGGACGGGGAGTCTTATCGTGCTTTCGGTGTCAGTTCCCTTTCCGGGAGGCGCGTGGTGGCGTTCAGCCAGGTCGTGATACGGTCCGGGGGCAGTGGTTTGCTCCAGAAGTAGCCTTGGGCGAGGCGCACGCCCAGGCGGCGCAGTTCGGCGAGTTGATCGCTGGTTTCCACGCCTTCTGCGATGACCTCCAGCTTGAGGCTGTCGGCCATGCCGAGGACGAGCTCTATGATCGTCGCTCCATGGGGGTCGCTTCCGAGTTCCTCAACGAAGGTCCTGTCGATTTTCAGTGTCCGGGCAGAGAGCCATTTGAGATAGCTCAGTGAGGAGTAGCCGGTCCCGAAGTCGTCGATGGACAACCCGACGCCGATGGCGGAGAGCCGCTGCAGGGTTTCCTTGGGCAGATCAGGCTGATCCATCAGTATGGTTTCGGTGATTTCCAGGTTCACCGCCGATGGGTCGATGCCGGAACCGGTGATGGCCGCCTCAACAACCCGGGGGAAATCCCCCGCTACCAGTTGACGTCCTGAAATGTTCACCGCCGCGAAGACCTCCGCGGCGCCCGGGAGCTGCTGCCGCCATTGCTGCACTTGCCGCAGTGACTCCTGGAGCACCCAGGTGCCGATTGGGACGATCAGCCCGGTCTCTTCGGCAATCGGAATGAACGTGTCAGGCATGATCAGGCCGAGTTCGCTATGGTGCCAGCGCAGCAATGCTTCGAAACCGACGGTGGCTTCGGTGGTGAGGTCGATGATCGGCTGGTAGTTCAGGCCTAGCTCCCCGCGGTCCAGGGCAAGCCTCAGATCCGATTCCAGGTCCAGTCGCCCGGTGGCCCGCCCGGTCATTCGCGCGTCGTAAACGGCCGAGGAGTCCCCGCCAGCAGCCTTGGCCCGATACATGGCCGCATCCGCCCCGCGCAGCATTGATTCGGCGGTATCGTCGAGCCTTGCAAAGGCAATGCCGACGCTAAGGTTGAGGTAAATTCGCCGCCCTTCGACTTCGAACGGGTCCTTGGTGCATCCCCTGATCCGTTCGGCCAAGGTCCTCGCTCCGCGCATCAGCAGGTTCGCACACACGACGACGAACTCATCTCCCCCGAACCTGCCCACCGTGTCCCCGTCACGGACCGCCCGGCCGAGCCGTTCCCCGAGGATCGTCAGAATCGTATCGCCGGCTCCATGTCCGATGCCGTCATTGATCAGCTTGAACCGGTCAATGTCCACGAACATCACCACAGGGCTCCCCTGCTGGTCAAGGAGGCCTTGGAGGACGTCGGTGATCAGATACCTGTTCGGCAGGCCGGTCAGCGCATCGTAGCGTGCCTGGTGCTCCAGTATTTGCGCCGCGTTCTTGCGTTCGGTGATGTCCAGGACCGTGTCCAGGAACCGGCGCGATTGCCCGTCCGGACTGTCCAGGCTCCGGATCCGCGAATGCAGCCATCGCTGTTGCCCGTCAGGCCGGATGATCCGATACTCGAAATCCGCCGATTCCAGCCCGTCCTCAAGACTCTTCCACACCTGACGGACTACATCGCGGTCCTCAGGATGCGTCAGCTCGGACAGTGAGCCAAGGGTGGCCCGGTAGCCGGCCGGCAGCCCGAAAATCCTGGCATATTCTTCGGAGTGCCAGATCTCCCCGGTAGCGATGGTATGTTCGATGCTCCCGACGTGCGCCATCTCCTGCGCGGCGAGGAGTCGCTCCCGCTCGGCTGCTGCCTCGCCTTTCAACTGCTGGATCACGGTAACGTCCCGCGCGATGGCAGAGGCTCCGACCTGCGCGCCGTCCTGGTCATACACCGGGGACACCGTCAGTTCAACATCGATCACGGACCCGTCCTTGCACCGCCAACGCGTCTGGAGCCCGGTCACAAATGAACCTTGCCCTATGCGCGTGGCGACTTCATCACCAAAGCCTCCCGCATCACGGATGGCCAGAAAGCGATAACTTTGCCCGACCGCTTCCACGGAACTCCAACCGAGCATCCTAAAAGCGCCCGCGTTCCAGCTGGTGATCTTCCCGGTAAGGTCAGCGCCAATGATGGCATCCCCAGAGGACTCCACCATTGCCGACAGCCGGCGCAGGATCGCCTCGGTGTGCTTCCTGTCAGTGATGTCCTTCGAGATCGCCACGACGGACACGGGCACCGTATGCCGGCCGCGGATCGGGCTGACCGTGGCATGTACCGGGAACTCACGACCCGAACGGTCACGCATCCACAACTCCCCGGACCAGTCCCCGCCATTGGCCACCCGGTGCGCTATCTCACGCCCCGCCGCCCCCCGCTCCCGCATCTCCGGACCCCCGAAAACCCCCAGATCCGTCACCTTCGCACCCAGCACCTCGGCCGAGCCAAACCCATACAAACGCTCAGACGCCCGGTTCCAGTACGTAATCCGCCACTGACCATCCATACCGATCACGGACTGACCAATCTCATCCAGCAGCAACGACTGCATGACCAGATCATCATGAAATTCCCCAGCCAACTGACCCCCGACCCGACGACCGTCCAACACTGTGTCCGAAGTCAATCAGCGAGCTGACCCATCCTGCAAGGGGATCCACCGGACATCAGCGAGAAAAGAAACCGGAAAACGGCTGGGAACGCGGCCTACCCTCCGCATCGACGCGAAAGACACAGCAGCGACGCCTTCCCGACTCTGATTTCCCGCCCATCCCGGTATAGGCGTTCTCCATGCAGGCCATTCTTTCAGGCCACGCATTCATGACTGGAGACCGATGCCTCTCCCCTGCCATCGAACTCCAGCTTTACGGAATCTCCATCATCGGCGTTAAGTGCTAGTTATCTAGCACTTATGTCACCGCGCCGTTCTGTGTGTCGAATCCCGACCAGGCCCACGTCGACTTCGTCAAACCCCACTCAAGCACCCGATGCGACTGAGCTGCCGGGTCACCCGTCGGCCATATCCGCCCGTTTTTCGGCGGATACTACGGATAATGAGGCTCATGCCCCGCCAGGTTGATCATCAACAGCGTCGCGAGGAAATCTCCGCCGCGGTGTGGCAGGTCGTTGCCGCTTCAGGGCTGGAAGGCTTGACCTTGCGCGCCGTCGCGGCCGCGGCGCATTGCACGACCGGTATGGTCGCGCACTATTTCCGGGACAAAAGGGCACTGCTGGCCCACGCCCGGTCACTGATGCACGTCCGCATGGCCGAACGGATCGACGCGATGCCTTCACGAAGCGATGCCCGCGACACCTTGTATGACGTAGCCGAGCAGGCATTGCCGCTGGACGATGAGCGCACCCTGGAAGCAGTCGTCTGGTCCTATTTCCAGCTATCGAACCGCCACGATCCGGAACTACTGCGGGAACACACCCTCAGCCACGCGTCCTGGATCGAACGCCTCACCGCTCTTGCACGAACCACGTACGGGCCCGGCCCCGCAGCCGGGGAGCTGAAACAGCGGATCCGGGCCCTTGTCGTGTGCCTGGACGGGCTCGCCCTGAATGCCATCACGGACCCTGACGCCTACCCGCCGGAGCTCCAACGGAGCATCCTGCACACCCAGCTCGACCTCATCCTGGAAAGGAAACCACACCAGTGACCGTACCCGTCATCACCGCCACCAACGCCCAAGACCCGCGGATCCAGGGCCTTGTCGCCGAACTCGACGCCGACCTTAGCGCCAGATACCCCGACGAACCCTGCACCGGTGGACTGCACGTTCACCCCGGCATCCGCTTCCTCCTCGCTGAAATCGACGGATCGCCGATCGGCTGCTGCGCCATCCAGCCATTGCCCGACGGAGCCGCCGAACTCAAACGCATGTACGTCGCACTACAGGCACGCGGCCGCGGCGTCGCTGCCACCCTGCTCGAGCACGCCGAAAAAACCGCCACGGCCCTCGGCCACGCCGAGATCAGGCTCGAAACAGGGATCCACCAACCCGAAGCGATCGCCCTCTACACCCGCGCCAGCTACACCCCGATCCCGAACTACCCGCCATACCAGGACAAACAACTCAGCCGCTGCTACACCAAACACCTCAACACGACCCCACATCGCTGACACCGAGCCGTATGGCCGCTCAAAACCCGTGACTACCCTCCGCGGTCCAAGAGCCAGGACGAATCCGTGTCCGCGTCCTGGCGCCGTCGCAGTGTCCTCACCAGCAGGATGAATGGCAGCAATATCAGCTGAAGTACTCCGGCAGCGATCAGTAGGGCGACGAGCAAAACGAGGTCCGGAAGGTAAAGGAGGAAAACGCCTGCCATGGAGGCCAGATACCCGAGGATGAACCCGAAGATCGTGGAGGTATCCATGATTGCTCCCAAGAATCGGTCACCCGGTTGTTGGTGACAGATGCATTATTGCCACTCAGTTTCGTGCCCGACTTTTCGTACGGACCCTATGGGGTGGTTTTAGTGACGGGCTCGCCTAGGTCTCAACCTCCGCCGCGACGCAGGGCTCTGATCTCGGACGGAACGGGCCCGCCACCACCTGTGAAGTCGCCACGACCTGTGAGACCGGGCGTTGGTGGGGTCCGGGGCAGATGGCGCGGAAGCGTCCAGAGACGAGGCCGCCTTCGGCGGCCCAGCTCCAGAAGGACGACGACAGTGCTTCCGATGCCCGCCAAAGCACCGCCAAGTATGCGGGAGACCGCCTGAGCCGTGTTCATGGCGGAAATGTCTGGGAACGTGCGGGGCACACCACGGGTACTTTCCCTCGCGCCGTGCTGGTCAGCATTGGTGGACATGATGCCCTGGCTCTTGATCGCTAGCGTTGGTGACTGCATAACTCAGTGGATAAATTTTCCGTCTATCAGCGCAGGGAGGCAAGGGAGAGCTCCCCAATCTAAACTGACACGCTTCCATCCCGTTTTGTCCCAATTTCCTGGCCCTTCCCACATCTCGCTGGCCAACAGGATTGCGACCGGACGGCGTGTCGTCTCTGTCACCTGACCGAAGTACGAAGCGCTGCGCGTTCCGGTGGACTTCAGAACACATTCTGATTAGTGTTGAAGAATGAGCCAAGCGGTAAGTCCCCGAACGACGTTCCAGTCTTCTGAGCTGAGTCGCGCTTCTGCCGATGTCTTCGCCGCGGCCGCCGATCATCCTGTCCAGGTCACCCGTCGCGATGGCGAATCCTTGGTTCTGATGTCCGAGAGCGCGGACAAGGCCCGAGCCTCGCTGCTGGAACTCGCCGCACAGCTGATCGCGGTGACCAGCAGCACGGACGGAAGCCTTGCCAGCCGCATGGGCGACCGCTTTCCATGGATGCTGGCGTTGAGCCCGGACGATCAGGAGCGCTGCGCCGCCGATATTGTCAGGGCGGCACGAGCATCGTTCGCGACCAACCAGCCGCACCTGGCCATCATGGAAGTCAATGCCTGGCGTGAAACTGCAGCCGCGATAGCCGCTGGCCTCGGCAGGGAACCTCTGGAGTGGCTTGATGACGCCGAGACCGTCGAGCGTCCGTAGGGTATGGCCAAAAACGAAAAAGTCGAGCGGCCGACAAAGAAAAGCGATTACGAACTCCGTTTCGCGTCAGCCCAAGCGAAGCGCGGCTGGATCGATCTGAAAGCGACGATCAGGAACCCGTTGGTGGACTCCTGGGAATTTTTGACTCGGACTCCGCTGCTCGAGACGACCACAAATTACCGTTTGCGCGGTGAGCTGGGCGTGGTGTCCAGGGACGGAGCGACTCATGAGCGGTGGCAGCACAAGCCGACCCTCAAAGGTGATGCCCGCATCTGGTTCTATGTTGTGGACCAGGTGGTTTTCCTGAAACAGGTCCATACCAGCCATCCCCATCAGACCAAGACGTAACAGCGCAGCCGGGCGGTCGGAAAGCGTGCCCCCTTGGCCGAATGCTTGCCACTTTAAGGAGTTCGACGGCGGACCTTGTTCCGGAGTATCTGAGCTATGACTACCGCTGCACGTTCCGTGGCGTGCCGGGGGGTTCGCCATGACCCGGACGATTACCCGATGTTCTGGACCGTAAAGGTCAAGGGCCGAGTCTGGGACGGGGAGGATGACGGCGGCGACGGCACGGAGGTGTCCGTCGGGGAGGCCGAGCTGTACATCGTGCCCGACGCCGGGACCATTGACCTGTTCCTGACCCTGGACGCGGTGAACCAGGAGGTGGCAAACGTCGGTGAAATGCTGACGATCAATCGCCCGGACCTGATCGATGACATGAGTCTCGGTGGGGACCTGATGATCCTGTCGTGGCTGAAAGTGGCGCCGAAATTCCGCGGAAACAAACTCGGCCACGTGATCCTGAATGCGATCCTCAGCACGATCGGCAGGTCATCGGTCAAAGTCATTCTGGAAGCCACTCCCGCCCTCACCGACAATGGCCCCATGGAAGGCAGCCCGGAGCACGTTGCCGGGAAGGCCGCACTGCGACGGTACTGGGAAAGGTTCGGCTTCCAGCCCGCCCACGGCGACTACCTGGTCTTCGACGGCCTCGCCGACGACTTGGACTGACCGGGGTGCCCCACTACCCCGCACGGGAGGGGCCTTGATGTTCCGCTGCGACGCCCTGACACTCGATCTCACACATCAAGGGTTGGAGGCAGCCATGGCAGGTCAGCGCATCGGCTACGTGCGCGTCAGGACCTTGGATCAGAACGAGCGGCGCCAGCTCGAAGACCAGGTACTGGACCGGGTGTTCACCGACAAAGCCTCCGGCCGGGATACCGTCCGGCCTCAGCTTGCTGAGCTGCTGCGCTTTGCCCGCGACGGAGACACGGTCGTCGTGCACAGCATGGACCGGCTCGCACGGAACCTCGATGACCTGCGGGCCCTGGTCCAGGGTCTGACCCGGCGAGGGGTGAGGGTGGAGTTCGTTAAAGAGAGCCTGGTATCACCGGCAAGGATTCGTCGATGGTCAACCTGATGCTCTCCGTCATGGGCGCCTTCGCCGAGTTCGAACGAGCCCTGATTCGGGAACGCCAACGCGAAGGCATCGCCGTGGCCAAGCAACGCGGAGCGTACAAGGGACGGAAAAAGACCCTGACCCCGGAACGGGCAGCCGAACTGGTCCAGCGCGCCGGCTTCGGTGTTCCGAAAGTCATCCTTGCCGGCGACTACGGCATCAGCAGGGAAACGGTCTACCAGTACCTGCGCCAAGCCAGCCCGGAGTGATTCCCGTTCCCCGCCCCCCGGCCGTTCTTGGCTGAGTCCCTGGGCAGACCCGGCAAATAGCCGCATCCGCAGGCTCACCCACAGCGCGACGGAACATCCGTTATCGGCTCATGGAAATAAGCTTTGGGGGAGGGGCTCCGGGCCAGCCACGGACTCAAGGCGACCTGTAGTAGAGAGCCGGTGCCGTTCCGCCGCTGCTGCCGCGGCACTGCCCGCCCTGCAGCCCAACGGCCGGACACGTCGGCCAATCAGCTCTCATCGTCCATTGAACCTATGGTGGGGATCGGCCGCGTGACCGGGCGTCCCTCCTGGATCAGCTTCCGCCTGCATAGCTGCCAAGCGACCGCGAGAATCAACAGCCAAACGGCGACGGCGAAAACGGCCGGGCGGGTGTCCTCGGCAACCAGTAGCGCGCTGATCACGAATATGTCGAAGACGATGAGTACCCGCGGCATCGCCACAGAGAACGGCATCTTGAATCGGGAGCGCGCGTGCCACTCCGGACGTATTCGGCGGTAGCGGATGTAGCTGACAGTCACAGTGGAGCGAATCAGGATGCCGAATACTGCACATGCTGTCGCGACGAGTGTGAAAACCCAGATGATGCTGTCACCCGCGTACAACATTGGGATCGCAAGGAGCATGACTGCAAAGTTTACGAGTACCGCGCCTCGCAGGACACCCTTTTGTGCCGGTCGGGCCAGGAAAGCAGGCGCATGTCCATCATGCGCCATGTTGAATAGCATGCGCGCGTTTGAGTAGAGGCCTGAATTTGCGCTCGATGCTGACGAGGTGATCACAACGAGATTGATGATGATCGCGGCGAGGCCGAGCCCGGCGTACAAGAATGTCGTCACGAATGGTGAGACGTCGGGACGGATCTGGTCCCAGGGTGTGACCGACATGATGATCGCAAGCGCGCCTACATAGAAAATGAGGATGCGGGCGACGATCGAATTTATCGCTTTTGGCACGTTCTTGCAGGGATCCTTGGTTTCGGCGGCCGCCATGCCGACCAGTTCGATGCCGTTGAATGCAAAAATGCCCATTTGGAAGCCGGAGATGAAGCCCATGATTCCCATCGGAAACATCCCTCCGTGCTCCCAAAGGTTCGAAAACGACGCGGCCGTGTTTGATTCGGGGTTCCGAAAGCCAGTCAGTATGAGCACGAGGCCCGTGCTGATGAGTGCGAGGATTGCAACGACCTTGATGATCGAAAACCAGAACTCCGTTTCCCCGAAGAATTTGACGGGCTGCAAGTTGAGCGCAGTGAGGACGACTATCGTCACGAGCGCAGGAAGCCACCGGGGGATGTCTGCATTGAAGAAGGACACGTAGCCGACAATGCCGATGATGTCCGCGATGCACGCGACGATCCAAGCGAGCCAGTGCGTCCAGGAGAGCATGAATCCGGCCCAGGGGCCGATCAAGTCCTTTGCGATATCACCATAAGTCTTGTAATTGAGGTTCGACAGAAGGAGTTCGCCCATCGCACGCATCATGAAGAACAGCATGAAGCCGATGATGAGAAAGACGAAGATGACAGCGGGGCCTGACACGCTGATCATCTTTCCGGAGCCCATGAACAGCCCAGTGCCGATTGCGCCGCCGATCGCAATGAGTTGAAGATGGCGGTTGCTAAGGCCACGTTCTAGATGTGGTCCCGCTTGGGTCTTGGCCGAAAATGTGGTGACGTTCTGCATTGCTATTTCCCAACCGTTCGAGCTGATACAGCGTCAACCAGCCACCTGAACGGCGCAGCTTGAAGCGCGGGATCGAGGCCTGCAGCCTCGGGGTGCCATTGGACTCCGAGCAGACGCCGGCCCCTGTCCTCGATCGCCTCGACGAGGCCATCATTGGCGGTCGCAACCGCGTCCAATCCTTCACCGAGGCGACGTATTCCCTGATGGTGTCCCGACGAGACGATGAACGACGTGCTGCCCGAGCACTCGGCGAGCAAAGAGTCGGCCTTGACCTCGACCTGATGCCAAGCCCACGTATCCGTATCGTGAGGGGACGCCAGTTTTCGGTGCTCGACGTCACTCGGAGCGAGATCTTCGTAAAGGGTTCCGCCCCGGACGACGTTGAGTACCTGAGCTCCTCGACAGATGCCTAAGAGGGGCAACCCGCTGTCAACGGCCCGTTCCGCGCATCCGAAGTCGAGCGCGTCTTGTTCGGCATTCAGGTCGTAGACGGAATCGACGTCGGTGCCGCCGTATCGGGCCGGGTCCACATCGCCGCCGCCCGGGAGGACGATTCCGTCGACGGAAGCGGTATCAAAGTCCAGGTCTCGAACTATCAAGACCTTCAACCCTGCTGCTTCGACCAAGCTGACGACGTCATGGAAGACGCGGTTCGCAATTGCGACGCGGTCATCGGTCGACTTAATCGAAAGCCTGGCGGGCATTGCTATAACTCCGCGGATACCAGTCATTATCTTCCTTTTTCGCAGTCCGTCGTTTCTGAAAAGGGGCGGCTCGTCGACATGCCGCAGCGTGTTGCACGTCATTTCACGCCCACTACGCGGGCTTGTCAGCTCATGTACGTGAGGCGCCAGCACGGCCACAACCCGGCCGAACGCGCCGAGTCGCCTCTTTGCGTCCCCCAGCACGCCTCCCGATCCCGCGAACAACGCCCGAGGGGTTGTTCTTCTGGTTATCAGATCGGCTCTCTCACAACCGCCACTATGGGCCCTCACGTTGAGGGCGTGGTTGACTGGCAGTGGACCAGTCGCGTGTGTTGGCTTGGCCGTAGGTACATATAAACTCTAGAGTATAGAAGTCATGACGCACAACACTTGGACTCAATTTCTCGATCAGATCGGCCCTGCCGGTATTTCTGAAGCGATCGTTCGACGCCTAACCGAGCTCATAGCCTCCGGAGAGATTCCCTCCGGCGCACGATTGCCATCAGAACAGGAGCTGGCCGCTCGCTTCGATGTTGCACCCATGACGGTGCGAGCGGCCCTGCAGTCGCTACGGTCGAATGGCCTCGTCGAGACGCGCCGGGGACGACATGCCGGTACCTATGTCCAGTCGGACGTGGTTGCGGCAATATCTGCTGGCGCGGAGCCGAAGCCCACGGCCTACGAATTCGCGGACTTTATCACTTGGCGCATAGCAGTCTCGGGCGAAGCGGTCGCGCGAGCAGCTAAGCGGATTACGTCCGAGCAGATTCCTCGCCTGCACCATCTCCAGGAGATCGCCGACGGCGGGAACCTTACAGATCATGAGTATCGTCTCGCAGATGCGCGGCTCCACCTAGCCCTTGCCGAACTTTCCGATTCCCGGAGACTGCTTGATGCGGAACGGCAGATACAAGCGAGCATGACGGAATGGCTTGGCAATTTAGGCGCCCCCGACTTGGAGTCCTTTCCCGGGGCCGGCCACTCCCAGCTGATTCAAGCCGTCTGCGCTGGTGACAGTGTCCTGGCGCGGGAGCGCTTGCGGGAGCACGCCGTTGTTACCTTGGAGGGCACCAGCAAGCTTGGCTGGTTCAGCATTCGCCACGAAGGTGAAGCGGGCACCAACCGGAGCGCGGCACCAACCCCGTGAGCAACCAAATGCTCCGGGCGGCTCACCGGGAACCCGCACAAGTTGGATCAAAGCTTTGCTCGACGTATTCAGGCGCCCAAGCAGGGGTCCATGCAACGCTCAACCCGGAATCATGCAGGCGACCATAGGGGGAGGGCCTTTTCCGCCCCCTCCCAGCATGGTCGCCGACTAGCGCACTCCTGTCAGTTCCGAAGCACTAGCAGTCCATCAGCGCCGACAGGAGAAGAGACATCTGCGTAAAGTTCTGGACGTCGCTGCTCCAGCAGGGGGAACTGTTTGCGTGTTGCATCGATGAGGTCGAGGTCCAGTGATGCTGCCAGTATCCCTTCTCGGTCAGATGCTGTAGCGATGACAAGGCCCCAGGGGTCTACGACCATTGACCTTCCGACAAACCTTGTCCCGCTTGCTGGTTCTTCGCCGAATTGGCCGGATGCAACGACGAACGCCTGGTTCTCCACGGCCCGGGCACGCAGGAGGAACTCCCAGTGATCCGCTCGTGGCGCGAGGAAGGCTGAACAATTAATCAGGATTATGGCGCCTTTGAGCGCAAGAACCCTGTATGGCTCCGGGAATCGCAAATCAGCGCATATGGTTACTCCGAGTAGCCCGAATGGCGTATCAAAGACAGGCAGTTCTGATCCGGCAGCTACCTTGTCCGACTCGTTTGACGGGTTGGTGATGTCCGTTCTGTTCCCCGCGTCAAAGAGATGGGTTTTGGTGTAGCTGCCAACCGGACCTTTCGGTCCTACCAGGACGGCCGTGTTGGTTGTGAGGCCGTCGACCTCGCGGTAGGTCGAGCCGACGATGTAGCAATCGCTGTCCCTTGCAATGGCTTCGAGTGCATTGTCGACGTATTCGTTGAGCTGGCTGATTTCCTCGGGTTTCTTGTGCTGGCTCAGACCGAGTCCGGTCCAGAGTTCGGGAAGGACGATGAGGTCGGCTTTCGTAGCTGCTTGTTGCACCAGCGACAGTCCGGCGTCAATTGTCTTCTTCGGGTCGAGATCAGACGAAGTTGTCTGGATGACGGCTACTTCAAGGAAGGTCATATGAATCCTTATTTTCCGGTGGTTCCAATGGAGCGCTCCTTTTTCTGAAAAACCAGAAGCACAAGGGCAACGACGGCGGCAAGCCCAGAGGTGTAGATGGCCGGGGACAGCAAGTTTCCGGTGGTGGCAACCAGCCATGTGGCGACCAGGGGTGCGGTGCCGCCGAAAACGATGTAGGCCAGGTTGTAGCCCAGCGCCGAGCCGCTGAACCGCACGTGGGCTGGGAACCGCTCGAGGTACGCTATGCCCACAGGCCCAAAAAAGATGCCCAAAGCGGCTGCCAGCAGCGCTTGCCCCACGATGGCGCCGCCGAGGGTGCCGGTACCGGCAAGCATGTAAGCGGGAATTGCTACCACAGCCGACAAGATTGCGCCAAAAATGAGCACAAGTCCCCGGCCTAACTTGTCTGACCATGCGCCGGCAATCGGCGTTGCAACCGCGGCGATGAGGACGGCGATCGAATTCGAAAGCAGAGCGTCATTGCTTGAAAGCTTCACGGTTGTGGTCAGGAAGGTCACGAAGTAGCCCGTGAGCGTGTAGAAGCCGAGTCCTGCCAGGGCGGCGACGACAAACGTGAACAGCAAGGCCTTACGGTGATGCCGCATGACGGAAACCGCAGGCGCCTTCAGAATTTCGTCCCGGCTTGATGCTTGTTCAAATTCTGGTGATTCATCGACTCGGCGGCGGATGTAAAGGCCGAAGAAGCTGATCAACCCGCCGATCAGGAACGGGATCCTCCAACCCCAATCGCCGTAGGCTGGGGACCCAAGAGTGTTGGTTAGCCCGAGTATGAGCAGAGCGGCAAAGATCGCGGGCAGATTGGCGAAGGTATAACTCAGCCCGACGAAGAATCCCCTGCGCGTTGCGGGAGCGTGCTCGGCAACGAGAGCGTTTGAGCCCATCGCTTCTGCGCCAGCGGAAAGGCCCTGAACGAGCCTGCAGGTCACCAGGAGGATCGGAGCTGCCAAGCCAATGACGGAATATGCCGGCAGCAAGCCAATGCCCACGGTGGCGAGTCCCATGATGAGGATAACCGCCGAAAGCACATTCCGTCGTCCCTTCTTGTCCCCGTGATGGCCGAACAGAATTCCGCCGACCGGTCGCATCACGAAGCCGACGGCGTACACCGCGAAGGTGGAGAGAAGACCTGCCACGGGGTCCTGTGTCGGAAAGAAGAGCTTGGCCAAGACTGTGGCGGTGTACGCGTAAACCACGAAGTCGTACCACTCCACAAACTGACCGACAGCCGCTGAGGAAACGACTCGGCGAAGGCTCCCCGCCTTAGTCGAGTCTTTTTGGTTGCTCGTTGTTGTTGTCATTTTGCCTCCATCGTCAAAACGTTTTGACGATCGTAGGGCTATCTCAAGCGATCGGTCAATAGGTGGCGGGCAGACCAGTTGATGCACAATGGGTGTGTGCCAGAGGAGACCCGACGACAGCCGACCATCAAAGACGTAGCTGCGGCGGCGGGCGTATCGATCAGTACGGTTTCACATGTCTATAGCCGCGCCCGCCCCATATCCGAGCCGACCGCAGCTCGCGTAACCGCGGCTGCGGAGGCGCTGGGCTATATCCCGAACCCTTCTGCGGCATCTCTGCGGGGCGGGCAGGTGGGAATTTTTGGGCTCGTCCTACGCCCGAGAAACGCCGTCCACGGTTCACTCAGCGGCACGGAAACCTTCACACGGTTCTCAGGTGCTGCGGCTGCTGCAACTTTGGCAACGGGGAGGGGCCTCCTGCACGTCCCCAATGTTTTAGCGGAGAAAGCCCGCCGTGTGGCTATGGACGGATGCATCGTCATGGGACCCTACGAGCGTGATGATGTCGTGGCCGCGTTAAAAAAGAGACACGTCCCAGTGGTATGTGCGGATGTTGATCCATCTAATCCGGATGACCCTTGGGCCGTTCACGTGGACTATCGACCTGCCGTGGAACAACTTCTTTCGGCAGCTGCCTCGGGGGGCGCCCAGCGTTTGGCCCTCATCGCTGGAAGCGAGGCGAACAATTGGACGATGTCGACACGGGGGACTATCCAGGAGTGGTGCAGCGCTGCGGGGCTCAGTCTGACGGCACATGACCTTTTCGAGGGTGTTGGAAGCACTGGAGCGGAGGGACTGGCATTCGACCTCTTAGGATCATCGACTCCTCCGGACACCATAGTTGTTTCCTCCACAAGATTCGCCGGAGGTGTGCTCGCCGCGGCCAAACGTCTCAGTATCCGGATTCCGGAGGACCTGCGAGTTTGTGCCTTGACGGATAGTGCATTGACCAGGGACGCGGAACCCTCGATCACGTCTCTGGACCTGTTGCTCGAAGATCAGGCCAAGGCATGTGTGGATCTCCTGATCCGGGCGCTTTCTGAGGGCTCACCACCCCTTCAGCCTGTGATCGTCACTCCACAGGTACGGTGGCGTGCTTCCCTGGGGAGCCCCGGAGAAGGCGCCCCCTAGGGGAGACAAACCACCGGATCCGGCGCCACCGCAGGCTTGAACGACAGGCACGGCAGCCGCTGACCGGGCCAAGTAGACGTCAGATGTCAAATCTCAACGTGCTGGCCTGAGCAGACCTCCTCGCAATCAGGAGCTGGCTGGTTTCCCCGGTTGGAAGACCCGGCCGGTTTGTACGTGGTAGGCGACAGCCGTGCGGGTCTCTTCAATATGCTCCCGCATAATGCGTTCGGCCGCATCAGCGTCCTTCTCCTCAATGGCGTGAACAATCAGGCGGTGTGGGTCATTCATGTACGGCTCGAGCTTGTCGAAGACCGCATTGATCGGCTGGTAAATCTCGGCATGGGCCCTGACCATCGCCTCCTCCAACAAGATGTTCCGGGCCGCTTTTGCTATTCCTACGTGAAACCTGTGGTCTGCAGCCTTGAATTTCGGGATGACCATTCTGCCCGTAGTGCGCTCGTCGACGAGTTCATCCATCTCGGCCAGGCAGCGCTGAAGATTCCTGAGATCCACTGTGGTGCGGCTGCCCGCCGCCAGCCTAACCGTCGCCGCCTCAACTGCAATACGGAAGTCAAAGACCATATTGATATAGGCCATGCGCTCCCCTAAAAGCCTGCGCGCCTCCCGGGACGAGAGCTGGCGATCTTGGATGACCAGACCGCCAGAGCGCCCGTGCTTGGCTTTGACCAAGCCCTCGGCCTCGAGTATCCGCCCGGCCTCCCGCAGAGTCGTCCGGGAGACCGCGAGCTGCTCAGAAAGCTCCCGCTCAGGTGGAAACCGGTCTCCCGGCAGATAATGTCCCAACTGGATAGCCACACGCAGCTGGTCCGCGACCAGCTCACTCGCAGCTGGGGGCTTGGGGATGGCAGGAAGGCGTTCCATGCGTGTGATCTTATCGCCAGTCGCAAGCGTCTGAGGACAGTGGCCAGTTCAAAACACATTGCTGCCCTTGACGATTGGAAGATCCGGATCTACATTTGGGTTACTCAGTGGCCCAAAAGTCGGATAACGAGGTCAACGCGACGAGATGGGCGCCACGCCCTTGGCGGGGCCAATACCCAAAGTTCTCCATCCGTGCTGCGGCGCGAGCTTTACCCAGACTGAGCCGCACCTCGCATAATCCTTTCTGCCGTTGACAGCGGACTCATGCCGCTGCCTTGAACCCCCTTTCTGATTGAGGAATCGATGAAGAAGTTCTACTCTGCTGCCGTCACCGTCGCCGTCGCAGCGCTTGCTCTCACCGCCTGCGGAGGGCCCGCCAGTTCCACAGCCCAGTCCAGCGGCGGCTCGCCCACCTTTGGAGATTGCAAGGTCACTGGCCAGCCGGGCAGCCTTAAACTCAAAACCCAGACACCTGATACCCTCACGGTTGCCACAGTGCTGCCCAACCCCGGGTGGTGGAACGGTACAAACCCGTCCAGCGTCAAAGACGGATTTGAATACTGCATGGCGGCGGACATCGCCTACCGGGCCGGCCTGAAGTCAGTTCAGGTGAAGAACCTCGCCTGGGATCAATACATCTCCGGAACAGCGACAGGTTACGACATCGGATTGGCGGCGACGACCATCACCGACAAGCGTAAGCAGATCCTCGACTTCTCCAAGCCCTACTTCTCGTCCAACCTTGGGGTCGCTACCAAGGCGAACTCGACCCTCTCGGCTGACGACCTCCGTGACGCAAAGATTGGTGTCCTCCAAGGCAACATCGGGGCGCAGTGGGTGGCTGACACCCTTAAACCCTCCAAAACGACCGCCACGTTCCAAAGCCAAGCCGATATGTTCACCGCGTTGAGCGCGGGCCAGGTCGACGCCGCCATCACTGACACCACGCTCGCCCTGACCAGTGTCAAAGCCACCAACGGAGCCCTGACAGTCAAGGGCCAATACAAGCTCGACCAAGGCTATGGCGTGGTGCTGCCTCATGGATCCGAGAACACGTCTGCGGTCGACAAGGTTGTCGGTGAAATGGACAGCGACGGGACCTTGAAGGACCTCTCCGCACAATACCTTAAGCCGATGTTCGGCATCGATCCGAACGAGGTTCCGATCTGGAGCGCCAAGTGACTTCTCTGCTCGCATCAGCCTCTACGACATCACCTAGGTTGAGCCCGCCCCCGAAGAGCGGACCCCTTGCGGTCGCGGCGGTGATCTTCGCCGGGGTGCTCCTCCTGCTTATGGCAGGACTTGGGGCAGCAAGCATGGGGAATTCCACCCCAGGGAGCACGACGTCAGTTATCGGATGGTTGATAAGCACGGTCGGCGTCGTATCTGCAGGCATAGTGTTGTGGATCGCCGCCCGCTCCGTTCGCCGCTCACTGCATGCGGCACGGGACGTTAGGGCGGGCCGTATTCTCGAAGCCCGGACGCCCGCGGCAATGTCCATACAGGACAGCCTGCTCACGTTCGGAATCGGCCTCGCAATCCTCATTGTGCTCGCCGCCGCAATCGCCCTGACGGTCAATGATGGCGTCATACAGAAGACCTTTCTCCGCTGGGACCTGATCGGTGAAAGCGCAAGAGACGTTGTGTCCGCTTTCGGGCTGAACGTCATGATTGCCGTCATCTCCGAAGTCTTCATCCTGGTCTTCGGGCTTATTCTCGCCATCGCCCGGATGATGCCTGGGCGAGCCGGGCGCCCCATACGCGCGATCGCAATCGCCTACATCGACGGGATGAGAGCCGTACCAGCCATCATCATTATCTATCTTGTCGGGTTCGGCTTGCCTCTGCTCAAAATCCCTGTGCTCTCCGACCTTCCACCGGAATGGTTCGCGATCACGGCATTGACATTGTCCTATAGCGCGTATGTGGCGGAAACCTACCGCGCCGGCATTGAGGTGATTCACCCGTCCCAGTGGTCGGCTTCGCGTTCGCTTGGGTTCTCTTATGGGCGGACGCTGCGCTACGTGATCCTTCCCCAGGCAATCCGTGGAGTGATCCCGCCGCTGCTGAGCATGTTCATCGCGCTGCAGAAAGACACCTCGCTGGTAAACGTGATCGGTACCCTGGATGCCTTCAACCAGGCCAAGTTCTACTCCTCGGCCAGCTTCAACCTCTCCTCGGTAACGCTTGTAGCGGTCCTGTTCATCATCATCACCATTCCGCAGACCCGTGTGGTCGACTGGCTACTCAGCCGCAGCGGGTCACATCGGCGCCCGAAGGGCGGAAAATAATGTCGTTTATTGAGCTTTCAAACTTGCATAAAAGCTATGGCGATTTTGCCGTGCTCCAAGGAATAGATCTTTCGGTAGAACGCCACCAGGTGGTAACACTCATTGGCGCTTCGGGTTCGGGAAAGTCCACCCTGCTGCGCTGCATAAATGCCCTTGAGGCAATCGACGGTGGCGAGATCCGTATAGAAGGGGACGTCGTCAGCGGGCCGGGCGTCGATGTAAACCGGCTCCGCCGCACGGTTGGAATGGTCTTCCAGTCCTTTAACCTGTTTCCCCATATGACCGTTTTGGACAACATCGCGCTTGGGCCCATCAAGCTGAGGGGAATACCCGTGTCAGAAGCCCGTGACAGGGCCCGATCACTTCTCGAGAGGGTCAACCTCGGCCATCGGGCAAACTATTACCCCGATCAGCTCTCGGGCGGACAGCAACAAAGGGTCGCCATTGTGCGCACTCTCGCCATGGACCCGAAAGCTGTCCTCTTGGATGAGATAACTTCCGCGCTCGACCCCGAGCTCGTCGCCGAGGTGCTGAACATCGTTCGCGAACTCGCCGCCGATGGAATGACAATGATGCTCGCCACCCATGAAATGCACTTTGCCCGTGAAGTTTCTGATCTCGTGGTCTTTCTAGAGAAGGGCAAACTCCTGGAGCAAGGCCCACCCGACCAGGTTTTCGGTGATCCGACCGAGCCGCGGACGCGAGAATTTCTGCATCAGATCATTGAAGCGGGACGCCTTTAGGCGTTGTCAAGCGCTAACGAGGGACTGGCGGGTTGGTCTGTGGCCCCATCAAGACCATGGACCAACCCGCGGCTTCTTGCCCGCGACACATATGCCACCAAAACGAGACTGCGAAATACCCAAGCCGGGTGAAATCGTTGAATCGTACTTATCGAGTGCGAAGCCTGATGGCTTCAGCA
Organism: Arthrobacter bambusae; assembly: GCF_030812595.1. Lineage (GTDB taxonomy): Bacteria > Actinomycetota > Actinomycetes > Actinomycetales > Micrococcaceae > Arthrobacter > Arthrobacter bambusae_B. The sequence continues at coordinate 150,360 of NZ_JAUSSZ010000003.1, forward strand.
GCGCCAGATCGGGTATTCGTCATCGGTGCCGCATCCCCGAAAGTCATGGCATCTAATGAGATCCGGAATGGACTTGGCTGTGAGACTCCCGCTCAGCGACGAGTTCTAATATTGATGCCCGTTGCCGGGTCGATACCCGTCCTGGGTCCAGGCCAAAAGCGAACCCGGGACCCAGCCTCGGCAACGGTTTTACGGGCTCTTTATTCTGGGCGGCACAGGCTAGTGAAACCGGATCATCCAGGTGTTGCCCAGGCTTCCAGACTGCGTTCGGTATCGAGGACCCGCACTTAGTCAAGCCAGCCGTCAGCAGCGGGGGTGAGTGCAGAAGCCGGCAGGTGGTGCTCCGGACCCGCTAGAGGCTCCATACGCAGGCGGGAGAGTCTCAGATGCGAAATCCGCCATCCTTGACCTGCGCGCACATACTCCTCTTCGTAGTGCCCGAAGCCCCTAAACCCCCACGAGCCTTGTAATCCGAAGTCCTCGTGTTCACGCGAACCCGGCTCCCAGGTTAATTGGTCAAACATGCTCCAGATCCCACGGATTGAGTTATCGGACGTGGCTTCAAGCTCCGGCATAAAACCCTGATGAATTGAAACTACGCCTGCCATGTAGGCCGACACGGCATCCACAAAGGTGTCAACGTCAGCAGGAGAGAAGCTAAAGCCCAAAATTCGGGCATCGCGTGAGAAGAGGGAGCGAAGTCTTTCCCAGCGTTTCAAGTCGATGTATCGAAAATATCGAGCCTTTAACCGACGCACGTCTTCGTAGTCATCGGCCGTTATTCCTGCCCATTTCACTGCCATGGAAGGACTCTATCGATGGGAGCAAGGGTGACGTTTAGGCGATCAGCACAACCGAACTCCGATACCTTGACGAACTGTACCGTGACTGGGCTGTCAGCCGTCTCTACGCTCATATAGCACCCTGATTTTTTCAAGAAATATTCGTTTTCAGGCAAACGCCGCTCCACTACGCGGCGGAAGGAGGGGCCTCCAGATGACGCGCTCGAACAACAGCTCCACCTCCATCTGCAGAACGGGACACCACGCCCCCTGCACTGGGTGGTGGCGACCCCAAGGTCATCCTTTGCCGGTCCGGTATTTGCAGCAAGGTGACATGATGCCGGCCTTTGAAGGATCGCAAACGGTATGGACTCTAGTCGGCGCCGATCTTCCATCCGCCAAAGCTAAAATCCGAGGCTCACGCTCCTGAGCATTTAATGAAGGCATTTTCCTTCGGACTTAGAAAGAAGAAACGGCTATGAAAAGCAGGGTCCTCGTTCAGACAAGGAACGCTTCCCGCAGCCCCGGGGTATCTGGGGAGACGACAGCGTCGGCCTCGTCTAGCGCTGATCGTCAGCAGTAGCGAAGTCGTGCGTTGCTGTGCCACGGTTGCAAGATCATGGCCGTTCCAGGAGCAAAGCATCGCCTTGGCCCCCGCCTCCGCACAGGCTTACTGCGGACCGCCCGGTATTGCGTCGAATGAGTTCGTACACCGCCGAGACGGTGAGCCTGGCCCCTGACGCCCCGATAGGATGCCCGATGGCGATCGCTCCGCCATGAATGTTGATCCGGTTTTCGGGGATGCCGAGCAGCTCACCGGAATGTACCACCACCGAAGCAAAAGCCTCGTTGATCTCGACTACATCCAGTTCCGCAGCCGTCCAGCCCTCGCGCTCCAAAGCAGCGCTGATCGCCTGCGCGGGTTTATCCGGCAGAGACGTATCGGGTCCGGCAATTTGGCCGTGGGACCGCAAGACGGCGAGTGGAAGCCAGCCGTGCCTCTCAGCCACGGCGCGGGTTGTGAGCACAACGGCGGCAGCCCCATCAGACAGTTGTGAGCACAACGGCGGCAGCCCCATCAGACAGTGGAGAAGCGTTGCCTGCTGTAACAGTGCCGTCAGGCGAAAATGCAGACCGCAGCCCGGCAAGCGAAGCTGGTTGCGAATTCGGTCGGACGCCTTCGTCCTGGGCTATCTCTAAGGGTCCCCCTCGGGTGAGTACCTTTACCGGCACGATTTCCTGGTTCCAAATTCCTGACTCCTGGGCTGCGGCGGCGCGCAAATGGGAGCCTGCTGCCGCAGCGTCCTGGGATATGCGCATAATGCCCAGTGCCGAGTTCGCGCGATCAGTCCCAAGCCCCATGGACTGATAGTCGAAAGCGTCTGTTAGACCGTCAAACTCAACTGCGTCCACAAGACTCAGGGCTCCGTAAGCGTGTCCTGCCCGAGTGCCTTGAACGAGGCGGGGTGCTTGGCTCATCGACTCTTGCCCACCGGCAACGACTACGGCAGCTTCGCCAAGTCGAAGCATGCGGGCAGCTTCGATGATCGCTGCGAGTCCCGAGAGGCACACCTTGTTCACGGTCACTGCAGGCGTCCTCAGCGAAATTCCTGCCGCGACGGCGCTCTGACGGGCCGGGTTCTGTCCCGTTCCGGCCTGAAGAACCTGACCCATGATGACGGCATCAACAGTCTCTGGCCTAACGTTTGCCCGCTCGAGGGCGACGGTGATGGCGGCTGCGCCAAGGTCGACTGCTGACAGGAGTGCCAGTTGGCCCAATATGCGGCCCTGAGGTGTGCGGGCGGCACCCACGATCAACTTCTTCTTCCGCACGCACAGGGAGGTCAGAGTTTGTTCTCATTGAAATTGCTCCGGTTTTGGTAATCGAGATGGCTCGGTTACTGCTGTTCGAACCTGGGTATTTGCTCGTCAGATCCGCAGGAGCCGCGTCAGGCCGCCCGGTGGAAAATTGGCGCCAAGAATCATGCAACGATCGATGTCGTCCCAGCTTGCGACCACTCCCCCATCCAGGATCAGCTGAGCTTCCTGTGCCAGTGCACCGCGCAGGCGCAACTGGATCCGGTTCTGGTCAACCTCATGCGGTTCGGGTGGCGGGATCAGGGCTGCCGGCAGAACCTTGCCGTCCTCGTCAAAAAATCCGTGTAGTCCGGCTGCGGCAACCGCCCCCAGTGAGGCCGACCGTGCGAATCGGTCAGGATATGCGCGGTGCAGGGTTTCGCTTATGTGCCGCTGCACAGTGGGTCCGATGTACCCGATAAGCTGCAGTGGCGTCATTGGAAGGCCCCAAGACTCAAGAGAGCGGTCCACAGCGACAGGGTCACCGCCCTTATCAATTTCAGCCAGTATTTCGCTGAAGAGGCGGGTAAGGAGCCGGTTGACGACGAAGCCGGGAGCGTCCGCAACAGGTATGGCGGTCTTGCCCAAGTCCTGGGCAAGATTGCATGCACTGGTGAACGCTGCGTCGGAGGAGAACGCGGTCCGGACCAATTCGACGAGCGGGAGCACGGCAACCGGGTTGAAAAAATGGAAACCAAGCACTCTTTCAGGTTGTTTCAGCCCTCGGGCCATTCCAGTCACCGAAAGCGAGGATGTGTTGGTGAGTAGGAGGGCGTCCGGTGCCACATACTCTTCCAGCTGTTTGAATACACTGCGCTTGACTGCGTGGTCCTCGAAGACAGCCTCTATGACAGCGTCGCAGTTGCGGAAACCAGACAGATCCGTCGTTCCCCGGATCAAACCGGCAATCTCCGCGGCCTCACCCTTTTGAATCCTGCCTCGCCGTTCCTGCGTGTCGAGATGGGCATGGATCCGGTGCATGGCTGCGGAGATGCGTTCGCTGGAAAGATCGCTGAGTAGCACCGGTATGCGTAGCTTGTCCGCGAACAGAAGCCCCAGCTGGGATGCCATAAGGCCCGCGCCAACCACCCCGAAGGTTTCGATGGTGGGGGGTGTCTTCAGAGCAGCCGCTGCGGCCATACGCCCCGCCGTTGGTGAAAAGAAGTTAGACATCTGATCCTGTTTCCGTTCCTACCCGCGGAGGTAGACCGTGGTCGTGCGTGTGAAAAAATCCTTGGCAGCGCCGCCCTGTTCTTTTGGTCCGATGCCGCTCTTCTTTGATCCGCCGAAGGGCACGTGGGGATCTGAACCGGCAGATTCCGAATTGAGGTGCAGGATGCCCACATCTAGGGTTTCGACTGCTTCCAGCGCTGTCGCGAGATCACGGGTGAACAATGCCGCGGATAAGCCGAGCTCGGACTCTTCTGCCAGACGGAATGCCTCCTCAGTGGTCGCGGCCCGGCGGACCGCCAGGACGGGGCCGAAAAGCTCATCTCGCCAGGCGAGGTTGGTGGATCCGGTTTGGCCCGCTGGGAGTTCAAGCACAGTGGGGGCGATGAAGGCGCCCGGAGTGCCGGCAAGAGGATTCTTCGCAGATGTCCCGGCGACGGCGACGGCACCGGCGTCTACCGCTGCGTCGATAGCGCTCGTGATGGACCTGCGCGCCGCTTCGTTGATCACGGGCCCCATCTGTACTTTCGGGTCAACGGGCTCCCCGGTTTGCCAGGTGCCGAGCCGAAGCGTGAGGCGCTCCAAGAATTCGTCGGCGATGGAGTCCGCGAGAATGAGCCGTGAGGTTGCGGTACATTTCTGTCCAGTGGAGCGGAACGCGCCGAAAAGCACCTGCTCCGAGGCTAGATCCAGATCAGCATCGTCCAGGACCACCGCCGCGTTCTTGCCACCCATTTCTCCTTGCATGGGAATTCCCCGGACTGCAGCTTGGGCTGCCAATGCACGTCCTACCCCTGATGAGCCGGTAAAGGACATGGCATCCACGCCTGGGCTTTGGACAAGGGCTGTCCCGAGAGGGCCGGGGCCAATGATCAAATTGAGTACCCCCGCGGGCAGCCCGGCGGCGATGAGGGCTTCGGCAAAGCGCATGGCGAGAAGTGGGACTGTGGAGGCGGGTTTCCACACCACTGCGTTACCGTGCACCAGCGCGGGAGCGATCTTCCATGCCGGGATGGCGATCGGAAAATTAAACGGGGTGACGATGCCGACGACGCCTAGCGGTTTACGCGTTACGAGGATACGTTCCCCTGGCCGGGGCGAAGCGAAATGTTCCCCCGCGGCGCGGTCACCCTCGGCTGCGAAGTAGCGCAGGATCTGAACTGCACGAAGCACCTCTGCCCTTCCCTCGGTCAGGGTCTTGCCTTCTTCACGGGAAAGCTCCAGGCCGAGTAGGTCAGCTTGCGACTCCAGGATTGCGGCCGCCCGAGACAGGACCGCGCCCCGTTCGTGGATCGGCGTGCGGCTCCAGGCCCGCTGTGAGCCGCGCGCCGCCAGAACGGCTTTGTCGAGATCCTCAAGGACGGCAACGCTGCCTTCGGCAACTACCTCCTCCGGGCGGCTGGGATTGACGGAGGTAAGGTGGCCGCCGTTGCCTGGTACCCAGTTTCCGTCGATGAGGAACCTGAGCTGTGCCGTCCCCGCAGCACCGGGGGCGGTGCCTGACGTGTCGGGTGCAACAACGCCGGCACTCACCGAAAGGCTCCTATACCTGTTAGCTTCTGTCCGAGGATGAGGGTGTGAACCTCGTCGGTACCCTCGTACGTACGAACGGATTCCAGGTTGTTCGCGTGGCGAAGGGGCGAGTGTTCGAGGGTTACCCCGTTGCCGCCCAGGATCGTGCGTGCTTCACGGCAGATTTCGATAGCTTCCCGGCAGTTGTTGAGCTTGCCCACGCTGATCTGATGGTTCTGCAGCTGGCCGGCGTCTTTTAGCCGTCCTAGGTGCAGAGCGAGAAGGAAGCCCTTGTTGATCTCCAGCGCCATGTTCACGAGCTTCTGCTGGGTCAACTGGTAACCGGCCAGGGGCCGTTCGAACTGTAGCCGATTCTTGGCGTAGTCCAGGGCATCTTCGAAGGCGTCGCGCGCGGCGCCCATGGTGCCCCAGGCAATGCCGTAACGTGCTTCATTCAGGCAGGTAAAGGGGCCGCGGAGGCCAGTGACATTTGGCAGCACCGCCTCGGCAGGCAGCCGTACGTCGTCCAGGGTGATTTCACATTGGACAGAAGCACGCATTGATAGCTTCGGCTGGATTGGGGTCGCGGTAAAGCCGCGAGTCTGGGTTGGTACGACGAATCCGCGCACGCCGGTCTCTGTCTGGGCCCATATGACTGCCACCTGGGCTACGTTGGCGAGTCCGATCCACCGCTTGGAGCCGGTCAATATCCAGTCCTCGCCGTCGCGGCGGGCAAAAGTGGCCATGGCAGACGGGTCCGATCCGGCAGTGGGTTCCGTGAGGCCAAAGCATCCGATGGCGGTGCCGGCGGCCATCCGGGGAAGCCATTCCTCTTTCTGCTCCTCAGAACCGTGCTTCGAGATTGCCGACATGGCCAGAGAGCCTTGGACGGAAACGAAAGTGCGTATGCCTGAATCACCGGCCTCGAGTTCGGCAGCGGCCAACCCGTAGTCCACTGCGCTTCTGCCGGCGCAGCCGTATCCTTTCAAGTGCATTCCGAGCAGGCCGAGTTTGGCCAGATCAGGAACGATTTCCAGCGGGAACCGGGCCTCTTCATACCAGCTGGCGATGTTCGGTTTGATTTCCTCCCGAACGTAAGTTCGGACCCGCTCGCGCAGGGCGATTTCCTCGTCCGTTAGAAGGGTATCGAAGGAGATCAGGTCCGAGGCCTCGGGCGCGGCAGCGGCCTCGACGTCGGCAGAGCTAGGGGCGAGAGTCATGATGTGGTCCCTCCTGGGCGTAAACGACTTCTGAATGGGCGGCACTTTGAGGGGTGTAGGTAAACGTTTTGCTTTGGGGGTGGCTCCGTAGCCAGTCCAGCACCTCTGCGGTGTGCTCACCGATGGCGGGTGGGGCTTGGGTCCGGGGCGGCAGTCCTGGCGTCCAGGTGATCGGATGGCGGATCTGGCGGCCGGTAACGTTCCCGTCGGCGTCATGGACCTGTATGGTCGGCTCCAGGCCTAATGATTCGGCGTAAGCGATGCCTTCACCTATGCCGGCCACGCGGCCGGCCGGTACTCCCACAGAAACCAGCCGGTCCTGCCATTCCTTCGCTCCGGCATCTGCGAGCCCGGCTTCCAACAGTGTGACAAGCTCCCGCCTATGCCTGACCCGCGCAGAGTTGGTGACAAACCGGGGATCAGCGGCAAGCTCCGGACTGTCGATGGCGCGGCAGAGCCTGGCGAACTGCGAGTCGTTACCAACGGCAACGGCCAGCGGGTCATCACCCGTGGCAAGAAGTTGATAAGGGACGATGGAAGGGTGGTCATTGCCCAGTCGCGTAGGAGTGACACCGGCGCCGAGGTACGCCTGGCCCTGGTTGGCAAGTGCGCCCTGAAGGCTCGATAGAAGATTGACCTCGATCCGCCTGCCGCGACCCGTGGAATTACGCTCGGAAAGGGCCGCGAGGATACCGATCGTGGCGTCTTTCGCGGTCAGTACGTCGACCAAGGCAACGCCCACTTTATAGGCGTCGCCCTGCGGGTCACCGGTAATACTCATCAGTCCGCCGACAGCCTGCACGATGAAGTCGTATCCGGGCAGATCACGACCGCCTTCCGAGCCGAAACCCGAAATTGATGCGTACACCAGCCCACGGTTCTCCTCGGCGAGTGATTCATATCCGAGGCCCAGCTTGGCGAGCCCTCCAGGTTTGAAGTTCTCCACCAGGACATCGGCGCGGCGGGCCAGTTCCCGGGCAAGCTCCAGGTCTTCCGGGTCGGTCAGGTCAAGGGTGACGGATTCCTTATTCCGGTTGACGCTTTCGAAGTACGTCGCACCTGTCTTTGAGGAAGGTGGCGCCCACTGACGGGTGTCATCCCCGGTTCCGGGACGCTCAACCTTGATGACCCTTGCGCCGAGATCAGCCAGGGTCATGGTCGCGAGCGGACCGGCGAGCACGCGGGAGAAATCGGCGACGACTATCCCCTCCAGCGGTGCGCCGGAGTCCGCTCCCGACCTCATAGCTGACCCCGCCAGGTCCGCCTTCCCCGGAAAATCATGACAATACCGACCGAATGGATGCCTCCAGCACCGCAAGGCCCTCCTCAAGGACGTCCGCTTCTATCCCAAGCGGAGGCAGCAGCCGGATGATGTTTCCGTTGGTCCCGCAGGTAAGAGTCAGGACACCATGAGCGTTGGCTGTCTTCGCGGCCGTGGTGGCAAGGTCTTTACGAGGCCCGGCAGCATCGCTGAATTCGATCGCCATCATTGCACCCCTGCCGCGAACGTCTGCGACGCCGTCAAGTTCAACGAGCGGCTCCAAGCGGCGCCTGACTGCGGCTTCGATGGCAGTGGCGTTCTCCAGAAGCTTGCCGTCTTCGAGGAGTTCGAAGACAGCCAGAGCGGCCTCACAGGCTACAGGGTTACCGGCGTAGGTCCCGCCGAGACCACCGGGGTGGACAGCGTTCATCAGTTCGGCGCGGCCGGTAGCGGCCGAAAGCGGCAGTCCGCCGCCAAGAGCTTTCGCGGACAGTGTGATGTCGCCGGCAATACCTTCGTGCTCGGAAGCGAACAGCGTGCCGGTGCGGCCCATTCCGGCCTGGATCTCATCGATAACAAGTACGATGCCGTGACGGGTCGCAATTTCACGGAGGCCCTTCAGGAACCCGGGGGCTTGGACAATGAAGCCGCCCTCGCCCTGAATCGGCTCGATGACCATAGCTGCGAACGTCTCCGCGTCGTGTTCTGCCAGAAGCGCCTCGATCTGTTCCAGTGCCTTCCCCGGTCCGTCAGGAGAGGTGTGTGCGGGCGCCGTCGGTCCGCGGAAAACTGAGCCCGGCAGAGGTCCGAAGTTGAGCCGGTACGGGTTCTCTTTTGCCGTCATCGCCATCGTGAGCTGGGTACGGCCGTGGTATGCCTCGTCGAAAACGAGAATATTCGGACGGCGCGTAGCCGACCGGGCAACCTTAATGGCATTTTCTACAGCCTCCGCGCCGGTGGTGAACAATGCGGTCCGCTTCTCGAAGTCACCGGGGATGTGCTCGTTGAGCCACCGGCAGACGTCAACGAAGGACTCATATTCGGTCACCATGAAGCAGGTGTGTGTGAAGCGCTCAAGCTGGGCGGCGGCACGCTTGGCCACCTTCGGGTTTGCAGCACCAACGCTGGTCACGGCGATGCCTGAGGCGAAATCAATCAGATGGTTTCCGTCCACATCGACGAGCAGCGCATCCTGCGCGTGGTCAATGAACACGGGCAGAGTGATACCAAAAGCGTCGGTGACGTGCTGGCGGCGCTCCACCTCCAGTTCCAGGGAACGCGGGCCCGGAAGCTCGGTGAGCAGACGGCGCGCCGTGGCCTTAACGGCGGCCGGATCGTTGGCCTGGTTTGCGGTGAGTTCTGATGTGACAGTCATTGGTCCTCCTCGTGTGGTGAAGTCCACCATAGGGACAGTTCGATGACGTGTCGTTGTACGATTCGTCCAAGGATTATCTAGGATCAGTCCTAACGTACAAAGGGTGGTCCCTTATGATTTATTTATGATCACCCTCGCAAGGCTTGTTGAGGCTGCAAGGCGGGACTTGGCGCCCTACTGGCCCATTCCACTGCCCCGCGTTGAACTGACGGGCGTGCACGTCTCCGAGTTGGAGGATCCCACAATGTTCCTCTACGGCGGCGAGCTTCTTCTCACTGTCGGGCTGCAGCTCACCGGCCTTGATGGAGATGCGCGCCAAGAGGCGGCTAAAAACTATGTGCAACGCTTGGTGGAGGGCGGCGTAGCTGCTCTGGGTCTAGGGTTGGGCTCAGGACATGCCATGGTGCCGGACGAACTGCGGGCGGCATGCGTGGATGCTGGCCTTCCTCTTCTGACTATTCCCCGCGAGTCCCCGTTCCTGGCAGTGTCGCGTGCATACTGGGAGCTTGTCAGGCAGGGCGGCGAGGCCGAACTCACCGCCCTGTTAGGGCTTCAGGTGGCACTGACGCGGGCCGCCGCGCAGGATGACGCGGAACCGGAGATCGTCCGGGAATTGTCCCGCGCTCTTGGGACTTGGGTCGCATACCTGCCTGAAGGCGACGGCGCCCCGTCATCGGCTGCCAACGGTGCTGAACTCCCGCCGGGACTGCTGGTCGAACTCACACGGGAATCTGCTATTTTACGTAACGCGCGCCGGGGGGCCACCGGCACTATACAACTGGCCTCTGGTGTTGCTTCTCTCTACCCGGTATCTGATGGTCCGGCCGCCTCGGGCTACCTTGCGCTAGGCAGAAGCGGGCAGCTGGCTGCTGCAGAGCGGCACTTGTTCCTTACCGCATCCACGCTCCTGGCGGCCAGAGCAGCCGGGCACCGCAGCGCTGCGGCCGAGCGTCGACGGGCTGAGGGCATGCTCGCAGCGCTGGTCCTGGAAGGACATGATGATGCAGCGCGGCTTCTTGCAAAGCAGATGGGCTCTGACCCGCTACCCGAAACAGCCTTCGTCGCCGTCCTGCCCGATAGCGAACAGCTGGCGTCGCAGCACGCCCTGTCGGGGCTGGTACTTGAGCGTTCCGGTGTGGTCTTTGTTCTTCAGGCCGCGTCGAGCCCTTATCCGACCCTGCCGAAAGGTGTCCGCGGTGCATGGGGTGGACCTATGCCGCTACGGCGCCTTCACGAAATCGGATCGCAGGTGGCTGAGGTCGCCGCTTCAGCACCCGAGGGCCGACTGATACGCGTTGGTCACGGTCTCGATCTGCCGGCAGATGAATGGGTGGACGAGTTGGCCTCCCATCCCTTGCAGCTACTTGAAACGGTCCGCTCCTACCTGGCGCACCGCGGGCAGTGGGAGGCGGCGGGCCGCGAATTGGGAGTGCACCGGAACTCGGTGCGCTACCGAATTGCCCAGGCTAAGGAACTACTGGGAGTTGACCTGGATGACCCCGACGTAGCAGCCCAGCTCTGGCTCGCCCTTAGAGGCCGCTCTCAAGCAACCGGGAACGGCTAAGTCGCACCACCTGCCGACTGACTCGTGGCCGGAAACCACCGGCCACCGGGCGAAGCGGACCCCGATAAAGCCGCTTATCCTGCGCCGTGCGCCGGATGGGGTTTCCCCTAACCGCTGTTACATTCTGCATTCGTCTCTTCTTTGACGATTCGTTCAAAGGAAAGCGCGGATATCGACTTTTTGCACCGTGACGCAGCACTCTCGGCTGCCTAATCTCAATGGACAGTGCACAGCCTTACTGCACCACTGAGAGGACAATCGTGACGATCGAAGATACGAAGTCAGCCGCGAGGCCGGCCACCGGCACCAGGACCATACGCGGGGCTGTACTTGAGGCCCTAGGCGCAGAGCGCCCCTACTCGGACACCCGTCCCATCCATGTCCAGAGCCTCGAACTCGAAGGTCCCGGCAAGGGCGAGATCCTGGTCCGTATCGAGGCAGCCGGCATATGCCATTCCGACCTTTCCGTCGTCAATGGAAACCGGCCACGACCGGTTCCGATGCTGATCGGCCACGAGGCGGCAGGCATCGTGGAGGAGCTGGGCGAAGGCGTCGATGACCTTGCCATTGGGCAGCGTGTTGTGATGACTTTCCTCCCCCGCTGCGGTGAGTGCGCCGGATGCAGGTCCAACGGCAAAACGCCGTGCGAGAAGGGCACCGCTTCCAATACGGAAGGGACGCTGTTGGGCGGAAACCGCCGGCTCTCCCGCGACGGTGAGCCCGTCCACCACCACCTCGGAGTCTCGGCATTCGCCACCCACGCCGTGGTCTCCCGTCGTTCCGTCGTGCCGGTCGGTTCCGATGTCCCTGCGCACATCGCCGCTTTGCTCGGATGTGCCCTACTCACCGGCGGAGGAGCGATCCTCAATGTAGCCAAGCCGGCGCCTTCTGCCCGGGTAGCCATCGTTGGTCTCGGCGGAGTGGGCATGGCAGCCCTTATTACGGCCGTCGGCACCGGAGTTGAACATGTCGTTGGCATCGATACGCTCCCGGCCAAACTGGAAGCGGCCCGCAACCTGGGTGCCGTGGAGGCCATGACCTCCACTGATGCCTTGGAAGGCGGCAAGAAGTTTGATGCCGTGATTGAAGCGGCCGGGCATCCGCGCGCATTGGAGGCCGCTGTCGCTCTGACCAAGCCGGGCGGCATCACCGTCACTGTCGGGTTGCCGGCACCGGGCCAGTCGGTCGCCATAGACCCGCTGACCCTGACAGCGGAGGCCCGATCGATCGTGGGAAGCTACCTCGGTTCGGCGGTTCCGGAACACGACATCCCCATCTACGAACAGCTCTGGCGTTCCGGCAAGTTGGCTGTTGAAGGCTTGGTTTCAGACACCATCCCGCTCGAAGAAATTAATCGCGCGATGGACACGCTCGATGGCGGCCATGCTCTTCGCCAGATCATCACCTTTTCCTGACCATCCACATTCCAGCTTCAAAGAGAGAACATCATGACCTCCACAAATGACCACATCTACAACGCGCTCATCATTGGTGCAGGATTCGGCGGCCTCGGCCAGGGAGCCCAGTTCGTCCAGGAAGGCATCGAGGACTTTGTGATCCTCGAGCGTGGCAACGATGTTGGAGGCGTCTGGCGAGAGAACACCTATCCCGGCGCCGCCTGCGACACGCAGGCCCTTGTGTATTGCTACAGCTACTTCCTCAACCTCAAGGTTTCACGGATGTTTGCCGGCCAGGAGGAACTCCAGGGCTACCTGCGGTCCATGGTTGAGGAATTCGGGCTCGGCAAGCACATCCACTTCGGCCAGAACATCACCGCTACTGACTGGGACCAGGAGCGCCGACTGTGGACCGTGCACACTGCCGACGGTTCACAATTCCTGACCCGTTCCGTGGTGGGTGCCTGGGGCCAGCTGAACGAACCCAACATTCCCAACTTCCCCGGTACTGAGACCTTCGAAGGCGTGGCGTTCCACTCCGCAAAGTGGCGGCACGATCTTGACCTGACCGGCAAGCGCGTTGCTTCCATCGGCTCCGCCGCAACTGCCGTTCAGTACGTGCCCGAGGTCGCCAAGATTGCTTCAAACCTGACTGTATTCCAGCGTTCAGCGAACTACATCCTCCCCCGTGACCAGTACATCTTCAGCGCTGAAGAGAGCGCCCGCTTCCAGGAAGACCCGGACACCTACCGCCAGCTGCGTCAGGAGATCCACGAATTCCGTGAAGCCGGGTTTGAACGCACCCGCCGTCACACAGCAGCCTCCGAGGAAGGGGTCGAACTGGCCCGCCAGCACCTTGAGGCGCAGGTGTCGGACCCCGAGCTGCGGGCCAAGCTTACCCCCGACTACGACTTCGGCTGCAAGCGCATCCTGCGGAGCGACGATTTCTACCCCGCGCTGACCCGCGAGAACGTCGAACTGGTGACAGAAGCAATCACGGAAATCACCCCTCGCGGCCTCCGCACCGCTGATGGAGTCGAGCACGGGTTCGATGTCATCATCTACGCGACCGGGTTCAAGAGCCACGCATTTATGGGATCCATGCGCGTTACTGGGCGCGACGGTATCGGCCTTGCTGAGCGGTGGGGGAACTCACCGGAGGCCTACCTCGGCATCACCGTCGACAACTTCCCGAACCTTTTCCTGGTCTATGGACCCAACACCAACCTCAACCACAACTCGGTGGTGTCCATGCTGGAGGCCCAGCACCGCTACATCGCCCAGGCGGTCAAGTACCTCGCGGCAGATGAATCGCGGGTTCTGGAAGTGGACCGGGAAGTAGTGGAGAAGTTCAACGCACACGTCCAGGAAGAACTTCAGAAGTCGGCGTTCTCCTCCGAATGCTCCTCCTGGTACAAGAACGAGGACGGACGGGTCATCAACAACTGGTCCGGAACCGTCGAGGAATACCGGGGCCACACCCACGACCTCCAGCTTGACGACTACCTGCAGCTGGCCGAATCCGGACCCTCAAAGTGATACAAGCCGACCAGTTCAGCGGGCGCCCGGTAGCGCCCGACGCTGCAGAGGTCCTGCAAAAATTTCGGGCATCAGGCGGGCGTCCGTTTCACTCCTACGCCGTAAAGCAAGTGCGTGAACTCTACGAGAGCGGATGCGCGGCCAATGGACTGAGCGGTAACCCGCTGCCGTCCGTCACAGACTTCAGCGTCCAGGAATTCAAGGTGCGGGTTTATGATCCCCGTACCGTCGGAGGCCCTACCCCTGCCGTGCTGTTTTTCCACGGCGGGGGGTGGGTCATGGGGAGCCTCTCAACACATGACGGTTTATGCCGCCGTCTGGCCTCGCTGACCAACCTGCCGGTCGTGGCCGTGGATTACAGGCTGGCGCCAGAACATCCATACCCTGCTGCGATTGATGACAGCCGCGCTGCGGCTCGGTGGTTGTTCGGAGCGGGCGCTGAGCACGGCCTGGAAGTTACCGAGGCTGTGCTTGTCGGTGACAGTGCGGGAGGCCAGCTGGCTGCCGTCCTGGTCAACGAAAACGCTTCGACGGCAAATCCCGTGCCCATTGCCGCCCAGGTCCTCATTTACCCCATGGTGGATCTGACCATGTCATCGCCCTCCTACGACCGGGTCACGGCCGGCTTTCCCCTCGTAGCTGACACCATTGCCTGGTTCGCAGACCATTACCTTCCGGAAGGAATTGACCGGACTGCACCGGATGTAAGCCCTGCCCTGAACGAGCCGCCTTCAGGACTGCCCCCCACGTATGTCATAACCGTCGACAACGACCCACTGGTTGATGAGGGAGCAGACTACGCCGCAGCCTTGGCAAAAACGGGCACCGAAGTGCAGTATCAGCACCTCACCGGCTACGCCCACGGATTGTTCACCTCCGCGGGCCGAATCCCCCGCGGAGAAGAAACAATCGACCGGGTCGCTGCCTTTATCAGGGACAGCACTATCTAATCGAGAGATGGACTGACGTCGGTCCGGCGCGAACGCGGCCGACCGCCGTCGACCGCTCAGGCTCAGCACTAATCAATCAAGGACGGCGATCGCCTGCCTCCCACTTGGCAGGTTGTCGCCGTCCCTGGGGTCCCGCACCGCCGTCGACGACGCCGACCTCAACGCCGTCGTCGACGGCGGTGCTACCGCCATCACCGGTGGCTCCCCTGCGGCCGGCGGCGCCAGAACCTCCCATCCACGACCAGCGATCTGACCCTCAAGCCAAAGGTTTTTGATGACAACCACTTTTCATATGCACCCCCAGGGAGGGGAGCGCCTGCATGCAGCCACACAGAGTAGGGGTCTGTCTTACTATCCCGCGGATGCCGCGGGTGGGACCTTGGACGGGTGCGAAGAAGGGTGTCATTACTGTCTTGGGCCGGAAACTGACTGACCCACCCACCTCTCGTTTTGGAGGGCGGCAACTACTGGCGCCTTTTAACATATGCAATTCAATGTTTTACCTGCCTGAAACACGGGCGCACGAAGTACGACATCTGACGGGCCGACACTCATATCTGTCCATTAGAAACCCTGTCATCTAGGAATCTGGATCCAGCATCACTCAGAAAACTTAACCCCACAAGCACTTGCGGTTTCATACATCTAAAACTAGAGTTATGAGTGATGCGGATCACGAATGCGATGGTTCCAGTTCCCCTATATACAGATTTCTTTCCTTCAGCGATAGACGGCAGTGCAGCCGTCCTAAGGAGAACCATGTCCAGTAGTTCCAAGAGTGTCGACCACTCTCAGCTAGATGAAGACGCGCAGCATCTCGCGCGTCTTGGCTACACCTACGAAACCGAATTTAAGCGGGAAATGTCGTTCTGGGGGAACGTCTCTCTCGGTTTCACCTACCTCTCTCCGGTCGTTGGCGTCTACACGCTCTTTGCGTCCTCGCTCGGCCTTGGGGGGCCGCCAATGATTTGGTCCTTCCTGATCGTCGGGGTCGGCCAGTTCTTCGTCGCCCTTGTCTTCGGAGAGATCGTGTCGAACTACCCGGTGGCCGGAGGGATATATCCTTGGGCAAGGCGCCTATGGGGCGCAAAGTGGGGATGGATGACGGGCTGGGTTTACCTCATAGCCCTGCTCACCACGATTGCCGGGGTTGCCTACGGGGCCGGCACATTCCTTGACGCCCTCATTGGCATAGATCCCTCAACAACCTCCACTATCGTCTGTGCCATCGTCCTGATTCTCGCGGCCACCGGTATCAACCTCGGGGGAACAAAGCTGCTTAACAAGGTGGCTATGCTCGGGCTCCTTGCCGAGCTCGGGGGCGCTCTTGTCGTCGGACTGTGGCTTCTGGTTGTTGCTCGAAAGCACGACCTCAGCGTCTTGTTCAACTCCTTCGGGGCAGGCGGTGACGGGAGCAACTACTTCTACGCGTTCGCCGCTGCGGCACTGATTGGTATCTACCAGTACTACGGCTTTGAAGCCTGCGGCGATGTTGCCGAGGAAGTACCCAACCCGGGAGTTCGCATTCCCAAAGCCATGCGAATGACTATCTACATTGGCGGTTTCGCGGCGACCTTCGTCTGCCTCTCCCTGATCCTTGCTGTACCGGACTATGCAGCTGTTATTTCCGGACAAAACACGGATCCTGTCGGCACCGTACTTACCGATGCCTTCAGCCCGATCGGCTATCGTGTTGTTCTCGCGGTCGTGCTGATCTCATTCCTCTCCTGCGTCATGAGCCTCCAGGCAGCGGCCAGCCGTCTCAGCTACTCGATGGCCCGGGACAAGATGCTTCCCGCGAGCCGACTCTTGGCAAAGTTCCAGGAATCGCGCCACGTACCCCCGTATTCCCTCCTGCTCGCCTGTGTTGTCCCAGTGCTTGTCATCCTCGGCTCCGCTGTATCACCGGATGCGCTTGTGGTCATCGTCTCCTTCGCAGCATTCGGCATCTACCTGGGGTTCCAGCTGGTCGTTTTTGCCGCATTGCGGGCTCGACTTAATGGATGGAAACCCAGCGGAGCCTTCAAGCTCGGCAAATGGGGAGTCCCGGTAAATATTGCGGCGCTTACCTGGGGCCTGATTGGTATTACCAACATGGTCTGGCCCCGCACACCCGACAGTCCCTGGTACGTGAACTACTTGGTCCTGCTGTCAGCAGTCGTGGTGGTTGGGTCTGGATTTATCTACCTCTTCGCCCGCAAGCCGTACACGCATAGCGATTCTCCGGCTGCGGATGCCATCCCTTCTGCCCGCACTGCCGGGGAATACGAACCAAGCAAGATCGAAAACTACCTCTGAAAGATCATCGTGACTACACCAACTGCTGAAGCGCCATACCTGGACATTTCCGACCCCACCTTCGCAATGCAGTCCGAAGCACTCCGGAACGCACGTGAACAGAGCTGGTACGCGCGAACGAACTACGGAATCGCCGTCCTCCGGTACGAGGAAGTCAGCAAACTCCTTAAGGATCCACGGCTGAAGCAGGGCAGCGCCCAATGGCCCGAACACCACGGCGTCCACAGTGGACTGTTCTACGACTGGTGGACCAAGAATCTCTTGGTGCTCGAAGGCGAAGACCACCACCGCATCCGCAGGCTTCTCAATCCGGCATTCTCGCCGCGACTGCTGAAGTCACTGGTTCCCAAGTTCCAAGCCCTTGCCAATGAACTCGTAGATGAGTTTATCGACAAGGGCGAATGCGAATTCGTCAGCGACTTCGCTGAACCCTACGCCACTCGCGTCCTTACCATCATGTTGGGCATCCCTGAAGCCGAGTGGCCGACCATTGCCCGACTCGCCTCGACCATCGGGCTCGCCCTCGGAGTGACCCTGAAGCAAGACCTTCACAAGGTTGAAGCTGCACTGGACGAACTGTATGAGTACGCTGAGGCCCTCATTGCGGACCGCCAGGCCAGCCCGGGTGACGACTTCGTCAGCCGGCTGGTGCTGGCCAACCGCGACGGCGACAGCCTAAGCGACGCCGAACTCCGCAATGCCCTTGTGCTCCTGATCTTCGGCGGCATGGACACCACGCGAAACCAGCTCGGCCTTGCGATGCAGTCATTCATGCGAAATCCCGAGCAATGGGAACTTCTGGCTGAGCGTCCTGAGCTTGGATCCAAGGCCGTTGAAGAAGTCATGCGGATCAACCCGACGGTTACCTGGGTGACACGTGAAGCCATTGAAGATTTTACCTACGAAGGCCTTGAGGTCTCCAAGGAAACCACGGTCCACCTGTTCACGCAGAGCGCCGGCACAGATCCCCGTGCCTTCCCTGAGCCGGAGATGAACCTGTTGGGCGAGCACGCACCTCACTACGGCTTCGGAGGCGGTGTTCACCACTGCCTCGGGCATTTCGTTGCCCGGTCGGACATGAGCGAAGCCCTTCCGCTCCTGGCGCGACGCCTGCGGAACCCGAGAATCAACGGCGCCGATGAATGGATGCCGGACTCGGGCAACACAGGCCCCATCCGGCTTCCCATCAGCTTTATCAAGGGCGAATAGCCAAACCTGCCTCCAACACGCACATACGAAACAGGAATGACCATGAAAATCTTTGTCGACCGCCAGCTCTGCGAAAACCACGGCCAGTGCGCCATCGCGGCACCGCAGGTATTCCGGATGAACTCCGAAGGCATCCTTGAATATGAGGAAAACGTCAACGACTCTCTGCTTCCCGACGTCGAGGACGCGATGGATGCCTGCCCCGTCCAGGCCATCTTCATCCAAGACCAGTCATGACCCGCAGCATTGTCATCGTAGGCGGCTCAATGGGCGGACTTCGTGCCGCCGAACAGCTCCGGGCAGCCGGGTGGGCCGAAAGCATAACTGTCATCGGCACTGAAACGCACCTGCCATATAACCGGCCACCCCTGTCAAAAGAGCTTCTGGAAAACCCCGGAACCACCGCAGAGGCTTTCGAGGCCGTGAAATTCAGGCACCGCCCTTCGGTCACTGACGTCGAGTGGCGGCTGGGTACGGAGGTCGTCGGTGCCGACCTCCCCAATAACACCCTCACCCTAGACAGCGGTGAGACGTTGACCTACGACGGGCTCGTCATCGCGACAGGTCTTCGGCCCCGCCGACTTCCCTTGCCCGGTCCGCTGCGCGGCCGTCACGTCCTCCGCACGTTGGAAGATGCCGTGGAATTGCACCAGGAGCTACGCCCAGGCACCGAGGTAGCGGTGATTGGGGCCGGTTTCATCGGCTGCGAAACAGCGGCAACCGCGACCAAACGCGGTTGCAGCGTCACACTTCTTGAGGGCACAAGCGGACCAATGCAACGGGCACTCGGTGAAGAACTCAGCGCCGGGATCCGTGATTACCTCGTCCAGCAGGGTGTGACCTACCACGGCCACGCCAAAGTTGCAGGCCTTCTGTCCAATGACGCCACCATTGAGGACGAGAGCAGCTGCACCGGCATCATCCTTGCTGACGGCACCGAAATCACGGCCGATGTCATCATCGAATCGGTCGGGTCCATACCCAATGTCGAATGGCTTGAAGGCAACGACATTGACATCAGTAATGGGGTCCTATGCGACGAACACCTGCGCGTCGTAGGAACCAGGAACGTCGTGGCGGTCGGAGACGTCGCCCGCTTCCCGGATCTGAGAAACGGATGCGGTGCACGGCGGATCGAACACTGGTCCATTCCAGGGGACACAGCGAAAATCGCGGCCAAAGCCCTCATCGCCGACCTTAATGGGGCCGCACTTCCGGAGCCAGCCGTCCCGCTTCCGAGCTTCTGGAGCAACCAGTTCGACCTCAAGATCCAAGGAGTGGGCAGCCCCACCCTGGCTACGAGGATTGTCGAGCTGGAAGGGTCTGCAAAGACCCCGCATGACGGAGTCGTAATGGGCTACTACCAGGACGACGCTCTCGTCGCAGTTGTGAGTGTTGGCCTCCCGGCGGACCGGCAGTTGCACTACAGAAAATTAGTGAACGACCGGCATTCCGAACAGCCGCAGCAAGATACCCAGCTTCAAGCAATCTGACCAAGAACCGAGATCAAAATGACCATCCTTTCCGAACGTCCCGTCCTTGACATAGTCAGCGACCGGAACGCCTTCGCCGCCCATCAGGAAAAAAACCTCAGCACCGCCGTCGTGGAAGAGATCCAGCGCAAGATCACCGAGGCTGGCGTTGAGTACATCTACTACATGCTGCCCACCCTAGGCTCACGAGTGATTGCAAAGGTTGTGCCGGCCAACCACTTCAAGCGCAATCTTGAAAAAGGCATCGCATTCCACCGCACAGCGTTGGCTGATCTACAGACTGACCGGTTCGGCAACCTCATTGGCGGCGGTATTGAGGCCAAGGAATTTGTCGCTCTTCCGGACCCTGAGACGTTCGCGCCCCTGCCGTGGGACACCAGCGTCGCCCGCGTTTTCTGCAGCGCATACGAACCGCCGCATCTCAACGAAGTTGGCGGACGTCCCCTCCCCACTGACTCCCGCAGCCTCCTGAAACGCGCTCATGCCGCATTCACCGAACGCACAGGCATGGAAGTTCGCTCCGGTTGCGAACCGGAAATGACTTGGACTGGTCCTGGCATGGAGGTCATTAAGAAGCCAGGTTCCAGCCCCGCGTACCAGGTGGAGAACCTTGAACGCATGCGCGAGGTCTATAAAAAGCTTGTCACCTACTCCAAGGCTCTCGGTTTGGACATGATTGAGGGTGACTACGAGGATGACGGCCAGCTCGAGCTGAACTGGATGTACGACCGTGTCGAACTTACCGCCGACCGGCTCGTCACCTACCGCCAGGTCTGCAAGCAGGTAGCCCGGGAACTCGGCGTTCACGCGAGTTTCATGCCTAAGCCCTACACCGGTTCCATGGGCAATGGTTGCCACCACAACATCAGCCTTTGGAAAGGCGACTCCAACCTCCTGATCGACGAAGGACGGGTTGAACTGCACCTTAGCGACATTGGCCGCTATGCAGTTGGCGGCATGCTCGAGCACGCTGCGGGATCGATGTCGATCATGGCCTCCACGGTCAACTCCTACAAGAGGTTCTGGGACGCCGGACAGTTCGCGCCAAGCGCCGTGAACTGGGGTCTGGACAGCAGGGCCAGCATGGTGCGCATTTCCTCAAACGGGCGGATGGAGTACCGCCTGCCGGACGCCAGCGTGAACCCATACCTCTCGCACACTCTGTTGATTGCGGCGATCGAAGACGGCATCAACAAGCAAATCAACCCCGGGAACCCCCTTGACGACAAGGTGCGCAACACGGCAGAACCCAAGTTCAAGCCCCTGCCGCTGACTCTCGGTGATGCCATTGACTCGCTCGCCGCCGACCCGTACATTCTGCACTCACTTCCCGAACAGCTCGGGGACATCTACACCCAACTCAAGACCGACGAGTGGGCACGCTATTGCGGCGCCGTCACCGACTGGGACCGCACCATGTACTGGGAGACTCTTCCGTGACCGATCGACTAACACTTGCCTGCATCGACTCCGAGGCCCCTCCCCTGTTCCACGCCAGCCCGGATGGCATCCGTCGCGCTGGATATGAGCCAGAGGCTGCAGAACTCATTGCACGCGAGCTGGGCCGTGAGGTGGACTGGCTCATCACGTCCTGGACCGAGATGATCCCCAAAGTTCAGTCGGGGGAAGCCGACGCCGTCTGGTGCGGGCAGGGAATTACCGCGGAGCGCCAGGCCCAAGTTGACTTCAGTGTCCCGTACGCGATCTTCAACGAGACGGTGCTGGTCCGGGCAGGTGATACTGCCCGGGCTCCGGAAGATCTCGCCGGCTACCGTGTTGCGGCGATTGCCAACAGCACCAATATGGCCTTGGCCGAAACTTTCCCCGGCATCGAAACGGTCTCCTTTGGCGCCAGCGACGATGTTTTCGCTGACATGCTCGATGCCTTGCGAAATGGGACGGTCGACGCAGTAGTGGACGATGACGTTGTCACAGTACCCCTCGGAGCTGATCCGGATTTCGACATCGCCTTCACGGCGCCGACGGGCAATCGATGGGGTGTTGGGGTTGCTAAAGGCAACTCGGAACTGCTGCAGCAGTTGGACCAGGCGCTGGCGACAGTCATAGCCGACGGAAGGCTCGAAGCTATCTGGTCGAGATGGATGCCTGACCTCGGCTTTCCGCTCAACACGCCCCAGGAAGGTCGGTAATGGCAACAGCGCAAGCCGGAACGGCGGCAAGCACCGGAGACGAACAGACCAATGAGCTGAGAAGGCCGCTCATAGGCGTCCCTGGCATGTGGTCGGGTTCGGTCCAGGGCCTGCGGTTTGACGGGATCGCAGTAGCAGTTGAGGTGCTGAGGTCGATTCTGCGGGCAGGTGGCGAGCCTGTGATTCTGTTCCCCAGCGAAGACCAGGGAGACCGCTCCCGCTACGCAGTGCTCGATGGTGTAGTGCTGCCCGGCGGCGCGGATGTATCTCCGGAGCTTTATGGAGAAGTGCCGGCCGACACCACCCAGGTTGCCCATTATGGAGGGCAAGACGCGGCTGAAATTGCTGTCCTCCGGGACTGCATTGACATGGGAATACCCACACTGGCCATCTGCAGGGGTCTGCAACTGTTGAACGTCGCCTGTGAAGGGACCCTCACTCAGCACCTCGATGCTGATGTGATTGACCACGTTAACAGCCTTCATACTGTGGACATCACCGAGGGATCACGGACTGCGGCAGCCATCAGGACACTGACGCCCAAAGTATCGTCGTACCACCATCAAGGGGTGGCGAAACTAGGGCGAGGGCTGAGGATCGTTGGGCGCGCTGATGACGGGGTCATCGAGGCGATAGAGCATGACAGTGCCCCGATCGTTGCCGTCCAATGGCACCCGGAAGACAACGCCGCCACCTTGCCCTCTGACCAGGCACTGTTCGACTGGGTAGTGCAGGAAGCTCGCAGCCGCAAGCTGGGAAAAACAGAACCGAGTGCAGCACAAGAGAAAGTGGACATTCACCCGTGACTAACCGAGACGGCCGCGTCAGGACTTTGGCTCCCATTACGCCAGCTGATGTTATCCCTCAGGGCTTGGCCGAGCTTCCGGGGAACGCGCCAATCATTGCGGTGGTCGTTTCCCTCAACTTCCCTGACATGACCGTCGAGGTTTCTCAGCTTGTCAAGCGCTTCACCAGAACCGCTTTGGAAACCCTGCTAAAGGCGGGGGCCAGAGCGGCCCTGGTGGACAGCAGCGCTACGGACTTGCCGGACCCCAAGCACGTTGCCGACGCCAGCGGGGTTCTCTTCCTCGGTGGCGGGGATGTGGATCCGAGCCTCTACGGAGTCAGCGGCCCTGTTCCGAACCTCTACGGAGTGGAGCGTAGAGCGGACGAGTACTGCATGGAACTGATCGATCAAACGCTGGCCCGTGACGCACCTCTGCTGGCGATCTGCAGGGGCTCGCAGCTACTGAATCTCACCTGCGGGGGAACACTGATTCCGGACTTGGATCCCTACCAACTCCACCGCGGCGGCAAGGGAGAAAGTATGTTCCTTGACGAACCCGTCACTGTCCTGCCGGGAAGCCGGTTGCACAAAATTCTGGGCAGGGAACGAGTCATCGTCCGCTCAGGGCACCATCAGGCCGTCGAGCAAGTGGGGCCCCGCCTGCAGGTAGCCGCAGTAGCGGATGACGGGATCATCGAAGGAACTGAACACAAGGACAACACCTGGGTGGTCGGCGTGCAATGGCACCCGGAGGACTCCGATGGAAATGCCGAGGACAGGGACCGGCTCTTTCAGGCGTTCGTCGATCAGGCCCGCCTCCACAGTGCCCATGCTCAGCGCCACGCCATGGCGAACACGGCCGGTCCTGTGACCAATTAGGAAGTCAGGTACAGGAGATGAAGATCCAACCCCGGAACGTCCAACCCGATTTTGCGCGCGCCAGGCGGGACGCCCTTGACCCGGTCACCCACGAGAAAGCGACCCGAGTTGCCCACAATGACTCGGTCCTGGTCGTTGAGGAGCGCTGCGTCGTTTGGCAGTGCGCGGATGGCCGGAACGAACACTCCTTCCAGATCCCTCACGCGGATATCACTGCCAGCCACGCCCAAAAACTGCCCGCTAACGTACAGGGGCACCGTCAAGGTGAGGATGTACTCGCCCATGCCGAGGTAGTCGACGTACGGCCCGACCAAAGTAACGTGCCCGGTACGGGCAGCGATAGTGAACCAGGGCTGCTGCTCGTAATCGTAAAAGCCGTCAGTATCAGGGACAAGGTCGAACGTGCGCTTGCTGATCGTGCCGGACTCGTCGCGGAGCCACCACTCCAGGACACCCTCAGCCCTGCTCACGCTGGCCACAGCAAAGATTGCACCAGCACCAACAGCGGTCGGATGCCCTTCAAGGAACGAACGCGACACCTCAGGGAGGTCAACCAGATCGCCGTCCATTATTTTGGAGCGCCCGGACATTCGACGAGTAAGCGATTCGCTGATCTTTTCCGCAGCAAATTCAAGGTCTTGGTAGAAGGAATTGAACCATTGGCTCAGATTTTTCGCACATTCCTGCGCACTTGCTTCAATACTCATATTTTATCCCTGCCGTGCCCCGCGTATGTCAGCGTTAGTTTGACATCAATCAAATGATAGACATTCGCACGAATGTGCTCGAGCGCAATGTTCTGCGCCTGCTCCCGATCATCCCGACGCAGCGCCGCCACAATGCTCAAATGGTCCTCGGCGGCACGGTGCTGGTCGAATTCCCTGGTGAGCGGCGCCCAAAGGAGTTCGCCCACCTCCCCTTGCAGTCGGATCTCGGACGTCATGAGTCGTTCGGACTGGGCGGCTACCGCGAGGCCAATGTGAAACCTGCTGTCGGCACGCGTTCTGGCACCCGGGGAATCAGCATTCCTAAGTGCCCCTGCAAGGGACTCAAGCCTGTCCAGGTCCGCGGGATCCGCGCGGTCCGCAGCCAAACGGACCGTGGCCGCAGCAATCGATGCGTGTTCATCCCCTATATCCCGGAGTTCAGCCATCGACAGGGCTGTGAGCCGCTTGCGCAACAAATCCAAAGAAGGACTGGGTGCGCCCACAACAAACGTGCCACCGAAGCGACCTCTCCGCGTCTCCACCACTTTAAGATCCCTCAGCGCCGCCAACGCGTCCCTGAGGGTCGCAACGGCGACACCAAACATGTCGGCCAGTTCGAGTTCGGAAGGCAATTGGTCGCCTTGGCGGATCAGCCCGAGGGAGACCGCCCTGATGATTCGCTGCACGATGGCATCTGCCCTGTCCAGTTCGGGAAGAGGTTGGTAAATCTGCGCACTGAAGTCAACCGGCCTAGCCATTCCAGCGTCCCACCTCCTCCCTCAAACCGACGATGTCCTATTCTAAGCGATTCTATAATCGATCCTCTGCTAAAGGACGGATCCGGGTAGCGTGTCAAAAATAATTTCTTTTGCGAGTTTCACCTAATTAACTAGGTTGTTACAGCTCATCCCATAAAAACCGATTAGTAAGGCAAATTAATGACTGCTTACAAGACCATAAACCCGGCTACCGGGGAAGTCATCCGAGTTTTTCCTGAAGCCACTACAGCGGAGATCAGCGATGCCATCAGCCGCGCACACGAGGAGTTTCTCAAATGGAGGGAAACCCCTGTCGCGAGCCGGTCCAAGATCATTTCAAGGGTTGCTGAGCTGTATCGTGAACGTCAAGACGAACTGGCTCGCATCATCAGCATAGAGATGGGTAAGCCGCTGGCCCAAGCCCGGGGCGAAGTTGCCTTCGTTGCAGACATTTTCGACTACTACGCTGTCGAAGGCCCTGGCTTCATGCAGGATGAGCTTCTCGACGTTAAAGGTGGCGGGGAGGCCGTTGTAAGGTCCGCTCCCGTAGGCGTACTGCTGGGAATCATGCCGTGGAATTACCCGTACTACCAGGTTGCGCGTTTTGCGGCCCCCAACCTGATGCTGGGTAACACCATTCTGCTCAAGCACTCCGCTAACTGCCCGCAGTCCTCTCTGGCGATGGAGAAAATCTTCCACGACGCGGGGCTTCCGGAAGCTGCTTACATCAACGTCTTCGCGCGGCGTGAACACGTGGCGCAGATCATTGGGGACCCGCGCGTACAAGGCATTTCATTGACCGGCAGTGAGGGAGCCGGCGCCGCCGTCGCCGAAGTGGCAGGCCGAAACCTGAAGAAGTATGTGCTGGAACTTGGAGGCAGCGACCCCTTCATCGTGCTCGACACCGATGACATGGATGCCACAGTAAAGGCTGCCGTCAGTGGACGCATGAGTAATGCCGGCCAGGCATGTACCGCGGCAAAGCGTTTTATCGTGGTTGCTGACCTTTACGATGAGTTCGTCCAGAAATTCACTGATGAAATGGCCAACATCCAGCCCGGCGATCCCCTTTCCCCGGACACGAAGTTCGGGCCGATGTCCACGCAGGCAGCAGCAGATGACCTGATCGAGCAGATCCAGGATGCAGTAAACAAGGGAGCAACCTTGAAGACAGGCGGTAAGCACCTTCCAGGGCCTGGTGCTTTTGTTGAGCCGACAGTCTTGGCAGACGTAACGCCGGAAATGCGCGCATTTTCAGAAGAACTCTTTGGACCTGCAGCTGTTGTCTACAAGGTCGCGGACGCTGATGAAGCCGTCGAACTTGCCAACAATTCTCCGTATGGCCTGGGTGGCGCTGTTTTCAGCACCGACGTGGAGAAGGCCAAGTCTGTTGCTGATCGTCTGGAGACTGGCATGGTGTTCATTAATGGGAACACCGACTCCCAGGCGGATCTTCCGTTCGGTGGCGTTAAGCGGTCCGGGGTCGGTCGCGAGCTCGCACGGTACGGCATGAACGAATTTGTGAACAAGAAGCTGATCCGCACGCCCTGAGCAACGTGGACCCGCACTCACAGTGGATGCCTTTAATGAGGTAGAACCACTAAAGACCCGGCCGCGTGAATGGAGATAGTGGGGGTGCCTGATCTCGGGCTCCCCCACTATCGCAGTATTCGCTGTAACAAGTGAAACCCGGAAAGCACATAAATGGTTATGGATGGAGAAAAGCCCGTTACGGGCAGCAGCCGCGTCAAGCGCGGTATGGCCGAGATGCTCAAGGGCGGCGTCATCATGGACGTCGTCAACGCCGAACAGGCCCGCATCGCCGAAGATGCCGGTGCCGTGGCCGTGATCGCCCTCGAGCGCGTACCCGCGGACATTCGCGCCCAGGGCGGCGTGTCCCGCATGTCGGACCCGGACATGATCGACCAGATCATCGCCGCCGTTTCCGTGCCCGTTATGGCCAAGGCCCGGATCGGGCACTTCGTCGAGGCCCAGGTGCTGCAGTCCCTGGGTGTGGACTACATCGACGAGTCCGAGGTCCTGACCCCGGCGGACTACACCCACCACATCGACAAGTGGAACTTCACCGTCCCCTTCTTCGGCGGTGCCACCGACCTCGGTGAAGCCCTGCGCCGCATCAACGAGGGCGCGGCCATGATCCGTTCCAAGGGCGAGGCCGGCACCGGAGATGTCTCCAACGCCACCACCCAACGTAGTCGGGGAAGGGGGCAGCGTCGAGCCGTAACGGCCGCCGTGAGAAACAGGCTCAAGGACTCACGGCCAGGCTCAAGCGGTCGACTCCATGCATCGCATCCGCTGCCCGCACAAGAGCAAGGTGAGAGAAAGCCTGCGGGTAGTTCCCCGCCATCCGCATGCTTGCTGCGTCGTATTCCTCGCTCAGCAAGCCCAGCTCATTCGCAAGTCCGGTGAGTTTGTCCATAAGCGACTTACCATCAGCAAGGCGCCCGGAACGCGCGTACTGCTCTACAAGCCAGAAGGAGCAGGCCAGGAACGGGTGTTCTCCGGGCTCCAACCCGTCAACACCGCTTTCTGTTCGGTAGCGAAGCAGGAGATTGTCCTGGGTGAGTAGCTCCTCCTCCAATCGGGAGACCGTCCCAAGCATGCGCTCGTCATCGTAGGCCAGGAAGCCGACTTGGGGCAGCACCAGTAAGGCGGCGTCAGTTTGTTCCCCACCATATGTTTGGGTAAAAGAGTTGAGAGATCGGCTGAAGCCTTTATCCAGGATCTCTTCCCGAAGCCGCTCACGAAGGCGCTCCCACCGATCAGCATCACCGGATAGGCCGTGCTGGCGCACCGCCCTAATGCCGCAATCAAAGGCTGCCCACATCATGACACGCGAGTGGGTAAAGTACTGAGGCTCACCTCGCATCTCCCAGAGGCCGAAATCCTTGTCCTCGAAGTGCTTCTCGACGAATCCCAACAATTCAAGTTGGAGGGCCCACGAGAAGTGATCCTCCTTTCCTCCGGCGAGACGCAGCCTTTCCAGCGCCACCAAGACCTCGCCGACGACATCTGCTTGGAACTGCGACGCGGCTTCGTTGCCAATCCGAACCGGCTTCGAGTTCGCATAGCCTGGAAGATTCGGTAGCTCTCTTTCGGGTAGGTCTCGTTCTCCCCCGATTCCATACATGATCTGAAGATCCTCGGGGCTACCGGCAAGGGAGCGAAGGAGCCAGTTGCGCCACTGCAACGCCTCCGTTCCGTAATCGTGAGTCAACATCGCTTCCAAGGTAAGGGCTGCATCCCGGAGCCAGCAGAACCTATAGTCCCAATTCCGCGACCCACCAAAGTCCTCTGGCAGGGACGTTGTCGGGGCAGCAACGATACCCCCCGTCTCATGATGGGTGAGTGCGCGCAATACCAATAGGGAGCGCTTTACCGAGCCCCCGTAGGGCCCCTCGTCGCGACAATTGCTCGCCCACCGCGCCCAAAAGCGGACGGCCTCCTCCAGCGCAAGGTCGACGTCGACGGCTGGCGGAAGTGGTCGGTAGGAAGGGAACCACGCCAGTTGAAAGTCGAATGTTTGGCCCTCGGCCACTGCGAAGTTTCCTTCATGTCCGTGAGGGAAGGCAAGCGGTAGCTCATGCCCTCGAAAGGCAAAAGCATCGGGGCCGGCCATGGCCAAGAGAACCGCCGACCCGGTAACGGACGGGTCATGAACACGGCTTACCCAAGGCCGAACCCCCGCATACCCAGGACGGATCACGAGTTCTTGGCGCATTTCTACCGTGCCTGATAGCCCTGATACCCGGCGCAAGAGATAGGAATCATCGATCCCGACCGGCATAAAATCCGTTACTAAGACTCGCCCGGCCTGCGTTTGCCACGTAGTTTGAAGCACGAAGGTTGAATCGACATATTGACGCTCGGTCACTTGCGCAGCCGGTTCACTCGGAGCCAACAGCCACCTGCCATGTTCGCTCCCGCCCAAGAGGCCGCTGAACACGGATGCCGAGTCGAAGCGCGGGAAACACAGCCAGTCGACGCTCCCGGCACGTGAGACAAGCGGTCCGGTGCGGAGATCTGAGAGTAACGCGTAGTCCTCTATGGGGGCGCCCATAGCCCTACTCAACCACAAGTTCCAGCAGGCAGGACAGTGCCCCAACAGTTTTCCGGCCGGCCCGGTGGCTTCCTGCAGGAGCAACGTAAAGTCTTGCGCGTAAGAGCGTTCAAACACATACTTGCAGATGTTATCGACTTACTTGACGGGCATCGTATCTAGCCCGAACTTCCGGGGACTTCAGCAAAAAACACACGCAACCTCTTCCATTTTTAAACATCTAAAACTAGACTAATGAATGAGCGACAGCCGATAATCGGTCGGCTAGTAGCGGACTACTACCAGTTCAAAGGAGAACGAGATGACCCGTGAGGAAGCTTACGCAAAGTGCCCTGTGGATTCGTACGTCGAGCTGTACGGCGGCCAGTGGTTGGTCGTCCCGTTCGCGCCGGTCGATCAGCCGCCGTTTTTTAGCTGCCTTCCTAAAAGTGCCTCTGTTGCTATGGCGGCCGTAGCCGCACTTTAACTGGCGTCCAAAACCCAAATCTAAAAATCAGCGTGGCTCCGCCCCGCAAGATCAATAAGCTGCCAGGTCCCTCCATCCTCGTAACTGGAGGGCCTGGTATTAGAACCCGGTTTCGATCACGGCTCCACCGCAAGGGACATTAAAACGGCCCAGATCAACGAACCGCCCGCACAACTCCGCCAAGATGGCAGCCGAACTGCAGCTGCTGGCGGTGGCACCGATAAGCGGGTGGTGGAGGGTGGACAGCTGACTCGGATGGAAGCCATAGCGGCAGTTTCAAACGAACTTACGCGCCTCGCGCATACAAGGGGATCCCGCATTGCTGAAGCGTCCACTCGGACCACCATCACTTAATCCATGTAGCCAGTAACACTGGCCTTGCACCACTTGAAGGAGCACGATCTTGCAATCGGTTGTTGCTGAGCTTGAAGTCGAGAATTCCACTGATGCCGAGGCTCAGCTAAGCCTCGCACTGGGAAGCGCCATCAGTGCAGCACGATCAGAAAGGAACTGCGGGGTACTGGTTACCCGCCATCAGTACACCAGGTTCACCGTCGCCTTGTCTTCAACAGTGCCGTACGGCGAGACTCGTGAGCTAGACCTGGCCCCCCACAGACAGTAGGTACTTGAAAGGGATCGGAACTCAATATCACGCTCGGATGCGAAGGTTTTAGAGTCCGGCGTGGTGACCGCTTTCGGCGACTGCCGATTGTGGTAGCCGTCAGGAGGAAGCACACCCCCACCTGACGTCAAATGCCTAACGGAAATCCGTCAGATTAGGGTCCAAAACCCCTCTCATTGACCGCTCTCGGCTGGGGTCTTAGGTTTCAAACTGACATCCTGGGGTGGTGGGGTTCGAGCTGCTCCAGGGGACAACGCTGGAGCAGATCGCACGCCTGGTTGCCGGGGACATCTGGAGCGGCTGAGACGGCGACCCGAATGCGGCTCAGCGCCGAGAACAGTGAAACTCCCCGAAACGGTCCAAACTCTGAGGTAGCGATGAGCGGGTGAACGCACAAACCGTTCCGCTGTGCACCGCGGCGGGACGGTCATTCAACTGACAGCCGCGCGCCGCATCCGGTCAGATCTGCCAGCGGCGCCACCAGGGTAGCTGCTCCGGTTCCGGCGTGGGCTCCGGCGCCGGCTCCTCGCCCAGGGCCAGCGCGGCCTCCGCGATGTCGCCCGCGGTGAGCGTAACGACGGCCTCGCGGTCGAGGGCGTCAAGACTCTGCCCCTCATCGCGCGAGAGCCGCAGCGCCTGACGGTTGAGTGCCTGCTCGAACAGCGTCCGGGCAAACCGGGCGTTGCCGGAGTCCTCGCCCGCGTGGAGCCCGGTGAGGATGCGGTGCAGCATCTGGTCCGCACCCGGCTCCAGCGTGTACTCGTGCTGGGCCAGCATCTGGTGGAAGATCGTCTGGAGTTCCTCGACCGAGTAGTCGGGGAACGTGATCTCGCGGGCGAAGCGGGAGCGCAGTCCGGGGTTTGAGAGCAGGAAGGACTCCATCAGCCGCGGGTACCCGGCCACGATCACCACCAGGCGGTGACGGTGGTCCTCCATCCGCTTGAGCAGGACCTCGATCGCCTCGGGGCCGAAGTCCATGCGCCCGTCCTCCGGGGCCAGCGCGTAGGCCTCGTCGATGAACAGGACGCCATCCAGCGCACGCCGGATCACCCGGTCCGTCTTGATGGCAGTCGCGCCGACGTACTGCCCCACCAGACCCGAACGGTCGACCTCGACCAGGTGGCCTTTCTGCAGCAGGCCGACCGCGCGGTACATCTCGGCCAGGAGCCGGGCCACGGTGGTCTTCCCGGTACCCGGGTTTCCGAGGAACACCAGATGCTGCGAGGTGGCCACCTCCGGCAGGCCGTGCGCCTTGCGGCGCGCCTGGACCTGGAGCAGCGCGACGAGGGCCCGCACCTGCTCCTTCACCGTCTCCAGCCCGACCAGCGCATCGAGCTCGGCCTGCACCTCCGACAGGGGCCGGGCCGGCCCTGGCCTCGCACCGAGCAGATCGCCGACCAGCTCGTCCACGCGCTCCGAACCGGGCAGCTTGAGCTGATCGGCCAGATGGACGATTGTTCCCCGCAGGTCGTCGAGCGGATTGCGGTTGCCAGCCATCCACCCATTGTAGTTCGCTACCTCAAGGAGGGGTCCCAGCTTTGTGCACAAGTGTCAGCGGCGACGGTGTGCTCAGCACGTAGACGGCGGCCTCATTGATGCATTCCCCCGCCGGGCCGGCAGCCGCGAACTTGGCCAGCCCGCGGCCTCGCGGCCGACGATGCCAGCAATCAGCAGCCGCCGGACGCGCACCACGGCCTTCCGGGCCTAGAGGAGCCCGACCTTGGTCATCAGCTCGGTGACCTTCTCGCTGTTGAGCTTGGCCGGGTCCACGGATGGTGCCTGGAGATCCTTGAGGGGCACAAGCTTGGAGTTGGCGGGCACATCGGATCCCACGGTGTACTCAAAGGAGTCACCATTCTGGAGGACCTGCTGACCCTCTTTGCCCGTGATGAACTTCAGGAACTCCTGGGCTTGGGCCTGCTTCTTGCTGGCCGCCAGAACGGCGCCGCCGGAGACGCTGACAAACGCACCGGGGTCCTGGTTCTTGAAGTAGTGGAGAGCAACGTTCTTGCTGTTTTCTCCAGTCTGGGCCTGGTCCACAAAAGAGTAGTAGTGGTACAAAACGCCTGCCTCGACCTCGCCCGAGTTCACCGCTGCGAGCACCGGGGTGTCGTCCTTGTAGGACTTGAAGTTGGTCTTGGCCGCCTCCAGCCATTTCTGGGTGGCGTCTTCACCCTTGAGAGCAAGCATCGCGCTGACGATCGCCTGGAAATCAGCTCCGCCTGTGGATGCGCCGATTCGTCCCTTCCATGACGGATCCGCGAGGTCCATCAGGGACTTGGGGAGCTGGTCTGCGTTGAGCTTGTTCTTGTTGTAGGCCAACACGGTGGAGCGGGCCGCGATGCCGGTCCAGTCGTTGGTGGAGGGCCGGTACTGCGACGGGACCTGGTTGAGGGTTGCCTGATCCACGGGTGCGAGCAAACCGGCACTCGCGATACGGACCATGGCCGGTGAGTTTTCGGTGAGGAAGACGTCCGCGGGGGAATTCTTGCCTTCTTCACTGAGCTGGTTGCTCATTTCAAGGTCATCTCCATTGCGGAGCGTAACCTTGATTCCCGTCTCCTTGGTGAAAGCGGCCACCCATGCGCCGGTGAGGTTTTCATGCTGCGCGTTGTACACGACGATTCCGTCGCCGCCGGATGCTGCGCCAGCCGTGGAATTGCCGCTAGGTGCGCCGCTACACGCCGAAAGTGCCAGCAGCGTGGCAGTGGCGGCCGCAAGGGCCGTAGCTGGTTTGATGCCGAATTTCATGGGGGCCTTTCAAGGGTTCCGGCTGGGACCGGAAGGATTGGGGTAGCCCCACCCCCACGCAGAGTTCCCCGACAAGTCCGGGAACAGGAGCGAGATAGGCAAGGCAATCCTTACTGTAATAACAACATGCCCTTGTTGCGTAATTCTGAGCATGCCGGGATCGATTTTTACAACGGGAACGCGGCTCCGCACCTTCGCCGGATGATCGCCGGAGGCAGTGGGACTTAATGGATCAGCCCGGAAACCAGGTTGATCGTGGTGGCCAGGACAACCACCCCGAAAAGGTAGGACAGCAAAGCCTGCCGGAGCGCGATTCCACGGATCTCGGACGTTTGGAGATCAGTGTCGGACACTTGGAACGTCATGCCGATGGTGAAGGCCAGGTACGCGAAATCGACGTAGCACGGTGGACGTTCCTGGTTGAAACCGATGCCGCCGTCGACCCCTTCGTAGTAAAGGTGTGCATACCGCAGGGTGTACAGGGTGTGCACCAGCAAACCTGAGAGCGCCAAAACGACCAGGGCCAGGAGGACGATCAAGTCCCGCTCGCTCCCTTGGACCGAGCCGATCTCCAGAAGCATCACGGCGACAGCCCCCATGCTTGCCACTCCAGCGACGAGGACCAGTACGTTCGCGACGGCCCGGGACGGGTCCTGGCGCGTTGCGTGCAAAGCAGTCTGTTCGGCGTCCATCCGCCCAATGGTCGCCCAGACCATCAGTAGATAAACGCACGAAGCCACACCCCATCCCACGGTCGGCCCTAGCGCCGGGGCTCCAGCCGCGGCCGTGGCAAACCCGGCCGCCACGCCCAAGACCACCATGACCACCAGCCGCGTACTTGCCCGGTAAATGCGGGAACCGTAGGCACGATTCTCCATGCCTCAATCGTCCCACCGCTGCACCCGTAAAGAGCGCGCTGATTCTCCACCTGTTGGCGTAAGGAAACCATTAAGAACGACGACGGGCGCTCGGTTTGGTGGTCTGATGAGGACAAGGACACAAGTCCCATTCGGGCTTTGGGCTGACACTGCGTAGGAGCTGAATCATCGTGAAGCGCACCTCCCTCAACCAAGGAACGGCACACGATACCGAGCTTGCCGGCGCGAGTCCGGGAGACTACGTCGTTGTCGATGAGCTCGGTCATTTCGCTTACTATCCGTCCGCAAACGCCATGCTCGAAGACCTCGAGTACGTTGAGGAAGCAGCCAGCATCCTGGACCGGGGAGGCAACAACTTCCACTTGACGATGGAGGCAGGCCGGAAGCTAAGGCTGGGCTCCTCGTTCGGCCGGGTGGAATTCACGTGGCTCCGCCAGACCTGGATCACCGACCGGCGCCGCGAACCGCAAGCGCATCGATTGCTCCGTCTCTACCCCACAACGCTGGAGGCCCTTCTTGCCGGAATATTTGAAACCCTCACCCTGGAGCTCCCAAGCATCACCTCTAGTACGCCCTGGATAGTGAATATAGGGGGAAAGGAGGTCCGCCCCGCCACGCTCGTGGACGTGGATAGCCTCCTCGCCCAGCTGGACCACCTCGAACGAGTAGTAGTCCGGGACCCTTTCGGACACGACTACCGGCCAATCCGACATGCGAGGCACCGCCTCCACGCACCTGGCGCAGGGGCGATCTACTACGTGGAGATTGAATCCCATGCGGGAGGGGCCGGCCTTGGCCGCAAGCAATCTGAAAGCTTGCCGTGAGTTCCTTAGGCGGGTTACCGCCCGGTAGGCGCATTCTGCGATAGTTGGGAAGGACCGCATCCGGCAACCCGAGCCCG
The DNA here is from genome assembly GCF_030812595.1 of Arthrobacter bambusae. Taxonomy (GTDB): domain Bacteria; phylum Actinomycetota; class Actinomycetes; order Actinomycetales; family Micrococcaceae; genus Arthrobacter; species Arthrobacter bambusae_B. The sequence goes on from NZ_JAUSSZ010000003.1 coordinate 184,967, forward strand.
CAGCAAAAACAGAGGAACAACCATGGTGAACGTCCAGACCGAAATACTGATCCGGCGCCCCCGTGACATCGTGGCAAGTTATGCTTCCGACCCGGACAACGCTCCAGCCTGGTACGTGAACATACGATCTGCGCAATGGCAGACTCCGCGACCCTTGACGGTCGGGTCCCGGGTTGCCTTCACCGCACGATTCCTGGGCCGAAATCTGGATTACGTCTACGAATTCACTGAGCTTGTTCCCGGTGAGAAACTCACCATGCGCACAAGCCAAGGTCCTTTCCCGATGCGGACCAGCTACAGCTGGTCCGATGAGAATGGCGCGACCCGCATGATCCTCCGCAACACAGGTGAACCCTCCGGGTTCTCCGCACTTGCAAGCATCTTCATGGCGCCAATGATGCGCAAGGCCATGCGCAAGGACCTGGAGAACCTCAAGAAGATCCTCGAAGCCCGCTAGCCTCGCAAACACTCCCATACCTGCTCTTGCCGGGCCGGTGCGCCCGCCGAGTCCCCGCGGGGTCAGCCGTTGGTGAGGGTGACGTCGTCGAGGTACATCCAGGTGTCGTCGGCGGGGGTGGAGCCGTCGAGGTGGACGTTGAACCAGAGGGTGATGGTCTGGCCTTTGTAGGCGGTGAGGTCGGCGCTGAACTGGGCCCAGGTGCCGTTGTTGTTGCAGAGTTTGAGCAAGCTGGCCAGGGTGGTGCCGCTGGTGGATCGGACCTGGGCTTCCATCCAGTCGTACGGGCAGGCGTTTCCTGTGCAGGGGTCTTCCTGGCTGTGGGGCTGGTACCAGAAGGACAGCGTGGAGGTCCCGGTGGCGGGCACGGTGATGGTCTGGGAGAGGCTGCTGTCGCCCAGGGGCTCGGCACCGGATGCCACGCCCAGCAACGCCGAACCGGTGCCGGTGTGGGCAATCGTGGAGGCCACGGGTGCTTTGACGCCGCCGGTGGTCCAGGAGCTCAGCCCGGACTCGAAGCCGCCGTTGGTGATGGTCGGGCTTGTCGCCCCGGCGGTCGGGGTGGCCGGTGCCGAGGCCGCGGACGCCGGGGAGGTGCCGATGGCGTTGGTGGCGGTGACGGTGAAGGTGTACGCGGTGCCGTTCGTGAGCCCGGTGATGTTCGCCGTGGTCGCGGGCGGGTTCCCTGACACGGTGACCGGCGCGAGCGTCGTGGTGCCGGTGTGCGGGGTCACGGCGTAGGAGGTGATCGCCGAGCCGCCGTTGGCAGGCGCGGTCCAGGACACGGTCGCGGAGGCGTTGCCGGCCGTCGCGCTGACCCCGGTCGGGGCGGCGGGCGCGGTCGCCCCCGCGGTCGGGGTGGCCGGTGCCGAGGCCGCGGATGCCGGGGAGGTGCCGATGGCGTTGGTGGCGGTGACGGTGAAGGTGTACGCGGTTCCGTTCGTGAGCCCCGTGACGTTCGCCGTGGTCGCGGGCGGGTTCCCGGTCACGGTGACCGGCGCGAGCGTCGTGGTGCCGGTGTGCGGGGTCACGGCGTAGGAGGTGATCGCCGAGCCGCCGTTGGCCGGGGCGGTCCAGGACACGGTCGCGGAGGCGTTGCCGGCCGTCGCGCTGACCCCGGTCGGGGCGGCGGGCGCGGTCGGGGTGGTCTGGCTGTTGGTGAGGGTGGCGTCGTCGAGGTACATCCAGGTGTCGTCCGCGGGGCTGGAGCCGTCGAGGTGGACGTTGAACCAGAGCACGATGCTCTGTCCGGCGTAGGCGGACAGGTTCGCGCTGAGCTGGGTCCAGGTGCCGTTGTTGTTGCAGAGCTTGAACACGCTGGCCAGGGTGGTGCCGGTGGTGGATCGGACCTGGGCTTCCATCCAGTCATACCGGCAGGTGGTGCCGGTGCAGGTGTCATCGGCGGTGTGCGGCTGGTACCAGAAGGACAGCGTGGAGGTCCCGGTGGCGGGCACGGTGATGGTCTGGGAGAGGCTGCTGTCGCCCAGGGGCTCGGCACCGGATGCCAGGCCCAGCAACGCCGAACCGGTGCCGGTGTGGGCAATCGTGGAGGCCACGGGTGCTTTGACGCCGCCGGTGGTCCAGGAGCCCAGCCCGGACTCGAAGCCGCCGTTGCTCACGCCGGGAACCGGCGCCGAAGGGGTGACCGGAGCCGAGGCGGCCGAGGGCTGGGACGTCCCGACGGCGTTACTCGCCGTGGCCGTGAACGTATAGGCCGTGCCGTTGCTCAGCCCGGTGACGGTCGCCGTGGTCGAGGGCGGATTTCCGGAAACCGTCACCGGAGCCAAAGCCGTGCCACCGGAAGACGGCGTCACGGTATACGAAGTAAGCGGAGAACCGCCGTTGGCCGGCGCCGTCCACGACACCACAGCGGAAGCGTTCCCCGCCGTCGCCGTCACCCCGGTCGGAGCCGCAGGCACCGTGGGCGCCGTCGGCGTGACTGGAGCCGAGGCCGCAGACGCCGGCGACGTGCCGATCGAGTTCGTGGCGGTGACCGTGAACGTATAGGCCGTGCCGTTCGTGAGCCCGGTGACGTTCGCCGTCGTCGCCGGCGGGTTCCCTGTTACGGTGACCGGCGCAAGGGTCGTCGTCCCGGCGTGCGGAGTGACGGCGTACGAAGTAATCGCCGAACCGCCATTCGCAGGAGCGGTCCAGGAGACGGCTGCGGATCCATTGCCGGCCGTCGCAGTGACCCCTGTCGGAGCTGCAGGGGCCGTGGGCGCCGTCGGCGTGACATCGATCATCGAATAGTCATCCGTGGTGATCGAACCGTTGGCTTGGATGTTCAGTCCATAGCTGATCCCCGAGGCACCGGCCGGAAGGGCAGGCGTGGTCCAGCTTACTTGGGTCCAGTTGCTGCTTGCTGTGTACTGTGGGCTCGCCGTCCAGTAGGTCCAGTAGCCGGTTCCGGTGCGGTAGTAGACCTCGAATTGGGTGATGACGTTGGATTTGTACCACGCACTGAGCGAGTAGATATGGCCGGGAGTGCCTGTCGGTGAGCAACCACCGAGGTCCAAGGCAGGCAGGAGCTTCGCATCCCCGCTCACATAACCGCTCATGGTCAGCAGTTCGGCGTTATTGCCGGTGTGTCCCGGCGAGACCACGGAATACGCGGTCGTATTGGTGCCGTATCCGCCTGCAGCCCAGCATTGCGGGATGCCGTTGGCCAGTGTCTCCAGGCTGGGGTTCTGGATCATGTTTGTTCCCTGCGCGGGTGGCGGCGGGGCTGGGGGGCCGGCGACTGCGGGCTGGACCGCTCCGCCAATCACCTGGTCAACAGTCTTCACGGCCACGTTGCCTGCTGTCTGTTGCTGTGCCAGCCAGGAACTGAATTGACTGAACAGGCTGGGGCTGATGGTAAGCGTCGGATCGGTGCCTGTCGCTATGTGGTGGAAGGTCAGCTGCACCCATCCGCCCCCGGCGGCTTGGGCCTTGGTCACGCTGTCCTCCAGGTTCTGGAGCGTCCAGGTGCTGTCCACTTCCTCCGGCGCCGCGGTGTCGTAAGGATTGGCGGGCGGGATGGATTCTGAAGCCGGCAGTGAAGGATCGTCCTTGCTGTAGAGATCCCCGAGGCCGCGTGCACTGTTGAATCCGCAATTCTTCACCACGGTCTGCACCGCAGCATCCTGGTCAGCAAAGGGATACGCGAAGCTGGTGACTTTGAATCCCATGTTCATCAGGGCGACTCGTCCATTGCATACCTGGCGCGTCACCTCGTCCGTGGGCAGGTTGACCAGATCGGGGTGCGTGACCGTGTGCCCGGCGATCTCATTGCCGTCGGCATAGATCTGCTGCAAGTTCGCCGACGTGACATAGCTCGGCTGATCGATCCATCCCGAGGGGACGAAGAAGGTGCCGTGCAGACCCAAGTTTTTCATGGTCGCTTCGGCAGTCATCTGGTCGGCGTTGCCGTCGTCGAAGGTCAGCGAAATGATTGTGCTGGCCGCCGCATGGGCCGGCAAGGCAAGACCTGTCAGATATGCAAAGACCATCGCGCCGCACGCGCCGACGGCGGCCCAACGGGCCCCGCGACGTTTCTTCACCGTCTCCTTGCGCGTAGAGATGACCACTCCACTCACCGTCCATTCGAACCCGGGGCAACCGTCAGGGATGGGAGTAATCCCCCCTAGACCTTCGGCCGATCATAGGACGTTGAATCCGGGCGCGTCTTGAGTGGGCTCACCCGGATGGGCCGCGGCGATGCCCGGCGACCATGAGTGGGCTCACCCGGATGGGCCGCAAAGACACCTGCGAGGATCCCGGGGTTGGTTAACTAAGCTAAAGAGCCTTGACCGCGCTCAATACCTTCGTCAGGGACTCTTTGGCGTCCCCGAACAGGAGCGTGGTCTGCGGCTCGTACATGAGTTCGTTCTCGATTCCCGCGAACCCCGGCCGCATGGAACGCTTGAGGAATACCACCTGGCGTGCGTCGGCGACCTCGAGGATGGGCATGCCGTAAATCGGCGAGCCTGCAGTGGTCTTCGCGGCCGGATTGACGACGTCGTTCGCGCCGACCACCAGCGCGACGTCCGTTGTCCGGAATTCGGAGTTGATCTCGCCCATTTCCTTGAGCGACTCATAGGGCACATTTGCTTCGGCCAGCAGGACATTCATGTGTCCCGGCATGCGACCGGCCACCGGATGGATCGCGAAATCGACGTCGATGCCCCTCGCCTCAAGTGCAATCGCGAGTTCGGCGGCCGTGTGCTGACCTTGCGCTACCGCGAGCCCGTAACCAGGAACGATGATGACCCTCTGGGCATAGCCGAGAAGCACTGCAACGTCCTCCGGGCTGGAAGAACGGACGGGACGATCGCTTACCGCCGTCGAACCCGCCGTCGACCCTCCCTTGAATGCGCCAAAGAGGATTCCCGCAACGCTGCGGCCCATGGCCGCAGCCATTGCCCTGGTGAGGATGGTGCCTGATGCGCCAACCAGCGTGCCCGCCACCACCAACAGCACATTGCCAAGCACCAGGCCTGAAGCCGCCACGGCCAGGCCGGTGAAGGCATTCAGCAGCGAAATGACAATCGGCACGTCCGCGCCGCCTACGGGCAAAACAAGCAGCACGCCGGCCGTCAGTCCCAGCAACAAGAGCACCAGCGCGAGCACGAAGGATCCGCTGAAGACGACGGCGACGGCGGCACCCACCGCCGCGAGCAGCACCGCTCCCATAAGCGTCGGCAAGCCAGGGAAGACCACCGGGCGCGTGGTCATGAGTTCCTGCAGCTTGGAGAACGTGATGGCAGAACCTGCGAACGAGACCGCTCCGACCAGCAACGTGAACACAATGGCCACGCGCACCCAGCGGTCTTCGGTGTGCGCGAGTTCCAAGAGTGCCACAAGGGCGGCGGCACCACCCCCGACGCCGTTGAACAGCGCCACAAGCTGCGGCATCTGGGTCATCTTGACCTGCCGCGCGACCGGCGCGGCCACACTCGACCCGACCACCATTGCGCCCAGGATCCAGGGAACGTTGTCCATCTTGACCGATACAAAAACCGTGGCGACGGCGAGCGCCGCACCGAATGCACCCACCAGGTTGCCGCGCCGGGCGGTCCGTGGGGAATTGAGTCCCTTGAGCGCGAGGATGAAGCACACGGCAGCAGCCAGGTAGAGGAGTGAAGTCCACACGGGTTCGATGAGGGTCATCGTGTGCCCTTCCTGGCCTCAGGCTTTATCGCCTCGAGTTTATTGGCCGCGGATTTCCCGTCCGCACCCACTTCGCGTTTACGCCCGTGGAACATCTCCAGCATCCGGTCGGTCACCACGAAGCCTCCCACCAGATTGGCGGTGGCGAGGACGACGGCGAGCAAGGCTACCGCGAGGACCCAAGGGTCCGATGCCTGCCCGGCGACGATGATCGCCCCCACCAGGATGATCCCGTGGATGGCGTTGGCCCCGGACATCAACGGGGTATGCAGGGTGCTCGAGACTTTTGAAACCACTTCGAAGCCCACGAAAATCGCCAACACGGTGATGGTGAGCAGGGCGATACCGTCCATCAGGAAACCCCCTCGTTGGCAGGACTTACAGGTTCAGGCTTCTCGGCGGAGAGCGCCGCAAGGGCCTCGGCCGTCGGTCCGTGCCGCACCTCGCCATCGTGCGTCAGGCAGGCGCCGGACACCACCTCGTCGCCGAAGTCGGGGACGACTGCTCCGGCACAAGTCATGAGGGCAAGCAGGTTCGCGACGTTCTTCGCGTAGAGGCGCGAGGCATCGGCGGGCATCGCCGAGGCCGCGTCCTTCATCCCCACCAGCGTGACCGTGCCGTGGCCGTCCGCCGTCGGGACGAGAAGATCCAGGCCCGGCACTGACCCTTCCACGTTGCCGCCGGACTCCGCGGCGAGGTCGACGACCACCGAGCCCGGGCGCATCTGCTGCACCATTTCGCGGCTCACCAGGAGAGGGGCCCGTCGTCCGGGGACCGCCGCCGTCGTGATCAGCACATCTGCCTGGGCCACGTGCGGGGCGAGCAGCTCACGCTGCAGGGCGCCGCGGTCGGCGCTGAGTTCGCGTGCGTAGCCGCCGGACGCTTCCGCCGTCTCCACGTCGAGCTTGATGAAGGTACCGCCCATGGATGCCACTTCGTCCGCCGAGGCGGGCCGGATGTCGTTGGCGGAGACCCGTGCACCCAACCTCTTCGCGGTGCCGATGGCCTGCAGGCCGGCCACGCCCGCACCCAACACCAGCACGCGGGCCGGGGGAATGGTTCCGGCTGCCGTCATATACAGCGGAAAGAAGCGCGGGAGGCGCATTGCGGCCTCGAGCACGCAGCGGTATCCGGCCACGAGTGCCTGGGACGTGAGCGCGTCCATGGACTGTGCGCGGGAAATGCGCGGCACCAGCTCAAGCGCGAAGGAGGTCACGCCCGCCTCGGCGAGCGCGCGGACGGTGGCAAGCTCCGACGACGGCGAGGCCAGGCCCACGGTGACGGCGCCCCGGCGCAGCGCAGCCGCCGTCGCGGGTTCGAGAGGGCGAACGTGCGCGTAGACATCCAGTCGGGCCAGATCCAGGGTGGGGACGATGAGGGCGCCTGCCTCGCGGTAGGCCTCGTCGCTGTAGCCGGCAGCGGTTCCTGCTCCGCTTTCGACGACGACTTCCAGTCCGAGTCCAGCCAACTGCGTGACGGTCTCCGGCGTCGCAGCCACGCGCCGTTCACCGTCCAGGCGTTCCCTCGCTATGCCAAGTTTCACCCGCGCTCCCTTTCCGAGACCTCAAGGTCCCTCTGAACATCGGTGTCCCGAGCCGTCGTTGGCTTGAGTCTATGGCCCACAGGGCCGGCGCGGGAGTAGGGGTGGCGCTCCGGCCTGCGGTCGGAGGGAGCCGGCTCAGCCGTCCGTGCGTTTCCCTCCCGGATTCCGGATGCCAATTGCCGAGACTATGCCCCCGATGATCAGGAGGACGCCGGTCAGGATCACCACCCGGTGAAACGCGTTGACGTCAAGCCTCTCGCCAACCACTACCCCCACAAAGGCGATGCCAAGCAGCCCGGCGACCCGGCTGACTGCGTTGTTTACGGCAGAACCGATGCCGGACTGCTGTTCCGAAATGGAGCCAAGAATGGCAGCAGTCAGTGGCGCTACTGTGGCAGAGAGGCCGACGGCGAACAGGACGATGCCCGGAAACAGCTGCGTCCAGTAACCGACGTGTGTCTCGGCCGAGAGCATGAGGAGGTATCCGCAACCGCCAAGAATGGGGCCGAACGCCATGAACCACCGCGGGCCGAATCGTCCCGCGAGCGATCCGAACCAGGACGAAAGTCCGATGTTCAAAACACTGACAGGTAGCAGGGCCAAGGCAGCCAGCGTGGCCGGGAACCCGGCAACCTGCTGCAGGAAAAGCACAACGATGAACCCGCCGATCGACAGTGCCGCGTAAATGAACGAGGTCGCGATATTCCCGACCCCAAAGTTACGGACACTAAACAATGCCGGCGGCATGAGCGGCTGCTTCGCCGTTTTCTGCCGCCAGATGAATCCGGCGAAGCACACGATTCCGAGGATGAACGGCACGAGAATGAGCGGGCTTGCCCAACCGAAGTGGCCTTGTTCGATCAAGGCGTACACCGGGCCGCCGAGCCCGAGGACACAGAGTACGGCCCCTGGATAATCAATCCGGATGCCTTCCTCCCGCACATCTTTGGCCCGCAAGATGGCGAGCAGGTACATCGTGACGGCAATGGGCAGGACGTTTATCCCGAAGACCCAGCGCCAGCTGAGTGAATCCACCAACACTCCGCCCAACAAGGGGCCGGCGATGAACGCGACCGTTGTGCCCGCCGTCCATTGGCCGATGGCCTTCGCCCGCGCCGGCCCATCGAAGACGGACGTAATGAGGGCCAGGGAACTGGGTACAAGGAGCGCTCCCGCCGCGCCTTGGAGCCCGCGCGCAAGGATGAGCACTGCGGGGTCGGGTGCCATCGCGCACAGCAACGACGTCACGCCGAACCCGAGGAGGCCAACCCGCAGGATCACGATCCGGCCAAGGACATCCGAAAGGGAACCGGCGAGCAGGATCAGTGAACCGAGGGTGATCAGGTAAGCGTCCACCACCCACTGCTGCGTGGCCAGGCCCCCACCCAGCTCACGGGAAATGGCGGGCAGCGCGACGTTGACCACGGTGCTGTCCAGAAACGAGACAAAAGACGCCAGGATGGCGATCCAGAGCACTAGTTTCTGTGCGTTCCCTACCGTCTGCAGATCCACTCTCCCAGTGAACACCAAAGCCCTAGTGCTTGGCAGCGATATCCGACGAAATCAGGCCTGCAGTGCGGAGGATTTCTTGCCGGACCGAGTCGAGGTAGGCCGGGGGGTCCGGCTGCGCGGCGACGTTCTGGGCCTGGAGCGAGACATTGACTGCAGCCACGACCTTGCCCGCGGCGTTGCGGACCGGGGCGGCCACTGACATGAGCCCCAATTCGAGTTCCTGGTCCAACAGGCACCAGCCCTGCCGACGAACGCGATCCAGCTCGGCCACGAGCTGTTCACGGGAGGTGATAGTCCGGGGTGTCAGAGCCTTGAACTCCACCGAGGACAAATATTCGTCCAGCTTCTGCTGCGTCAGGTCGGCCAGGAGTACGCGCCCCATGGACGTGGCGTAGGCCGGGAAGCGGGTGCCTACGGTGATTCCGACCGTCATGATGCGTCGAGTGGAAACGCGGGCCACGTAGAAAATGTCGCTGCCATCCAGTACCGCGGCCGACGTCGACTCCCCCAGCCTCAGCGACAGCTCCTCAAGATGCGGCTGCGCGAGCTGCGGGAGCGACAGGGCGGACAAGTACGAGTAACCCAGCTGGAGCACCATGGCCGTCAGGGCGAAGGTCTTGCCGTCCGTGCGGACATAGCCTAGCTCCACCAGGGTATGAAGGAACCGACGCGCCGTGGCACGCGTCAGATTCGTGCGCGCCGCCACCTCGCTGAGGGTCATGACGGGATTGGCCGCGTCAAAAGCACGGATCACGGACAATCCGCGTGCGAGCGATTGCACGTACTGGTCACTCGCCTGGGGCGCTCCGGCTACTGCTGCGTCGGTCATGGTTACCAATCCTATTGGCGCGAACTGGCAGCACTTGCCCTGTGAATTGCTTTCAGAGGGCACCTGCTGCCAGTTCGCGCTTCCATTTGAGGACCGGCACCAGCGCTTGGAGTTCCTCGAAGGTGCAGCCGAACGTCTCACGCACAGTTACGCCATCGGGCCCTGTCAGGAAGACCGCCTTGTCCGTGTAGACGCGGGTCACGCAGCCCACGCCGGTGAGCGGGTAGCTGCACTGTTCCACAAGCTTGGACGCGCCATCGCGGGTCAGGAGCGTCATCATGACAAAAACGTCCTTGGCGCCGGTGGCCAGGTCCATCGCTCCCCCGACGGCGGGAATCGCGTCCGGTGCGCCGGTGTGCCAGTTGGCGAGGTCGCCTGTGGCAGACACTTGGAAAGCGCCCAGGACGCAGATGTCCAGGTGCCCGCCGCGCATGATCGCGAAGGAATCGGCATGGTGGAAATACGAAGCTCCGGGCAGTTCCGTGACCGGGATCTTGCCAGCATTGATGAGGTCGCCGTCGATCTCCCCGTCCTTGGCCTCCGGGCCCATGCCGAGCATCCCGTTCTCCGTGTGAAGCGTAATGTTCTGCTCCTCCGTGAGGTAGTTCGAGACCAGTGTGGGCTGGCCGATGCCGAGGTTCACGAATGAACCCGGCGCGATGTCCCGCGCCACAAGTGCGGCGAGGTCATTACGGCCCAAGGGAGTTGCTGAGGTCTGGATGCTCATGTCAGGCCACCTTCACGATGCTGTTGACGTAGATTCCGGGAGTCACCACGTTCTCCGGGTCCAAGGCGCCGGTCGGAACGATCTCGGACACCTGGACGATGGTGTGTTTGGCCGCGGCCGCCATGATGGGCCCGAAGTTCCGGGCCGTCTTGCGGTAGACGAGGTTGCCCTTTCCGTCGGCCTTGAGCGCCTTGATGAGCGCGACGTCGGCGTGGATGGGAGTCTCGAAGACCTGGCCACGTCCGTCGATGATGCGGGTTTCCTTGCCCTCGGCGAGCATGGTGCCGTAGCCGGTGGGGGTGAAAAACCCGCCGATGCCGGCCCCGGCAGCGCGGATGCGTTCGGCCAGGTTGCCTTGCGGAACGAGCTCAAGCTCGATTTCCCCGGCCTTGAACTTTGCATCGAAGTGCCAGGAATCCGATTGGCGCGGGAAGGAGCAGATCATCTTGCGGACCCTGCCTTCCTTGATCAACAGCGCGAGCCCCTGGTCGCCCTGGCCGGCGTTGTTGTTCACCACGGTGAGGTCGGTGGCGCCGGAATCGAGCAGCGCGTCGATGAGTTCGAACGGCTGGCCCGCGTTTCCGAAGCCTCCGATCATCACGGTGGAGCCGTCCTTGACGGCGGCAACTGCTTCGCCAACAGTGTCAATGAATTCCAGCATTCCTAGGCCTCTTTCCCGGCTACGCCGGCAGTCACGTTTTCCAGCACTACGGCCAGGCCCTGCCCGACGCCGATGCAGATCGCCGCGACACCCCACCGCTGGCCGGAAGCCTGCAGGCTGCGGGCCAGGGTCCCCAAGATCCGGGTGCCGGAGGCGCCCAGCGGATGTCCCATCGCTATCGCGCCGCCGTGCCGGTTCACGATGGAAGGATCGATCCCCCACGCATCGATACAGGCCAGGGACTGCGCGGCAAAGGCTTCGTTGAGTTCGACGGCGCCCACCTGCTCCCAGCCGATGCCGGCTTTCGCGAGGGCCTTGTTCGCAGCCTCTACCGGGGCGTAGCCGAAGAACTGCGGATCGTTGCCGTGCGCGCCGCGCCCGGCAATGCGGGCCAGCGGATCCAGCCCGAGCAGCCCGGCGGCGGCCTCGGATCCGATCCAGGCCGCGGACGCGCCGTCGGACAGCGGCGAAGCATTTCCCGCGGTGACGGTGCCGCCTGTTGTCTTGCCGGCGGACGCGTCCGAAGATTCAGGCCGGAACACGGTCTTGAGCCCGGCGAGTTTCTCCGCCGTCGAGCCTGCCCGGATGCCTTCATCGCGGACCAGTTCCGTGCCTGGAACCTGGGTCACCAACTGGTCATAGAAACCCTCATCCCAAGCCGCGGCGGCGAGGTTGTGGGAGGCGGCGGCGAATTCGTCCTGCCGTTCCCGCGTGATCCCGTACTTCTCGCGCAACCGCTCGGTGGCCTCGCCCAAGGAGATGGTCCAGTCCTTCGGCATCGCCGGGTTGACCAGGCGCCAGCCCAGGGTGGTGGAAGCCAGGGTCATGTCCCCCGCCGGATACGGCTTGGAAGTCTTGGGCAGCACCCACGGTGCGCGGCTCATGGACTCGGCGCCGCCCACCAGCATCAGCTCGGCGTCGCCCGCGTTGATCTGGCGAGAAGCGATAATCGCGGCATCCAGGGACGAGCCGCACAGGCGGTTGACTGTGGTGCCCGGAATCGACGTCGGAAGCCCCGCCAACAACGTGGCCATGCGGGCGATGTTGCGGTTCTCCTCGCCGGCGCCGTTGGCGTTGCCGAACACCACTTCGTCGATCCGCTCGACATCCAGGGCCGGGGCGCGCTTGACGGATTCACGCACCACGTGGGCCGCGAGGTCGTCCGGCCGTACCCCGGCAAGGCCGGAGCCGAATTTTCCAAAAGGGGTGCGCACGGCGTCGTACACATAGGCCTGGTTCATCATTTCTGGTCCATTTCTGCGAAGACCTGTTGCGCGGTCTTGAATGCTGTGTTGGCGGAGGGAACTCCGCAATAGATGGCGGTCTGCAGCAGGATTTCCTTGACTTCGTCCCTGCTCAGCCCGTTCGTGATGGCCGCACGGATGTGCATGGCCAGTTCTTCCCAGTGCCCGTGCGCCACCATGGCCGTGATGGTGACGGCCGAGCGCATCTGGCGCGTCAGGCCCGGCCGGGTCCAGATCCCGCCCCAGGCGATCCGGGTGATCATGTCCTGGAAGTCCTCGGTGAATTCGTCCTTGTTCGCGTTGGCACGGTCGACGTGCGCGTCGCCGAGCACTTCCCGGCGGACCACCATGCCGGCGTCGTAGATTTCCTGCGACGTAGCGTCCCGCTGGACGGCACCGTGCTTGGGATCAGTGCTCATTTTCCGGCCTCCTTCATGAACGTGCGCATGAGGTCCGCGACGACGGCGGGTGCCTCCGCGGGCGCAAGGTGCCCGACGCCGTCGAGCGCTACGGAAACCGCGCTGCCGCCAGCTGCGTTGAATCCTGAGTTGATGCCCGCGGCAATTTCTTCAGCGAACGACGGCGGCGCGACAGTGTCCTCGACGCCGGCCAGGGCCTGCGTGGGGACGGAGATGCTGGCGAGCTCGGAGCGGACATCGAAACCAGCGAGGGCCTCGCAGCAGAAGGCGTAACTGAAGCGGTCGGCGTCCCGCAAGGAGTGCAGGAGACGGCTGCTGATAACGGGTTGGCGTTCCATGAAACCTGGGGCGAACCAGCGCTGCGCGGAACCCTGGATCATCACCGCCGTGCCCTGCGCGCGGACGGTTTCGGCGCGCTCCAGCCATCCCTCGGGTGTGCCGAGCTTCGCTCCCGTGCATTGCACGGACAGGGACGCGAGCCGTTCTCCGTGCTTGATGGCCAATTGCAGTCCCGTGGCGCCGCCGAGGGAGACACCGGCATAGTGGAACACCACAGGTGCCTTCCCGCTGGGTGTCATCGAATCCACCAGGTCCACCACCGCGTCGGCCAACTCGGCGACGCTGAACGTTTCGGAGGCCGCGGGCGAGACGCCGTGGCCGGGCAGGTCCCAGCCGATGACGTCGAAGTCATCGCCGAGCAGGGCTGCTGTGTCGCTCCACAGCACCGTTGATGTTCCGAGCGATGGCCCCACCACCAGGAGCGGCTTCTCTCCGAGGGTGCGCCGCGGGGACAGCAGCACTGCTTTGATGTTGGGCTTAGCCACGATCGGCTCCCTTCGGGTTGGTGTGGGAATACTCCGGGTAGGCAGCCAGGATGCGGCGGCTGATTTCGGCAGCCTCTCCGACGTAGTTGGCCGGGTCCAGGAGTGCCTTCAGTTCCTCGTCAGACAGCTTGCTGGCCGGGACGGTCTCCCGGAGGAGTTTGGTGTAGATCCGGGCCTGCTCCGCAACGGGTGCCCGGAGCGTCTCGTCCACCACCGCCTGCAGCCGGGCCTTCGCCTCACTCCTGTCTTCGCCCAGGAGCGGAGCGACGGAGGATGCGACGGCTTCGCTGAGGAGCAATGGCCCTGAGATTTCCAGGTTGCGGCGCATCGCTTCGGGGAAGACCCGGAGCCCTTCGGCGAGGTCGCGCAGGTGGGTGGCGGCGCCGAGTGCTAGCCGAAGCAAACCCCGGAGGGCAGGCCATTCGCTGTGCCAGGCGCCGTCCGGGCGTTCGTCGTTGAAGTTCGCGGCGGCAAGGTGCAGTTGCGCGGCCAAACCAGGGGCTTGGAGTGCCGCGCTGCGGACCAGCACGGACAACACCGGGTTCTGCTTGTGCGGCATGGCCGAGGAGACGCCGCGCCCTGAGGCAAGCGGCTCGCCCAGCTCGGCAACCTCGGGCCGGCTGAGGAAGAGCAGGTCAGAGGCGATCTTGCCGAAGGAGTCGGTCAGGGATGCCAAGGCGTCGCCGAGTCCAGTGACGGCGAGGCGGTTCGTGTGCCATGGTGCGGGAGCGGGCCCGAGGTCCAGTTTCCCGGCCAAGGAATCGGCCAGCGCAAAGGGGCTCGACGCCGAACCTTCCGTGAGCGCGGTGCCGGCAGCCAAAGTCCCACCGGCGCCGCCGAACTGCACGGGCAACTCCAAGCCTTCGAGGCGACGGGCGGCGGCGGCCACTGCGTGGAACCACTGCGCAGCCTTGAGCCCGAAGGTGAACGGCAGCGCATGCTGCGTCAGGCTCCTGCCAACGCACAGCGTGTCCGCATGTTGCTCCGCAAGCGCGGCGAGCGCCGTCGTCGTGCCTTTCACTTCAGCGAGAAGAGCGGAAACTACGCGGTGCGCGAGCAGCATCAGCGCCGAGTCCAAGATGTCTTGGCTGGTCAGGGAGGTGTGCACGGCGGCAAGCGCGGCGGCATCCAACCCCCTGACCCGGGCCCGGAGATCGGCCAGCAGCGGAATGACAGGGTTGGCGCCGCCCTGTGCGCGTTCGGCGATGGAAGCGGCGTCGTAGGCCCAGGGTTCCGCGGCCTCGGCGACGACGGCGGCAGAACCGGAGGGCGCGAGGCCCGCCTCTTCGAGCACGGATGCCCACGCGGCCTCGACGTCGAGGATGGCCGCAAGCACCGCACGATCACCCGTCAGCGCCACCACGGCGGGCGACGCCGAAACCGGGCTGAGCAGCCCGAAATCGCCGTCGCCGCTCACTGGGAGGCGCCTTCGACGGACTCGAAATCCAAAAATACGGTCTCGTTCGCGCCTTGCAAGCGCAGGTCCCAAGTGAGGCCGCCATCGGGATCGCGGCGTGCGATCAGGGTGCTGCGGCGCTCGGGATCGAGGGAGCTGAGCAGCGGATCGGCGGCGAGCGCTTCCTCGTTTTCCGGCAAATAGATGCGGGTGAACAGGCGGTTCATGAGGCCACGGGCGAAAACGGCGACGGAAATGAACGGAGCAGCCGCCGGTTTTCCGGGGACGGGAGGCGTGGGACCGGGATTGACGGTGGTGAAGGTGAAGACGCCGGAGTTTCCTACCGCGGCGCGGCCCCAGCCGGTAAAGGTATAGCCGTCGCGCACCAGGGAGCCGGTGCGCTGGACCACGTTGCCTTCGGCGTCGGGCTGCCAGATCTCCAGGATGGCGTCCGGGATGGGCTCGCCGGCGCCGTCGTACACGGTGCCTTGCAGGCGGATGCTTCCTGCGCTGCCCGGAGCAAGGAGCTCGTTGTCCTTCGGGAAGGGGAGCGCATAGCCGTAGAAGGGGCCAACGGTCTGGCCGGGTGTCGGGGTCAACTTGCCCATGTGCTTACTCCTCATCCCCGGCGTCGCCAAAGGCTTCGTTTTCGGTCCAGGTCCGCTTCGACCCGCTCAGGACGATGTCCCAGTTGTAGCCAAGGGCCCATTCGGGGCTCGTCAGTTCGTGGTCGTACCGGGCCACGAGCCTGTCGCGCGCGTCCTGGTCCACGATCGATTGGTAGATGGGGTCCAGCGGGAACAACTGGTCACCCGGGAAGTACATCTGCGTGACGATGCGCTGCGTGAAGTCCGTGCCGAACAGCGAGAAGTGGATGTGTGCCGGCCGCCAGGCGTTGAGGTGGTTCTTCCATGGGTAGGCGCCGGGCTTGATGGTGCTGAAGCGGTAGGAGCCGTCCGGACCGGTGATGCAGCGGCCGACGCCCGTGAAGTTCGGGTCCAGCGGGGCAGGGTGCTGGTCGCGCTTGTGGATGTAGCGGCCGGCTGCGTTTGCCTGCCAGATCTCCACGAGCTGGCCGGCAACCGGGCGTCCGTCGCCGTCGAGCACTTTGCCCTGCACGATAATCCGCTCACCGAGCGGTTCGCCGTTGTGCTGGATGGTGAGGTCCGATTCCAGGGCGTGGACGTCTTGGTGCCCGAACGCCGGCGAGTACAGCTCGATGGTCTCCGGATCCGCGTGGTGCAGGCTCTTGGTGGGGTGCCGCAGGATGCTGCTGCGGTACGGCGCGAAGTCCAGGCGCGGCTGGGTCTCGGGCGCGGCGCCGTCCTTGAGCGCTCGGGCGTATGCGTCGCCGATGGCCTCGATCTCGGCGCTGAGATCCGCTTGGGTTTCGGCGGCGGCGTCCAGCGGCGCGTGCCCGGCATGCGGCTCCGCCGCCGGTACGAGCTCGTCGTCTTGGTAGTGCCCGGCATTTGCGTCTTGCAGCACGGCCGGCTCCTTTCGGGTGGTTGCTTTTCTGGTTTTGCTTGCGCTTTTGCTTAGCGGTTCATGTGGTGGGCGTGAAGCGAGTCGTATTGAACGGCGTGCCGCACGGGGGCGTTGGGGGCGCCGTAGCCGTCGTAATTGCCGCGGCGCTCCACCATTTCGAAGAACACGCTGCCCACCGTGGCGGTGTAGAAGTGGAGGAATTCACCGTTGGCGTCCCTGTCGTAGAGCAGGTTCAGTTCCTTGAGGGTGGCAAGGAAGGCAGGCTCCAGGGCGAAGCGCGCATCCAGGTCCTCGTAGTAGTTGGCCGGGATCCGGAGGAAGTCGAGTCCACGTTCCTGCGCCGCCCGGGCCGTGGCCACGAGGTCGTCCACGGCGAAGGCGATGTGTTCCTGGTAGCTCTTGCGCTCGCCCTGCTGAAGCAGCGGCGCAAGGTTCAGGACCAGGCGAACGGCACGGTCCGAGGTCTGCATGACCTGGGAGCGCACCAGGCCGCTGGGGCTCGGCACCTCCGCGAACGGCTGGGGTTCCAGGGCCAGGGCACTCGTGTAGAAGAGCACGGCTTCGTCGAAGTGCTGCCACGGCTGGGCGAGGTTCACGTGGTCGATCACGGCCCGGGCTCCCCCGGAAGGGTGCTCCAGGCCTTCGCCGAACTCCCGGTGTTGTCCGAATTCAGCAGTCCAGGCCGCCGTGCCGTCAGGATTACCCTGGCATAGGAAGATCTCGGTGGAGTCCGGGGCGGCGATGCCTTGGAATACCTCCTCGTCCGCCTGGACCTTGCGAGGCACCACGGGCGCCCTGAGCTGCTGGGCGCGGGCCGAGGCAATGACGGGAGAGTCGACGTCGAACCCCAGTGCCGCGATGGCAGGTTCACTGTGCGACGGCGCCTGTTCGTTGATGATGACGCGGGCCTGCCCCATGGACCACAGCTGCACGTCCTTGGTCCGGTGCCGGCCGTCGAATTCGAAGCCAAGCTGGCCCAGGAGTCTCTCCAGTTGGCCGGGTTCGTCGGTTTTGACCTCTGCGAAGTTGAATCCGGCGGGCTCGGCCACCTTGGGCAGCGTGGCCAGTTCCATGGGGTAACGACGGCGGCCCGCGGCTTTGGGGAGGGAGTCTCCGCCGGCGCCTCCCGGCATGGGGCCTGCCGGGTTCGCGTCGAGCCATTTGGCACTCTGTTCCTCAAGCCAGATCAGCGAGCGCATCGCGTCGACGGCGGTGCGCTCCACGTCGGATTGGCGGAAGACGTCGTTGAAGACCTCCAGCGAGACCGGACCGGAGTAGCCCGCGCGGGCCACGTGACCCATGAACTTGGCAAGCTCGAACTGTCCTTCTCCCGGGAACACCCGGTAGTGGCGGCTCCAGGACAACACATCCATGGAGAGCTTCGGGGCGTCCGCCACCTGGACGAAGAAGATCTTCTCCGGCTTGATGGCCTCGATGGGCGCGGTGTCCCAGTCCCGGGAGAGGATGTGGAAGGAGTCCAGGCAGGTGCCCAGGTTGGGGTGGTCCACCGCATCCACCAAACGATGGGCATGCTCGTAGTCGTTGACGTATTTGCCCCAGGCCAGGGCCTCGTACGCCACCTTGACGCCGTGGTTACCGGCCAGCTCCGCCAGGCGGGAGAGCTGCTCGACGCGGAGGTCGTCGTCGTCGATCGTCGCGGTCCCCACGTTGGTGCACACCAGGATGGTGTCCATGCCGAGGCGGGACATGAGCCTGAACTTGGCGTCCGCCCGGCGCAGGTTTTCCTGCAGCACGTCTTCGGAGACGCTGTCGAAGTCCCGGAACGGCTGGTACAGGTCCAGGCCGAGCCCGAGGTCGGCGGCCATCTTCCGCACGTCCTCAGGGCTGAGCGGCGAGGTGACCAGGTCCTGTTCGAAGATCTCGATGCCGCCGAAGCCGGCGATGGCACAGGCCTGCATCTTTTCCTTGAGCGTGCCGGAGAGGCAGACGGTAGCGATTCCCGTGCGCATCAGTGCCCCGCCCCGGCGAGTGCCTCGCGGGCCTTCGATGCTTCAAGCTTGGCTTCTTCGGCAGCCACCAGCTCCAGGAAATGCGCCCTCATCCGTTCCGGATCGGCGTCGCGGCCGGTGAAGATACGGAAAGCGTCGGCGGCCTGCCCCACGGCCATTCGTCCGCCGTCGAGCACGCGGCAGCCTTTGGCGCGGGCCTCGAGCACGAGCTGGGTTTCGATCGGCCGGTAAACGATGTCAGCCACCCAGTGCCGGGGTTCCACGAGGGACATGTCCAGCGGCAGGCCCGGATGAGCGGCCATGCCCACCGGGGTGCAGTGCACCAAACCGTCGGCAAGCGCCATGATGTGCGGCAGCTCCGCCGTCGTGCGCGCCGTGACTGTGCTGTCCGGGAACAGGGTGGCGAGCTCCGCCGCCCGTTCCGCGCAGCGCGCGGGGTCCACGTCAACAAGGTCCAGCGCCTTGACCCCCGCAGAGAGAAGGGCATATGCGACGGCGGAGCCGGCACCACCGGCGCCCAGCTGGACGACGCGTTCCAAACCGGCGTCGGGAAGGCCGCTGGCCAAAGCGGAGCCGAAACCGGAGAAGTCCGTGTTGTGGCCGATGAAGCGGCCGTCCTTGATCAGCACGGTGTTCACAGCGCCGAGCCGCCTCGCATCCTCGGAAACCTCGTCCAGGAACGGCAGTACCAGTTGCTTGCATGGATGCGTGATGTTGAGGGCGTTGTAGCCAAGGCGGGAAGCTGCGGTCAGCAAGTCGCCGACGGCGGAGCCGGGCAGGGAGAGTTCCAGCAGGTCGATGGGCCGGTACAGGTAGCGGAGCCCCTGGACGTCGGCCTCCCTCTCATGCATGGGCGGCGTCAGCGAAGGCGAGACGCCTTCACCGATCAGGCCCACCAAGAAGGATTCGGCTCGGTTGCTCATGCTCATTGCTCCTTTGACAACTGCACCCGCGGATTGGCTCCCTCTGGATCCTTTCGGGTCATCCAGGGTGTGCTGCTCCGCCGGGCGGTATGAATCAGACTACACAAAATGTTCATATATTGCACTAGTGTTCTTATCGCGAACAAAAGTGCTGGCCGCTGATGCTCCTAGCGCTGCGGCAGGCGGTCGGCAAGCTCGGACGCCGCACTTTTCAGCAAGGGGACCACCCCAAGCAACTGCTCCACGCTCATCCGGAAAACCGGAACCGCGGTGGCAAGGGAGGCGAAGGCAATGCCCTGGGAATTGAGGACGGGGACGGCGACGGCACGCATGCCCACCTCGTTTTCCTCGTCCATGATCGCGTAGCCCTGACGCCGGACCTTCTCGATTTCCAAGCGAAAGGCGTCGCGGTCTGTGATGGAGAACTCCGTCAGCGGCTCCAACTCGAGCTCCTCGACCAACTGCTGCCGCTCGTCGTCGTCCGCAAACGCAACAAGGGCCTTGCCTACTGCCGTGGTGTGGAGCATTCCCAGGTGCCCGGGATCGCTCGTGACCCGGAACATTTGGGGGCCATCCACCTTGTTGACCGTGAGGTGGTGGTGGCCATCCCGGACCGAAAGGATGGTGGCCTCGCCGGTCCCCTCCGTCACGCGCTGCAGGATGGGCCGCGCGGTTCCGGCAAAGCCGTGATGGTTGGACACCCGCTGCCCGAGCTGGAAGACGCGAAGGCCCAGGTGATAGCGGCGTCCATCGGCCTCGTAGTCCACAAAGCCATCGCGGGTCAGGGATCCGAGCAGGCGGTACGTGGTGCTGAAGGGCAGGTCCGCCTGGCGGGCGAGCTCGGAAGCACTGGCCCCCTTCGGCTCGTTGCCCAGCAATACAAGGAGGCCCAGGGCCTTGCCGATCATGTCGGTCTTTGTGTCTTCCTTCACATCCATAACTAAAGATTGCCACATCGTGAGAGCTATTTCTAGATGATGAGTAAAACTCTTGACAAGTGACTGCGCTCACAGCCATCATTGCTATATCGCACAAGTAGCTCTCACAATGTGGCTGCAGTGTGGGGCCGCTGCCGGACCAACATCGATGTTCCAGGCACGCAAATTTCAGCCAGATGCGACATCGCCGTCACACAAAAGGAACACCATGAGTCACACGATCCCGTCTATGACGCCGGGCACCGCCACGGCCGGAACTCCGAAGAAAGCCGCCCTCGCCAGCTTCCTCGGTAGCGCCGTCGAGTACTACGACTTCTTTATCTTCGGTTCGGCTGCGGCCTTGATTTTCCCGCACGTCTTCTTCCCCAGCGCCGACGCCAACGCAGCCATCATGTCCTTCGCGACGTTCGGCTTCGCGTATGTGGCGCGGCCCGTGGGAGCCATCATCCTGGGGCACTTCGGCGACCGCATCGGCCGCCAGCGCGTGCTGATGTTCACCTTGGTGCTCATGGGCGGCGCGACGTTCATCATTGGCTGCCTTCCAGACTTCGCATCCATCGGCTGGTGGGCTCCGGCACTGCTGGTCTTCGCACGACTTTGCCAAGGCCTCTCTGCCGCCGGCGAGCAGGCCGGCGCCTCGTCCATGACGCTGGAACACGCCCCGGACAACCGCCGCTCCTTCTTTACTTCCTGGACCCTTACCGGAACCCAGGGTGGCCAGATCCTCGCAGCACTGGTGTTCATTCCTGTGGTCGCCCTTCCCGACGAGATCAAGTACGGCATCGGCTGGCGCATCCCGTTCTGGCTCAGCGCCGTGGTAGTCGTGGTAGCGTTCTTCATCCGCCGGACCCTGCATGAGCCGCCGGCATTCGCCGAGGCCAAGAAGAACAACCAGATCGCCAAGCTCCCGGTCGCCGACCTGCTGAAGCTCCACTGGCGCGACGTCCTGCGCGTTGTCTGCTGCGCCTTCATCGCCGCGGTAAGCACGGTCTTCGGAACCCTGGCCATTGCGTACGCCAAGGACGTGGCCCACGTGAACAGCACCATCACCCTGTGGCTGGTGGTAGTCGCCAACATTGTCGCCCTCGGCACCCAGCCTCTCTTCGGCAAGGCAGCTGACCGGATCGGCCGCAAGCCCGTCTTCATCTACGGTGCTGTAGCCAGCGCCATCATGACGCCGGTGTTCCTCCTCAGCCTTGAGGGTGGAAACGTGCCCCTCATGTTCCTGGTCTCCGTGGTGTATTTCTCCCTCGGATACGCCGCCGCAAATGCCGTGTGGCCCTCCTTCTACGGCGAAATGTTCAGCACCAAGGTCCGTTTCTCCGGCTTGGCCATCGGCACGCAGATCGGCTTCCTCATGGCAGGCTTCGCCCCCACGATCGTCACCGCAATGGGCGGCACGAAAGCGGGCGGCTGGGTCCAGATCAGCATCTTCACCGGCGTCATCTGCATCATCGCCGCGGTCTCCGCAATGACGGCCCGGGAATCCTTCAAAACCCCGACGGCGGAGCTCGGGCTGAAGTAACCCATCCATTGCTGCGTAAGTGTCGTTTTGACCCCTCAGAACGACACTTGCGCAGCAATGGATTTTTTCGCGCTCCTAACCCGCGCGAAACTACTACGCAACATTGGCCCGCCACACTGGAAGAGCCGGCAAACGCTGGCAGCTCCAGCCAGGGAGGCCCCCATGTTGAAGGAAGTATCAACCCACCCCACAAGAATCCGCGCACTTGGCCAGTTGCACCGCGGCGACCAGATCGAAGCCCGCCTCTCCGTCGGACCCTCCTACGATGACGTTGTCATCCGCCGGGGCAGCGTCCAGGAAACGGCCCCGGGCATCGGCGTCGTCTGGATCATGGATCAGGTGACCGGCCTGCGCAAGGCCATCAATACCGACGAATGTACCGTTTGGCGAGTGGCCTGACCTGGCCCCGAACCGCTCAGCCGCCCGCCACGGATTGGATGATCAAAACCTCCTGGCCGGCCGCTACCTCCGTATCCAGACCCTTCAGACGCCGGACCTCCTCGCCGTTCACGTAAATATTCACGTAGCGGCGGAGCGAACCGGTTTCGTCCCGGAGTCTCCGGGCCAACACCGGGTACTCCCCGGTCACAGCATCAAGCAGGCTTTCCACGGTCACAGCTCCGTCGGCGGGCGTAGTCAGGTAGGACTGCCCGCCGGCGAGGGGCTGGAGGACGCTGGGCAAAAGCACGGTGATGTCAGGCAAGGTCCGTCCTAAGCCGGCAGGCCGGCTGCCGCGGAGGCAGGCGCCACTTCGGCAGCGACATCGGCTTCGGCAGAGATATCGGCAGAGACAACGCTTGAGACGACGGCCGCCCGTACGCACAAGACATCGGGCAGATGCGAGGCAACTTCGAGGAAGGACTCGCCCTCATCGGCGCTGGCGTAGACCGAACCACCGCGAGTTCCGAAGTACACCCCGGCAGGTTCAGCAGAATCCACCGCGGCCGCGTCACGGAGCACTGCGTTATATTCGTGGTCCGGGAGGCCTACATCCAAGCGCTTCCACGACCCGCCGGCGTCATCCGTGCGGTGCACCGCCAACCGGCCATCCGGTGGAATCCGCTCCCCGTCCGCCTTGATCGGGACTACCCACGCCGTACCTTCCCGGCGGGGATGGGTCAGCATCACGAAGCCGAAATCAGCCGGAAGTCCCTCGGCGATCGAAACCCAGTTCTCGCCGTTGTCATCCGTGCGGTACACGCCGTGGTGGTTCTGCGCATACAACCGGCCTTCGACGGCGGCATCGGCGGCGATCTTGTGTACGCACTGGCCGAACTCGGGATTGGGGTCGGGCATGAAGTAGGCCGAAATTCCCTTGTTGCGGGCCTCCCAGGAGGATCCGCCGTCGAGCGATCGGTAGACGCCCCCGGTGCTCATCGCGATGTGGACGTTCTCCCCGGAAGGGCTGACCACAATCGAGTGGGCGGCAGCGCCGCCGTAGCCGGCTCCCCACTCGCTGCGGTGCGGGTGGTCCCACAGGCCGCGGTTCAACTCGAAGTGCTCGCCGCCGTCGGTGGATTTCCAGACGGAAATCGGTTCGCAACCGGCCCAGACCACCCCTGGCCGGGACGCGGAGTCCGGATAGATCTGCCAGATCCGCTCCAGCGCCGCGTCGGTGTCCTCGGGGAATTTGATGGCGCCTTGTTCGGGTTCGGTCCACGTGGCGCCAAGGTCATCGGAGTGGGCCACAGTAGGACCCCAGTGTTCGGATCGCACACCCACCATGATCCGGGGCCTGTCCCCGCGCGTATCTATCCCGATGCTGGGGATCTCGCTCATGAGGAAGTGCGGGCCGGAGAGGGACCATTCCTTGCGGTCTGTGCTGCGTGCCAGCCACAGTCCTTTTTTGGTCCCGATCGCCAAGACATAACTCTCTGCGGTAGCCATGCACCCCATGCAACCATCCCCGCGCGAGAGCCGCAACGGTTTAATGAACCCGCCTGGGAAACTGCCTTAGTCCACGACGTTTCAGTCCACGAACTCGGACTGAGTCTCGATGAAATCCCAGTCGGCGTCGCTCAAGCCACCGGCTAGCTCCTCGAGACGGGGGCCGCCGGCATCCGCGATGCGTTGCAGAACCTCCGGTGGAAGCTCCGTAGCACGCAGGTTCTCCCGGAGCCACTCCTTGCTCTTGAGGTCTATGTCCAGCCACCACATGAAGATCTCCACGTGGACCACCCCTTCCTTTGCAAGTTAACGCTAGGCCTGCACCGGGTGCGCGACAAGGGGCCGCTGAGCTGCTCGAACACCGGATCCGGCCCGAAATTCAGGGCCAGAAAAAGTAAAGTGAAAGTAGTTATCCAGATTGGTGGCGGAGCGCTGTCGGGGCACGTAAGCTAATTCTCAGCAGGAACCAAAAGAACCTGTTCCAAAGTCCGCTCCGGAGTGAGTATCCCCCAATAACTCACTCCGGAGCTCTTTGTTTAAGCAGTTAACCCCCTCCAGCCCAACGACGCGCTGCCGATTGCGGCGCAATCCCCGGCATGATGGCACTATTGGGTGACGCCCTTCATGCGCATTCCCAGGCTCAAGGGGGCATCTTCCCCCAAGGGACCCCAAGCCAACCGGCTGGCCTCCGCTTCGACCGGATGGTGACTGCTTGCGGTCATATTCATCGACGCCGCGATTGCCTTGTCCATCCGCCTGCCATTGGCCTTCGGACTCCAGCCGTGGGGCGGCATCGATGAAAAAACCGGATTCCCCGCTCTTCTAGCACTGCTGATCGTGCCGCTGGTGGTGCTGCGAACTCTTGGGAAGGCACATCACCCGTGTCATCGACCCCGGGGAACCTCGCGGACGCTCGGGTGGACTGGAAAGCCGCGGAAAGCGGCGACTCCTCGTGGTCACGGGTGGTCACAGTGTGCCGCCACCGGGACGGCCGCCGCGTCTTGATTGATGTTGCCGGAAGGCCGATGCGCGACAGGGAGGGCAGGGACTGCGGATTCGAGGGCAACCTGCCGTGTCTCGAATCCAGAGACAGCACGCTCGCACGCCCAAGCCAACGCCCGCATCCAGGAATTGCTCAATGACGGTTCACTGATAACCGCATTCCAGCCGATCCAGTGCCTGAAAACGGGCAGGGTGGTTGGAGTGGAATCCTTGACAAGGTTCAGCGGGTCCCAGGAGTTGTCCCCGGAGGCGCGTTTCATGGAAGCCGCCTCGATCGGCTTGGACATCGAGCTTGAAATCCTTGCTTTCCGGACCGCGCTGACCACCGCTGCGGGACTCCCACCAGAACTGTATGTCGCCGCGAATCTCTCACCTCGCGCATGCCTTGACCCCCGGCTGGGGGCTGCGATCGTGGAGTCGGCCATCCCTCCACGACGCATCGTTCTTGAGGTCACCGAACGCCACGAGGTCGCCAACTACCAACCGCTGGCGGAAGCACTGGCACCGCTGCGGCGCGCCGGCCTGAGAATCGCGGTCGACGACGCCGGGGCCGGCTTTGCTTCCATGCGCCACATCCTGCAGCTCAAGCCAGACCTTATCAAGCTCGATCGCGAGATCATCGCCGGCATCGACACTGATCCGGCACAGCGGGCCCTCGGAGCTGCCATGGTCGGATTTTCCTCGGAAATCGGAGCTGCACTGGTGGCCGAAGGGATCGAGACCGAGGCCGAGCTGGCCGCCGTCACCAAGCTCGGAATGGCCGCGGCCCAGGGCTACCTCCTCGGCCGCCCCTCGCTCAGGCCGGAGGACTGGGCGAACTGGGGGTAGCGGTGGGTCGGCTCATGGCCCGTTCATAGTCTTCGTCCGGGACAGGACGCATACCCCCTGGGGGTACTTGATTAATACCCCTAGGGGGTATATCTTTGCAGCATGAGCACGATCGATGTGAACCCCACTCCTTTGGAACCCGCGGATTCGAGCACCGTCGAAGTCGAGGATGGCGCACCTTCCCAACACGGACACTCCCCCAACAAGGACTCCTACTTGCGACGTCTCAAGCGGATCGAGGGCCAAGTACGCGGTATTGCGCGCATGGTGGAAGAGGACAAATACTGCATCGATATCCTCACGCAAGTCTCGGCAGCCACGAAGGCGCTGCATGCAGTGAGCCTAGGGCTCGTGGAGGAACACATCGGGCACTGTGTTGTCGGCGCCGCCTCCGAGGCAGATCCCATCGTGCGCGCTGAGCAAATCGACATCAAGGTCAAGGAGGCCGCCGATGCCATCGGGCGCCTGCTGCGGTAACCCCGCAAACACCCACCACACCATTCAACTCACCACCAAGGAGCACGCCATGGGCAACACTGCAACCATCCAGACGAACATCAGCGTTTCGGGCATGACCTGCGGGCACTGCGTTTCGGCAGTCAGCGAGGAAATTGAGTCCTTGGCAGGGGTGGAGAATGTCGAGATCGATCTGAATGCCGGCGGAATCTCCACCGTCACCATCACCTCCACCCAGGAATTGTCGCCGTCGGAAATCGGCGAGGCCGTCGCCGAAGCCGGCTACCTGGTAGTCGCCAACGAGGCCTAGGGGCCAATGTGAGCAATCACGATGTCCTTCGCCAAACGGGCACACGCATCGTCGAACTCGACATCGAGGGTATGACGTGCGCATCCTGCGTGGCCCGCGTAGAGCGGAAACTGGGCAAGCTCGACGGCGTGGAGGCTTCAGTCAACCTCCCCCTCGAATCAGCCCGGGTGACAGTTCCGGACGGCGTCACGGACCAACAAATCGTCGACACCGTGAACGCAACGGGCTACAAGGCCTGGATACGCGATTCGCGGCCCAGCCCGTCCATCACTGAAGACAGCGCGACTGAAGGGGGCGCGACTGAAGGCAGTGCGGAAGAGGGCCTCGAACCTGGGCATGACCACAACGACCATATGCACCACGGTCCAACAGCGTCCAAGTTGCGCCCCAGGCTCTTTGCCGCCGCCATACTGACTGTCCCGGTCTTCGCCATCTCGATGATTCCAGCTTTGCAATTCCCGCAATGGGGCTGGGTGGCCGCCGCACTTTCACTTCCCGTGGTGACATGGGCTGCGTGGCCCTTCCACCGGGCCGCCGCCGTCAATGCCCGGCATTTCGCGTCGACCATGGACACGCTCGTCTCGATCGGGGTCCTGGCTGCATACCTCTATTCCGCGTGGCAGCTCCTTGCCAACCCCATGATGACTGAACACCCCGGCATGGAGTCCATGGGAGGCGTGAGCGGCGGGCTGTACTTCGAGGTTGCGGCCGTGGTCACCACCTTCCTGCTTCTGGGCCGTTTCCTTGAGGCCAACGCCAAAGCGAAAGCGGGCGACGCCCTCAAGGCCCTGCTGAACCTGGGAGCAAAGGACGCAACGGTGCTGCGCGACGGCGTCGAGCACAAGATCCCGGCCGAGCAGCTCGTAGCCGGGGACATCTTCATGGTTCGTCCGGGAGAGAAGATTGCCACTGACGGCGTTGTGACGGGCGGCTCATCCGCCGTGGACGCCTCATTGGTCACCGGTGAATCCGTACCCGTGGAGGTCGGACCGGGAAGCCAGGTCACAGGCGCCACCATCAATACCTCGGGCCGTTTGCTGGTCCGCGCAACCCGGGTCGGTTCCGACACTACGCTCGCTCAGATGGGGCGGTTGGTGAGCCAAGCGCAGACTGGCAAAGCCCCGATTGCACGGCTCGCGGATCGCATCAGCGCCGTCTTCGTTCCGGTCGTGCTGGCCATTGCCGTGGTGACGTTCGTATTCTGGCTTGCCCTGGGCAAGGACCTCAATGCCTCGTTCACGGCGGCTGTGGCGGTGCTCGTGATTGCGTGCCCGTGTGCGCTTGGGCTTGCGACCCCCGTTGGCCTTTTGACCGGGACCGGCCGGGGCGCGCAGCTCGGCATCCTCATCAAAGGTCCACAGGTGCTTGAAGATACCCGCACGGTGGACGCCATCCTGTTGGACAAGACCGGTACCGTCACCAGCGGCAAGCTCGCCGTGGGACACACCCTGGCCTTGAACGGCCACTCCGCAGCGGAGGTTCTCACGCTCGCAGGCGCCGTCGAGGCGGCGTCGGAACACCCTATTGCCCACGCCATTGCCGCTGCAGCCAAGTCCGCGGTGCCCGACGCCGGCCCGCTCCCCGCCGTGAAGGACTTCAGTTCTGCCCCGGGCGGCGGAGTCCGGGGAATGGTTGCGCTGAAGGGCGCAGATGGAACGGTGGTAGCTGGCAGGACCGGCTGGCTGGAAGACAACGGAATCTTCCCAGACGATGCACAGCGCCAGGCGCTGGCCACGGCGGAATCCGGTGGCGCTACCGCCATCTGGGTTGCCATGGACGGGGAGCCCGCTGGAATCGTCACGCTACGGGACACGGTCAAACCCGGGTCGGCTGCAGCCATCGCGAAGCTCAAGGAACTCGGGATCCGCCCCCTGCTCCTGACCGGAGACAATGCCGCCGTCGCCGCCCAAGTCGCCACCGCCGTCGGGATCTCCCCGGAAGACGTATTCGCGGGGGTCCTGCCGGAAGGCAAAGTGGAAGCGGTACGGAAACTCCAGTCCCAGGGCTCTACTGTGGCCATGGCAGGAGACGGAGTCAACGACGCCGCAGCCCTGGCGCAGGCCGACCTTGGCATCGCCATGGGATCCGGCACGGACGTCGCTATCGAGGCCTCGGATCTGACCGTGATGGGCAGCGACCTCGGCCAGCTGGTGCAAGCCATCGAGCTGTCCCGGAAGACGCTCACCACCATCAAGACAAACCTGTTCTGGGCCTTCTTCTACAACGCCATCGGCATCCCCGTGGCAGCCCTTGGCTTGCTCAACCCGATGATCGCCGGCGCGGCCATGGCTGCGAGCTCGGTCCTGGTGGTCGCAAATTCGCTGCGGCTGCGCTCATTTGCGAAGTAGCCCAAGGCCGATCAACTAACGGCCGGCCAGGAGGCTAAGCCTGTCAGGCTGGAAGGCTAGGCCGTTCCGAAACGGACAGCGGCCCGCGCCTTGGCCTTGGCTGCTTCCTCATCGCGATTCCGGGCCGGTGCATGGGTCACGAGGGAATCGAGCAGATGCTGTGTGATGTGCGCGATCTCGTGGACAGCCTCGGCGAAGGCCTCCTCGTTGGCCTTGGACGGCTTCGTCGTTCCGCTGATTTTGCGCACGTACTGCAGGGCTGCGGCTTCCACCTCCGCTGAGGTGGCTCGGGGCTCAAAATTGTGAAGAGTGTGGATGTTGCGGCACATATCAACATGCTAGGCCAGCTTGGCGCCAGCCGGGGAGGCCTAAAACGCACTCTCGGAAGGAACGGGCTCGACGTCGTTCGCGTGGTCAAGCTCGGGGGCCTTGTCTGCGCGCAGCTCATCGATCCGGACCAAGACTACTCCGCACACGATGAGCGCCCCGCCAACGAGCTGGATGGCTCCCGGCAATTCGGCCAGCAGCAACCAGGCCCACACCACAGCGAACAGCACTTCCGTGAGCGAGACGAAAGATGCAACCTTGGAACCGAGGCCTCGTGCTGCCATGATCCCCGTGACGTAGGACAGCACGGTGGACAGGATGACGAGGCCGGCGATCGATACCCAGCACGGCGTGGTCCACGGCCCGAGTTTGGTGTCCGCCGTGGCGAAATTCATGGACACCAGACCGGTCGCGCCGGCAATCCAGATGAGTAATGAACCGGCCATCAGGCCACCTGAGGCAAGCACGATGGGCGGCAGCGTGTCGTTCTGCTTGGCTGTGATGAAGAAGTAGATGACCAGGCAAACGGCCGCGGCCATGCCCCACAGGACGCCGATGAGGTCCACCTTCACGGAACCCGTGAGATCGAGCACCAGGACAAGGCCGCCGAGGGAAAGCAGCGTTCCCATGGCGGTGAGCGCCCGCGGCCGGCGTCGGCTCGCGGCCCACAGCCACAGGACGATCATGGTTGGCGCGAGATATTCGAGCAGGAGGGCGACGCCCACGGACAGCCTGGATACCGCGTTGAAGTAGAACAACTGGCACCCGGCAACACCGATCACGCCGAACAACAGGATGGTGACCCAGTTGTCCTTGAGCTGGTGCCAACGGCCACGGAGCGCGAGCCCCAGGCCCGACGCCATGAAGCCCGCAGCACCAGCCCGGTTTGTTGCAGCTGACACAGCAGCCTCCTGTCAGGAGTAAAATAAGTTACGCTGCTGACACTACCCTCGAGAGATGTAAGGAGTCAAAGTGCTTTTTGCACCTGACACTGAAGTGGCCCTTCGAAGCGCGGTCAATTTGATCAACACGGCCGCCAATGGCACCGAATCGCTCACGGGCGTCGCCGAACTCCAGGCCTTCCTCGACGCGGAAGAATTCACGGGGACCCGCGAAGGAACCGAGTCCGAATTAGTCAGCGTGAAGGGACTGCGGACCCAGCTGGCTTCCCTGTGGACGAGCGATGAGGACGCGGCCGCAAAAGCCGTCAACCAGCTCCTCAGTGCCGCGCACGCGCTCCCCCAATTGGTCAAGCACGATCGTTGGGACTGGCACTTGCACGCCACCACCCCCGAAGCGCCCCTCGCGGAACGCATGGGCACGGAAGCGGCCATGGCACTCGTGGACGTCATCCGCAGCAAGGAAATGGGACGCCTGCGGGTGTGCGCGGCAGACGACTGCGACGCCGTCGTGCTGGACCTAAGCCGCAACCGTTCCAAGCTCTATTGCGATACCGGTAACTGCGCCAACCGAACGCATGTGGCAGCTTACCGGGCCCGGAAGGCCTCGGGTGCGGAGTGAGCTAACAGCCTAGGGGGCGTCGGCGTCGGGCGTTTCGTTCTCGCTGCCCGCCTGGGGGGCGGCAGAACCGCGACCTTGGCCCGGCTTCCTGGAACTCAGGTTGACGCCCGAGCCCTTGCCAAGGTGCTCGGCATTTTCCTTGTAGCTCATGGAAAGCATCGCAGCGAGGACAAGGCTCACAATGAATGCGATGCCGGCGCCGGTGAAGGCAAGGTCAAAGCGCGGAGTACGGGCGCTGCCGCCGGAGGCGAAGATCAGCACGGCGAAGAAGATCACGACGGCCCAGAACGCGGAGAACATCAGCGGTCCCTTCACCGAGGTCCGCATCTTGCGCGGCTCTCCTGGTTTCTGGTCAGCCAAGGTCATTCCTCCAATGTGGGTGTTGGCGCCGTTCGCGCCTTGAGAGTTCTACGCAGGGTAGAACGTACGACTACTAGTTTACGGCCTCAGCGGAGGGGCTTTGCCCATCGTGCCGCAGGCTCAGTCCGGAAAGCAGCCACAGGACTCCCCCGATGATGGCGCCTCCGCCGGCAACACCGAGTAGCGCATGCGCTCCAAGGCCGATGAAGAACGGCAACGCAACTGCGGTTCCGATGCCCACCACGCCGGAAATGATCCAGTCCCGGGCAAGCACATGCCGTCCGCGCTGCCGGAATCCATGGATCAGCTCAAGCACTCCCAGCACCAGCAATCCTCCGAGCGCGCAAACGCCGACCCCCGTGTCTGATTGCGTGATCAAGGCACCCACCCCTGCCAAGCCGACCACGACGGCCGCGGCTGCCGGAACGCTCTGAGCCAGGAACGCGGCGCCCGCGGTGGCGAGCAGGTAAAGCCCGGTAGCCCAGGCCAGGACGTGAACGGAGGGCGAGCCCCAGAAGACGGTCACGGCTCCAAACACCAGCGCAACACCGGCGCGGAGAAGTACGGGCTTCCAGAGGCCGGCTGCTGTGGGCGTGGATGAAGTCGCTGAAGAGGCGGGGAGAGTCACCAGTCCAGTTTAGTGCGAACCCAGGACCATCCATTGGTCGGAGCGTGCCCGCAGCCCCAAAGTGACCCCGCGGGCCGCCATGTAGCCCAGCGCGAACGCGGCCCAGAGCCACACGAGCGCCGCCGCGCCGTCGGGCCTTGTCAGGTGGACTGCCGCCAAAAGCGGCAGGTAGACCGCGAGGTTCACGACGCCGGCAATCGCCAAGTAGGGAGCATCGCCCGCACCGATCAGGACGCCGTCCAGAACGAAGACGTAGCCCGCAAGGGGCTGCCCGACGGCGAGCACCCACAGTGCCGCGGTGAGAGCGGACTGGACGCCTGCGTCGGAGGTGAAGAGGAGGCCGGCCCACGGAGCGGCCACCGCGAGGAGGGCGCCGGTCACGACGCCGAAACCCAAGCCCCAGCGGACCATGGTGCGGGTGAGTTCTCGCGCCCGCGCCGGATGGGAGGCTCCGAGTTCCTTGCCGATGAGTGCCTGCGCGGCAATCGCCAAGGCGTCCAGGGCAAAGGCAAGGAAAGAGAAGATGGTCATAGCCAGCTGGTGTGCCGCCAGGTTCACGGACCCTTGGGAAGTGACCACGAAGACGGTGCCCAGGATAGCCAGGCGCAGGCTGAGGGTGCGGAGCATGAGCCATGAACCCACGGTGGTCATCGTGCGGATTCCGTGCCAGTCCGGGCGCAGTGAAACGCCGTGGCGCCGCGCATTCCGTCCCACCATCACCAGATACACCGCGGCCATGGCCCATTGGGCAATGCTGGTGCCGATGGCCGACCCCGCGACGGACATGTGCAACCCATAGACGAGGGTCCAGTTCAGGCCGATGTTCGCGGCGAAGCCCACCGTTGCGACCACCAAGGGAGTGCGGGTGTCCTGCAGCCCGCGAAGCACGCCGGTGCCGGCGAAGATCAGCAGCATGGCGACGAGTCCCGGCATCGACCAGCGCAAATAGTCGACAGCGTAGCTCCGCACCTCGCCGCTGGCGCCAAGCAACCCGAGCAGCGGCTCAGCCGCGAGGAAGCCGGCCGCCGCCAGGACGGCGCCCAGCAGCAAAGCCAGCCACGTGCCGTCGCGCCCTGCGGCCAGCGCTTTGGCGAGCTTTCCGTCTCCGATGGCCCTCGCCACTGCGGGAGTCGTCGAATATGCCAGAAAGACCATAAGTCCGACGGCGGTGTACAGAAGAGTGGATGCCAGCCCCACGCCCGCCAATTGCGGGACGCCAAGGTGCCCCACTATGGCGGAGTCGGCCAAGAGGAAGAGCGGTTCTGCGATGAGCGCCCCAAAGGCCGGGACAGCCAGGCGCAGGATTTCGCGTGCAGTTGAGCTCGTGGTGGTGCGGGTCACTGTTTGGGGCACTTTCCCAGCCTAGCGGGGCACGCCGACTCTGCCGAAGCCGGTCCGGCCCGTCATAGAGCGCGCCGGGATCCCTGCCGTCGATACACTCACGTCATGAGCGAGCTCCCCTCCCACTCCGTCACCCTGCGGTTCCTTGCCTCCCCCACCGATGTCGGACACAGCGGCTCGGTCGACGCCGGCACGGTCCTTGAGTGGGTGGACAAGGCCGCTTATGCGGCAGCTGTCGGCTGGGCGAAGTCCTATTGCGTCACGGCATACGTGGGCAACATCCATTTCGCCGACCCAGTGAACAGCGGAGACATGGTCGAGGTCGAAGCGACCATCGTCTACACGGGCCGCTCGTCCATGCACATCCGGACCATCGTGTCCTCGGGCGACCCCAAGGGCGGCCCGGCCACGATGCGCAGCCAGTGCCTGGTGATCTTCGTCGCGGTCGGTCCCGACGGCCGCCCGGTTCCGGTTCCGCAGTTCGAGCCTTCGACGCCGCAGGAAATCGAGCAGCGTGACAACGCCCTCGCGCGGATCGCCGTGCGGGAAAAGATCGTCGAAGCCATGAACGCACAGGAATATACCGACGCCGGCACGGCCGAGCGCGTTGTCCTCCGCTTCATGGCAGCTCCCACCGACGTGAACTGGGGCGGGAAGGTCCACGGGGGCATCGTCATGAAGTGGATCGATGAGGCAGCCTACGTCTGCGCTTCCCGCTATTGCGGCAAGGACACCGTGGCCGTGTTCTCCGGCGGCGTGCGCTTCTACCGCCCACTGTTGATCGGCGACGTGGTGGAAGTCGAAGCCCGGCTCGTCTATACAGGCCACAAAGGCATGCATATTGCCGTGCACGTGCGTTCCGGAAATCCGAAGGGCCGTGAGATGAAGCTGACCACCTACTGCCTCACAGTCATGGTGGCGAGGGACGAAACCGGCACGTCCGTTCCGATCCCGCCGTGGGTCCCGGTAACCGACGAGGACCGCCGTCTTCACGCCCACGCCCGCGAGCTGCTGGAGATCCGGGGACGGGCTCCCGGAAACCGGATGCCCGACCATTTGCTCAATGGCGGGTAGGCGTTCCGCGAGGGTCTGGCGCCGCGACGTCCTAGGCCGCGCGGCTTCGGCACGCCATGGGCCAGCTCGTCGTTGCGCGCGAACACTGCGCTAGGCAGGTCGGCACCCTCCAGCAATGCCGTCGCGGCGCCCCCGGCGGCAAGCGTGATCGCTGACGACGACACGACCGTCGACGGCGTTGATTTTCGCAGAAAATGACTCTTCGAACACCGAGTTCATCTCTTGGAGTCGCTTTCGCGGTTGATTCCAAGTTCGATTTCATCCGTGTGTGCTGGTTCGGATCGAACGAACATCTGCAGCTCTTATAGGCCCGAAGGCATATGAAGTCTGCCGCCTTGCCATTTAGACCATCAGCACTCCCGGAAGAACACACGAAGCCGTCAATACGTGTAACGCACGTTTCCCGGTCGAAGTGATCCCATCTCGACATTGATCGGTTGGAATGAGGGTCACAAACGTGCTGGAAGATATGCGCAGATGACCAGCGGCGGCTCTTTGTTGCACTGTCCGATTGTGGCCGTCCAATAGAGGAGGTACTTCCCGTGTCGCAGGATGCATCCAGCATGGGCGTCGAGCTTATTGGACCTTCGGCGCCTACCCTGCTCGATGCTGAGACGCCTGAGTGTGAAGGCCGGAACGTGCTCCGCATTCTTTACGCCTTTATTTCGCAGTAATTGATTGCTTTCGGCAATAGTAATCTTGCTGTTTAAGACTTAATAAGTGTTGTTACCGAGTCGTTACTGGCCTTGGGTTGAATACTGGGAGTATCCTGATAGCTTTCTTTGTGGGGGATATATCTGAACGTTGACATTCCCCCATCTCGCATTCGCATTAATAAATTTGGGGGAATTTGTATGGATCTGAAGAAGACGGTGGCAGGTATCGCGCTCACGGGTGCGCTGTGTTCGGTGGCAGGAACTGCGGTCGCTGGCACCCAGTATCCCGCCGAAGGCGGCACGTGGAACTACGGCTACAACATCGGTATCTATTCCGATTACATGCACGGAAGCCGGTGCCATGGCTCATCGGTTCGGAACGACTGGGGCTACAACAGCAGCATTAATACCGCTGGCGGTTACTGGGCGAACGCTTGGCACTCCGGAAACATCTGGACACACAACTCCTGGTACCACCGGGTCTGCTAACCGGAAGGTATTCCTGCCTGGCTAATGGCCGCCCGGCGGACCTTCCACATTCCGCCGGACGGATTCACACCATTTTGAGGACCCGTCCTAAATGTTAAAGTTACTTGTACGAATTACGTCATTGGGTATAGCCGTGTTCTTGTCGGTGTTGGCAGGAATCTATATATCGGCAGCCGAGGAAGCATTCCCCCGAGGTTCTGAATTTACGGCGAGCCTGGATTTCTCCCGAGTGCAAATGCCCAAAGCCCAAGTCATTTCCGAGTTGGATTCACTGGCGGACGCAACAGGTCTTCACCTGGCCAAAGTCGTTGCAGATCCTGAGGACTTCTTCAATTCACGATCGCTGTACGCCTTCGGCAAGGAAGCGCCGCTGACCGCGCAGGAGCTTGAATGGTTCAAAGCCGGCATGCATGGTCAGCTACGATCCGCGCATGAACTCGGTACCGCCTCCCTGAGCGGCCCCTACGTCTACTCGGGGTCCGAAAGCGCGACGCTGCATCTGACGCAATGGCTGGACACCCACCTTGTGAAGCGCAACATTTCCGCAAAGGACACCGTCGGTGTCCTCCAACAGGCACTGTTGGGCACGGGCGCTTGGCTGACCTTCCTGACGTGTCTGGTCCTCCTCATAACCCTGGTGATCGCGTGGTACGTCCTGCGTGCCAAGGCACGCACACTGAAGGTCTTATGCGGTACCCCCGCCAGCAAGATCGTCCTCGAGGACCTCCTCTCCCTGTTCCGGGTCGTGGCGATCCCCGCGGTCGTCGGCGTCCTTGCAGCCCTTGTCGTCGTTACTGCCCAAGGCAAGGCCTCCTACCTGACGTCCTTCACGCTCACTAGCGCCGCGTTCCTAAGCTGCGCCCTGGCCATGATGGTCCTGTGTGCGCTGCTGGTGAGTGCGTTGACGTGGCCGACCGTGGACGGTATCGCCTCGCGCCAGCCTCCCGAGAAACATTTCCAGCGGATCAGCGAACTACTCAAGGCAGCGACCCTTGTCTTGGTGACTGTGACGCTGCCCGTCGTCGGAGCGTCCATCGCCGAGGCGACGAACCTTTCAAACCAAGGCGCCCAGTGGGAGGTCTTGAAAGACCAGGTCTCACTGCGCGTAGGCGTCCGTTCGGATGCCGAGTTTCAGAGCCGGCAAGCAGAACTGCACAACCTTGCCGACGCCGCTTCCAGCACCGGCAAGCTGACCCTTTCCTACGCCATCAAGCCCGAATACCTTGTCAGACAGGACGAGACCGGGTCGGCCGACCTCGGCGGCTACGACGGAGTGGTCATCGCAAATCCCAACTACCTCAAGGCGATCTCGCCGCTCATCGCTTCTGATCCTTCCACGGGCGACCCGCTCGGGGCGCAAGGTACGAAGGTTTCCTTCGATGAACTCCCGGCAACCCTCAAGGACTATCTGACCAGACAGTTCCCACTGTGGAATCGAGCCGGCGACAACCTCAACGGGCTGGACCAGTCGCTCCAAAACTACCGATACACGGGGCAGCAAGAATTCCCTGCGCTTGCGCCCGTTCTTGGCGAGATGACCCATTTCCGGAACCCTCTCGTCATCGTCGTGGCCGACCCCGCCAAGACTTTCAACAACAGCACCATCGGCGGCTTCCTGACCACGGCGAATCTCACCTTCAACGACGCAGGCTGGGTCCGCGACTACCTCGCCGGACATTCCCTGGGGAGCGCGGTTCTCTCGGTGGACCGCATTTCGGACGCCGCCCTCTACAACAGCCAGCTCCAAAACCAGTCCGCGGGCATGAAGACACTATCCTTCACCCTGGTCCTCCTCGCACTCACCATGAGCACTGCGGTTTCGGCCCTCGTCTACGCCCTCTCCAAAGCCCGGCGCATCTTCGTGCAACGCACTTCAGGCTGGACGTGGCTCAAATCCCTCACCCGCCGCCTGGCGTGGGAGGGCGCGCTGGCCCTGGTGCTGGCAGTCGCCATGTACTTCGCCCTCGGCGCCGGCGCCCGTCCGGACGTTTGGTGGGCCTTGATCGCCGTCCCGCTCTATGTGCTCATCAGTCTCACCATGCATATCAGCTCGGCACGAGGAGTGTTCAGACGGCTCCTTTCCCGGGCAGCCTGACCGCCACCACGACCATTCGAAAGGTTCCCATGGACATCAAAGCAGACAATGTCACCGTCACCATCGAAGGAAAAAAGGTGTTGGACGGACAAAGCGCCCACGGCCTGCCTGGAAAGACTCTGGCGCTGATCGGGCCTAGCGGGTCCGGAAAGACCACCCTTCTCAACGTTCTCGGCCAGCTCCTCCGCGTCGATGGTGGCCGCGTAACCGTCGGCGGGCAAGACGCCACCAAATGGGATGACCGGCGAAGGCGCCGCTTTTGGCAGCAACACGCTGCGTTCGTCTTCCAGGATTACGGGCTCATTGACGAAGAATCAGTCGAATACAACGTCGCCCTCTCCCATCTTTCACTCCTCGGACTTCAGCGGCGCCAGAAAGCCGCCGTCGGGGAGGCGCTCGAACGAGTAGGGCTCACCGGCCGCGGCAAGGAGAAAGTATCAACCCTCAGCGGCGGCGAAAAGCAACGCGTGGGCCTGGCCCGGGCGATGTTCCGCTCCGCCGACATCATTTTCGCCGACGAGCCCACCGCGTCCCTCGACTTGGATAACCGGAACCTCGTCACAGGCTTCCTCCAGCAAGAGGCCGCCCGCGGCGCCGCTGTCGTTATTGCCACCCACGATGAGGCCCTCATGAACGCCTGCGACACAACACTTCGACTAGGACTCGAGCGGAGCTAGAACCCGCCGCCAGTCTCGCCGGCCATATTCGCGAAGCGGGAGTAATGGCCCTGGAAGGCAACCACAATGTCCTTGGTGGGACCGTTACGGTGCTTGGCGATGAGGATGTCGGCCTCGCCGGCGCGCGGGGACTCTTTGTCGTAAACGTCCTCGCGGTGGAGCAGGATAACCATGTCGGCATCCTGCTCGATGGAGCCCGATTCGCGGAGGTCCGAGACCATGGGCCGCTTGTCCTGGCGCTGTTCGGAGCCACGGTTGAGCTGCGAGAGCGCGATCACCGGGACCTGGAGCTCCTTGGCCAACAGCTTGAGGGCACGCGAGAATTCGGAGACTTCCTGCTGGCGGGATTCCACTTTCTTGCCGGAGCTCATGAGCTGCAGGTAATCGAGGATCACCAGTTTGAGGTCGTGCTGCTGCTTCAGCCGGCGGCACTTGGCCCTGATTTCCATGAGGGACATGTTGGGGCTGTCGTCGATGAAAAGTGGTGCATCGTTCATGCGGCCCATGGTGGTGGCGATCTTGGACCACTGCTCGTCCTTGATGGTGCCCTTGCGAAGGTCCTGGAGGCCAATGGTGGCCTCCGCGGAGAGCAAGCGCATCGCGATTTCATTGCGTCCCATTTCCAGGGAGAACATCACGGTGGCGAGGTTGTTCTTGATGGCAGCGGAACGGGCGAAGTCCAGCGCGAAGGTGGACTTACCGACGGCGGGGCGCGCGGCGATGACGATCATCTGGCCCGGGTGCAGGCCATGGGTGAGCTCATCGAGTTCGTAGAACCCGGTGGGGACACCCGTCATGCCCTCTCCACGGTGCCCGGATGCCTCGATCTCGTCAACGGTGGACTCCATGACGTCCTTGAGCGCCACATAGTCTTCCGCAGTGCGGCGCTCGGCCACGGCGTAGATCTCGGCCTGGGCCTGGTTGACGAGGTCTTCAACCTCACCGTCCTGGCCGTAGCCCATCTGGACGATCTTGGTACCGGCGTTGACAAGTCGGCGCAGGACGGCGCGCTCGGCGACGATTTCGGCATAGTAGCCGGC
This sequence comes from Arthrobacter bambusae, assembly GCF_030812595.1. Lineage (GTDB taxonomy): Bacteria > Actinomycetota > Actinomycetes > Actinomycetales > Micrococcaceae > Arthrobacter > Arthrobacter bambusae_B. Next base: position 223,613 of record NZ_JAUSSZ010000003.1, read on the forward strand.
GTTGGCCGCGGTGGGCACGGTTTGGATGAGCTCGTGCAGGTAGGCGGGGCCGCCGATCCTGTTGATCTCGCCGCGTTTGGTCAGCTCGTCGGACACCGTGACGGCGTCGGCAGGCTCGCCGCGGCCGTAGAGGTCGATGATGGACTCATAGATGGTCTCGTGGGCCGGGCGGTAGAAGTCATGGCCGCGGACGATTTCCACGACGTCGGCAATGGCGTCCTTGGAAAGCATCATGCCGCCGAGGACCGATTGCTCAGCGGGAATGTCCTGCGGAGGCCTGCGGCTTGCGTCCGAGGTCCGGCCGCCCTCGATCGAGTCCAAGTGCGTAACTGACAAAGCCGTCCTCCATTGTGTACCGCGGCAGATAACTGTTGCCGGTGGGGCGATGCCCGCTATGGGTTGCTCCGACCGCCGTGCATGCCGGCTGGTCCAAAGTGTTCCGTAGGGCACCGACAATTCTGGTTCGCCCGGATTTCCACAACTTATCCACAGACAAGTCCGTGAGCGCGCTGCTTTTCGACGGCACCAAGGCACCGTCCTCCAGAAACCGGGTTTTCCACGTACCTAAAGCAGGTACTCAGCCACGTTAGCCTTGCTTTTCCGAGGCACCAAGCGGGGCCTGTGGATAAACTGTGGAATACACACCCCTGCTTGTGCACAGTCTGTGCATGACCCTGTGGAAAGACAAATTCTTTCTCCAGAAAATAGCGTCTGAACTGGGCAAACGTTCCTCACGGCATGTGGATCAAAAGTATTTTCTCCAACGCGTCATCCACAGGCCGACACGCGGAATCACCATCCCACCCCTGGCTCGGCGGGCTAAAGAGAGATAAATATGCCGAAATTGTGATACGCCCCACAATTTCTGCCGGAATTTGACAGGCGACTCTCAGAAGCTATGCCGAAGCAGGAATGTGCTGTGGATAACTGCGTTCTGACATAAGCTCTAAGTATGGGTTTCACTGTGGGGGATGTACTGCTGGTCGCAATGCCCGCGGTCATCCTCGTGGCTGTGATTTGGGCCCTGACGGCGGCATTCAAGCCACGCAACTCAGGGTTGTCCGACGCCGAGCGCTATCAACGGGAGCTGGCCGCCCGTTCGGCAGCCCACCAGGCCGCCCAAGTGCAGGCAGCAACCGCGGCCAGGGCCCGGATCGATGCATCCACAAGGCCGAGCCAAAACGCGCAACAGCAGTCCCAGCAGGACAGCCAGGCGCGGGCCGCGCTGAGTGCGCATGTCGTGCCCGGTCCGGGAGCCGGCCAAGCCGGCTACAACGGCCCCATCCTGCCCAACGGGCAGTTGAATCCACAGCTCGCCTTGCAATTGCAGGGCATGGTCCGCAGCGGGCAGAAGATCCAGGCCATCAAACTCCTGCGCCAGCAAACCCACTCGGACTTGTTGACCGCCAAGAACTACATAGATCGGCTTTAGCGCATGTCATCCCTACTCGTTCCGGTCTTGATCCTGGCGGCCGTCGTCGTCGGCGTGCTGGTCATCAGCCGTATGCTCTCGCGCCGCTCCGCGGAACTCCGCGGGACTGCTGCCGCGGGCAAGGCAGCCATGGATCCCGTGGAGCTGGCCCGCGAGGCCGCCGCGAAGCTCAGCGAGGACCAGCACCGCCAGCTGTATTCCCTGATCGCCCAAGGTCAGGCCATGGCGGCAATCAAGCTGTACCTCAGTGCCACGGGAGAGGGCCTGCGCGCCTCCCGGGACGCCGTCGGCGCCCTTGCGGCGCACCCGCAGCCCTTCCGCAAGCCCGAGCCCGCCCCGCAGGACCTCATGCCCGACGACGACGAACCGGAACGCTTCCCCTACCGTTACCGGGCCATCGTCAGCAAGGGCGACGTCACACGCGAAGTCAGCAGCAATATGCTCAATGACGAGATCTACGGACGGATCCGCACCCTGGCCAAGAGCGGCGACGTCGAAGCCGCGGCGTTGGCCCTGACCAAGCATTCCGATATCAGCATGAAGCAGGCCCGGGAGTTCATCGAGCTGCTGGACGACTAGCGCCAGGAACGCGACGGCCTGGCGCTAGCGCCCCGCCGTGATCCCCGCGAGGAGCTGCTCAAAAGGCAGGGATTCCATCGCGTCCGCCTTGCGCTGCGGTTGTTCGCCACTCAGGAGCCGGGCCAACTCGCCCGCCGCCCGGTCCACGCGGACCGAAAGTGGCGACGCGCCGTCGTCGGTGTTACCCCAATCCTGGGGCCCCGCGAAAACGGAGGTCTGGGTTATGCGGGTGCGAAGGTAGGTGAAGAGGGGGCGCATGGCGTAGTCGAGCACCATTTGGTGCCGATCGGTGCCGCCTGTGGCGCCCAGAAGAACTGCCTTGCCATCCAGGGACTTCGGATCCAGAACGTCGATGAAGGACTTGAACAGCCCGCTGTAAGAGGCGCTGAAGACGGGCGTGACGGCGATGATGCCATCAGAATCCTCGACGCCGGCGATCACCTCTGCGAGGCGCGGTGCAGCGTAGCCCGTGACGAAGTTGTTGGCGATATCCACCGCCAGGTCCCGGAGTTCGATAACGTCTACCCGCACCTCGTAGCCGGCATCGCCCAGCTGGCGCTTGGCCGACGCAGCGAGCTGGTCCGCAAGGAGCCTGCTCGACGACGGTACGCCGAGTCCGGCGGAAAGGACGGTTATGCGGCGGGTCTCCATGGCGATCTCCTGTTGCTAGGCGGTTCGATGGCTTCAAACCAGAGTACATGCGTTTGCATCTATACCCCCAAACGGCAGCCCCTCCGCTTTTATTCCCCTGCTACAGCCGCACGGTTCCCTGGATGCACATCACCGAGCTCCCACCCACCCAGGTCTCACCGTCCTCCGCATTGACATGGATGCGCCCCGCCCGGCCCAGGACCGTACCTTGAGCGGCGACGTACTGTTCCGGGGCCCGGCCGCTGCCGATGAGCCACTGGGCCGCTCCCGCGTTGAAGCTTCCCGTCACGGGGTCCTCCACCATGGCGTCGCCGGGAATGAATGTCCGGACTTCGAAATCGACGCCGGTACCCGGTCCGTGGGGACCGATCACACCAACCTTCATATCCCCCAACGCCGCAAGGTCCGGTTCAAGGCCGAGGACCTGCTCGGCCGACTCGAGCAGCACGCCGATCCATTGCGGGCCGTTGACAAGCCACGACGCATCCAAGAGCGCCCTGCGGGGCAGTCGGAGTCCAGCGGCCAACTGATCCATGATTGCCTCCCCGACGGGCCCGAAGCGGGTCAGCGGAGGCGCAGCGAACGCGAGGCGACCACTTGCGAGAAAGGCCTGGTGCGCATGGTTTCAAGGTTCACCGCTGCAGGCTATCACCGGGATGGGCGGGCAAAACAAAGGACCCCCGCCTCCGGAAACCGGTGACGGGGGTCCTTCTAGCTACGTCAAGGATTACTTCCCTGCAACGACCTCAAGGTCGATCACAGCAGAAACGTCCTCGTGCAGGCGGACGTTGGCCTGGTACGAACCAAGGGACTTGATGTGGTTCGGCAGTTCAACGTTGCGCTTGTCGATGGAGCCGAGGCCAGCAGCCTCAACGGCAGCAGCGACATCAGCCGGCTTGACGGTGCCGAAGAGACGACCGGACTCGCCGGCCTTCACTACGAGCTTGACCTTCTTGGAAGAAAGCGCAGAAGCCTGGGCCTGTGCAGCTTCAACCGAAGCGTGGGCACGAGCAGCGCGGGCAGCCTTGATGGATTCAACCTGCTTCTCGCCACCCTTGGTCCAGGTCAGAGCGAAGCCGCGGGGCAGCAGGAAGTTACGTGCGTAACCGTCCTTGACCTCGACAACATCGCCAGCAGCACCGAGACCGGTTACTTCGTGGGTCAGAATGAGCTTTGCCATGTTAGTTAATCCCTTCCTTAGCCGCGGCCAGCGCCGGAGTAAGGCAGCAGAGCAACTTCGCGGGCGTTCTTGATTGCCTGGGCGATTTTGCGCTGTTCCTGCACCGTGACGCCAGTGACGCGACGGGCGCGGATCTTTCCGCGGTCGGAGATGAACTTGCGCAGCAATGCTACGTCCTTGTAGTCGATGACGGTGATGTCAGCGGCCTTCAAGGGGTTGGACTTTGGTTTGGGCTTACGGAGTTCAGCCTTAGCCATCGTGGAGCTCCTTTTCTATGGAGCCCGTGGAATGGATCCACGGGATGGTGGTGCTCGACGGCGGTCGCCACCCGGGTGCCTCGCGGCACGTCCGGCGGGTTCCGGCGTCGAACTTTTATGAGTATTTAGAAGGGAGGTTCGGAATCCGGGCCGTTGCCCCATCCACCCGCATTGCTGACGCCCGGGGTAGCCCAGGGGTCTTCCTGCGGTGCGGACTGGCCGCCGCCCCACGATCCGCCGGAGTTGCCGCCCTGGTTTGCACCAGCGCCGCCACCTCCGAAGCCACCGCTGTTGTTGCCGCCGCCGAAGCCGCCCTGACCACCCTGACCGCCGGAGCGCTGGGTGCGGTTGACCTTGGCGTTGGCGTAACGCAGGCTCGGGCCGATTTCATCGACTTCGAGCTCGATAACGGTGCGCTTCTCGCCTTCCTTGGTTTCGTAGGAACGGCTCTTCAGGCGGCCGGAAACGATCACACGCATGCCCTTGGTAAGGGATTCGGCGACGTTTTCAGCTGCTTCGCGCCATACCGATGCGCGGAGGAACAGGGTTTCCCCGTCCTTCCATTCATTGGACTGACGGTCGAAGGTCCGGGGAGTAGAAGCGATGGTGAAGTTCGCTACTGCCGAACCTGACGGCGTGAACCGCAGTTCGGGGTCATTGGTGAGATTACCGATGACCGTAATAGTGGTTTCGCCTGCCATCTACTGCCTCCTTGTTCGTTCCTGCGGGGTAAAGAATGAAATGCCGGGAGCTGAATTACTCAGCAACGACCTTCTGCTCTTCGGGGCGGGTGATCTTGGTGCGCATGATGGTCTCGTTGAGACTCAGCTGGCGGTCAAGTTCCTTGGCGGTTTCCGGCTTGGCGGTGAAGTTCACCACGGCGTAGATACCTTCGGACTTCTTCTTGATTTCGTACGCGAGGCGACGGCGGCCCCAGATGTCAACCTTTTCGATGGTTCCACCATCGTTGGTGATGACATTGAGGAACTTCTGAAGCGACGGCTCTACGGTACGCTCTTCGACCTCGGGGTCGATGATTACCATCAATTCGTAAGGACGCATATGTGAACCCACCTCCTTTGGGCTAAGCGGTTACGGCATTTCCGTAACAGGAGGTTCATTTGCGATGAACAGCGCTGACGACCTCTTCCAGAAGCGGAAGGAGGGCGCAGCACAGACTTCAATATCTTAGTCCATTTCCCGGGTCTAAGCCTATTCGGCGTGTCCACAAGGCGGAATGGGCAGCGCAGCGTATGTGGATAACCCGGGTATGCGGGCAACCCGCGTGGAACCAGCGCGCCGGACTCGGGCAGACTGAGCCCATGACCATCTTCAAGTCCATCGCCCTCTTTGTCCTCGCGGCCATCGCCGAGATCGGCGGCGCGTGGCTCGTATGGCAATCTGTCAAGGAAGCCAAGCCCTGGTGGTGGGCAGGCCTTGGGATCGTGGCCTTGGGCATCTACGGGTTCGTGGCTGCGTTCCAGCCGGACGCGCATTTCGGCCGCGTTCTCGCCGCTTACGGCGGCGTGTTCATCGCCGGATCCTTGGCCTGGGGAATGCTCCTTGACGGATTCCGGCCGGACCGCTGGGACATCATCGGAGCCATGATCTGCCTGCTCGGGGTCGCGGTGATCATGTTCGCTCCGCGGTCGGCGACCTGACGGCAGGCCGGCTCGGCCTCGTGTGATGATCGGTCTATGAACGGAGTCGCTGCCGCGGTGGCGACCGGATATGGGGTGAGTGGATCTACGCACCCGCCGCGGGCTGGGCAGTGGCCGCGGCGGTCTACAACGTCTTCGTGTGGACCGTCATCACTCCGATGGAAGCCGATCAAACGGCCGGCCACGCCAGGGAAGAAGATCCACGCCGCTTGCCCTGCTGGCCCTCGTCGGAGCGGTGGCGTCGTGGCTCCTGGTACACACGCTCTTCACCTTGTGCTACGCCGAGGTGTACTACACGGAGGAGCCGCCCCGTGGAATCGAATTCAACCAAAAGGAACCGCCGCAGTACACGGATTTCGCCTACATGGCATTCAGCCTCGGAATGACCTACCAGGTCTCGGACACGTCGATCACCACCAGGGCAATGCGGTCTGCCGCCTTGCGGCACAGCCTGCTCGCCTATGTTTTCGGCGTCGGGATCCTGGCAACCACCATCAACCTCGTGGTGAGCCTCGCATCCTGAACTAGATTGCCGTGCGGAAGAACAACTCCGCCACCGCGGCCAGGTGGTGCGGGTCCTCAACGCCGCACAGCTCGCGTGCCGAGTGCATCGAGAGAAGGGGCACTCCGACGTCGACCGTCCGGATCCCCAGTCGGGTAGCCGTCAGCGGGCCGATGGTTGAGCCGCAAGGGACGTCGTTGTTGGAGACGAACTCCTGGTAGGGGATGGCCGCCTCGCCGCACAGTCGTGCCCAGAATGCCGCGCCGGTGGCGTCAGTGGCGTAGCGCTGGTTGGCGTTGATCTTGAGGAGCGGTCCGCCGTTGAGGATGGGCCGGTTGGCGGGATCGTGCCGTTCGGGGTAGTTGGGGTGGACGGCGTGGCCGGCATCCGCGGAAACACAGAACGACGCCGACAACGCTTGGCGCCGTTCACTCGCTGTGGCGCCGAGTCCGTCGGAGATCCGGGTGAGGATGTCCTCGAGGATGGGTCCGCAGGCACCGGAGCGTGAGGCAGAGCCGATTTCTTCGTGGTCGAAGGCGGCCAGGACCGCGATGGGGCCGCCGGCCGGAGCACCCACGGCCGCATGCGCAATGAGCGCCGCGAGCCCCGCGTGGGTTGAAGAGAGGTTGTCGAGCCGTCCTGAAGCGAAGAGCTCGCCCCTGGCACCGAACTGCTCAGGAGCCTGGGTGTCCGCGACGACGATGTCGTAGCCGCCGATGTGTGCTGGATCCACGGAAGCCCCGGCAACGGACTCCGCCAGTATTGCCAGGACATCCGCGGAATCGGGATCACCCAGGCCGAACACGGGGTTCATGTGCTGTTGCTTGTCGAGCGTGAGGCCGTCGTTGACGGCCCGGTCCAGGTGGATGGCCAATTGCGGAAAGCGCAGGAGCGGTCCGGTTGCGGTGAGGTGCTCGGTGCCGTCCAGCATTACGAGCCGGCCCGCGAGTCGAAGCTCACGGTCCAGCCAGGAGTTCAGGAGGGGACCGCCGTACACCTCCACGCCGGCCTGGAGCCATCCGAACTTGCCTGTGGTCGGTTTGGGCTTGAGTTTGAAGGACGGAGAGTCAGTGTGGGCGCCGAGGATGTTGAATCCCGTGGTCGGAGTTACGCCTTGGGGCGTCACCCAGGCGATGAGGGCGCCATCCCGGACCACATAGAAGCTGCCCGCGCCGCCTTCCCATGGCTGAAGTTCATCCAGGGCAGTGAAACCGGCCGCATCGAGCCGGCGAGCTGCCTCGTGGACGGCGTGGAAGCTCGACGGCGAGGCGGTCACATACGCGCCAAGGTCCTGGATGTGTTCTGCAGCGGAGTTCGAAGGCATGGCTCCGAGTCTAGCCCTGGCCTCCGACGACGCCTGCGAGGCAGTACCCGCGTTACTAGTAATCCGGGTTGCTCGGGACCACGAGTCCGGTTTCGTAGGCGTAGACCACCACTTGGACCCTGTCGCGCAAGTGCAGCTTGGTGAGGATCCGCCGGACGTGGGTCTTGACCGTGGCCTCCGAGAGAAAGAACTTGTGGGCGATTTCGGCATTGGACAGGCCTCCGGCGATAGCCTCGAGCATCTCGGTCTCGCGAGGCGTCAACTCTTCGAGCAGCGGATCGCGCTGCTGGGCTGCGGCCTGGCCGGGCACGCGGCCTCCGCGGACGTAGGTCTCCAGGAGCCGCTGGGTAACCCTCGGAGCCACCACTGCATCGCCGCTGGCCACAAGCCGGACGCCCTGGACCAACTCGGCGGGCGCAACATCCTTCAGCAGGAAGGCCGAGGCCCCTGCCTGCAGGCCGGAAAAGGCATATTCATCAAGGTCGAAAGTAGTCAGGATGATGATCCTGGCGCTGGAGTCCGAGGCCGTGATCCGCCGTGTGGCTTCGATTCCGTCCATCGCGGGCATCCGGACATCCATGAGAACCACGTCCGGTTCCAGCTCCCCGACCTTCCGCACGGCTTCGGCACCGTCGGAAGCTTCACCCACCACTTCGAAGTCTTCTTCGCCTTCCAGGATGAGCCGGAAGCCCATGCGCAGCAGGGGCTGGTCGTCCACCAGCAGGACCCTGGTGGGAGTGCCGTCCGTCATGATTTCCCCTTGTCGCCATTCCATTTCAGCTCCGCATGGACACGCCACCCGCCGTGGATCCAGGGCCCGGCATCCACGGTTCCAGCATAAATTCCCGCACGCTCACGCATCCCCGCGATACCCTGGCCCGTTCCCAAGGCCGCCTCCTCGGTTCCCGGGTCCAGGGACCCCCGGCCGTCGTCGAGCACTTCAACGGTGACCGAGTCGCCTTCGCGCACGATCCGCACATCGACGTGGCTCAACGAGCGCCCGTACCTGAGCACGTTGGTCAGGGATTCCTGCACGATCCGGTAGATGGTGAGCTGGAACGCCGGGTCTTCGGGCAGGGCCGGTCCGGTGTGCGAATAGTGCAACGGGAGCCCCGCCGTCCGGAATCCGTCCAAAAGCTTGCTCAGGTCGTGCCCGGAAACCAACGGCTCCAAAGGCGCCGAGCGGACGGAATCCACCCGCAACACGCCGAGCACGCGGCGCATGTCGGCCAGAGCAGCCCTGCCGGTGCGGGAAAGTTCGCCGAGCACCTCACCTGCGCGCTGCGGATCCTTCTTGACCACGACGGCGGCTCCGTCCGAGAGGCTGATCATGACCGTTAGCGAGTGGGCTACGACGTCGTGCATCTCCCGGGCGATCCGGTTGCGTTCGGTGACGGAACCCAGGCGGGCCGTGCGGGCAGCCCAGGCCCTGATTTCGTTCTCATGCTCTCGCCGCTGCCGCACCGAGATGCCGATGCCGGTGGCGATCAGGTTGGACAACATGATGCTGGCAGCCGCAGCGATGTTGCTGATGAGGTGGAAATTCTCCGGAAGCGGCTCACCGTTGGCAGGTGCCGCCGGTGCAGTCCACATGAAGAGATAGACAAGCGTCAGCGGCAGGCTCGCCGCGCCGAAGACAGTCAACGCAAAGGTCCGGGTCCTCGCCACGGCCACCGCATACAGCGCGAACCACAATCCCGCAGAGACGTTCGAACCCCAGGGATTCAACAGCGTCACCGCCACTTCGAGGACCGCAACGGCCGCCGTGACACTGAGCGGATTGCGGCGTCGAAGGAAGAGGACTCCGGCAATGGCAATGAGCAGTACGGCGGCGAGCCACTTGCCATCCAGGATGGAGCCGATGAACGTGGGCAAGGCCAACAGCGAATAGCACAGCACGACCACCGCGTCCATGACGCGCGGGTGCTCAAAAAGATAGCGGCGGATCCTGCCACGGCGGCGCAGCGTGATTTCAGCAAAGGACGCCTCGGCCACGTGGGCCGACGCGTCCTTTGCCGGCAACTCTTCACTCATGGCTTGAGCCTAGTGGCCTTGCCTGGAGTGGGCGTCCCTGGAACCGAATCCAAACGATCGCGAATCAGACGTCGCGCTTCTTGAGTGCAATGAGGGCCGGAACCATGAACAAGATGACGTAGCCAAGGAACACGAGGCCGCCCGCCCACGGATCCAGGGTGCCGTCTACGTGGCCGATCGACAAGAAGCGGCCACCGGCCTCACTGGGCAGGTACTGCGGGACGTACTTCCAAAATTCTCCCGGTGCCAAGCTGAGGAACTGCCCTGCGAACGGGAGGACGAACATGATGCCCACCAGGACGGTAATACCGCCCGCCGAGTTCTTCAGCAGCGTTCCGAGCGAGAGTCCGATCAGCGCGACGCCCGCGACGTACAGGCCGCCGGTGAAGACGCTGTAGAGGACACCATCCGTGTTCCAGCCGAGGTCAAGGCCGAAGTTGGCAAACATGGGCGAAGCCAAAAGGAAGGTCACGGTGCCGGCGACAACCGAAAGGACGTAGGACACCACAACCAGGACCACGGCTTTGGCACCGAAGGTGGAGAGCCGCCCCGGTGCCGCGTTCATGGTTGACCGGATCATGCCGGTGGCGTACTCGGAGGCAATGAAGAGTACGGCCAGGGAACCCAGGACGAGGATGCCGATGTTGAGTCCGGCGTTCGGCAGGTTGTAGAGGCTGAACCCCGAACCCGGCGGGAAGGAGTCGACGGCTTGCTGGACCGATTCCTTGTGGCCCTGCCGGCCGACTTCGACCATCTGGTTGATGAAGTTCCAGCGGACCAGGGCGGACAAGAGGCCGATGCCGACAATGGCCACGAAGGTCAGGACCAACAGGAGCTTGGTGCTCATGAGGGTCCGGAACTTGATGGCCTCGGAGTTCAGCACCCGGAGGAAAGTGACGCCACCGGTCCCGGCTGACGGGGTCGCATGTTTCGTGCTGATGGTTGGCGTGCTCATGACTGGATCCCTTCCATGGTGGCAGCGGATGTGGCGCCGACGGCGGGGCTTCCGTTCAGGGGCCCGCCCGGCGCTGCCGGTCCACCGGTGATGTGCGAGTGGTATTCCACCTCGTCCTTGGTCAGCTGGAAGTAGGCCTCTTCCAGCGAGGAGGTCAGCGGAGTGAGCTCGTAAACCAGCACCCGGTTGTCGAGGGCCAGCTCGGCGATGCGGAGCGGCTCGACCCCGTACACTTCGAGGGTTTCACGCTCGTTCTGCTCCACCCGGACACCGTCGCGGGCCAACAACTCGGACAAGCGCGTGGTCTCCGCGGTACGGACCAAAGTGCGCTTGCGGGACTGGCTCTCGATCAGCGCTTCCACCGTGGTGTCGGCAATGATCCTGCCGCGACCGATCACAATCAGGTGGTCCGCGGTCTGGGCCATCTCGGACATGAGGTGGCTGGAAATGAAGATCGTCTTGCCTTGGCTTGCCAGGTAGCGTGCGAGGTTCCTGACCCACTGGACACCCTCGGGATCCAGGCCGTTGACCGGTTCGTCGAGGATGAGCGTCTGGGGATCGCCCAGGAGCGCATTGGCGATGCCAAGCCGCTGGCCCATGCCCAGGGAGAACCCTCCGGCCTTCTTCTTGGCGACCGCGGTGAGGCCGGTCATCTCGATGACTTCCGCAACGCGCGAGTTCGGAATCCCATGGGTTGCGGCCATGGCGCGCAGGTGGTTGTAGGCGCTGCGGCTGGTGTGCACCGCCTTGGCATCGAGCAGCGCTCCGACTTGGTGGAGCGGGGCTTTGTGCTGGGAGTAATGCCGGCCGTTGACGATGACGTCTCCGGACGTCGGACGGTCAAGACCCATGATCATGCGCATGGTGGTGGACTTGCCGGCGCCGTTCGGGCCAAGGAAGCCCGTGACTTTCCCGGGCTGTACGGTGAAGCTGATTCCGTCCACGGCTGTCTTTGCGCCGTAGACCTTCCTCAAGCCTGTTGCCTCAATCATGGAAGCGTTCCCTCCGCTTGCTGCAGCTAGGTGGTGACTGTAGCTACAACGCTAGTCACCGACCCAGCAGAATTCGCCGGTCTCAGGGATGATTCAGGGGCCGCTCAGGGTAGTCCCTATGGATGATGCCGGCTGGTGCTTTCAACATGCACGGCTCCTCAACATTAGGAAAGCACTAGGAATGCACTAGGAAAGCGGCGAATACACCCGCAGCGCCCGGCGTTTCACGGTGAACTGCGCGTTCCGCACACCGGGCAACGGCTCGCCGTCGACCGCTATGACCAACGGTTCGCCGGACCCCTCGATGCTGAGTTCCGCCGCCTCCGCGAAGTGGGTCACCTTGGACGTACCCACCGTTCCGGTGAGGACCGCCCACAGCAGCCGCAACCGCGCAAAAGGCTCATCGGCAGTGACCATGCGGATGTCAAGCACCCCGTCGTCAAGAACGGGACGCATCAACGGCGCCAGATCGCGCGGGTAGTAGCGGCCACGGCCCAGGTAGAGGATCCACAACTTGTGGGGGACACCGTCGATCCGGAGGGTGGTGGGCCTTGCCGCGGCGAACGTGCGCAGGCCTGCGACGAGTCCAGCGAGGGGCTTCCCTAGGGCGGGCTGCAGCCGTTCGCGCCTCCGCACCAGGTTGGGATAGACACCCACGCTCGCCGTATTGAGCATCATGAGCTCTGTTGTCCCGGCCTGGCCGTCGATGCCGCGGGCCGCGCTCACATGCCCCAGGTCCGTCCATGCTGCCGTTCCCGTTTTGGCGGCTTTGAGTGCCCCTTCGAGGGATCGGGCGTCCACGTCGCGTGCGAAATGGTTGAGCGTTCCGCCCGGGAGCACCAGCAACGGCAAAGAGTGCTCGACGGCGGCGGCCGCCGCGGCGCCGACGGTTCCGTCACCGCCCCACACCCCCAAGGCCTTTGTCCCGGGCCGAGTTGCTGCGGCCCGGATTTCGGCAACCACATCGTCGCCGTCCGAAATCAGGCTTATATGCGAATTGGGGAATATTTCCCGGAGTTGCGTCTCGGTCTCGGGCGAGTAGGAACCGCCAAGGGCATTGACCGCAATACTGAGCCCCTCGCCGTCGCCGACTGCAGGCGCTTCCGCCGCAGAACGGTCCGTGGCCGGAATTGGAGGCCGGGCGGGCCACCATCTTCGCGTCAAGAGGGCCGCTCCGGCTCCTATCGCCGAGCCAAGCACCACGTCCGAGGGCCAGTGGGCGCCGGTATGAATCCGGGAGTACGCCACGCCAGCCGCAACGGGAGCCAAGGCTACGCCAAGTCGGGGATCCACCAGCGCGACGCCAAGCGTGAACGCCACGGCAGAAGCCGAATGACCCGAAGGCATGGAGGAACTTGTGGGCTGCGGATTGACAAAGCGGAAAGCCGGAAGCAGTTCGGGCAATGGCCGGGTCCGCGGAAGAAGCGTCTTGAATCCCAGGTTGGTGACGGCCGAGGCAACACCGAGGGCCAGGAGTCCGTGGATCGCCGCATTGCGGGGCTTGCCCGGAAATGCCGCGCAGACGCCTGCCACCGCGAACCAGAGCTTGCCCTTGGTTGCGGCCCTCGAGAGGCTTTTCAAGACGTCGTCATGCCGGCCTTCGGGCCACCGCGAGACCAGGCGGACGGCCGCCCGATCCAGTCGCCCTATCCGGCGCGACCCCCATTGCAGCGTGCTTCGCATCCCACCAGACTACCGGCGAGGGGGTTAGGATGTGGGGATGGCGGGGATCATTTACCCGCCTCGGGCACGGAGCAAGCGACCCGCAGGGCAGGGTGTCGCGTAGGGTAAACCATCAGGAAGCTCTCGGCATGCTCCAAGGCAACGACCATAGTCTTCGGGCATGCTCTCAAAGCCTCAACTCATCAACAGCGGCATCGGGGTGGCCGTAGTCGGCATTGCCGCCGGTGCCTTCTTCGTGTTGAACGGCGCGCCGCAAACCGCCTCCGACACCACCGCACGCACCGTCGCGGTCAGCACAGCGGACCTCACCGCGGTGTCCACCGCCAGCGGTAACGTTTCGCCCGCAAGCACCACGGTCATCAATGCACAGAACTGCACGGGGCCCATCGCCACGGTCTCCGCGGTGACCGGTCAGCAGGTCACCGCCGGGCAAGTGCTGGTCACCATTGATCCGACGAACGCCCAGAACGCCCTGGCAGTGGCACAGGCCCAGCTGGATTCCGCCGCGGCTCAGGCAAACCAACAGCAGGCCTCAGCCAGCAACCAGGTAGCATCTGCGAGCCAGAGCCTGGCCAATGCCCAACAGACGGCCGACTTGGACGCGAGCCAGCAAGCCAGTGCCGTGGCCGCCGCGCAAACAGCAGTAAACAACGACAACGCAGCTGTCTCTTCTGCGCAGGCCACCGCCACTGCCCAGCCGAAAAACCAGGCAGCCCAGTCCGCCCTCACCGCGGCGCAGGCTCAGCTGGCGAAGGACAACCAAGCGCTGACCCAGGCAGCCAACCAGCAAGCCAGCTCGACCCTCAAGGACAAAGAGCAACTTGCGTCGGCCGCAACCGCCCTCAATTCCGCCCAAAACGGTGGCGGCGCCACGTCCAACACGACATCTGCCCAGATCGCCGTTGACACCGCGACGAAGAACCTTGCGTCCTGCTCCCTCGCCGCCCCGGTTTCGGGTACGGTGACCGCCGTGAACGCGGTTGTCGGAGGCAACGCCGGGAGCAGCTCCAGCTCATCCGCTTCCGGATCCGCGGGTTCCGGTTCCTCAGGAGCCTCCGGTTCCTCCAGCAGCGCTTCCACAAGCGCCGCGAGCACATCGTCTTCCGGTCTCATCACGATCAGCGACACGGCGCACCTGCAGGTCATCGCCAACTTCGCCGAATCGGACATTGCCGCCATGAAGACCGGCGACTCAGCCACCTTCACCTTCCCGGCACTCAAGACCGACCCCTCCGCGGCACCGGTCACCGGGACCATCACCGCGATTGCCCAGAACGCCACAACCACTAACAATGTGGTCAGCTACCCGGTGACGATCTCCATCAAGAACCCTCCGGCTGCCCTGCGACTCGGGCAGAGCGCCAACATCACGGTTACCACGGCCACCGCCAAGAACGCGCTGACCGTGCCGTCGCTGGCCATCACCACCACCGGAACCAAACAGACCGTCAACGTGATGAAGAACGGGACCGCGACGCCGGTGACCATCACCACCGGGATCACGGACAACGGCCGCACCCAGGTGCTCACCGGACTTAGCGCGGGCGATCAGATCGAACTCCCAGCCATCTCCTCCACCCTGGACACCACCGGCGGCACTGGACGGACCGGGACGGGCGGATTTGGCGGTACGGGTGGATTCGGTGGCGCAGGCGGTTCCGGCTTTACTGGCGGCACCGGTGGCAACCGCGGAAATGGCGGGTAAGAAACCGTGAACGACGCCGTCATCCAACTGGACTCCGTGAGCAAGATCTACGGCAAAGGGGAGGCCGAAGTACGGGCACTTGATTCCGTCAGCATCTCCATCGACCGGGGCGACTTCGTGGCCATCATCGGTGCCTCGGGCTCCGGAAAGTCCACCATGATGAACATCATCGGTTGCCTCGACGGCGCCACCCAGGGGACTTATCGCCTGGACGGCATCGATACCGGCACCTTGGACGAATTCCAGCTCGCCCAGATCCGCAACCGGAAAATCGGCTTCGTCTTCCAGAACTTCAACCTGATACCTCGCACGCGGGCAGTGGACAACGTCGCCATGCCGCTCGCTTACGCCAAAGTGCACCGCAAGGAACGGCGCGAGCGGGCCTTGGAAGTGCTCGGCTCAGTGGGTTTGGCCGAACGGGCCGACCACAAGCCTTCACAGCTCTCCGGTGGACAGCAGCAGCGCGTTGCCATCGCCCGCGCACTCGTGACAAACCCGGTGCTGCTGCTGGCCGACGAGCCTACGGGAGCCCTGGATACCAAGTCCTCGCACGAAATCCTGGATCTCTTCGAGTCGTTGCACGCCAACGGCCGGACCATCGTCATGATCACCCACGAGGCCGACGTCGCGGCGCGGGCCAACCGGGTTGTGCGGTTCCAGGACGGGCGCATCATTGAGGACCACCGGCTTCGGGACGTCCACGCCCACCCGGTAGCGACGGCGGTCCCGGCATGATGATCGCCGAATCCATTCGCTTCGCCCTGACAGGGGTGATGGCCAACAAGATGCGCTCCATCCTCACCACCCTGGGCATCCTGATCGGCATCGCCTCCGTCATCATCCTGCTGGCCGTCGGCGCCGGAACCTCCAACGCCATCAAATCCCAGATCGGCAAACTGGGAACCAACGTGCTCACGGTGAGCCGCCAGACGACGGCGGGCGGCCGCGCCGCAGGCGGCGGACAAGCCGTCACAGGTCCACGGTCCCGTGGCACCAACCTCACGCTCCAGGACATGGCCGCGCTGACTGACCCCGTCATGGCCCCCGACGTCGCCGCAACGGCGCCGGTGGTCACGGCACAGAACGTCACGGGCACCTACCAGGACGCAACCCACGCGGTCGCAACATTCGTGGGGACCACGCCGTCGTACTTTTCCATTTCGAACGACACGCTCGCCGCAGGGTCCTACTTCAGCGAAGGTGACGCCAGCAACGGTACCGCCGTGGCCGTGATCGGAAACACCGTGGCGCAGGACCTCGTGGGGAGCTCGGTCACCTCGGCGGTGGGGCAGACAATCGCCCTCAACGGCCAGAACTTCGTGGTCTCCGGCGTCCTGGCTCAAAAGGGCTCCTCGGGCCTCAACGATCCGGATGACATTGTGGTGATCCCCTACAGTGCAGCCCAGGACAAGTTCACCGGATATTCGCCGTCCCTCGCATCCATCAGCGTCCAAGCGAAGTCAGCGGACGTGATGAACCAGGCCCAGAACGAGGTTCAGATGATCCTCGATGCCAGGCACAACGTCACCTCTGCAAACCGTGACTATCAAGTGCGGAACCAGGCGCAGATCCTCACTACGGCCACCAACACCACGGCCACGCTGACCGTCCTCCTGGGCGCCGTGGCCGGAATTTCGCTCCTGGTGGGCGGAATCGGCGTCATGAACATCATGCTTGTCACGGTCACGGAACGTACCCGCGAAATCGGTATCCGCAAGGCGATCGGAGCCTCGCGGGGCAGCATCGTGAGCCAGTTCCTGATCGAATCGCTCATCATTTCGCTTATCGGCGGGGTTCTGGGCATTGCCGCCGGCTACATCGGCAGCGCCTTTCCCCTGCTCGGAACCCAACCCGAAGTCCAGTGGTGGACCGTGTGGCTGTCCTTCCTGGTATCAGCCGCGATCGGCTTGATTTTCGGAATCTACCCGGCCAACAAAGCCGCGAAACTCCGGCCGATCGACGCCCTGCGGTACGAATAGCCGCCACAGTCCTACTCCCAGCACTTAAAAGAAACAGCCAACAGGAGATCGATAAATGTCCTATTCAGCACCGGAGCCCGGCCCCATGAACCAGCCGGAGCCCCAGCAGCCCTACACCCAATACCCCAACGCGGGACAGCCGACCGCGGTTCTCCAGGCCACCGGCCAGGAACCCCCCGCGCAGGGTTGGGGCCAGCCCCAGGCCTCGGAGCCGTTCGTGCCCAAGAAGCGTTTCCAGATGGGTCGACTGACGCAGATCCTCCTCGCCATCCTGCTGGTTGCCGTCGGGTTCTTTGCCGGCGTCGGCGTCACGAAGGCAATGGACGCGGGACAGACCCGTCCTGGCCGTGGCCAGTTCCAGAACTTCAACGGCGGCCAAGGCCGGAACCGGCAGAGCGGCGCTCCCAGCAACGGAGCGTCGCCGACTGCAATTCCGTCGGCGCCCGCCACGTCAGCTCCGTAGGCCTTTTGGTCACCGACTGGCTCGCAGTTGTCGCTTTGAGGCGACGGCTGCGGGTCAGTTCTCTTTAACGAGCGGCTTCGCGGCGCCGGCCAACCACAAGGCAATCAGGATCGGAACGCCTATGGCCAGCAAAGCCATGTGGATTCCGGTGTGGTCGCCCAAGTAGCCGAGGAGCGGAGGACCGGCGAGGAACGCGATGTAGCCGATTGTGGAGACTACCGAGACCCGTGCGGCAGCGTGCTTCGGGTCGTCGGCGGCGGCGGACATGCCCATCGGGAACGCCAAGGCAGCGCCGATACCCCACAGCGCGGCACCCGCCCCGGCAAGGATGAGGCTTCCCGCGAAGACGAAGAGTGCCAGCCCCACGGCAGCGGCAGCCATGCTTGCCCGAAGCACCGCAACCCGCCCGAAGCGGTCGATCGCGCGGCCGCCAAAAAACCGCATTAGGGTCATCGCGGCCACGAACAGCGCGAACAAGAGGGCGCCGGTCGATTCGGAAGCATCCAGGCCGTCCACCGTCGCCTTGGCGATCCAGTCGTTTCCGGCGCCTTCCGTGAGGGTCGCGCCGAGCACCACCACGCCGATCAACAGAGTGCGTGAGTCCCGCCAGGCCGAGGGACCGTTGACAGACGGCGCGCCGCCGTCGGGCACTGCCGTTGCGGATTCATGGGGCATGAAGTAACGCGGCGCGATCAGCATCAACACCACCACGACGCCGGCGATCACCAGCAGGTGCTCCGGCAGCCCGACCCCGATCTCCGAAAGCCACGCGCCGATCAAGGCGCCCACAAAGGCGCCGCCGCTGAAGGCCGCGTGGAACTGCGGCATGATGGTTCGCCCGAGCCGGTGTTCGACGTGGGCCCCCTCGATGTTCTGGGACACATCCCATAAACCGATCCCCACGCCGAAGAAGAACAGCGCCAAGGCGGTCCCCGCGACGGTACCGGCCATGAGCGAGAAGGCGACGGCAGTGCCTGCGACGGCAACGAGCATTCCGGCGGAACGAATGGTGTGCGCCGTACCGATCCTGCCGACCACCCAGCCCGCGGAAGGCAGCGCCACAAGGGACCCGACGGCGGTGCACAGCAACAGGGTGCCCATCTGCCCCGAGCCGAGGCTCAAGGCCTCCATCACGGCAGGAATGCGGGCTGCCCAACTGGCAAAGACCAGACCGTTCATGCCGAAGACCAGGAAAGTGGCGATTGCGGCGCCGTTCACGTTTTGGACGGTTTTGGTGCTGGTGGTCTTACGGTCACAACTTCCACAGAGATATTCACGTCGGGTTCGGTTCTTTGGTTTCCCGAGCGAGGTGGGCTTCGCTCGGGGTGGTAATGCGGGCAACGGCCTCGACGGCGATAGCCCGGTCATGCGGTTCGATGTCAAGGGCGGCGTGGATGAAGAGTCCCTCGATCAAGGCATCGAGCATCCTGCAGGTCTCGGGGTCGAAATGCAACCCCAGGGCCCTCCTGCTCCGGGCCATCCAGTCCCGCGTGATCCGGCGGAACACCGGCTTCCTGGCGGCGAGCGTATAGAGCTCGTGCGTCAGGACCAGGTCCCGCTGGGAATCCAGCAAGTCGAGGTGGATCAAGTCCACCACAGCCTGCCGGGCGCCGTCGACGTCCGCCGCTTCACCGAACTGCTGGTCGAAGCGGTCGGCGATCGAGTTTGCGAAACGCCTGAACGCCTCCGTCAGGAGCTCGTCCATGCTGACGAAGTGGTACGTCATCGAGCCCAGCGGAACTCCCGCGTGCTCGGCGATCTTGCGGTGCGAAGCGCCCGCAACGCCTTGGGTCGCGATCACGTCCAGGGCGGCGTCGATGATCCTATCCCTGCGTTCCGGATCAAAACGCCTGGAGGCCATGGTCAAATCTCCCGGATAACGCGGGCCGGATTCCCTACGGCAAGCGAGTTGGCGGGAATGTCCTTGGTCACCACGGCGCCCGCACCAATCACCGAGTTGTCCCCGATGCTCACTCCCGGAAGGACGATCGCTCCGCCGCCGAGCCAGACGTTGTCTCCGATGGTGATAGGTTCTGCCGCCTCCAGCCGGTCCCGGCGAGGCTGCGGTTCCACGGGATGGGTCGGCGTGAGGAGCTGGACGTTAGGCCCGATCTGGCAATCTTCCCCAATAGTGATCGGGGCAACGTCCAGGGCGGTCAGGTTGTAGTTAATGAAGGTCCGCGCGCCCACTGTGAGGTAGGTGCCGTAGTCAACGTAGAGCGGCGGCTTGATGTGGGCTTCATCGCCGAGGCTTCCCAGGAGCTCTTCGAGGATGGGCCGTGCGGCGTCCGGATCCTCGACGTAGGCGGCGGCGTACTTCGACTGGAGGACGACAGCTCGCTGCGATTCCTTGGCACTTTCGGGATCGTCGGAAATATAGAGGTCACCTGCGAGCATTCGTTCACGGTTCGTGCGGGGGTCGCCTGCGAAGTAATCGGCCATGCGTACGATCGTACACATCGTTGCGTCCGCACGGAAGTCGACCGCACGCGGGCGCCGTGGAACCCCACTAAGGGCCAGATTTAGCGCGCCCGCTCCACCCGGGACTCGTCCCAGACCGGCTCGGCGGATTCGTAGACCTTGCCGTCGGAACCGAAGACCAGGAAGCGGTCGAACGACTTGGCGCACCAGCGATCGTGCGTGACAGCCAGGACGGTACCTTCGAACGCGTCGATTGCACGCTCCAGGGCTTCGCCCGAGTGGAGGTCCAGGTTGTCCGTGGGTTCGTCCAGGAGCAGGAGCGTGGCACCTGACAGCTGGAGGAGCAGGATCTGGAAGCGGGCTTGCTGCCCTCCGGAGAGCGACTCGTACTTCTGCTCGGCGGAGCCCACCAGCCCGTAGGAGTCAAGCGCGCCGGAGGCGGCCTCGCGGCCCAGCCCGGAACGGTGTTCGTCGCCTCGGTGGAGGATGTCCAGGAGCGTCCGACCAAGGAGGTCCGGACGGGAATGGGTCTGCGCGAAGAATCCCGGACGGATCCTGGCACCCAGTTTCACGGTTCCTTCGTGCGGGACTTCAGCGATCTCGACGTCGGACACCGGCAGGTGCTCACGCTCGGGATCCGTGCCGCCGGCTGCCAAGAGCCGCAGGAAGTGGCTCTTGCCCGAGCCGTTGGAACCGAGGACGCCCACGCGGTCGCCGAACCAGATCTCGGTGGAGAACGGCCTCATGAGGCCCGTGAGTTCAAGCTTTTCAGCCACCACGGCACGTTTGGCTGTCCTGCCTCCCTTGAGGCGCATGTGCACGTTCTGCTCCAGCGGCAGCGCCTCGGGCGGACCGGCTTCCAGGAACTTGGCGAGGCGGGTCTGCGCGGCCTGGTACTTGTTGGCCATGTCCGAGCGGAACGCGGCCTTGGTCTTGTACATGTTCACGAGTTCCTTGAGCTTCAGGTGCTCCTCGTCCCAGCGCTTGCGCAGTTCCTCGAACCGCGCGTTGCGGTCGATACGCGCATCCACATAGGTGCCGAATCCGCCGCCGTGGACCCAGGCGCCGGCACCGTTGATGCCGGGCTCGAGCGTCACGATGCGGCCCGCGGCGTTGTTGAGCAGCTCGCGGTCGTGGCTGATGAAGAAGACCGTCTTCTTGGATTCGTTGAGTTTGCTTTCGAGCCAGCGCTTCCCGGGAACGTCTAGGTAGTTATCCGGTTCGTCCAGGAGCAGCAGCTGGTCCGGGCCGGAGAAGAGCGCCTCAAGCACCAGCCGCTTTTGCTCGCCGCCCGAAAGGCTCGACGCCGGGCGGTGCTGCGCGCGGTCAAACGGGATGCCCAGTGCGGCCATGCAGACCTCGTCCCACACGGTCTCGACGTCGTACCCTCCGGCGTCTCCCCAGTCCACGATCGCTTGCGCGTACTGCATCTGGGTGGGCTCGTCGTCGTGCTCCATCATGGCGAGCTCCGCCTCGTCGACTGCCTTGGCAGCCGCGGCGAGGGCCGGCGGCGCCGCTGAAACGAGCAGGTCACGAACGGTTGATTCATCGCGGACCTGGCCGACGAACTGGCGCATGATGCCCATGGTGCCGGAACGGCCCACCACTCCTTCGTCGGGCGTGAGGTCGCCGGCGATGATCTTGAACAGGGTGGTCTTGCCGGTTCCATTGGGCCCGATCAGGGCTGTTTTGCTGCCGTCCGGGACCTTGAAGGTCACGCCGTTGAGCAGCTGGGTGCCGTCGGAGAGGAAGTAGTCGATGCCTGAAACGTCAATATGGGCCACCGCCCAATCTTCCCACGGACCACGTGGGACTCCTCAGTTGCCCGTTTCGCCCGGCAAGACCGGCCGTTCGCCGGTAACGGCGCCAGTGAGGTAGCGCTGGATTGTTGGCCCCGGCGCTTGGACGACGACGGCGTGCGACCCCGGCTCATGCCGGTTTCCGGGTCGCGGCGGTTTTCCGGCGGGCAAAGTCCGGGGCGTGCTCCGGCCGGGGGCCGAAGGCGATCATGAGGGCCGGAAGTTTCCGGAACCAGGGCACGTGGCGTGCGATGAAGACCAGCGGACCCGGCGGTCCCGCCAACTGGCCTTTAACTGCGGGGCTGAAGACCGCCTTCTGGATGAGGAGCTGCATATTCTGGATCACCACCGTGGGGAACCAGCGCCGCTTCTGCACTGAAGCGAGCTCGGCCTCGCCGAGGGTGCCCTGAAGCAAGGGGCGGGCGATACGCTGGGCCGCGGCGACAGCGTCCTGGATGGCCAGGTTGATCCCTACGCCACCTGCGGGGGACATGGCGTGGGCGGCGTCGCCGATGAGGAGGAGGCCTGGTTTGTGCCACGGCTTGATCCGGTTGAGCTTCACATCAAGCAAATGGACATCGTCCATGGATCCGATTTCGTCCACGCGGTCCGCCAGGTCCGGGCGGATGCGGGCCACGCGGGCACGGAAACTCTCCACCCCTTCGGCACGTATTTGCGGATCCTTGCCCTTCTCCGCGATGTAGGCGATCTGGTAGAAGTCCTTGCGGGTCAGGCTGAGGAGCACATCGGAGCCAGAGAATCGGGGCATGATCGAGGCCAGCCGCTCCTGTTCGTCCGCGCGCCTGGAGAGCCTGAACCACCATGTGTCGAACGGCACGGGGAACTCCCGGGGGATAAGCCCTGCTTTATGCCGGATCACCGAACTGCGGCCGTCGCATGCCACTGTCAGCGTCGCGCGAAGCTCTCCCGTGCCGGTTTCGACGCCGGACGCGGCGTCCCAGGTGCGGTACGCCACCCCGGCGACCTTCCCGCCGTCGTCGTACAGCAGATCAGTGGCCTCGGTGTTCATCCGGATCGTGAACTGCGGCTCTTCCCGTGCGGCATCCACCAGGAAATTCAGGAGGTCCCACTGCGGAACCATGGCTACGTAATCGTAGGGTGGCTTGAGGCGATCGAAGTCGATCAGGGTCACCTCATTGCCGCCCGTGGGGAGCTTGAAATTGCCGAGTTTGCTTTGGGGCAGCGCGCGGAATCCCTCGCCGAGGCCGAGCTCATCCAAGAGCCGGATGGTGGAGGGGTGGACGGTATCGCCGCGGAAATCGCGAAGGAAGTCGGCATGCTTTTCGAGGACGGTGACCTCGAGGCCGGCCCGGGCCAGAAGGAGTCCGAGCATCACCCCGGCGGGACCCCCGCCCACGACGACGCAAGTGGTGCTTTCGAACTGGTCCATGGCCACCCCCAAGGATTCCCGCAAAGAATTCATCAAGCGTTGAATTAATTGTGCATCCGCCCGGATGGCCTGTCCAGAGGGTTTCCAGGTGCCGCCGGCGTCATCGACGCCCGCTCACGTATCTCCCGTTTTCCAACGACGCCCGCTCACATATAGCGCCTAAATGCCCGATCCTCCTGCGAGCGTCCTCCGGCGCGGCCGTCAGCCGGCCGCGGTCAGGAACGACTTGAGCAGGGGGCCGCTGGTTGTTGCTCCGAGGCCGCCGTCTTCAACGAACACTGCCACAGCCAGGTCTCCGTGCACCGCAACGATCCAGGCGTGCGTCTTGGGCGGGTTGTCGTTTCCGAATTCGGCCGTCCCGGTCTTGGCGCCCACCGGAGCACCCGGCACCGAGGCAAGGAAACCGGCGTGGCCGGAGGTCACCACGGCCCTCATCATGTCATTCAGCGCGGCCGCCTCCGCCGGGGTAACCGGCTTGTCGGGCTGCGAAGCGAGGGGGGACGCGGCAGGAGACGCGGACGACGACGGCGAGCCGGACGCCGTCGGAGTGGCACCCGCGGAGGGGGAGACCGAGCCCTGGTTCAGGACGAGCTGGGGCGAAACCGGCGCGCCGTGGGCCACGGAGGCGGCCATAACGGCCGCCGCCAGCGGAGAAAGCAGCACCTTGCCTTGGCCAATCATCGAAGCAGCGTGCTCGGTGCCGTCAGCGTTTCCGGGGATGGAGCCTAGGAAGGCGTCGGTCCCCAACTTGGGGGTTTGGACGGCCAATCCCAAGGAATGTGCCGCAGATTCGAGCTGGGCTTGGCTGACCTTGTCCCGTGAACTGATGAAGGCCGTGTTGCACGAATGGGCAAATGCGTCACGCAAAGTAACGGAGCCGAGCGACGACGCCGGATAGCCTTCGGCATTCTTGAAGGTCCGACCGTCCACGGTGATTGTCGGCGTGCAGTCAACTTTGGAATCCGGCGTCATCCCATTGCGGATCAAGGCGAGCGAGTCGACGATCTTGAACGTGGAGCCCGGCGCGTACTGGCCCAGCATTGCCGTGTTGTAGCCGTTGCTTCCGGGGCCGGAGGCCGCTGCGAGGACGGCGCCGGTGGAAGGGCGGAGCGCCACGATTGCCGAAGCCGGGCCAACGCCCGCCAGGGTGTCTTCAGCGAGTTGCTGCAAGCGCGGATCCAACGTGGTCTTCAGGGGATCGCCGGGCTTCGTGTCGACGGAAAAAAGGACCCGGCGGGGATCCGGTTTGGCTGCCTTGAGCTGGTCGTCGGTCATGCCTGGTGGCCGGACCTTGATGGAGACTCCATCCTGGCCACGGAGCTGGGCGTCGTACTGTTCCTCCAGGCCGCCGGTCCCGACGACGTCCCCCGCTTTGAGGGCCCCTCCGGCCTTTTGGATCTGTTCGGCGCTTGCCTCAGCCACGCTGCCCAACACTGCTCGGGCAAAAGTGCGCGTGGGCGCCAAAGGCAGGGAATCAGGAATGGCGCGGGCACCGGGAATCGCAGCAATCTGCTGGTCCGTGATCGGCCGGCCGTCCTGACGCAGGGTTATGGCGCTGACAAAAGCCTGCGGACCCGATGCCTGGACCTGTTTCACGTATGCGGCTTCGTCCACGCCGACAACTTGTGCGAGTTTCGCGGCCGAAGCAGCAGGATCCGCGGATCCGATCGTGGTTTTGTCGATGCCGACGTAGACCACGGGACGGTAGCTGATCAATTTGGCGTCCCCGGCGCCCAGGATTTCAGCCCTGGCCGGGGGAGTGATCGCTTTGTCGAGGACTTCGCCTTCCTTCAGGTCCGGCTCCAAGAGGGTCGTCGCCCATTGGACGGCCCATTTGTCGCCCGATTTCTTCAGCGCTGCCTGGGAGGTGTACTTCCACTCCGCGGTCCCGATCTTCCACGTGAAGTTGAGCGGGAAGGTCGCTTTGTCGCCGTCGAGCTTCACCGCGCCGCTTTCAACGGAAGGCTTGGCCGGATCGAGGGCCGCAAACACCGCCTTGAGCTGCTCGTTTGCCGCTGCGGCATCTTTGCCGTCCACGGCAAGCGATCCGACGTCGAGCGCTGCCAGAGACGAGGCGAGTTGCTTGGCCGCGCCCTCCGCCCCGGAGCGGCCGTCATCACAAGCAGACAGCGAGCCGGCAATCATCAGGGCGGTAAGCGCCAGGACAATATTCTTAGTTTTCCCCATTTGCACGATTATGCCTTCTTGAACCGACAGGAATGATCCAAAGCACACCACGTTGCGCTTTTGTGATGGTCCAGGTTTGTGATGGTTCAGGCTCGCGCCGGGCCGCGCGGATCCTCGGGGCTCCGGATGATCCGGCGTTGGGTCGCCACCGCGATGGCCGCGGTCCTGTTGTCGACGCCGAGCTTGCCGTAGATATGCACCAAATGTGTCTTGACCGTGGCCTCGGAAATGAAGAGTTGCCTCGCCATGGCCCGGTTGCTCATGCCGGTGGCAAGGAGCTCGACGAGCTGGACTTCACGGGCACTCAAGGCGTTCACCGGATTGCGGATCCTGCCCATGAGCCGCGCCGCGACCTCGGGTGCAAGGGCCGTCTGGCCCGCTGCCGCGGACACCACGGCCTCGCGGATTTGTTCCGGCGGCGCATCCTTGAGCATGTATCCGCTGGCTCCGGCTTCCACCGCGGCGAGGATGTCGGCGTCGTTGTCGTATGTGGTCAGGATCAGGACCGGCGGCGGGGGAGTCCCTGCTTCACCGGCTTTGATCTTGCCGGTGGCCGTGACGCCGTCCATCCCCGAGCCCATTTGCAAGTCCATGAGAACCACGTCCACGGGTTCGCCGAGAGTGTGGAGCTTCGACAGTTCCGCCAATGCGGCCCCGCCGTCGGCCGCTTCCGCCACGACGTGGACTCCTTCCAAGTCGCCCAACATGGCCCGAAGCCCTGCGCGGACCACGGGATGATCGTCAACAAGCAAGACCCGGATGTTTTTGGTCATGAGGCCGCTTCCGGAACGGGGTTGCCCGCACCCAGGGGCAGCCGGACCGCCACCACCGTTCCCTCCCCGGGAGCCGACTCGACGTCGAGGCTTCCATCAAGGGCCGCGAGCCGCTCGCGGAGGCTTTTGAGCCCGACGCCGGTTCCGTCACCGCGGCTTGCCGCGGCAGCGGCCGCTGCGGGATCGAAGCCCGCGCCGTCGTCGAACACGTCCATGGTCACTTCGGCGTCCAGAAACGACAAGGTGACGACGGCGGTGCCCGCGTGGGCGTGCGCCCACACGTTCGCCAGGGAAGACTGCGCCGCCCGCAACAAGGTGGTCCGATAAGGATTGGGCAGCGGGCGCGGCGTGCCCTGGAGCTCGAAGCGGCAGCGCAATGTGGCTCCGCGTGCGGCTGCCTCGGCTTCGGTCTTGCTGCATAGGCGCCGCAGGGTGTCTGCCAAGCTGGACTCGTCCAGCTCCGGAGAGCCGAGCCCGCGCACAAAATTGCGGGCCTCCGCGAGGTTGCTGGCCGCTGTCTCCCGGACGGTCCGAAGGCGGTCACGGGCCGCTACGTCGTCACCGGCGTCGAGGGCATTCTCCGCCGAGCGCCCCATCAGGACGATGCTCGAGAATCCCTGCGCCAGGGTGTCGTGGATTTCGCGGGCGAGTCTTTCACGCTCAGCCAGCACGCCGGCGTCGTGCTGGCTGCGCGCCAGCTCGGCCCGGGTGCGGCGCAATTCCTCGGCGGCGAGGCGTTGGTTCTCTGCTTCGACGTAGAGCGCCCGATACGCCAGGCCTGTGACAACTGCGAAGGCCGCCCCGAAGACGGGCCCGAGGACCATGGCGAGTTGCAGGGCGTCCGCCCCGGCACCACGATTATGGAACCACATTGCCGCGACCAGGAGTGCGGTGCTTGCAGCTATCGCTGGGAGAGCGGTGCGTCGGGGCAAGATGTGCAGTTGCAGGAAGAACAGCGGGAAAGCCATCCAAGCGAAGTCCGGACTGATGAGCATGAGCAGCAGCCACAGGAAACCTACGACGGCGAGCCACCAGCGCGCGTATGGCTTCGGATCGAAACGCCCGGAATTGGCGGCATGTCGCTTTTCAAGAACCGTCCCCAAGAGATAGACGGCCGCCAGTAGCAGCGCCAGGCCGAGGCCTGCCCCGGTGGTGAAAGGCGAAAGGCCCGCGACAGCAAGCCTCACCACCGCCACCAATAAGAGCACCGCGAATCCCACGTGCAAGCTCACGCGCAGGACCCGCAGAATCACCGCGGAGCCACTCGGCTGATGCGCGTCACCGTGCTGGGCCTGCGGCGCAGGCTTTGCGGTGGCTTGCGGCAAATCGTCTCCCTGCATGCTCTCCAGCCTAGCCTCGGCCGCCGGCATTTTTGCCCTAGTTCCGCGCCATCCGGGCCCAATCAACCAAACGGATGATCCGCGGGTCAACCAAGGCGATCGGAGGAGTCCATCCACCGCCCGATGATTGGCGGGCCGCCTGCCCGGAGAGTTGAAACAGGACCAGAAGATCGCCTCCGAACCAAAGGAATTCCATGTTTCTCGCCGTGCGCGACATCCGCTTCGCCAAGGGCCGTTTCGCCCTCATGGGAAGCGTCGTCGCCCTCATCACGCTCCTCCTCGTTATGCTCTCCGGGCTTACCGCGGGCCTCGGCAACCAGTCGACCTCAGCCATCGCGAGCCTTCCGGCGCAGCAAATCGCCTTCGGCGCACCGGCTGGAGGCGAGGCGAAGGCCTCTTATACGGAATCGGAAGTCTCCAACCAGCAGCTCGAAGCGTGGCGGAACCGGCCGGGTGTTGCATCCACCGAAGCCCTGGGTATCGCCCAGACTCGGTTCCAGTCGCTCGATTCCGCCAATAATCCGGCAGGCACCGCCAACGTCGCGGTCTTCGGGGCCGACGGCGGCATTTCGCCGGTAGCGGTTACGGAAGGCGACGTGGTGGTCGGGGATTCCCTCGCGAAGGAACTGTCGCTCAGTACCGGGAGCCGCGTGTCGGTGGGCGGCACCGCACTGACGGTCTCCGCCATTACCCAGGACCAGTGGTACTCGCACACCGGAGTCGTCTGGACCACCCGGGCAACATGGCAGAAGATCGCCCATTTTCCCGCTGGGGAATCGATTGGCACGGTCCTCGCGGTGAGCTACGACCCCGGAGCTTCCGTGGACCTCGATGCGGCCAATGCGTTGGCCGGCACCGTCAGCGCAACCCCGAGTGGTTCGTTCCAGGCCCTCGGTTCCTACAAAAGCGAAAACGGCTCCCTGATGCTGATGCAGGCTTTCCTCTACGGGATCTCTGCGCTTGTCATCGTCGCTTTCCTGACCGTCTGGACTGTCCAGCGCACACGCGACATCGCGGTGCTCAAGGCCATGGGTGCCTCGTCCGGCTACGTGGTGCGGGACGCGCTCGTCCAAGCAGGCATCGTCTTGCTTGCCGGGGCGGGACTGGGCGGCGGCCTTGGCATTCTTGGCGGTTTCTTCGCTGCCAAGGCGGCCCCGTTCCTCGTGACTGGGCTGACTACGCTCGTCCCGATTGCCGGCATCGTACTTCTTGGACTGGGCGGCGCGGCGCTGGCCGTACGAAGCATCACCAAGGTGGATCCGCTTATCGCCCTCGGCGGCAACTAGTCCCGTCCGTCCCTGCAGAAAATATTCAGTGAAAGGCATATTCATGAATCCCGTACTCAACCTCGTCAAGGTCAGCCTGGAATACCCGGACGGCGACTCCACCCTCAGGGCCTTGGACGCGGTGGATCTCCGGGTGGAGGCCGGGGAATTTTTCTCCCTCGTGGGTCCGTCCGGCTCCGGGAAGTCCTCGCTTCTGGCCGTGGCGGCAACATTGGTCCGGCCGGGGTCCGGGCTCGTCGTCATCGACGGCGTCGATGCCACCGGACTCAAGGGTGCCGGACTCACCTCGCTGCGCCGGGAAAAGGTGGGCATCATCTTCCAGCAACCCAATCTCCTGCCTTCACTGACCGCCGTCGAGCAACTGATCCTCGCTGATCATCTCCGCGGGAAGCCGGCGGCCAAGGCACGCAAGCGTGCCACGGAACTGCTCGACGTCGTCGGGCTCGGGCCTTCGCTCAACAAGCGCCCGCACCAACTTTCCGGAGGCCAGCGTCAGCGCGTGAATATCGCAAGGGCGCTCATGGGCCGGCCCCGGGTGCTGCTCGTCGACGAACCGACGGCGGCGCTGGACCACGAGCGCAGTGAATCGATCGTCCGGCTACTGCGTCGGGTCACGGAAGAGTTCTCGACGGCGACCGTCATGGTCACGCACGACACCGAGTTCCTGCCGCTCACCGACTCCGTCGCAACCATGCGGGACGGACGCCTCGATGTGGCATGCAGCCCGCAACCGTAGGGTCGCCCAACTGACTCGCAGCCGTTGGGTCAGTCCCCCATGACAGCCTCGTCCTGGGCGTCGTCGTAGGCGTCGCGGGCCTTGAGGATGCTGGGGACATGGTCCTCCGCCCAAAGACGCAAGAGCGTCAAGGGTTCCAGCAAGGACGCTCCAAGCTCGGTCAGTTCGTAGTCGACGCGCGGCGGCACTTGCGCGTGGACAGTGCGGGTAATAAGGCCGTCACGCTCGAGGGTGCGAAGGGTCTGGGTCAGCACCTTGGGGGTCACTACGTGGACCATCTTGCGAAGCTCGGAGAAGCGGATGGGGCCATCCGCGAGCACCTGCACCACCAACGAGGCCCATTTGTCGCCGATGCGCTGGAAGATCACCCGGGACGGGCAATCAGGGTCAAGCACATTCGCTGGCAGGCTGCTGGTATCCATGAGGTAACTAAGTTCCTTTGAAGCTATCAGTATCAATTAGATACTGTTTCCGTACTGCAAGGATAGCAACCCAAGGAGAGCCATGAAAATCGCAGTTTACGGCGCAACCGGCATGGTCGGAAGCCAGATCGTCAACGAATCCCTCACCCGCGGCCACGAGGTCACTGCCATCTCCCGCAAGGGTTCCGAGGTTGCCGGGGCGAAGGCCCTCGCCGCCGATCAAGCTGATGGCCAGAGCTTCGCGAAGATCGCCAAAGAGCACGACGCCGTCATCCTCGCCACCGGCCCCAGCCGCACCGGCGGAGATCACGGTGAATGGCTTGCGGCAATGGACACCGCCTACAGCAACGCAGAAGGCACGCGCCTCTTGATCGTCGGTGGTGCAGGCACACTGGAGATCGACGGCGTCCGCCTCCTCGATTCGCCG
The DNA here is from genome assembly GCF_030812595.1 of Arthrobacter bambusae. GTDB lineage: Bacteria > Actinomycetota > Actinomycetes > Actinomycetales > Micrococcaceae > Arthrobacter > Arthrobacter bambusae_B. The sequence continues at coordinate 253,812 of NZ_JAUSSZ010000003.1, forward strand.
GACTTCCCCGAGGCCTACAAGGCCGAAGCAACCACTGCGGCCGCAGCCTTCGCCGCCGTCAAGGAAGCTCCCGAGAGCCTCGACTGGACCGTGCTCGCACCCGCGCCCGTCATCCAGCCAGGTGAGCGCACAGGAAAATACACCACGGCCAACGACACCCCGGCGGGCGGCACCATCTCCACCCAGGACTACGCTGTGGCCATGCTCGACGAGATCGAAACCCCGGCCCACCGCCGCGCGCGCTTCACCGCAGCGAACTAACCCAACCCCGGCTCACCTACAGCAGCCCATCCACCAACCCCCGGTCACCTACAGCGGCCCATTCGGGATTTTTCCGCCATAGGTGACCGGGCGTCCGGGAAACTCGGCCCATAGGTGACCGGGCGTCCGGGGGGATTTACGCGCCGAGGCCAAGCTCGGGTACGCGCAGTCCGAATATGTCCTTTAAGGCATATTTAGCAGCGTGGTACCCAGGCATTCCTGTCACTCCGGGCCCTGGGGGAGTGGACGAGGAGCACAGGTAGACGCCCGGCAAGGGGGTCCGCCACGGTACCGGCGAGAGCACGGGACGCTGCACCAGACCCCGAACGTCCATGATCCCCGCGCTGAAGTCGCCACCGGAATAGTTCGCGTTATAGTCGGCCAAGCCTGCCGCGGTGGTCGTCTTCCAAGCAACCACCACATCGCGGAAACCTGGCGCAAATTCCTCGATCCGGGAGATGACTGCCTCGGCCATGTCCACGGTTGATCCTTTGGGCACGTGGCAATACGACCAGAGAATGTGCCGCCCCGCCGGAGCGCGCCCGGGATCCACAATGGATGGTTGGGCCACAAGGACGTACGGCTTCCGGGGATGCCGGCCCGCAGCTACGAGGTTCTCGGCCTCGGCCAGGTCGGCCCGCGTGCCACCCACGTGTACTGTCCCGGCGTTCGCCAGCCCTGGAGCTGCCCAGGGCACCGGACTGGACAGGATGAAATCCACCTTGCATGCCGCATTCCCGAAACGGAATGTTTCCAGCGATCGCCTGTAGCGCCCTGGAAGCGCCGTACCCGCCATGCGCAGCAGTGCCGGGGGCGCGACGTCGAGCAGGATCGCCTTCGCAGGACGCAGTTCCTCCAAGGAATCGATCCGCACGCCGGTCTCAACCAGTCCACCGTGGTCTTCGATATCCCGGACCATGGCATCCGCGATGGCCACGGAACCCCCCACCGGCATGGGCCACCCGCCGGCATGGGCCAGCGCACCCAAAAGGAGTCCGGCCCCCGCGGCAGCGAGCGAGGGAAGCGGCGCCACAGCGTGCGCAGCGGCACCCGTCAAGAGTGCGGGAGCCGCATCCCCTGAGAAGCGCTGGTTCCACCACGGCGAGCCCTGCTCCAGAGTTGCCAGGCCGAGCCGTAGCGCGGCGACCGGATTGGCCGGCATCCGCAACAAATGGTTCTGCGTCACGTCCAGCACTCCGCCCAGCTGCTCCACCAAGGGTCCCATCAAGCGGGTAAATGCGGCCCCGTCGGCCCCAAGTTCAAAGGAGGTGCGCTCCAGCGAGCGATACGCGAGGGCGGCCCTCCCGCCGTCCAGCGGAGTTCCGTACTGGACCTCCGGCAGGCGCAACTCCACGCGGCGCTCAAGTTCAAAATTCCGGAAGAAACGCGAGGCCAGCGCCATCGGATGAACCGCTGAACAGACGTCGTAGACATGCCCGGGTTCCAACAGTTCAGCCGTCCGCGTTCCTCCGCCGAACGTCTCGGCAGCCTCGTACACCCGCACAGCCAGGCCCGCGCGGGCCATCACCACCGCTGCGGCCAAGCCGTTCGGCCCGGAGCCGACGACGGCGACCTCAGCCATCGCGTTCAGCCTCGCCATGCGAGGAGGACACTGAGTCGTGGGAAGTTTCGGAAGTCCCGCCACCGTCCTGGAAGCCGAGCCCGGACCGCTCCTCCAAGGACTTCAAGGGGCGCCGACGCCAGGGCAGCACCGATGCCGCAGGTCTCTTAAGGTCAACCCGGAACCAATCCTTGGCGCCATTGAACACGCCACCGTGGGGGTCATCCACACCCTGGACCCTAAGCGGATCCAGTTGCGGCTCCCAGATGTCCCACGCAACCCTCACCATCAAATATGCCGTTGCCACCATATGTAGCATCACAGCCATGACGTAGTACGGCATGTCGATGTTATTCTGGGCCGCCCCGCCACTGCTGATCTGGGCTAAATACATCCAGGTGGCAGCCCAATGCAATGCCTCAGCGGCCTGCCAGAGCAGGAAATCGCGCCAACGGGGCCTGGCCAAAGCCAGCAATGGCACAAGCCAGAGCACATATTGGGGCGAATAGACCTTATTGCTCAGAATGAAGGCCGCCACGATCAGGAACGTCAGCTGGGCCAGCCGCGGACGCCGCGGGGCTGTCAATGCCAATGCAGCAATCACAACGCATGCAAGGAGGAGCATGTCCATCGCCAAGGCATTGATGGCTCCGGGGCTAAGTTGGACCAGTTGAAGGCGCTCGGCAACAAGGTTGTAAGCAAACCACAAGGAGCTGTACCCGGCGGGGCGGTCCTGGGTGAAGTCGAAAAAATATCGCCAGCCGGCTGGGTTCACGACGGCGATCGGGGCGTTGACCGCCAGCCACGCTCCCGCGGCTGACAGGGTTGTCACAAAGAAGGCCCGCGGCCGGCCGCTACGTACCGCCAGTAGGAAAAGGGCACCCAGTATGAGCGCCGGGTAGAGCTTGGTGGCCGTACCCAAACCGATGAACAGCCCAGCTATGACGGGACGTTCCTTCGCAAAGAAGTACATCCCCACCGCAAGCATGGCCACGGCCCACATGTCCCAATTGATGACTCCGGCCAGCACCATCCCGGGCGCCACGGCCACCATGGCCGCGTCCCACGGGCGGTGCCGGTTAATGCGTGCGGTGGCCAGAACCACCACTATCCACATGGCCGCAATGAGGGCGGCATTCACATCGAAGTAGCCCAGGGTCCGTTCCGGGCTGGCACCGTGCCCGGGTACGAGCCATGCGGTGACACCCGCGATCAGCCCCGTGATCACGGGGTATTCGAAGAGGGCCTTCTGGTCGAAGAGCGGAAACACGCCATCCGCAAGGCCCCGGCTGTTGAAAAGTTCAGGGAAATCCGAGTAGCAGGTGGCATAAAACTGTTCGGGGGTGTGCCAGCCGTTGACACGGCAGTAGCCCTTGATCAGGATCGAGGTGATTGCGGCAGCGATCGTGAGGATGATCAGGACCCGTTCAACGGTGAAGAATCCCGGCGAAATGGATCCGGGGGAGGACCGTCGTCCGAGGGGACCGCCGATCAACTCGGTGAAGTTCCCGAGCAGGGAATCACTACGGCTGGGAACCACAAAGCGCGCACGCTTTTGCTGGATGTGCGGCTCTGTCTCCTGCATGAATCGAGCTTACCTTCCCCCTAAGCCGCGGCATTAAAAGGCGGAAGCCCACGCATAGCCGCGTGGGCTTCCGAGGCGAACGGTCCGATGTGTGCCATCAGTCCCTCCTGAATTGCAGTGGTGGAGACACTCAGCGGATGATGCCCATTTGGTGCAGGACGACGTAGACGTCTTCCCGGCGCTGGTCCAGCAGCTGTCCGTTGAAGAGGGTCTTGTCTTTGACAACGGGTTTGCTGTTGAAGACCATCAGGTCTTTGAGGCGCTTGGCCAAGGGTTCACCTCCTTTCGCCGTTGAAGAGAATTGCCGGAATTCAGGCATGACAATTAATCCTGCTGATTCCCATGGAAAAATCAGCGGAATTAGGCGCGTGAATGCCTGGCAATGAGGGCTGGATTAAGCGGGTTTCTCGAATGACCTAGACGGCACCGGGGACGAATTTCCGGCGTGTGGCATCCAGGGGCAGACGTCCCCAACAAGAAGCTGGTTCCGAACTATGAGGAAACTGCGCACCACGTCAATCGCGTGATACCGCTCAATGGCGGGGCCGATTCCGAGCCTGATTGCACCTCGAACTTCCCCCGAATAATCAGGGGAGGATGTACATCAGGGGAAATTAGGCCGCAAAACGGCGTCGAACACCGAAGGCCGGGGTGCCAGCGACAGTCATCTTCCATCCGCTAGTCAAAGTAATCATTTTCCCAACCTCCTTTTCTGCGTGGCGACATAGCCTGCTTTGGCACTATCCCAGCTGTCTCACTGGGTAGCGCACGCCTCAATCCCGGCGGATCGCTCTGGGATCAAAAATAAAGGTACACCATGAATTGCGTTGTTGACCAGCAAAATACAAACAATTTAGAAATTATTTCTACTTACAGTCCCCAGCGAAGAATGGCGGGAGTTCGTTTGTCCCATCCCAAGGTGCAGACTTTGGCTGTTCCGAGGACAAAGTGGCGTCCTTCACGGGCGTCCAATTCAAGCCAACGGGCCGTGAGGATGCGGGAAAAATGGCCGTGGGCGACAATCAGGACGTTGTCCATTCCGGATTCGAGAACGCGGGCAATGATCTTGTCGGCTCGGGCTGCCACGGAGTCGAGCGTCTCGCCGTTGGGAACGCCATCGGTCCAGATCAGGTAGTCCGGGTTGTCCTTGCGGATGAGGTCCGAGCTGATGCCTTCGTAGTCGCCGTAGTTCCACTCCACAGCCAGCGGTTCGTGGACGGCGTCGGGGAAGCCCGCCAACTCCGCGGTGCGCCGGGCTCGGCGCAGCGGTGATGTCAGGACCAGGTCGAAGTCGATGCCTTCCAGTATCTTGCGCGCTTCCACCGCCTGCTGCTCGCCCTCGACCGTCAAGGGAAGGTCCGTCAAACCGGTGTATTGCCCACTCTTGGACCATTCGGTCTCCCCGTGACGCATGATCCAGAGCTGTGGGCGCGAAAGCTTGGATACTGGGTTCACTTAGGACTCCTCTGGTTCGGCGGTGCCAGCTTTGGCATCGACGGCTGATTCCGATGAAAGTTCGACGGCGGACTCGGGTTGACCGCTCCACCACGCCAGGAGCTTGGACTCGGCCTCCTCTTGGGAGAGCGGGCCGTGTTCCATTCGCTGCTCGAGGAGGAACTTGTAGGCGCGGCCAACCACGGGGCCCGGTTTGAGTCCCAGCAAAGCCATGATCTGCGCTCCGTCCAAGTCCGGCCGGATGGCATTGAGGGATTCCTGTTCGGCCAGGACTTCAATCCGTTGCTCAAGGTCATCGTAGGCAAAGGAGAGCCGCTCGGCCTTGCGTTGGTTACGTGTGGTGACGTCGGATCGCGTCAGTCGGTGCAGGCGCTCCAGCAGGGGCCCGGCGTCTGTCACGTAGCGTCGGACTGCGGAATCGGTCCAGCCCGCCTCTCCGTATCCGTAGAAACGCATGTGGAGCTCCACAAGCCGCGCCACGGCCTTGACCGTGTCGTTGTCGAAGCGCAGCGCCTTCATGCGTTTTGCGGTCAGCTTGGATCCCACCATGTCGTGGTGGCGGAAGCTCACCGCCCCGCCAGGTTCGAAACGGCGCGTAGCCGGCTTCCCGACGTCGTGCATTAGCGCGGCGAAGCGCAACACAAAGTCCGGACCCGGCACCGGGCCGTCCGGACCCGTCTCGAGCGACGCGGCCTGCTCCAGGACCTGCAAGGAGTGCTGGTAGACGTCCTTGTGGCGGTGGTGCTCATCGGCTTCAAGGCGCAGCGCAGAGACCTCGGGGAGGACGAATTCCGCCAGTCCGGTATCCACGAGAAGGTCGATGCCCGCGCGTGGGTGCGCTCCGTTAATGAGCTTGACGAGCTCATCACGCACGCGTTCGGCGGAAATGATCTTGATCCGCTCGGCCATCCCGGACATGGCGAGTCGGACGTCGTCGTGCACTGAAACGCCAAGCTGCGCGGCGAAGCGGGCAGCGCGCATCATGCGAAGGGGGTCGTCGGAGAATGACGATTCGGGTGCGCCGGGCGTGGCGAGGACCGAGGCATGGAGATCGCGGACCCCGCCGAACGGATCCACGAGCTCCAGGGAGGGCAGCCGGAGCGCCATCGCGTTGATGGTGAAGTCGCGGCGCAGGAGGTCCTCCAGCAGCGAGGAACCGAAGGCCACGGCGGGCTTCCGGGAATCGGCGTCGTACGCCTCGGCGCGGTACGTCGTGATCTCGATCTGGAAGCCGGACTTCTTCATCCCGATCGTTCCAAAGGCGCGGCCGATTTCCCAGAAATTGTCGGCCCACCTCTTGATGACGGAAAGGGTCTGGTCCGGAGTGGCGTCGGTGGTGAAATCAAGGTCTGGCGAGACACGGCCCAGGAAGAGGTCCCGCACCGGGCCGCCAACCAGCGACAGTTCGAATCCAGCGTCCACGAACCGCTGGCCGAGGTCCAGGACTACTGGATCCATCTGGAAATTAACTGAAGAACTGTCCAATACTTGCGCCATAGTTCCTTAAGCTTGTCAGATTTCGCCGCGCCATCCCACCGGATCCTTGTCATGGCGCTGACGTTGCGTGGCGAATGCACCGGGATTGCTGCCGAACGCCATCCGCACGTCACCGTGTGTCCATGTCCCGGTCATCACCAACGGGCAAGAGTCGTTAGAGTGGACTTCATGGCCAACCCGATCCCGAGTGCTCCTGGCAGGAGGACGAACGCACCATTGCCGTCGGCAATCGGTGCCCACGTCGCGCCCGCTCCGCACCCGGCCCAGGCGGCCCTTCCGACCGTGGAGGAAGTCTCCGCCGGCGGCGTCGTAGTAGACACGTCCGACGGCGAACTGAGGGTTGCGATCATCGCCCGCCTTAATAGGGGTGGCCGGCTCGAGTGGTGCCTGCCGAAGGGGCACCCGGAGGGCAGGGAAAACAACGAGGAAGCGGCCGTCCGCGAGATTGCCGAAGAGACCGGAATCGAAGGCAAGGTCCTCGCTCCCCTCGGCAGCATCGACTACTGGTTCACGGTGAGCGGGCACCGCGTTCACAAGACCGTGCACCATTTCCTCCTGCGCGCCACGGGCGGGGACCTGACCATCGAGAACGATCCCGACCAAGAGGCCATCGATGCCGCTTGGGTCCCGCTCCGGGAATTGGCCCGAAAGTTGTCCTTTCCCAATGAGCGGCGCATCGCCGATCTTGCCCGCGAAGTCCTGCCCGAACACCTCTAACCCGGCCGTTCCTCCTGTCTGACGCCGCTTTGACGCAACAGGCCGCCCGGCTCATGGGACGATAAAGACAATGTCTGCCGCCAAAACAACCCAGTCAGCCCCATCCGGAGAAACCCGTTCCAGCGCCGTCATGGCCGCCGGGACGCTCGTTTCACGGTTCCTCGGCTTTGCCAAAACCTGGATGCTTGGCGCCGCGCTGGGCCTGGGATCGACGGTCAACGACACATTCATCAATGCGAACAACCTGCCGAACCTGATCTTCCTTCTCGTTGCCGGTGGCGTTTTCAACGCCGTGCTGGTCCCGCAGATCATCAAAGCCAGCAAGGGTCCGGACCGCGGTGCGGATTACATCAGCCGGCTCCTGACCCTGGCCGTGCTGGTCCTCTTGACCCTGACGGCCCTGGTCACGTTGGCCGCGCCGATCGTTATCGACCTCACCACCCAGGGCTACTCGCCCCAGCAGAAATCGCTGGCCGTAGCCTTCGCGTTCTATTGCCTGCCGCAGATCTTCTTCTACGGCTTGTATGCCCTGCTCACACAGGTCCTCAACGCGAACGGAGCCTTCGGCCCCGCGATGTGGGCGCCGATCCTGAACAACGTGGTGGCCATCGCCGGACTGGGCATGTTCATCTGGATCCTCGGCGCCAACAACACCAACCCCCACACCTTGGACAATTGGGGGCCTTTCCAGACCTTCCTGATCGCGGGCTTCTCCACCATCGGCGTGCTTGCGCAGACCGCCATCCTCCTTGTCCCGGTGTTCCGCCTCCGGCTCGGGCTCCGGCCCCGCTTCGGCTGGCGTGGCGTGGGACTGGGCCAGGCGGCAAAACTGAGCGTCTGGACGCTCCTGACTGCCGCCGTCGGGCAGCTCGCATTCCTTTACGTGATGAGGATCGCCACGATTCCCGGCTCCGAACGGCTCCGTCTGGAGCACGCGCAAGACCCGGCGGCCGCCACCCTCCCCGGTAACGCCGTATTGGAAGTCGCCAGCCAGCTGTACCTGCTGCCCCACTCGATCATTGCGCTGTCGCTCGCCACGGTGCTCTTCAACCGCATGGCACACGCCTCACAGGCCGGAAACAAGGCCGAACTGCGCGAAGCCCTTTCGCACGGGCTGCGGACCATGGCCGTCGCCACTGTCTTCGGGGCCCTGGCCCTGTTCGCCCTCGCCGGGCCGCTGGGCATGTTCTTCTCCGGCGGGAAGCCCCAGGACGGCGTCATGCTCGCCCAGACGCTGACGATCCTCGCCCTGAGCACGCCGTTCATGAGCGCCAACTTCATGATGTCCCGCGTCTTCTACGCGAACGAAGACGCCCGGACCCCTTTCTACATCCAGCTCATGCTTGCCCTGGTCAACGTTGTGGGCGCGTTCATCATCCAGTTCCTGCCGGTGGGCAAGATCATTTTCGCGATCGCCGTCCTGTATACGCTCGGCAACATCCTTTCGGTGGTCATCAGCGTCTGGTTCCTGCGACGCCTCCTCGGCCATTTGGACGGCCCCCGTATCGCAAACTCGTACATCCGCATGGGCTACGCCGCATTGGGCTCCGCGATCGCCGGCGCCGTAGCCCTGTGGCTCCTGGGCAGCTATCAAGCCGACGGCTTTGCCTGGAGCAGCAGGCCTGCCGCTTTGGTGACGGTGGTCGTCGTCGGGCCCGTCATGCTGCTTGCGTATCTGTTCCTGCTGCGCATCCTCCACGTCAGCGAGCTGCGCGATTTGCTCGGGCCGGTCCTCGGCCGGCTCGGCCGGGGCGTTCCAATCGCGAAAGCATCGTCGGCCAACGAAGAGCAGCACCCGACGCCGGGACGCGCCACAGTGTCCGACGACACCGGGCTCATTCCGCGCATTTCGGGCGAGTTCGACGCCGCATCCTTCCGCGCTGGTCCCGCTGTGCAAACCGTGCCTTCCAGGGACGTGGGAAATCACGGTCAGGATCCTCACCACCTTGCCGATCCGGGCATGGCGGACGGGAACGGCAAAGTGGACGCCTGGTCCGATGTCGAGAAGTCCTATTTGCCCGACGAAGACCTTCCCAGCACCGCACAAGGAGGCGCAGGCCGCCCAGGCATTCCGCTGCCCGGGCGCCGCACCTATCAGGGAACGCTGGGAAATAATCCCTATTTCCGTGGTGGGCCCCGCCGCAAAAGGTGACGCATCCTCGCAAACCGGGAGCCGGAACGGCCCAATCAGCTAGGATCAGAAACTAATACAGGTAGTTGCAGACCACGGGTCACCCGGCTGGCCGGATCCCGTATTCAGGACCCGCAGCTCCCGGACAGTATAGGAGGAACCCGTGTCCCACCCGATCGATGTCGGATCAGTGCTTGGCGGCCGCTACAAAGTCACAGCCACCGTGTTGACTTCGCACGACCAAGATCTGGTGCTCGACGGCGTGGACCAGGTCCTCAACAGACCTGTCAGCATCCTCGTGGCCGGCCCCGGGAACGCTGAGCAGGTCGCCAAGAGCGCCCGCGAGGTAGCCACCGGCGAACGACCCGGGCATGTCCAGATCCTCGACCTCGGCGTCAGCGACAGCACCACATACCTCATCACCAACCACAGCAGCGCTCCTGACCTGCTGGACCTCGTGGTGGCCACCAACCCGCCCTACGTTGAACCGTTCTTCACGGACACGCTGGGCAGCGAGATCTTCGGCCAGGCCCGCTCCCACGAGCCCGAGACGTACGACGGGCTGTACGAGGACGACGAGCACGACGCAGAGTACATCAATTACGACGACGTCGAACCGAACCCCGCCGGCAATTCGCGGCCGGCTGCCGCGGCACCCGCGGACGGGCACCGCCCGGTGGTTCCGCCCATGCCTGCCAGCCGGCCGGCGTCGGCCCCGTGGGGCATTGGTTCCCGCATCGCTGCTGCGGCAGCGGGAGCAGGGGCGGCGGCCGCGGCCGCTGTAAAGGGTACCGGCCGGTCAAACAGCGACAACGCCGAGGCCGCGCCTTCCGCGGGGCCCGCTTCCGCTTCGACCGCCGAATCGAACCGGACCGCCGATTCGAACCGGACCGCACCCCAGGACATCCAAGCCGCGCCCGCCACGCAGGCTGTTCCAGCGCCCACCACTCCGGCGCCTACCTCCGCGAACCCCGCTCAGGAATCGAAAGTCTCCCTCTGGTCCGAAGACGACTACGGCTTCGTTAACGACGGCGGCGGCTCCCGGGGTGCGGACACTTCCCGCGATGCGGCCGCCGCTACCGGCGGATACAGCCGCGGTGCGTCGAGCTTCCCGTCGACAGCGCGCCAGCGTGCGGAACCCTTCGACGAGGACGAGTACTACGACGAGGAGCCGGTCCGTGAGCCCCGTTCTTTCCGTTGGCTCGTAGGCGGGGTTCTTGCCGCCGTCTTGATCGTAGGTTTGATCCTGGCTGTCACCAACCTTGGCAACCTCATCCCCGGCGGGTCTCCCGCAGCCAAACAGTCCGCCACGGCGTCTCAATCAGTACCCGCACAGCCGAGTAGCAGTGCCTCGGCAGCAGCCCCGGCCCCAGCACCGCCGGTCATTGATGGAGTCACCCGCATGGGTGATTTCGAGTTCGCCGCGACCTACGACAAAGACTTGGTCAAGACCTACGACGGCAATGCCGCGAGCTACTGGTCGGACATGGAGTTCGCCACTGCCGACTGGGGTGGACTTGCAGCTGATGGAGTTTCGCTGCTCGTCAAGCTCAAAGGACCGTCACAAGTTTCGTCGGTCACTTTGAGCCAGTTGGGTGCTTCCGGTGGAAACATCAGCGTTTACACCAACGATCGGCCCGCTTTGGACGGCGCCAAGTTGGTAGGCACCAACAGCTTCACCTCACCGGAGCTCACCATGCCCCTCAGCTCGCCTGTGACGGCCCAGTACGTGATTATCTCCATCAAGTCCTTGCCCAAACTGACCGCGCCCAAGACGCGCTACGGGTTCGGCCTGCGCCTTGCGGAGATAAAGGTCCAGTAGCCGACGGCGGCAGGCGGCCTTTTGGCCGCACGTGACCGTTTCGGGGGCTTGCGCAGGCGGCCTGCGCTGCCAGAAGGTACCCTGAGTGGTGGTGGATATTAGGGTCCCCGGCAACATCGGAATATTCCGCGCCGCCATAGGGTTGTGCCATGTGGCCGGCCGCAAGGATCCGGTGCATCGACTAAGGAAGAGGTTCACGCAACAGTGAGCAACGCAGAAAACACCGCGTCCAACGTACGTGATGTCATCATCGTAGGCTCCGGGCCTGCCGGTTACACGGCGGCCGTCTACACGGCACGCGCCAACATGAACCCGCTGCTCATCGCCGGTTCCGTGACTGCCGGCGGCGAACTGATGAACACAACAGACGTCGAGAACTACCCTGGTTTCCCTGAGGGCGTCATGGGACCTGATCTCATGGAGAACTTCGAGAAGCAAGCGGCACGCTTTGGGACGGAAATCCAGTTCGAGGATGTCACCGAACTGGACCTCGACGGCGACATCAAGTCCGTGACCATCGGCACGGGGGAGACGTTCAAGGCGCGCGCGATCATTCTGTCCACCGGTTCCGCATACCGCGAGCTCGGCCTCGAGAATGAAAAGCGTCTTTCCGGCCACGGCGTGAGCTGGTGCGCAACCTGTGACGGTTTCTTCTTCAAAGACCAGGACATCGCAGTGATCGGCGGCGGTGACTCCGCCATGGAGGAAGCCCTCTTCCTCACCAAGTTCGCCAAGTCCGTCACCGTGGTACACCGCCGCGACACCCTCAAGGCTTCCAAGATCATGGGTGACCGAGCCCAGGCCCACGAGAAGATCAAATTCGTGTGGAACACCGCCGTAGAGGACGTCATCGGCGCGGACAAAGTGACAGGCCTGAAGCTGAATAACCTTGTCGACGGCACGGAATCTGAACTCGCCGTAACCGGCGTTTTCGTGGCCATCGGCAACGACCCCCGCACGGAACTCGTGAAGGGGAAACTGGATCTCGCTCCTGAGGGCACCATCGCCGTCGAAGGCCGAAGCTCCAAGACCAGCGTCAAGGGCGTTTTCGCCGCCGGCGACGTCGTGGACCCCACCTACCGCCAGGCCATCACGGCAGCCGGTTCCGGTTGTGTCGCAGCCTTGGACGTCGAGCACTACCTTGCAGACCTGCACGCCTGACCGGCACAGCAGCCATCCATTCGAAGGGAAAGAATTATGAGCAACGCTAAAAACGTTACCGACGCCAGTTTCAGCACCGACGTCCTGGCCGCTGAAAAGCCGGTCATTGTGGACTTCTGGGCAGAGTGGTGCGGCCCGTGCCGCAAGTTGGGTCCGATCCTCGACGAGATCTCGGTTGAGTATGGAGACAAGGTGGATGTCGTCAAGCTGAATGTCGATGACAACCCGGCCATCGCAGCGGAGTACGGCATCACGTCTATCCCCGCCGTCTACCTCTTCAGCGGGGGAGAAGTGAAGAGCACAGTCATCGGCGCCAAGCCGAAGCAGTTCTTCGAAAAGGAATTTGAATCCGTCCTGTCCTAGGACGTCCGGCGCGCTTGTAAAGGCGCCCGCTGATTCAGCCGGTGGTTCTCGCGATTGAGCGAGGGCCGCCGGCTTTTTCTTGTCCTCGGGTATGGGCGTATGCATCGTGGTGTTCGCTCTACGTCACTTCAAGGCTTCATTTTCCGGTTTGTGAACCCCTTCCGTTTTCGATACGGGCACTTCTTTTGGTGAACTGGCTGTATCGACATGAGCTTCTCGCGCACAGGGGGATGGGCGAAGGGTAGGGAGATTTGAGCATATTCCTGACCTTGGCTGCAGCTCTTCTTCGACGCGTGGGCTTCCTTTGAATGTCCAAGGCGGAGGAGTCGACAGGGCCGTTTCACGTGAAACGGAATCGGCAATCCGGCGAAGGTAAGCGATACCTACGCCGTGAAGATGCTCCGGTCTAGCCACTTCTTTTGCTTGGGCCTAGGCGCGCACATCGTTTCACGTGAAACATGCCTATTCTTCTCAAATCCCAAAGCACTCCGTTGGTTTTCGGGGCACGCGAATGATCCCACGCCCGCTGGCACCATAAGGATTTCTGCGGGACGGCTGGAAACGCCCGGCGTTGCCTGAGTCGCTACGCCCAGCCGTCTTGCCAGTCAGCGCAGAAACCCACTGAACATTTCCTGAAGTCCACGTTTATTGCTCTGCGCGCCCCGCTAGGGGTCCTGGCCTCGTCCCATGAACGACTCGCGGGTTTGACGCGTAGGAACCGCGGCCGATGAGTGTTTCACGTGAAACGGCGTGGTAACACTCCGCATTGGCACCCAATTCCCGACGCCGACTCAGTACGGCACCATCTCCGACGCCAAACGCGACAGATTGCGCTCCGGCAGGCCAAAGCAGGGCAAGCTGCGCGCGGCGTCGATCGCTGCGGATACCCACCTTCCGGAATTGGAGTGCCTAGTTCAACCTTCTTGTCTCGCTCCAGGGTCGTTGTCCTTCGGTCTCGTTCCAGTCGTCTCATTCCCACCAGCTCACGGACACAGGTGGATTCGCTTCCCGGTCGACCCTGCGGTTGCCTTCTGGAGGGTGGCCGAAAACAACATTTTCGGCTCAAGACTGGCGGCGCAGAAAATTCGGGCGTCGCTGAGCGAATCCGACCGATTTAAGTTGTACCCTACGCAAACGGTTTGTTGTCATCAATCGATCCCGGCTGTCACCCCTACAGACCCGTGTGCAGCCGACGCCTGATCGTCTATTCATCAGCAACCCATAGGGCCAAGAAGGCTTCCTCGGCTGGCAGTCGTTATTGCCAACGGATCTTAATGCGCGGGACCAGGCTCCTCACCTGCCTCATCCCTTGGACTCCTCAAGGCCTACGCGGACTGAAGCTGCGGAATTTCCGCGTCTGGCCCCTTCCGGGCGGATCAAAGTAACCGCCAGCAAGAAGCCACGTCGTCACCCGAAACAAGCACCTTCAGGACGACTGGCACTACTGAAGCCCGCGACCAGTCCTCATGTGCTCGAGCAGCACTACATCCGTTCGTTGAACGACTGCCTTCAGACTGGCTGGAAAAATCAAGGCTCGGGGCGGATATTCCAAATTCGAACACCGCCACAAGGACGGATCCGAGTATGCGCCGCTCGTACCAGAATCAGCACGACGCCAGACTTCCAGATCTCTCGAGATTGAGAGCACTCACCGCACATTCCCATCGAAGTATTATCGGGGGGGAGGTCGCCCGTCTTTCTCACCCGGCTGGCCTCCCATCAAGCCGACCATCCCTGACGAACCATCACTTCACGCCACCGCTCACCGGCGGCCAATCAACCAGAGACGGAGAAGCATGAGCAACACGTTGGTTCCGAAAAGCACTCTCCAACGATGGAGGAGAGCGCGGGGACCAGAAAGTACTCTTGGCCCCTGCGTGTAACGGATTTCGGGATTGACAAGGTCCCCGGACCTTCCAGGCTTTCCGGGAGGCTGGGCATCCTCCACACGTGCAGAGACGATTGCCTGTCCTGGGACCTCGCAGCGGCCGAGTATTTGGATGCGTTGACGTCGTTTGGCTATCGCGATGGCCAGATGCCCGCTAGGCCCGGTACGCCCTTAGTTCGCCCAGAGATACCTCGGCAGAGTCCCCGTAGACCTCTTTATTCTCATCGGCCGCTTCCATATCAGGCCGGTACTTGCGGCTCCTTTCGTATCAGCAGTATCTGCGACTCCTGAGTCGCGCACTCAAGAACCCGACCTCAAACACGGGCCCCGGACATAGCCACTGTTTCACGTGAAACACGCGCGGCACCATGTCTCTCAAGCTGTTGATTCCATGCCCGGGAGGGAAGAGAAACCCGAGCGTGGACCGTCGGCAAGCTAGCGCCAAGACACAAAGTGAGCGGTCTTTCCACAGCCGCTCAATCTCGGTGACCAAGAATATCCACCGACGACCCTAAAGTTATACACAAAGTTATCCACAGCAATATCCACCGCGGCAGAAGCTACCTCAAGATGCTTCGCTGACTTCGATACGGGACTCGCGAAATTGGACGCAGCAAGCCAATCGGACGGTACGCGGCAGATAGATTCCTCCCAGCTCGAAAAGTCGCCAAAATGCCCGGAAAAGGGCCGAAATCGGGCGAAATTGGGACAAAACGGGCCCTCTCACAGCGGTTGGTTCTGTTTCACGTGAAACAGAACCAACGACCCACCCACGCGCCGCGCAGGCAGAAGCGCCGGCCTCCTGGAAAACGGTTCGGTCCGGTCAGCGACCCCCAGCACCCGGCCGACTTATCAGCACAGTTATCCACAGGGATATCCACTGCCACTCTCAGACTTTTCAACAGCCGTTCGCACAGGGCTACAGGGGACGATCGCGGAAAATCCCAAGTAACTCTCTTCCTCCTCCGCGCTCCAGCTGACCCGCCACGTCCTTGAGGCTTCAGCTACTTCCAAGTCGAAAACCACCGAAGCGTTCCGGTCAGCTTCCGGGAAGGAGCGGCACCTAACAATTGATTTCTCGGCGAGTGATTCGACACCACAGACGGCACGGTGTCCTTAGGTCTCCGGCGGCAGGGAAGTGTCCTGACGCAGCAATTGATGGCCACAGCCACCTTACTCCGGCGATCCAGCGAACCGCTTCTCCGAGCCTGCCCGACCATGCAGTAGCCACGCCGATCCTGGCGTACCCGGCTGCACCGTTGATAGGAATCGCGAACCCCATCGCTTTCAGACTTTCGCCAACAAGGCGCTCCTCGAATCACTCACAACGACCAGCAGTCGGAGAGTGGCCTCGGCGGGAGTGTGACCACGCCGCAGAAAATCGTCCACCCCCAGCCGATGGGGGAAGCGGCTAACTGAATCTTAGGGAGTCAACGTTCCTCGTAGTTCGTAGTCAATACCAGCTTGCGGACCCCGCCCCGAGGTGATCGACGCGCTCATCAACTCCTAATTGCGGCGCCGAAAACTGCGACCAGCAAGAGCCGGACAGATTCCGCTGGGGGAAACCAGCGGTCACAGCCGGGGGAGCCTACGTCCGATCCGGGAGTCGTCAGGGGAACCAAGCACGCCGGCTCTCTTGTGGGCCTACAACCCGACGCCGTCGTCCTGGTGCGCCTACCACGCGACCCCGGCGCGCTGGAGCCCAGCAACTCCACCGTGGAGGTCCTGCCACCGATACAGAGAGCGTAAGGGAACACGTGCCGCGTCACCTATCCCGAATTCGGCGAGAGGGGGAAGAAAAACTCCAAGGCAGGCCTAGATCACGTGCGGAGTCATCAGCGTTCGACGAAAACCCACAGCAATTGAATCCGCACGCGGTAAGCGCGCTTGAGGCATTCCAGGTCGTGCAACATCAACCGGGCCGGAGCTCAGCATCCCCGTCACCCGACACTGCCAGGTGACGGGGAGACCCACAAGCGGGCGTTCTCATCCGGGTCTTCAGCTTTGCCTATTCCCGCTTGCAAGAGTCCAGATCAACACCCAACCTCCTACGCGGCCGCCCGTGCGTCACCGAGAACGTGCCGAGCGACGCTCAGCGGGAACCACGACCAGAACAGCTATTGGCAGCCTTCCCACATGCAACGAGCAATTGGGGGACAAAGCCCGGTGGACCCTGCATTCTCAGAACGCACGCACGCCAATCGGGGCGGCTTCCAGCCATACCGCGCAGCGAACTGCACGTGACACTAGACATTCTTTGTGCCCCGTCCAGAACGAAACCCTGAGCATCCATCACCTCGTGAAGGGTGAAGGGACGCATAAGAACCACTGGTCTAGGAACTTGGACCGACTCACAGCGCCGCAAGCACGTTCATTCCTTCAGTAGTGCGAGTTGACTATCAATTGATGGCGCGGGCACCAGTGATATGGCGCAGGCCGTCACCGCAAGGCTGTCGTTTCACGTGAAACATCGTAATGCTACTTCCCAATTCGGTGCGCTGTTGCTCGATCGGCGCATTTACCGCAGCTCACAACACCTGGATCCCCGGGGGACTCGGCTAAGACGATCAGCTGTGCGGCGCGCCTCGTAAGCAAACACTTCCACACGTTGACCGCAATTTCCGTACCTTACGTCGGTACAGAAAATCTCCAACGCGGAGCTCGCGATAAGGTCCAAACCGGCCTTGGCGGTAGGGACCCGTGCGGCCAGCGGACTCATCGACCTTACCAATGTTGGGTTCAACGTATCCGGGAGGATCGGGGTTTCCGACGATCCTAGACATCAAGGCAAATAAACACATGTTTCACGTGAAACCCAGAAGTCCTAGCTTCCAACGTCATGGTAGTCCGTTAGGACCGCGCGAATGTAACCCGAAGCCGCCGCCGTCAGATGCATCATCACGATCGCCTCAGCAGCCACCGGACAGTTTCACGTGAAACACCTCAGGCACCTCGGGCTACATCGATGCCGCCAAGATCCAGGATCTCGTTGAGTTGGAACGGGCTCCAACCCGCCTCTAGAAAAACCACCGCCATCGTGAAGCCGAACAGCGACCCAGGCGACCGCACTCGAGTCAACCTCCGTTTTCCCGACTCACGAAGCTGAAGGCTTGACGGTCTGGCGTACTAGGCAGGCGACAACCAACGGGAATAAGGCGAGCCCTAATCCGCCGCCACATAGAAAAGGAGCCCGCTTCGTGAGAAGCGGACTCCTTTTCCGTAGAAATCGAACGATTAGCCTTCGTCACTTGGCGACAAAACGTCCATGATCCGGTTCAAATCCTCGACGCTTGCGAATTCGATGCTGACCCGACCCTTTCGGGCACCGAGTGTGATCTTTACGTTGGTGTCCAAACGATCAGAAAGAGACGACGCCAAGTAGTCAAGGCGTTCATGGCGCGCATTGGGGCGCGGGATGCTGTTCTTGGGCGGCACCGTCGGATCCTGATACAAAGCCACAGCTTCCTCAGTGGCTCGCACGGACATTCCTTCGGCAACAATCTTCTGCGCAAGACGTTCCATCGCCGCCGCGTCAGGGAGAGCGAGCAACGCGCGGGCGTGGCCGGCCGAGAGTACGCTGGCTGCGACGCGCCGCTGAACGAGGGGCGGAAGCTTGAGCAGGCGGAGAGTGTTGGACACCTGCGGGCGCGAACGTCCGATCCGATCAGCCAGCTGCTCGTGGGTGGTGCCGAAGTCCTCCAGGAGCTGCTGGTAGGCGGCTGCTTCTTCCAAGGGGTTCAGCTGGCTGCGGTGCAGGTTTTCCAGCAGGGCATCGCGCAGGAGGTCGTCATCATTGGTATCGCGCACAATCGCCGGGATAGTTTCGAGCCCGGCGGCCTGCACGGCCCTCCAACGCCGCTCACCCATGACAAGCTCGTACGGTTCTCCACCCTTTTCGGTTGAAGTACGTACAACAATTGGCTGGAGAACGCCTATTTCCTTGACGGAGTGGACCAGCTCGGCCATGTCGTCTTCATCGAAGACACTGCGCGGTTGTTTGCGGTTGGGATGAATGTCCCCGACGGGGATTTCGGCGAAGCGGGCCCCAGGAACCTCGACTAGTTGAACCTCAGACGATTCCGCGGGAAGCGGCTCGGAAAGGACGTCGCCCGAAGAAGCTTCCGCACTAGCCTTGGCCGGCTTTGAAACGGTTCGGCCTGCAACTGCCGGATCCTCGCTGTCGGTGGTCTTCGCAGCAGGCGACTTCCCAGCGGGACTCTTTGCCGCCGTCGTGCTCTTTGACGAAGAGCCACGCGATGGGGCGCTCTTCGCCACCTCGGGCTCAGGCAGTTCAGGAGTATTCACCGGCTCCGGCGTCTTGCGTGCCTCAGGGAAGAAGAGGTCCACAGGTCGAGACGTCGGAGCGCCGTTGCCCGAAGCGCCAGCCGAAGCGGAGCTGGGAATGAGAGCCCCAAGACCCCTACCCAGGCCTCGTCGCTTTTCGCTCATTAGTATGTCCCTCCGGTGGAATGGCAAGAATAGAGCCCGCCAAGGATATTGCAGTGATTAAGGAAGTCTAGCGCTCGGCGATTTCCGCGGCGGCTTCCATGTAGGACAACGCGCCGCTGGATGACGGATCGTAGGTCATCACCGTCTGTTGATAGCTCGGGGCCTCCGAGATGCGCACCGAACGTGGCACCACGGCGCCGAGAACCTGATTCGGGAAATGTTGACGGACTTCGGAAGCCACCTGCGCGGCGAGATTCGTGCGGCCATCGTACATGGTGAGAAGAATGGTGGAGACGACCAGTTCAGCATTGAGGTGCTTCTGGATCATTTCGATGTTCTTGAGGAGCTGGCTCAGGCCTTCCAGTGCGTAGTACTCGCACTGGATTGGGATGAGTACCTCGCTGGCGGCGCAGAAGGCGTTGACAGTCAGCAGTCCGAGGCTGGGCGGGCAGTCAATGAAGATGAAGTCCAAGCGACCTTCACCGTTCTTCGCACGTTCCTTCGAATACACATCGATTGCGCGGCGCAGGCGCTGCTCGCGTGCAACGAGGGAAACCAGCTCGATTTCAGCCCCTGCCAGATGAATGGTCGCCGGCGCGCAGATGAGATTGGGAATATCAGGGCAAGGAGCCACAACGTCGCCCAGCGGGAGGTCGTTGATTAGCACGTCGTAAATGCTGTCGACGTCGGCGTGGTGTTCGATACCGAGGGCCGTGGATGCATTTCCCTGGGGATCGATGTCGATCACCAGGACATTGAGCCCAGCCGAAGCCAAGGCGGCAGCAATATTGACCGTCGTGGTGGTCTTTCCTACGCCGCCCTTTTGATTGGACACCGTGAAGATACGGGTCTTCTCCGGCTTGGGAAGCTCGCGTCCCACCAGCCGTTCGCGACGCCGTGTCTCATGGGCGAGCTGGCGCGCAATGGGGCTGGAATCGTCGATGGAATCGATGACGTTGTCGTTTCCGCCGATCAGTGTTTCACGTGAAACAGCAGCGTTTGCAACCGAATTAGTGCGCATCAGCGCAGATTCGAAAGACGTCGATGGTGCAGCCATGGCCCGGGCCGACCCCAAGGAAATAAATGGCGGGATCCGCTGGGTGGAGGTTTCGCCACTGCCCACTGTCACACTCTCACTCTCATTCGGCTCTAGCTGCCGTTCTCTAGCTTAACCGCTCAGTTGCGGACACGCGGGACACAGCGCCGAAGCTAAGCGATCTTCCGCTGTTTGTTAACGACGATCCGCACCACTGTGGTGGGTTCCTCCAAGAGCTCCTGCCCGCAAACCAGCACGGACGTCTCCACGCCGCCGAGCCTGCGGATCACTTTCGCGGCTTGCTCAATTTCCTCGGCAGCGCTGCGGCCTTTGATCGCCACGACTTCACCTTTGCCGTTAAGCAGGGGAATGGTCAGGCCAGCGAGCTTGGACAGCGCAGAGACGGCCCTCGCTGTGACGACGTCCGCGTCGACCATACCCACCGCGAGCTCCGCCCGGGTGCGCATGACGGTGACATTGCCCAGTCCGAGATCGTCCACAACTTCCTGAAGCCAAATGACGCGTCGTTCCAGCGGCTCGATCAGCGTGAGTTCGAGATCGGGACGTGCAATTGCCAAGCACAAGCCGGGAAGCCCGGCACCGGAACCAACGTCGGCAACATGGCTTCCATGCGCGATTGCAGACTCGATGACGGCGCAATTGAGGACATGCCGGCTCCACAGGCGGGGAACCTCGCGCGGACCAATAAGCCCGCGCTCGGTTCCCGACGTCGCCAAATGTTCAACGTACCGTTGGGCGAGGCCAAGCCGGTCACCGAAAATCTTCTCTGCCGCCTGCAGTTCGGCCGCCGTGATGTCAACCATGATCCGTTAGTCGGCCGAAACTACGATGTGGCGGCCGGCGCCTTCGCCGTCGGACTCGGAGACAAAGCCGAGGTCCGCAACCGCGTCGTGCACAATCTTTCGTTCGTAGGCGCTCATAGGCTCAAGTGCCACCGGGGCGCCGGTCTCCTTGACCTTCGCCACCGCGTCTTCGGCAATCTGCTGCAGGTCGCCTGCACGTTCCTTGCGGTAACCGTTGATATCGAGCACCAGGCGGGAGCGGTTCTCGGTCGCCGACAGCACGGAGAGGCGAGCCAGTTCCTGAAGGGCTTCGAGCACTTCGCCGTCGCGGCCTACGAGGCTCTCAAGCCCTTCGGAGTCCTCTTCGGCCGCGATGGAGATGTAGGTCCGGCCGTTGCGGATCTCAATGTCGATGTCGCCGTCGATGTCGGCAATGTCGAGGAGTTCCTCAAGATAGTCTGCGGCGACGTCGCCCTCTTCCTCGAGGCGGCTCACGGAGGTGCTCTTGCCGGCAGCGGTGCCCTCTTCGGACGTTTCTACTGCGGCTTCTGCCAGTTCCTCGGCCGAGGCAGCGGCCGTTGCCTCTTCGGTGCTTTCAACAGACATTACTTCTTCTTCCTGTTCTTACGTTGTGGCTGGATGCGCTGCTGTGCCTTGACCTCGACGGCGGCCACCTCGGCAGCGACGTCTGCGTCCTTCTTACCTCCAAGAAGGGAGTGCGCCGGCAAGCCCTTGGCGGCACGACGCTCGGCAAGTGCCCTCGCGGCGGGGGAACCCGGCGTCGGCATGCGGCGGATGACAAAGAACTGCTGGCCCATGGTCCACAGGTTGGTGGTGGTCCAGTAGATGAGCACACCAATCGGGAAGTTGATGCCACCTACACCGAAGACGAGCGGCAGGATGTACAGCATCATCTTCTGCTGGCGCATGAACGGGCTGGCCATCGCCTCGTCGGACATGTTCTTGGCCATGATCTGCTTCTGCGTGATGAACTGCGACGCCGTCATGGCGAGGATCATCACGATGGACAGCACCCACACGACGGTCTGATCGCCGCCACCGCCGCCGTGAAGCAGCGAAGCCGAGAGAGGGGCGCCGAAGATGCTCGACGCATCGAACTGCACTACCTGCTCATGGCTCAAAGCACCGATGCCGTTGCCGCTTTCCTTCGCAGCACTGATACCGGAAAGCACCTGGAACAGCGCGAAGAAGAACGGCATCTGGATCAGCATGGGCAAACAAGCGGAGAACGGGTTGGTGCCGTGCTTCTTGTACAGCGCCATCTGTTCCTGCGCCATCGCCTGGCGGGAAAGCTGGTCCGTCTTGCCCTTGTACTTCGCCTGCATTTTCTTCAGGTCCGGCTGAAGGAGCTGCATGCCTCGCTGTGCCTTGATTTGCTTGACGAAGACAGGGATCAGGGCGGCGCGGATCACCAGCACCAGGCCGATGATGGACAGCGTCCAGGTCCAGCCGTTCTCCGGTGGCAGGCCGATGAAACTCAGCCCGTCGTGGAACCCCAGCATGATCGCGGAAACTAGCCACTTGAACGGGGCCAGAATTGTTCCAAAGATGTCCATACGTTTTCCCTATTTCCTCAGGCCGCTGTGCGGCGACCGTCTTCATCAGACCACACAGCCAGGAACTGGTCCGGGTTGTTCAGTACAACAATCGTGGGCGTCTGGCCTTCGGGCCAATGACGATGTCCGGCGGGGACGTGGTCCACACCGCCGGCGTTCCAGGGGTGGCAACGCGCAAGGCGCCGCACCGCGAGCCAACTTCCCTTGACGGCACCATGTACCGTCACCGCTTCGAGGGCATAAGCCGAGCAGGATGGAAAGAACCGGCACACCTGGCCGTACAAGGGAGAGATGATACTGCGGTACGTCTTCAGCAAGATGATGAGGACATTGCGCGGCAGCTCCCACAGAAATGTTCCGAGGATCCTCGGAGCGACTCTAAAGAAGCGGACGACGGCGGAGCTCAGCTCATGCACGCGGTGTCCCTTCCGTTGTGGTGCCCTGGGTGGGCGAAACAACCCGCGGAGAGGATCCGCCGAGCCGTTTCGTGGTTGCCGCCAAGGCGGCGTTGTAATCCGTCAGCAGCTGGTCCCAGCTCGCCGTCGCAGCCGCGGGCAACGCCCTGACGACAACAGCAAGACCTGTGCCATGCCTTTTCAAAGACAAAGCACCTGCTTCTCTCAGTCTCCTCTTAACGAGGTTCCTGGTCACAGCGTTCCCGACTGCCTTGGAAACGATGAAGCCGATGCGGCTCGGTTCTCCGGCACCGATAGGTGCCGTATATAACACTAAGTTCCGGCGTCCATTGCGGACGCCGGAACGTACAGTTGTTGAAAAGTCGGTAGAAGTCCGCAGACGGTTACGGGTGGCTAGCACCTATTGACTCGCTTGGAAGGCTGACCGACGAGTCAGTTATTTAGGCCGACAGTTCGACGCGGCCCTTGCCACGACGGGCGGCCAGAATGGCGCGGCCGGCACGGGTGCGCATACGAAGGCGGAAGCCGTGCTTCTTGGCCCGACGGCGGTTATTCGGCTGAAAAGTCCGCTTGCTCACGTTAGTTACTCCAGTGGATCAAAGGTGCGCCCACCCGATCAAAAGGGGAAGAACTGGCCGACGCTAAGTTTATTGAGTATCCGCTGCCGCCCACCGCCGGTTTACCGGAAGTGCAGGTGGCCAAAAAGCGGACACATAGGACTTCACAACGTTAGGGCAAAAAGACCCGCAAGGTCAAACCGGGATCCGCCGTGCCCGCCACCCCCAACTGTGGGAAAGTACACCCGTCAGCCTGTGGATGAAGTGGCTCACAGGCCCCGTTTCAGAACCACAACGGTGTAATTATCCACAAGCTTGTTCCCAGCTATCTTCTGGAGTTTCCATCCCCTAGAGTGTCTCAGTAGCCGATTATCCACGGACTGTGCATAACCCTGTGGATTCGGTTTGGAATCCACTCATGGTTTGGACCTTCGGCTGCCGCAATCCAGGCAAGCAAGCACTCGAGGGATCCAATTGATGACGGTAGACGAAGCCAACCACGCCAACACGGTCGGGAGTTCATGGCGGCGGGTGCTGAGCCTGCTGGAACAAGACGATCGGGTCACGCCCCGGCAGCGCGGTTTCGTTATCCTTGCGCAGGCGCAAGGCCTGATCGGTTCCACCCTCTTGGTGGCCGTACCCAACGAACTGACCCGCGAGGTACTGCAGACGCAAGTCAAGGACGCTCTCGATGACGCCCTCCGCAGCGTCTTTTCCGACGACATCCGGTGCGCGATCGACGTTGACACGGATCTGGTGCCCATCCACGAAGAGCCTGCCCCCGCCGTCGAGCTCTCTTCCGTGAACGACCTGGCCGTGGAACAGAAGCCACAGCCCACTCCGCCCAGCACATCGCACGAATTCGGCAGGCTCAACCCGAAGTACGTCTTTGACACCTTCGTGATCGGTTCGTCCAACCGCTTCGCCCACGCTGCCGCCGTCGCGGTCGCGGAAGCACCGGCCAAGGCATACAACCCCCTGTTCATCTACGGTGACTCCGGGCTCGGCAAAACGCACCTCCTCCACGCGATCGGCCACTATGCCCGCAGGCTCTACAGCGGCATCAGGGTTCGCTACGTGAATTCCGAAGAGTTCACGAACGACTTCATCAACTCCATCCGCGACGACGAGGGCGCCAGCTTCAAGACCACGTACCGCAACGTCGACGTGCTCCTGATTGACGACATCCAATTCCTGGCCGGCAAGGACCGGACGCTCGAGGAGTTCTTCCACACCTTCAACGCCCTGCACAACAACAACAAGCAGGTGGTCATCACCTCCGACCTTCCGCCCAAGCAGCTGGCCGGGTTCGAGGACCGTATGAAGTCCCGTTTCGAATGGGGCCTTCTGACCGACATCCAGCCGCCGGAACTCGAAACCCGCATTGCGATCCTCCGCAAGAAGGCCCAGAACGAGGGATTGTCCGCTCCCGACGACGCTCTGGAGTACATCGCCTCAAAGATCTCCAGCAACATCCGCGAACTCGAAGGCGCGCTGATCCGCGTCACAGCATTCGCCAGCCTCAACCGCCAGCCCGTCGATGTGGCCCTTGCCGAAATGGTCCTGAAGGACCTCATCACCGACGACGGCGCCCAGGAGATCACGGCGGACCAGATCCTGAAGCAGACGGCGGAGTACTTCAAGCTCAGCATGGAAGAGCTGTGCAGCAAATCCCGTACGCGCACCTTGGTGACCGCGCGGCAGATCGCCATGTACCTGTGCCGTGAACTCACGGACATGTCGCTGCCCAAGATCGGCCAGGAGCTTGGCGGCCGTGACCACACCACGGTGATCCATGCGGACCGCAAGATTCGCGAACTGATGGCCGAGCGCCGTGTGATCTACAACCAGGTGACCGAGCTGACGAACCGCATCAAACAGCAGCAGCGCGATTCCTGACCCACTCCCTCGGCGCCACTACATACCTTAATTAACAGGCACATGTGGATAAGCCTGTGGATACTTAAGGGGACAAGCGCGGTTAATGGGCTTAAAACCCTTAAGCCGTCTGTGGATCGTTAAAAACGGGGCTGGGGGTTATCCACGTCCACACCCTGTTTAAAACCCCTGCCACCCACATACCGTGAACAGGGCTTAACCGCGGAACCGCGGGTCCAGGGGCGGTTATCCACAGTTTCCACAGGGGTTATTAACACTACTAATCCCAAAAAATTGAAATCCCTCAAATAACAATCTCCTTCCGCCGACCCCGCGGCGCAGCCGGTGGCTGCCTCGAACCACCGGCCCGCAGGCCGGGGATGGGTTAATGCCCACAGTTCCGGCTAAGCTGTCTGCATCGCGTCCATCCTTGGCGCTGCTTTGTAGTTCGCTCACTGCGGACCACGCAGCTTTCGGGTTCCGGGCGCCGGATTTCGGGGCTCCTGGGGAGTTTCCGGTGGAACACTGGCAGCAGCAATGAAAGGCGGCACCCTTCCGTGAAGTTCAGAGTCGAGCGGGATGTCCTGGCAGAAGCCGTCACATGGACAGCCCGGTCCTTGTCTCCGCGGCCGCCCGTCCCGGTACTTTCAGGTCTCCTGCTCAAGGCAGAAGCCGGTACCGTGAGCCTTTCGAGCTTTGACTACGAGACTTCCGCCCGTCTCGAGATTCCAGCTGACATCACCACCGAGGGAACCATCCTGGTTTCGGGACGACTCCTGGCCGAT
Organism: Arthrobacter bambusae; assembly: GCF_030812595.1. GTDB lineage: Bacteria > Actinomycetota > Actinomycetes > Actinomycetales > Micrococcaceae > Arthrobacter > Arthrobacter bambusae_B. The sequence continues at coordinate 279,754 of NZ_JAUSSZ010000003.1, forward strand.
ATCTGCCGCAGCCTCCCCTCGGCACCTGTCGACATCGAAACCGATGGCAGCAAAGTCACCCTCACCTGCCGTCGAAGCAGCTTCCATCTCGCAACGATGCCGGAATCCGAGTACCCGCCGCTTCCAGCCCTGCCCGCCATCAGCGGAACCTTGCCCGGGGACGCCTTTTCCCAGGCCGTTTCGCAGGTCATCATCGCGGCAAGCAGGGATGACACCCTCCCGATCCTTACCGGTGTCCGAATGGAGATCGAGGATGACATGATCACTCTCCTCGCGACGGACCGCTACCGGCTCGCCATGCGGGAGGTACCGTGGAAGCCCGTTACGCCGGGAATTTCCACGAGTGCCCTGGTGAAATCCAAGACCCTCAATGAGGTGGCCAAGACGCTCGGCGGCAGCGGAGACATCCATCTCGCCCTCGCTGATGACGATAGCCGCCTGATCGGCTTCGAAAGCGGCGGCCGGACCACCACTTCCCTGCTCGTCGACGGCGATTACCCCAAGATCCGCTCGTTGTTCCCGGATTCGACGCCGATCCACGCAACGGTTCAGACGCAGGAACTGGTTGAAGCAGTCCGCCGTGTGTCCCTGGTCGCCGAACGAAACACGCCGGTTCGCCTGGCGTTCACGCAGGGCCAATTGAACCTCGACGCCGGCACAGGCGAAGATGCACAGGCATCCGAGGAACTTGAAGCCCAGCTCAGCGGCGAAGACATCACGGTGGCCTTCAACCCGCACTACCTCGTGGAAGGCCTGAGCGTGATCGAAACCAAGTTCGTGCGCTTCTCCTTCACCACGGCACCCAAGCCGGCCATGATCACCGCCCAGGTTGATGCCGACGGCGATGACAAGGGCGACTACCGCTACCTCGTAATGCCCGTCCGCCTCCCCAACTAGGGAACCCCCCGGCGGCGTAGGCCCAATGACCGTCACCCTCGCAAATGCGAGCCAGTCGGCTCACCATCAAAACAACCAACGCAGAAAAGAGTTCACACCGTGCACATCGGACTAATCGGCCTTGGAAAAATGGGTTTCAACATGCGCGAACGCCTGCGGAAAGGCGGAATCGAGGTCACAGGCTTTGACCGTAACCAGGACATTGCCGACGTCGCATCCATTGACGAACTGATTGCCGCCCTTCCGACGCCGCGCCTCGTGTGGGTCATGGTTCCCTCCGGCGAGATCACTGATGCCGTGATCAGCGAACTGGGCGAGAAGCTCTCTGCCGGAGACATGGTGATCGACGGCGGCAACTCACGCTTCACCGAAGACCAGAAACATGCCGCTTTCCTGGACTCCAAGGACATCCGATTTGCCGATTGCGGTGTGTCGGGCGGTGTCTGGGGCCTGCAGAATGGCTACGGGCTCATGGCAGGCGGCGCGGACGAAGACATCGAACTTGCCATGCCGGTATTCGACGCCCTCCGTCCCGAGGGTGACCGTGCCGACAGCTTCGTCCACGTGGGCGGCGTGGGAGCAGGCCACTACGCCAAGATGGTTCACAACGGCATCGAATACGGTCTGATGCAGGCCTATGCCGAAGGCTACGAACTGCTCGCGGCCAAGGACATCATCAAGGACCTTCCCGGCACCTTCCGTGCCTGGCAAAAGGGCACGGTTGTCCGCTCCTGGCTCCTGGACCTCATGGTCAAAGCCTTGGACGAGGACCCGGGCCTGGCCTCCATCGGGGACTACGTCGAAGACTCCGGCGAAGGCCGCTGGACCGTCGAAGAAGCCATTGCCAACGCGATCCCCGCGCCGGCAATCACCGCTGCGCTCTTCGCCCGCTTCTCCTCCCGCGAAGACACCTCACCGGCCATGAAAATGGTGTCTGCATTGCGCAACCAGTTCGGCGGACACGCCACCCGTCCGGCCAAATAGGCCCCGGCCGACCAGCAGTACGCGTGTACCTCGAACATCTTTCGCTGACCGATTTCCGCAGCTACGCGCAGGTTGACCTCAAGCTCGGCCCCGGTGCCACGGTCCTGGTCGGATCCAACGGCATTGGCAAGACGAACCTCATGGAAGCCATTGGATACCTGGCCACCCTGAGCTCACACCGCGTCAGTACGGATGGGCCCCTCCTGCGCTTCGGCACGGACCGGGCCCTGATCCGGGCGAAGCTCGTCCGTGGGGAACAATCGACCGTGGTCGAGCTTGAAATCAATGCCGGCCGTGCCAACCGCGGCCGGATCAACCGCGGAAATCCTGTACGCGCCCGCGACATCCTGGGCATTTGCCAGACGGTGCTCTTCGCACCTGAGGACCTTGCCTTGGTCAAGGGCGATCCGTCCAATCGCCGTCGTTTCCTTGACGAACTGCTGGTCAGCCTCATGCCGGTGCACGCGGCGACCCGGAGCGACTACGACCGCGTGCTCAAACAACGCAACGCCTTGTTGAAATCGGCCCGCACCGGGAAATTCACCTCGGGCCACGAGGCAACCCTTGATGTTTGGGACCAGCACATGGCACGGGCAGGCGCGGAGCTCCTGCATGCGCGGCTGGAACTCGTCGAACGGCTGCGTCCGCACCTCAAGAGGGCTTACGGGCAACTCACGGATGGATCCAAGGAAGCAGGTGTGCTCTACCGCTCCACCATCCAGGGCGGCCTGGACGACGACGGCGGTCCCGCCGAGGGTCCCGCTGAAAGTTCAGAGGGGGTTGAGGACCTCCGCTCGCTGTCCGTGGAAAAGCTCACTGAGCGCTACATCCAGGCCTTCGCTGCCTCGCGCCGCAAGGAGTTGGAACGCGGTATTTCCCTGGTAGGACCCCACCGCGACGAACTGGAACTGGTTCTCGGCCAGGCTCCGGCCAAGGGCTATGCCTCCCATGGTGAAACATGGTCCATGTGCCTGTCCCTGCGCCTGGCCTCGTACTACGTCATGCTCGATGACACCCGTACCGGCGGTTCCGCCCCGATCCTCATTCTCGACGACGTGTTCGCTGAACTTGACGTGCAGCGCAGGCGTAAACTGGCTGCAATAGTGGCCGGCGCCGAGCAGGTTTTGGTGACGGCCGCCGTCGACGCCGACATTCCCGAGGAACTGGCGGGGCGACGGGTGAAGGTTGTGCCCGGAGGCATAGATGGAGAAGGATAGCCCCGGTGGACGGCAGCCGGGCAGGGACCCTGACGAGATTGACGCTGCCCAATCAGCCCTGAACCGGATGCGTGAAGCGGCTGCCGCGCGGGGCGAAATCCGCCGCGCTGCTCCGCGGAGCGGCACCGCTCCCCAACGCAAGGGCGTCCGCGACACCCGCGGATTCAGCCAATTCCACGGCACCGGCAGGGATCCGCTTGGCTTGGGGAAAGTCGTCGGAAGGCTCGTGGCCGAACGGGGTTGGACCTCTCCAGTGGCAGTCGGTTCCGTGATGGCCGAGTGGGACGCCTTGGTGGGGCCGGAGATTTCAGCGCACTGCACTCCCGAGAGCTTCGCCGACACCACACTCCATGTCCGATGCGATTCCACCGCGTGGGCAACCCAGCTCAGGCTCCTGAGCACGAGCCTTTTGGACATGTTCCGAAGGGAACTCGGAGACGGAGTGGTGACCTCCATTCAGGTGCTCGCGCCCACTGCACCGAGCTGGCGCAAGGGCGGCCGGAGCGTCAATGGGAGGGGACCCCGGGATACCTACGGGTAACTTCCTCAACACCCTCGTCAGCCTGTTTGCTTGAGCGGCGCACAGGGGCGAGAAACCTCCCCGGACCGTATAGCTCCCTAGAGGGTGCCGTTTTGGCAGCTTGCAGATGGGGCCAGCGGCCTCCCAGAGCTACTTTCCCGAGCATAAGGGCCGGGTTTTGCAAGGAACTGCGCTTAGTCACGATAGAATCGGGATAGACAACTGGGCGCCGGTGAACGTGAATTGGCTCCGCTGGACAGTACTTGTAAAGCGGATCCGCCAATCACGACGTAGCCGGCGTTAGCAGTGACGTCCCTGTTGGCGGCTGCCGTATCCCTGTGGTGTGTCCTGACGGACGTGCTTCCGTGGTGCGGTGACGGCTGGCGACCATCGAACACGGAGGAGTCGAAAGCGCCTGTGGCTAACGACAATGCAGAGACCTTGGCAGAAGATCCCGCGAAGGAGAACGCCCATAAGCCTGACACACCCTCGGGGTCCAAGGAGTATGGTGCAAGCGACATCACGGTGCTTGAGGGCCTCGAAGCGGTGCGCAAGCGCCCGGGTATGTACATTGGGTCCACAGGCCCGCGCGGCCTCCACCACTTGGTATACGAAGTGGTGGACAACTCGGTGGACGAGGCGCTTGCGGGGTACTGCAGCCACATTGAGGTGACTCTCCAGGCCGACGGCGGCGTCAAGGTCGTTGACGACGGCCGCGGCATCCCGGTGGATCTGCACCCCACGGAAAAGAAGCCGACCGTGGAAGTTGTCATGACCATCCTGCACGCAGGCGGCAAGTTCGGCGGCGGCGGCTATGCGGTGTCAGGTGGCCTCCACGGCGTCGGCATTTCCGTCGTCAATGCGCTTTCGCGCAGGGTAGATACCGAGGTGCGCCGCCAAGGCTACGTTTGGCGGATGAGTTTCGCCGACGGCGGCAAGCCGCAGGGCGGGCTTGTCAGGGGCGAAGCCACGGACCAGACCGGAACGTCCCAGACGTTCTACCCGGATGGCACCATCTTCGAGACCACCGATTTCGATTTCGAGACCCTCCGCGCACGCTTCCAGCAGATGGCCTTCCTCAACAAAGGACTGCGCATCACCCTCACGGACGAGCGTCCTGTCGCAGGGGCCAGCGACGATGACCTGGATCTCGACGCCGTTGCTACCGAAGGCGAAGTGGCGGCTGAACACCGCACGGTCGTTTACCAATACAACGACGGTCTGCTCGACTACGTGAAGCACCTGAACTCGAACAAGAAGGTGGAAGTCGTCCACGAGGACGTCATCGCCTTCGAAACCGAAGACACGGAGCGGCACATCGCCGCCGAGGTCGCGATGCAGTGGACCACGGCCTATTCCGAGAGCGTCCACACCTACGCCAACACGATCAACACCCATGAGGGCGGCACCCACGAAGAAGGCTTCCGTGCCGCGATGACGTCGCTCATCAACCGCTACGCGCGCGAGAAGAGCATCATCAAGGAAAAAGATGACAACCTCACCGGTGACGACATCCGGGAGGGCCTCACCGCTGTCATATCGGTGAAGCTGTCCGAGCCCCAGTTCGAGGGCCAGACCAAGACCAAACTGGGCAACTCGGAGGTCAAAGGCTTCGTTCAGCGCGTGGTCACGGACCAGCTTGGCGACTGGTTGGAGCGCAATCCGGGCCCGGCCCGCGATGTCATCCGCAAGGCTGTCCAGGCTGCCCAAGCCCGGATGGCTGCCCGTAAGGCCCGCGACAATGCTCGTCGCAAAAGCCCCCTGGAATCTTTCGGCATGCCGGGCAAGCTGTCGGACTGCTCCTCGAAGGATCCGGCCCGCTGCGAGGTCTACCTCGTGGAGGGTGACTCCGCCGGCGGTTCGGCCAAGCGTGGCCGTAACCCCGAGACCCAGGCCATCCTGCCGCTGCGCGGCAAGATCCTCAACGTAGAGCGCGCACGCCTGGACAAGGCCCTCGGCAACAATGAAGTCCAGTCCATGATCACGGCGTTCGGCACTGGCATCGGCGAGGACTTTGATATCTCCAAGCTGCGATACCACAAGATCGTCCTGATGGCCGATGCCGACGTGGACGGCCAGCACATCACCACGCTGCTGATGACGCTGCTGTTCCGCTACATGCGTCCGCTGATCGAGAACGGCTATGTGTACCTGGCCCAGCCGCCGCTGTACCGCATCAAGTGGTCGAACGCCCCGCACGACTACGTCTACAGCGACCGCGAACGTGACGCCAAGCTGGCCGCGGGCCAGGCCGCCGGCCGCAGGATCCCGAAGGACAACGGCATCCAGCGGTACAAGGGCCTTGGCGAAATGGACTACACCGAGCTCTGGGACACCACCATGGACCCGGAGCACCGTACGCTCCTGCAAGTCACCATGGACGATGCCTTGGCGGCGGACCAGACCTTCTCCGTACTGATGGGTGAGGACGTGGAATCGCGGCGGAACTTCATTCAGCAGAACGCCAAGGACGTCAGGTTCCTGGATATCTAGAGACGCAAGCCCTAGGAATATTCCAGAACTGACATATACCTGAAACGGAAATCATAGACTATGAGTGAAGAAACACCAGAGGTTCCTGCCGAGTCGGCCGGTATTCCGGAACCCGTACTTGAGGGCGATTTGCTGACCGACCGCGTGGACCAGGTGGACCTGCAGACGGAAATGCAGCGGTCCTACTTGGACTATGCCATGGCCGTCATCGTTGGCCGTGCGCTTCCGGACGTCCGCGACGGGCTGAAGCCTGTCCACCGCCGGGTGCTCTACGCGATGTTCGACGGCGGGTACCGCCCGGACCGCTCCTTCAACAAATGCGCCCGTGTGGTGGGCGAGGTCATGGGCCAGTACCACCCGCATGGTGACACCGCGATCTACGACGCCCTGGTCCGCCTCATCCAGGACTGGACGATGCGCTACCCGCTGGCGCTGGGCCAGGGTAACTTCGGTTCCCCGGGCAATGACGGCGCTGCGGCCCCGCGATACACCGAAACCAAGATGGCCCAGCTGGCCATGGAAATGGTCAGGGACATCGACGAGGAAACCGTCGACTTCCAGGACAACTACGACGGCAAGAACCAGGAACCCACCATCCTGCCGGCGCGTTTCCCCAACCTGTTGGTCAACGGCTCCTCCGGCATCGCCGTCGGCATGGCCACCAATATCCCGCCGCACAACCTCCGCGAAGTCGCCGATGGCGTGCAGTGGTACCTGGCCAACCCGACGGCCAGCCGTGAGGAGCTGCTCGAGGCATTGCTCGTGCGCATCAAAGGTCCCGATTTCCCGACCGGCGCGACCATCCTCGGCCACAAGGGCATCGAGGACGCCTATCGGACGGGCCGCGGCTCCATCACCATGCGCGCCGTGGTGAACGTCGAGGAACTCCAGGGCCGCACATGCCTGGTGGTCACCGAACTGCCGTACCAGGCCAACCCGGACAACCTTGCCATCAAGATCGCCGAGCTGGTCAAGGACGGCAAGATCCAGGGCATCGCGGACCTCCGCGACGAGACGTCCGGCCGTACCGGACAGCGGCTCGTGATCGTGCTCAAGCGCGACGCCGTGGCCAAGGTGGTGCTCAACAACCTCTACAAGCACACCCAGCTGCAGGACAATTTCGGTGCCAACATGCTGGCGATCGTCGACGGCGTGCCCCGCACGCTGAGCTTGGACGCCTTCGTCCGCCACTGGGTGGCCCACCAGATGAGCGTCATTGTCCGGCGGACCCGCTACCGCCTGCGCAAGGCCGAAGAAGAGGCGCACATCCTGCGCGCGCTTCTCAAGGCGCTTGACATGCTGGACGAGGTCATCGCACTCATCCGAGCCTCCAACACCACCGAGGCCGCCCGTGATGGCTTGATGGGGTTGCTGGACATCGATGAGCTCCAGGCCCGCGCCATCCTCGACATGCAGCTCCGCCGGCTCGCCGCGTTGGAAAGGCAGAAGATCCAGGACAGGCACTCGGAGCTGGAAGCCATGATCACGGAGTTCAACGCGATCCTGTCATCCGAGCAGCGCCAGCGCGACATCATCAGCGAGGAACTTGCCGAGATCGTGGCCAAGCATGGCGATGATCGCCGGACCCACATCCTCATGGGCTTCGACGGCGACATGTCGATGGAAGACCTCATCCCCGAGGAAGAAGTGGTGGTCACCATCACCCGCGGCGGATACGTCAAGCGCACCCGCAGCGACAATTACCGTTCGCAGCAGCGTGGCGGCAAGGGCGTCAAGGGTGCCCAGCTCCGCGGCGACGATGTCGTGGAGCACTTCTTCGTCACAACCACGCACCACTGGTTGCTGTTCTTCACCAACCTGGGCCGCGTGTACCGGGCCAAGGCGTACGAGCTTGCCGAGGCCGGCCGTGACGCCAAGGGACAGCACGTGGCAAACCTGTTGGCCTTCCAGCCGGACGAACACATCGCTCAAGTCCTTGACTTGCGCGACTACGAGCAGGCCCCGTACCTGGTGCTCGCTACCAAGAACGGCCTTGTGAAGAAGACGCGCCTGGAGGACTACGACACCAACCGCACCGCCGGCGTGATCGCCATCAACCTGCGGGATGAGGATGAGCTTGTCTCGGCGCAGCTTGTGTCCGAAACAGACGATCTCCTCCTGGTTTCCCGCAAAGGCCAGTCGATCCGCTTCACGGCCACCGACGAGGCACTGCGGCCCATGGGGCGCGCCACCTCGGGTGTGACCGGCATGAAGTTCCGCGAAGACGACGAACTTCTTGCGGCGGATGTCGTAAAGGATGGCTCGTTCGTCTTTGTGGTGACCGAAGGCGGATACGCCAAGCGCACCGCCGTCGAAGAATACCGGCTCCAGGGCCGTGGCGGCCTGGGCATCAAGGTAGCCAAGCTTCAAGAGGAACGAGGCGACCTTGTCGGCGCCCTGATCGTCAACGAAGAAGACGAAGTCCTCGTGGTCATGGAGGGTGGCAAGATTGTCCGCTCCGCCGTGGCCGGTGTTCCCGCCAAGGGCCGAGACACCATGGGCGTCATCTTCGCGAAGCCTGACAAGAACGACCGCATCATCGAGGTGGCCCGCAACAGCGAACGCGGCCTTGATGCCGAGGAGTCCGACGACGAACAGGGCGAGGGCACGGACGACGCCTCAACCGTCACCAGCGTCGAAAATCCCCTCGAAGGAACGTCCCGGGCAGACGATGACGTAACGTTGGCTGCAAACAGCGGCGCCGATCAGGTGACCGCGACGGCCGAATCGGGATCGGCCGCAGGATCCGGTAATGGGTCCGGCGTCGAGCTGAACGAAGACAATACCGGAGGTAACGAGTGAGCAATTCGGACTCATATCCCAAGCCGAGTACGGGTGTCCCTGGAGGATTGCGGCAGCCGTCGGCTACTCCGCGGGTAGACGCACCGGCCCGCCCCCAGCAGCGCCCTGCGGCGTCCGCTTCGGGTGCGGCAGGAACCGGCGCGGAAAAGGTCCCCGGCCAGCGCCCGGCGGTTCCTGGCCAGCGCCCGGCGGTCCCGGGCCAGCGTCCCGCAGGAACAGCACAGCGCCCGGCAGGGCAGCGTCCCGCGGTGCCAGGCCAGAGGCCCGTGCAAGGACAACAGCGACCGGCCACGGGCGCTCCCGGGCTCGTGAAGCCGGCACCCAAGGCGAAGGTCCGCCGCGCACGCCTGCTCGTCAGCAAGGTTGATCCCTGGTCTGTCCTGAAGATGGCGTTCCTGCTGTCGGTTGCCTTGGGCATCGTGACAGTGATTGCCGCCGTCGTTCTTTGGACCGTTCTGGACCTCACCGGCATTTTCAACCAGGTGGACAGCCTTCTGGGCACCCTCGCAGGCTCGGAAAGCGGTGGCTTCGAACTCAAGAAAGTTGCATCGCTTGGGCAGGTGGCCTCGTTCGCCACCATCATCGCCGTCGTCAATGTTGTCCTGCTGACGGCTCTGTCCATGCTGAGTGCCGTGCTTTATAACATTGCGGCAACACTTGTGGGCGGCATTGGTGTGACCCTCACCGACGACTAGCCCAAACGCTCGGTAATTGAGGAAACTGCTGGAAAACAGTGGTGGAAATACCTCGATTTGAGATCGGGCCGGGATGTGCTGTAAAGTCATGTCTCGGCCCGAAGAGGTATCGGGGCGTATAGCTCAGGCGGTTAGAGCGCTTCGCTGATAACGAAGAGGTCCCAGGTTCAAGTCCTGGTACGCCCACGGAACCTGCACAGGTTTTGCTAAAGGTTCGGGAAGCCGAACCGGAACGGGGTGCATGTGAAGAAGTTGCTGGTAGTTGCAGCTGCGATCGCAGGCGTCCTGCTCTATAAAAAGGTGCAGGAATCCGAAGCCCGGAAAACAGTCTGGAGCAAGGCAACCGACAAGGTTGACTAGCTAGGACGCTCGGTCTGGAGGTGGTAAAAACCATCGACGGAACTGGGGTAGTATGGATGGGTTGCTTCTTATGGGGGCATGGCGCAATTGGTAGCGCACCTGCTTTGCAAGCAGGGGGTTCGGGGTTCGAGTCCCCGTGCCTCCACCATAGGAAATAATGAAAGAGCCAGGCGGCTAGACCGCTTGGCTCTTTTGTTTTCGACGCGGAAAATTCTCTGCGCGGCGCTGGTGGACCACCGACGCGCGAATTCCGGTGTCGACAGGGAATTCTCGCGTCGGTAGCTAATTTCCGCGTCCTTGCTCCCACACGGAGGTCAGTGCCCGCAGGGGATCCACCAAGGCCTCGACAGCCCAAGCAGGGGCTTCGGCGAGTAGGGCATCCTCGAAGGCGAGCTGGGCGGGAATCACCTCATCCACGAGCGCTGCGCCGGTGTCTGTGAGGATGAGAAGGGACGAGCGTCCGTCGGCCGGGTTGGCCGTCCGGCTCAGCAGTCTTAGAGCCTGGAGGGCGTTCAGCCGCATGGTGATCGCGCAGCGCGGAAAGCACGTCCAGCTCGCCGCGGGTGAGCCCGTAGTCGGCGAGGAAGGCATCGCTGGCTTCGAGGATGAGGCGGGAAGCGCGCAGCACGCGATGGATCACCCCGAGGCTGGTGAAGTTCAGGTCCGGGCGCAGCCGGGCCTCGGTGCCCGCAGCCGCCCTCGCCGCGGCCGGCGCGGCCGTCTTCGCGCTGCTGCTCGCCCTCCCGGATCGCACCGCCCGCGGCGGCGACGGCGGCGACGGCGGTGACCACGTGAGGTATCGGCTGTCGTGGCGCGACCTGCGCCCGTCCGAGCCGGTGGGCCGCCACGCCGCCCGCTATCTGCTCGGTATCGCCGCCACAGGCCTCGTCGTCGCGACCAGCGGTATCGGCCATCCCTACTGGACCTTCTGCTAGGCAATCTCATGCTGCCAGCCTCGATCGGCACCCTCCTGACTCAGCGCGCCCTCGAGACCGTCATTGGGCTCACCATCGCCCTAGCCGCCACTGTCATCACCCACGAAAGGCGCACTCCTAGAGGCGAACCTGCCCTCAGCCACCCCACTAAGGTTGGAATGTGAACTTCATTGTTGCAGCTTTGGGTGTGCTCGGCGTCGCCTCATCCGGGCCCCTCATCGCCGGAACCCTTGGAGCCACCTCAGTCACGGCACTTGCTATCGCTTTCTGGCGCAACGCAATCGGCGCCGTCGTCATGGCCTCGCCGGTCTTGGTCCGGGAGCCCCGCCAGTTTCGTAAGATCACCCGCCACGAGTTCACCTGGTCGGCGATAGCGGCAGTGGCGCTTGCCTTCCACTTCGCTTGCTTCATCACCGCGCTGCAGCTTACGTCAGTAGCGGCCGCCACCGCCTTGGTATGCCTGCAGTCAGCGTGGATCGCCGTTTTCCAGCTCCTGCGCGGCACAAGGCACCGTTGGCCGGTCTTGGTGGGCCTGGGTATCGCGCTGGGCGGCGTCGCCGCCATCACGGGCTTTGACATGGGTACCGCCCCGAAAGCCCTCCTCGGTGACATCCTGGCCCTCGCCGGTGGCGCCCTGGCAGGTCTGTATACCTTGGCCGGCGGCAAAGCCCGCCAGAGCATGAGCACCGGAACGTACACGACGCTGTGCTACGGCATCTGCGCGGCCATCATCGCCGTCCTGGCCCTTACCGGCGGCCAGCCGCTTGTAGGATTCGACGCCGGTGGCTGGCTCGGGATTGTGGCCATCACAGTATGCGCACAACTGGTGGGCCACACCGCCTTCAACCATCTCCTGGCCACCGTGAGCCCGCTGCTGGTGTCCATGATCATCCTGCTGGAGATTCCGGGCGCAGCCCTTCTTGCTGCTGTCTTCCTGCACGAGACCCTGCCTGCCGGTACCTACGCGGGACTTGCCCTGATCCTGGTTGGACTCGCCGTCGTCGTGGGCGGTCAGCGGCGCGGCAAGGACGACGCCGACGGCAAGATCGCCGAGCTCGGTACCGACTGAGCTGCGCTACAGTCCGCCGCGGCGGACGCCTTGGCTTGCATTGGCCGTATGGATGGCCCGGAGCAGCTTGGCCGGGAAGTAGACCGAGAAGAACACCACCATGGGTGCCTTCAGGGCCATCTTCTTGACGTTGTGGGCCTTGTAGGTGCGGTCGAAGCGGGTCACGTAGTACCGGTAGTCCCGCGGAGAGTCCTCGAGCCTGCGGGCAGACATCCCCGAGACCATCTGCGGCCAGTACTGGACCCGGAGATCGTGCTCCGCGAGGTGCAGGGAAAGATCGATGTCCTCATGCATCTCATCCTTCTCATCCAGGCAGGTCTCGCCGCGGATTGTTTCCCAGGCGGATCGGCGAAGCGCCATGTTGGATCCAAAAAGGAAGTGGTATTGGTGCTTCGCAAGGCGGAGCATGAGCTGGCGCATCTTGTCGTCGGCTTTGAGCCCGAACCTGCGCATGGGCATGTCGTAGTACACCACGGGACCTGTGGCCGCCTGCACCGAGGGATCGGCGAACGCCTTTTGGACCTGCTCCACCCAGTCAGGTTCCACAACGGAGTCGGCATCGATCCGGCCGAGGATATCCGACGTTGCGCAATCAAGGCCGAAGTTGCGGGTGGGGATGAGTCCCTGAGCCTTGTCCTGGCTTAGCAGGATGATGGGACTCTCCGGGTATTCCTGCTGCATCTGGTGCACCATCTGCGCAGTGCGGTCCGTGGACATGTTGTTCACGACGATGATCTCGTCGGCAGGTACGGACTGGTAGACGGCCGCGACCAGGCATTGCCGTATGACGCTTTCCTCGTTGTACGCCGGAATGATGATCGAAACGCTCGGCTTCACGGGCGCGACGGCTGCGTTGGTTGCTGCATCTAGGAAAGATCTATCGGCTGGCATCCCCACAAATCTAACATCAGGCCGGTGTCACTTGAGGAAGTCCCGGGTGACAAGTGGCCAAACAATTGAAGGGATCCCGGCGAACCGGAATCCCTTCAATGCGGAGCGAATATGGCTATTGCCTAGGCTTCGTGCTTGCCTGCTTCGTCCGTGGCTTTCTGGTCCTCGGCCACCTCGTCCTTGGCTTCTGCATCCTTATGCAGGCTGGCGGCGATGTTCTTCACCGCGGTCTGGGCGTCAGTCGCCACCTTCCCTGCCGTGTCCGTGGCGTCCTCGACGGCGTGCTTTGCCTTCTCGGCTGCGGCTTCGGCTTTGTCAGCTACCTTAAGCTTCACGTCGTCAACCTTGTCAGCTACCTTGGTGGCTGCCTCGTTCGCCTTGTGTGCGGCTTTTTCGGCAGCTTCTGCGGCCGGCACCGGTGAGGGCGTTACCGGGGACGGAGTCTTCCAGGGGTCCTCCACCGGGCGGCTGGCCCGCCACGCGGCGACGCCGGCCGCGGCAGCCGCTGCTATGACCGTGAAGATCAGGAAGCCCCGCTTTTTGGGCTTCCGGGTCGTGGCCAGTTCTTTCGAGACCGTCTTGGATGCTTCCTCGGCCGCGGCTTTCAGTTGGGCCGCTGTGGCTTGTGCCTGCTCCTGCAGGTTATGCACCACTCCCGAGTCCACCAGCTTCTGCGCCACGGCATCTACCTGCGCAGGGGCGTTTTCGAGGGCCTGATGGACAACCACGGAGGCTTGCCCGAGCTGCTCCGAGAGCTTGGGCAGGTAATCCTCTACAACCCTGTCCCGGGCGTGGCTAAGGGCCGGGGTGGCTTTGTTAAGGGCTTCCTGGATCTTGGGGGAGGCTTCCTCGACGACGTCGTGGATCTTCGGCGCGAGGTTCGCCAAGCCTTCCTGGAGCTTCGGTGTGACGGTCGCAACGCCATCAGCGAGGTTGTACGCGGCTGACTTCAGGCCCTCCTGAAGCTTCGGCGAAGCGGTGTCGATCCCGTGCTGGATGCGGGGAACCGCCCAGTTCACGGCTGCCTCGACGCGGGGTGTGGCCCAGTCCTTGGCATTTTCGACACCATTCGTAACGGTGTGTTCAAGTTCGCGGGCAATCCGGTCCGATTTCTTCACAACTACCTCCCGATCGACATGCTCGTTTGTTGCTAGCCTACGTCGCTTGTTCCGCACCGGCTATTCATCCGGAGGATTCATGGAAGATTTCACCGAGCGCGGAACCGTCTTCCTGGCTGCCTCGGCGTTGACCCTGCATGGAAGAATGGCCATATGACCAACGCAACCGCACAAGCAACTTTCCACACGAGCCTCGGTGACATCGTGGTTAACCTCTTCGGCAACCACGCGCCCAAGACGGTCGCCAACTTCGTTGGCCTGGCCACGGGCGAAAAGGCCTGGACGCACCCGGAGACCGGCGAAGACAAGACCGGTACCCCGCTGTACAACGGCACCATTTTCCACCGCATCATCAAAGACTTCATGATCCAGGGCGGCGATCCCCTCGGCCGCGGCATCGGCGGACCGGGCTACAAGTTCGACGACGAGATCCACCCGGAACTGAACTTCAACGCCCCTTACAAGCTGGCTATGGCCAACGCCGGCATTCAGATGGGAAAGGGCACCAACGGTTCCCAGTTCTTCATCACCACGGTTAACACCGACTGGCTTTTCGGCAAGCACTCCATCTTCGGTGAGGTTGCCGACGAAGAGTCCAAGAAGGTTGTAGACGCCATTGAGGCTGTCCGCACCGGCATGGGAGACCGCCCTGTTGAAGACGTCGTCATCAACAGCATTGACATCGTCCAGCTCTGACCACCGGAGTCTGAGCAGCATATGAGTTACGGAATCCCGGCGGCAGAGCCGTCAGCAGACATCCCGGTGTGCCCCAGGCACCCGGACAGGCCTTCCTACGTGCGGTGCCAGCGTTGCGGGCGCCCCGCGTGCCCCGAATGCCAGCGGGCGGCCGCCGTCGGGTTCCAATGCGTTGACTGCGTCAACGAAATGAGGCGTTCGACGCCGGCAGCGCGTTCCGCGTATGGCGGCGCCATTGCGAGCGGACGTCCTTTGGCGACATACATACTTATCGGGCTGTGCGCCCTGGTGTATGTGCTGCAATGGCTGATTCCCGGCGGTGTCGTGGAGAGTCAGCTTGCTTTTGCGTCCGCCTATGCTTTCCCCGAGTACGGGGCCTTCGAGCCCTGGCGAATGCTGACGAGTGCGTTTGTCCACTCACAGGGCTTCGTTCTGCACATCGTACTCAACATGTACATGCTCTGGATCTTTGGCCAGGTGCTGGAGCCCGTTCTTGGACGCATCCGCTTCCTCGCCGTTTACTTGTTGTCCGCCGTTGGCGGCTCTGTCGGTTTCCTCCTGCTGACCCCTGTCTTCCCTGTAACCGCAGTTGAAGGTGCGTCAGGTGCGATCTTCGGTCTCTTCGGCGCCTTGCTGGTGATTCAAAGCCGGCGCCGCGGAGACACCCGTCAGTTGTGGATCCTTATTCTCATCAACGGTGTGATTGGCTTTGTTGTCCCGGGAATTGCCTGGCAGGCCCACTTGGGCGGCCTCATCACGGGCGGCCTGTGTGCCGCCGTGATCGCATTTGCTCCGCGTGGACCGCGCCAGGCGCTGTTGCAGGCGGCCGGCATGGCCCTGGTGGCCGGAGTCCTGGTCCTGGCTGCCGTCCTTCGGGCCACTGCGGGCTGACAGCCCCTACGCTTCATCACCGCAGGAGCTCCTCCAAGCGGTCCATCGATTCCTTGATGCCCGCGTCCATGCCGCTGGCCAATGCCATGTCCCGGGCCTCCACCGAGGGAAACACGGAATGCTGCACTACGCGTGTGCGGCCCCCGAGGTCTTCGAACCTGGTGGTATCCAACGTGACCTGTCCCGGGGCTCCGTCGAATTCGAAGGTCTGGATGATCCGCAATGGCTCCTGGACTTCGTGGAAGACCCCTCGGAAGCCGAACTCGTTGCCTTGGCCGTCCAAATGTGTGTAGCGGTAGCTGCCGCCTGTCCGGGCGTCATAGGACTCCAGACGCATTTCCAGGCGCCGCGGGCCCAACCATTTGACGACGAGTTCGGGATCCGTGAAAGCCTGGAACACCCGCGCCGGCGTTGCATCGAAGTCCCGGCTCGTGTCGATGAACGGCGTGCCCGCCGTAACGTCAATGGTGGTTGTGTTGGTGTTCATTGTTCTTCTCCTTTTCCTGATTGTTCTCTTGGGCTGTGCCGCCCCTTTCGACCGGATCTGCCGTGTTTCCGTCGGCATACGGGGACTTGCCGGCCAATAGTTCGTCCAGGCGGGCGAAACGTTCCTCGGCTTGAAGACGGTAGTTCTCGATCCACTCGGCCAAGGGCCCTAGCGCTGTCGTGTTCAAGTGGCATGGGCGGCGCTGTGCTTCCCTGCTCCTCGTGATGAGCCCTGCGCCTTCGAGCACTTGGAGATGCTTGGAGATGGCTTGAAGGGTCATAGTGAACGGCTGGGCGATCTCATTGACGGTGGCATCACCCAGGGCCAACCGCGCGAGGATCTTCCGGCGCACAGGATCAGCGAGGGCCATGAATGCCCGGTTGAGCTGGTCCTCCGGATCCAGTACCGCTGCGCCAATCGTGTCCGGCATGCGTCTCCCCCTGCTAGTCCATGCTCAAGCAAAGCTCTCCACAGTACTCAAGCAATTGGTTTATCAACTAGTTCTTTGAATAACTTCAGCCTAAAACTGTGCATTGAGCCCGTCAAGATCCCCTGAATACGTTTTCCACAAGGGTTATCCACAGTGTGCGTAACTTACAAGGGTGTAGTTCGGTGGTAAACCGACTTCCTCCCCCGAGATATCGGGGGTTGTGCATTGTTCTGGGGATTAGCGTCCACACCTGTGGATAACTTTTGCCCACGTGTTTGTGGGTATGTGGACAAGGAGTGGATTTTGCGGGGATATGTGGACAACCTCACCGCTGGGACTCGCGAGGGCCCGGTATCAACAGGGTTATCAACATTGTTAATAACTCACATCGCTGTAGTTCGGTATCGTTCCTGGCCCGTGAGGCCCGCGGTTCCGGGAGTATTCCCCTTTGTAGGCACAGGTTTTCCCCAACTGTGGATAACTTGTGGGTAGCTGCCTGTTGTTAAGTGCGTAACTACGAGACCGGAACGTGTTCGGTCTGGGAGGCGACGGTTTGGGGCCTGCGGGCCGCGTCACTGATCCGCAACAGCAGGGCGACGATGATCCAGTTGGCAAGGAGGGACGATCCGCCCGCGGAGAGAAACGGCGTCGTCAGTCCAGTGAGGGGAATGAGCCGGGTGACGCCGCCGATAATGATGAAGCATTGAAGAGCCATGGAGAAGGCCAGACCACAGGCAAGGAGCTTCCCGAAGGCATCGCGAATGCCCAGGGCGGCCCTGAATCCCCTCGTGAAAAGGAGCAAATAGAGGAGGACGATCGCGAACAGCCCGATCAGGCCGAGTTCTTCACCAAGGGAGGCGATGATCATGTCGCTGTTCGCGAAAGGCACAAGGTCCGGGCTTCCGAGTCCGAGGCCCTTTCCGATCAGGCCGCCGTCGGCCATTCCGAACAGGCCCTGGACAATCTGGGCGCTACCTCCGGGAAAGCGGGTGAAGACCTGGGGATCGAAGGCGTTGATCCATGCGTCGATGCGCAAGCCGACATGGGAAAAGATCTTTGCTGCGGCGTACCCGCCCAGAAGCATGAGCACGACGCCGAGGACGAGCCAGCTGGCCCGGCTCGTGGCCACGTAGATCATCACAATGAACAGGCCGAACAACAATATCGACATGCCGAGGTCGTGCTGGAAGACCAGTACGCCAACACTCGCGGCCCAAGCAGTGATCATCGGCCCCGTGTCCTTGATCCTGGGAAACTGCAGTCGCCCGAATTTCCTGCCGGCCAACAAGATCAAGTCCCGGTTGGAGGACAGGTAGCCGGCAAAGAAGACGGCGAGCGTAATCTTCACGATCTCGCCGGGCTGGAACTGCAGGGACCCAAGGCGTATCCAGACATTCGCGCCGTTGATGTCTCCGGCGGAAATGCCAGGGACGAGGGGAAGGATGAGGAGGACGGCGCTGACCGCGAGTGCAATGAAGGTGTACCGGCGCAAGAGCCGGTGATCCTTCAAGAACCACAGCACCGCGGCCGCGACCAGGATGGAGACGACGGTCCACGTCAGCTGATTGGTCCCCGCATTGGTGCCGTTTGACGTATCCAGGCGTCGGATCATGGCGATGCCGAGGCCGTTCAGCGCCACCACAATCGGGAGGATCACCGGATCCGCATACTTCGCCTTGAACCGCAGGACAACGTGGAAGATCGCGGCCAGCGCCGTCAAGGCAATCGACTGGAGCCAGAATCCGCTGTCTAGGGCTTGTTTCTTGTCCACGCTGGTCATTGCAAGGGCGCCGATTCCGACGCCAAGTGCCAGTACCAACAGCACCATCTCCACGTTTCGGCGAGGCTTCGCCGGAATCGCTTGCTGGCTCATGGGCATCTTCTTTCGTGGATCTCGGGGCGGCCGGGCGGGTCCGGTCCAGTGGACCGAGATCGGGTCAGTGGCTCGACATAAGGTTCAGTGGCTCAACATAACGTTCAGTGGGCCATCATAGCCGCAGCAGCTGGGCGCCGGTCGGGAACAAACCCGGTCGATCAGCGGCCGGCCTCAGTAACGGGCTGTATCACCATGTCGTCGAGCTTTGGGAGCGCATGTTCAAGCCGGTGCCTGGCCTCCTTGGCCGTTTCTTCCACTGCCGACAAGGGCGCATTGGCGACCACGATGGTGGTGGCGCCCTGCAGGCGATGGCCCACCCAGCGCAGTTGCAGGCGCGGCACGGAAAGTACCCCGGGTGTCATTTCCAATGCTGCCTGGGCGCTGTCCAATAGTTCGGGCTCTATGCCGTCCATCAGTCGTCGTCCGATGCTCCGTACCGTGCCCCAGAGCAGGACGATGATGGCCGCCGAGATCAACAGGCCGACAATCGGATCCGCCAAGGGGAAGCCGAGCATCACGCCGCCGGCTCCAAGCACCACGGCGAGGGAGGTGAATCCGTCAATGCGCGCATGCACGCCGTCGGCCACCAGTGCAGCAGAGCCGATCTGCCGGCCGACCCTGATCCTGTAGACGGCTACGATTTCATTGCCCGCGAAGCCTATGAGACCGGCCGCAAGCACCCACCACAGGTTGTAGAGGGGCTGCGGGTGGAGCAGGCGATCAATGGATTGCCACGCGGCAACCACTGCCGAAAGCGCGACCACGCCGACAATGAACAGCCCGGCAAGGTCTTCCGCCCTGCCGTATCCATAGCTGTAGCGCCTAGTCGCCGCACGACGCCCCAAAATGAAGGCAATCCACAGTGGTATTGCGGTGAGTGCATCCGAGAAGTTGTGGATGGTGTCGGCCAGCAACGCGACGGACCCGCTGACGAGGACCACCAGGAACTGCAGGACGGTGGTGCCTAGGAGTATGAAAAGACTGATCTTCAGTGCCCGGACCCCCTGTGTGCTGGACTCGAGCGCATCGTCGATTGAATCGGCGGCATCGTGGGTGTGCGGGACAAAAAGCTCATACAGCCAGCCCTTGAGACCCTTGTGGTGCTCGTGGGAGTGTCCGTCGTGGTCGTGGTCGTGGTCGTGGTCGTGGTCGTGGTCGTGTCCGTCGTGGTCATGGTCATGCTCATGTACGTGGTGTTCGTGATGACCAAGCTGCTGGTGACCGCTCATGCCGATTCCTGTTCTGCGCGGTGGTGGGCAGGAGTACCGCCCAAGGCGTGTTCTGCTTGGAATATCGCATCCGCGACCAGCTGGCGTGCATGCTCGTTCTCCAGCCGGTACATGACCCTGGTTCCGTCCTGCCGCGTGGAAACCATTCTCGCCAAGCGCATTTTGGCAAGGTGCTGCGAGACCGCAGCCGGCGACTTCCCCACGCGCTCCGCCAGCGCCCCAACGGCCATTTCGCCGTCCCGGAGCGCCAGGACGATCCGGACCCTCGTGGCATCGGCCAGCATCGCGAACACTTCGACAGCCAATTCAACGTATTGGCTGTCGACTCCCAATGAGCAGGCCTTACTATCTGCATTCATATGCAGATTCTTTCACACTTTCCGGCCAGACCCGTGTCGAGGACTCGGGACTTGCTCCGGGGAGTCGTTCTGAGCAATGCACGGGAGGGCCCGAATGAAGTTCTCAACGCTTTCGCGGTGAACTCTCAGTGAACCCGTGAGTACAATCCACAGGGTTGTGCACATTGGGCAAAACCACAGGCCACGGGCGTGAAGGCCGGGCCATCACCCGAATGTCGCGGGTCCAGACCTCAGATGCATGGATGTCCACATGAATTGTCCACAGCTGTGGATAAAGTTACGCACTTCTGTGGAAAGAAGGCATCACTGCCAGACTCCGGAGCTTCCCCGCCGATGGCTGTCCAGCAAATGCGTATCGATCATGCCGATCGCCTCCATCAACGCATACATGGTGGTGGGGCCCACGAAAGCGAAACCCTTCTTACGCAGGGCCTTGGACAGGGCAATCGACTCCGGCGATTGGGTGGCTACGTCAGCAAAGGTCCGAGGCTCGGGCGTCGACTCCGGTTGGAACGACCACACGAAATCCACCAACCCGCCCTCGCTCCGCAAGGCTATGGTGGCCTTGGCATTGGTGATGGCTGCACGGATCTTGAGGCGGTTGCGCACAATCCCCGGATCCTGCATCAGCCGGTCGACGTCAGCCTCCGTGAAAACCGCGACCCTTTCAGGGTGGAAGTCCAGGAAAGCGGACCGGAACCCCTCGCGCTTGCGCAGGATGGTTGCCCAGGACAAGCCCGCCTGGAATCCCTCGAGGCTGATGCGCTCATAAAGGCCCTGTTCGTCCCGCACCGGCATGCCCCACTCGTGGTCGTAGTACTCGCGCATGAGCGGGTCGACGGATGCCCATGGCGGCCGCGCCAGGCCGTCGTCGCCAATGATGGTGCCGTTCTCGGACGGGGTCATGCGTTTTCCTCCACAGGAAGCCGGGCAGAAACTCTTGTTGACATTGTGCTGTTGACATTGTGCCTAAGCACTACGACATTCCCGTGACCCGCATCGTGATGTTGATCCGTCCTCTCGACAGCCCGCAGCCTTCAGGAGCAGTTCCGGGGAGTACTTTGGTGATGCCGTGGTAGGCAAAACGGGATGCTCCCCCGAACACGAAGAGGTCTCCTGAGGAGAGTTCGACGTCGGCATACGGCTTGTTCCGCGTCTCCACGTTTCCGAAGCGGAAGACGCAACTGTCTCCGATGCTGAGCGAGACCACAGGGGCCCGGGACTTTTCGTCCTTGTCCTGGTGCATCCCCATCTTTGCGGCCTCGTCATAGAAATTCACCAGCGCAGCGTCCGGCGTGTAGCCGGCGGCTTCGGCGGTGTCGCCGTATGCCTCGAGCAATCCCTTGCGGCCCAAGCGAACCATCCAGTCAGGAAAGTCGAGAACCCGCCGCCCATTGACGTCAAAGGCCTCGCGTGTGTATTTATAGGGCTGCCAGTGCCAGCCGAGGCAGACCGTCCGGACGGACATCGGGTGCCCTCCGGGCAGCACCGCGGCACGCAAAGGGACGGGACCCCGCGTCCACTCATCGAAACGGGCCACTATCCACTGCTGCTGCTCAAGGCTCAGCCAGCCCGGAACATGCACGGCGCCGGGCGCGATCTCCCGTGGCCCGGCGTCGGGCGCGTCCGGCAACTCAAGGGGAAACAGTGGCTCCGTCCACCCGGCGCTCATGCTGCCTCGAGAGCCAACAAAGCGCGTTTGGCTTCGGTGCCGCCGAGGTAGCTGCCAAACGATCCGTCGGATTTCACTACCCGGTGGCATGGAACAATCACCGGCAACGGATTGGTGGCACAGGCCGTGCCGACGGCGCGCACGGCCCGCGGACTTCCGGTCGCCAACGCCACTTGCGCGTAGCTTTCAGTGTGGCCGTAGGGGATTTGCGGCAAGTGTTCCAAGACGCTGAGGCGGAAGCCGCGCGAAAGGCTGAAATCAAGGGGCAGCTCGAACCGGTGCCGCACGCCGGCGAAGTACTCGTCCAGCTCGCGCGCCGCGGGAGCGAGGCGGTTCGGGGAGAAGAGGATGCGAGGACTGAGCCTTTCCGCGAGCAGCTGCAGCACGGCGTCGTGGTCTTCCTTTTCGAAGGCCACCCGCACCATCCCGCGCTCCGTGGCCGCCAGCAGCAGTTTGCCGATCGGGGAATCCACGGTTCGGTAGGCAATATCGAGGGCGTGCTGTTCAGCGGCCGCCGCTGCGAGGCGGTCATGGAGCCGCTGGATGGCGCCCGGTTCAACGGAATCGAAGGGTGCGAGCAGTTCGGAGACATCCGCTTCGTGATGGTGGATGGTCATGGGGTTTCTCCTTTCACGTAGCTCAGGGAGCCACCGGCGAGAATGGTACGCAGGGCCTTGACGCCGTCGGTTCCCGCTCGACGAGCGGCATCAGGCGTTCCGCCGAGAAGCCCGGCTACATCCTTGTAAGGGAGTCCTGCGAGGTAGTGGTATGCCACCGCCTGGCGCTGCTTCGGCGGAAGCTGCCCGACGGCGTCGAGCACCTCCCGGTGACCGTCTCCGGGGATGCCGAATCCGGACGGTCGAACAGGCAGTTCATCCACGGGAACCGGCTGGCGGTCCTTGGCGCGGACGATGTCGATGGCTTTGCGGTGGGCAATGGTGACCAGCCAAGCCTGCACGTTGGCGCCGACCGGAAGTCCGGGGTAGGCCTTCAGCGCGGAGAGGAATGTTTCGGACCAGCCGTCTTCCGCATCATGGGCGCCGAGGACCGCGCGGCACACGCGCAGGACTGTAGGTCCATGCTCCCGGACTACCAGCTCGAACGGCTTCTTCGGCTCCATTAGAAGAGCTTGCTTTCCTTCGCCGCCGCCGGTTCCTCGAGTTCCAGGAGGAACCGTTTGTTGTCCAAGCCGCCGGCGTATCCGGTGAGTTTCCCGTCGCGCCCCACAACTCGATGGCACGGGATGATGATGCTCAAGGGATTGCGGCCGACCGCTGAACCAACGGCCTGGGAAAGGTTGCGATCGCCCAGTTCAGTGGCCAAGTCCCCGTAGCTGACGGTATTTCCATACGGAATCTGTTCCAGCCTGGCCCAGACCCGCTGCTGGAACGGATTCCCTGAAGCCTTGAAAGGGACACCGAACACCGTTCGCTCGCCTGCCAGGTACTCGCCGAGTTCAACGGCAGCCTGCTGGAACAAGGAATCCCCGGCTGGGACCGCTCCACCGAAGAACTCCGGAGGCGGCATATGCCAATGTCCCTCGAAGAAGATGCCGGTCAGCAGCTCATCCCGGGCAGTCAGCGTGAGCTGACCCAAGGGGGAGGCAATGGTGGTGTGCCTGTTCGTCATGTCTAGTAGACGCTACAGGCAGCCAAAATGTGAGGTCGCCGCTCAGGAGCGCCAGCGCGTGGTCATGAGGAAGCCGACGATCGCGATGCCGAAACCCGCCACGATGTTCCAGGAGGCCCACGCCGGCACGGGAAGCTGGCCGCTGGTGATGTAGAACGTGATGATCCACAGCAAGCCAATGATCATGAGGCCGAACATGACCGCCTTGTACCAGACGGGGTTCGGCTTGTACTGCTGCGTGGTGGCCGCTTCGGTGGGGCGGGCGGCCCTCTTGCGGGGCTTGGACTCGGGCACGGATCCTCCTTGGCCGGCTGAATGAAAGGCCGAGCACGGGCTTGATATCCTGCAGGAAGGAAAATTCCAGCGGTCAACGCGCACGCGGCAATTCCGGGGTTCGTTCTAGCAGACAAGTCTAGCCGGATTTCGGGGACTGCCCGTCGTCGGGCATCCGCGCCTGTGAAGAGGAGATCCAGTGGCGCAGCAGCAGACGCAGCAAGCCGCTGCCGTGCCGGACGACGGCGCAGGAAACGGCCCCGGCCCCGGAGGATACAGGCCGCGCTCGGCGAGAAACGCGGGACGGGCCAGGGCGGGCATCGTGCGCACGATCGTCCTGGTCGTAGGCGAGCTACTCCTCACCGCGGGAGTCATCCTCTTGCTCTTCGTGGCGTGGGAGCTGTGGTGGACCAATGTCGAAGCCGACGCCAAGCAAAGCCAGGCCGTCCAGGGTTTTGCCAAGAGCCTTGCGGGACCTGTGGCACCTGTTGCCCCAGCAAACCCGGCTGCGCCGCCCAACTATGGGAAGCCCGTGGTTGCCCAGGCCCCCGAGCACGGCGGCATGATAGGCATCATGTACATTCCTCGATTCGGCCCGGACTATTCCCGGCCCATCATCGAGGGAACCGGTTCCGACATCCTGGACACGCTGGGCCTGGGCCACTACGGAACCACCAGCATGCCTGGAGCCCCGGGCAACTTCGCCGTGGCGGGACACCGCCAGACCCATGGTGCTGTTCTGGACAACATCCATCTCCTGGTACCGGGCGACAAAATATATGTGCAGACCAAAGACGGCTACTACACGTACGTTTTCCGCAACAACCAAATCGTGCTGCCCTCGCGGACGGACGTCCTTCTTCCGGTCCCCACACAGCCCGGCGCTACGCCTACGGAAAGCTACCTGACCATGACCAGCTGCAATCCGCGCTTCGGTTCCGAAGAACGGATCATCGCGTACTCAACGCTGGAAAGCTGGCAACCGGCCTCCGCCGGCCCGCCGCAGGACATAGCCAAGCAAGTCGCACAGACGCGCGGAAAGAGCTAAGCCCATGTACGGATGGATCTTCCGCCACCTCCCCGGACCCCTGTGGGTGCGCATCCTGACATCAGTTGCCCTCGTGGCATGTGCGCTTGTCCTGATGGTCCAGTTCCTCTTTCCCTGGATGTCACAGTTCACCACCCTCACCGACTCAACGATTGGTTCAGCACAGCAGCCATGAGCACAACAAAAATCCTCGTCGTGGACAATTACGACAGCTTCGTCTACACCCTGGTCGGCTATCTGCAGGAACTCGGTGCGGAGACCACCGTGGTCCGCAACGACGACGTCACCCTCGCCGAAGCGATTGAGCTGGCGGACGCGCGCGACGGCGTACTGATCTCTCCCGGTCCCGGCACTCCTGCCGAAGCCGGCGTCTGTATTGAGCTGATCAAATGGTGCGGGGAGAACAACAAGCCGATGTTCGGGGTATGCCTCGGGCACCAGGCCCTGGCAGAGGCCTACGGCGGGACCGTCACGCACGCCCCCGAGTTGATGCACGGGAAGACATCACCTGTGCAGCATGAAGGCAAGAGTGTTTTCGCCGGGCTCCCCTCGCCGGTGACCGCAACCCGTTACCACTCCCTCGCGGCTGTCCGGGAAAGCATCCCCGATGTCCTGGAAATCACCGCCGAAACGGCCGGCGGCGTCGTCATGGGCCTGCAGCACCGCACGGCGCCGCTCTGCGGCGTGCAGTTCCACCCGGAATCGGTGCTCACCGAAGGTGGCTACCTCATGCTCGGCAACTGGCTCGAGTCACTCGGGATGTCCGGGGCGGCCGCCCGTGCGGCCACCCTGAGCCCCCTGATCCAGCGCTAGCCGCCTAATCCGCCGAAGCCGGATCCGCCGCCGCCCCGGGTCTCACTGGGAGACGGCGTCGGAGTCGGCGTGGGCGTCGGACTGGGAGACGGGGCGGGAGCCTTTGCGACAGTGACGCTGATGGTCTTGCCCTGCTCCACAAGGGAATTGAAAGCGTCGCCCTGGCTCGTCACCTTACCGGGGGTCACCTGCGAGTTTTCCTGTTCGGTGACCGCGATGGCGAGGCCGTTTGCTTTGAGCAGCGCTTCGGCATCGGGCTCGCTCAAGCCCACGAGTTGAGGCACGGCTACCTTGCCCGTGGACACTACCAGGTCAACGGTGCTGCCCACGCCGACTACGGCCCCGGACGCCGGCTTGGTGCTGATGACGGAGCCTGCGGGAACCGTTGCACTATTGGCCAAGGTGCTTGACCCACCCACGAGCCCAGCCTGGCGCAGGAGGTCGCGGGCCGCGGCTTCGGTGAGGCCGCTCAGGCCTGCCGGGACAGTCGCCGAGACGGGCCCATCTGAGACCTTGAGCATGACTTGAGATTTGGGCGCCACTTCGGAACCCCCGCCAGGGTCGGTGCTGACCACCGTCCCCTTGGGAACCTTGTCATCCCGGACATGGGTGGACTCCGGGCTGAGGTTGGCGCCATACAGCATCTGCAGTGCCACTGCCTCGCTCATGCCGGCCACCTGCGGTACCGCGACCAGCGGCGGCGGGGCCGGCTTCTGGTTCACCGTGCTGTACACCCAGAATGCGCCGCCGGCCAACACCAGCAGTACAAGAACAACCACCACCGCGGTCCACGCGCGGCGGCGGGACTTCTGCCGGGCGGTCCGCTCCCGCTCAGGGACGAAACCAAGCGGCATGGCGTCGTCGTTGGCTGCTTCGGATTCCGGTTCGTCGGACGGCAGGGCCAGCATGTCCTGGTCGCCCGCGTACTGGCCGTTGCCCGGCCTTCCGGCCAGGGTGGTGTCGAGGAAGTCAGCGCCCGTCAGGCCGCGCGCCAAATCACCTTCCGAAATCTGTTGCGTCAATGGCAGGACGTCATGGACGTCCGTGGGTGCTCCTGCGGCGGATGCCGGGACTGCCACGCCGTTCTTGGCCGCACGCAAGGCACGGCGGAAAGCGGCGGCATCCTGGAAACGATCGGCGCGATTCTTCTGCAGGCCCTTGGCCAGGACACTGTCCAGTGCCTCCGATACGGCCGGGTTGAAGGTGCTGGCGGGCTCCGGGGTCTCGCGGACGTGCTGGTAAGCCACCGAGACGGGACTGTCTCCCGTGAACGGGGGGCGGGACGTAAGCATTTCAAACAGAAGGCACGCCGCCGAGTACAGATCGCTGCGGGCATCCACGGTCTCGCCGAGGGCCTGCTCGGGCGAGAGGTACTGGGCAGTACCAACCACGGCCTGCGTCTGGGTCATGGTTGCCGCGGAATCGGCCATCGCCCGGGCGATTCCGAAGTCCATGACCTTTACGTCGTTCGACTCCCCGGTCACCATGACGTTGGCCGGTTTGATGTCCCGATGGACGATCCCGGCCTTGTGGCTGTACTCCAGTGCGGCCAGGACGCCCAGGGTGAACTCGATGGCTTGATCGATGTCCAGTTCCTTGGCGCGGATCAGGTCGCGCACAGTCCGGCCGGACACGTATTCCATGACGATGTACGGGACCCGGACATCATCGCCCGGGCCACCGGACACGGTGTACTCGCCCGTGTCGTAGATGGCCACGATCGAGGAGTGGTTCAGGGCAGCCACCGCCTGTGCCTCCCGCTTGAAGCGGGCATGGAACTGCGGATCGCGGGCAAGATCGGCGCGGAGCAGCTTCACGGCCACGGTTCGTCCGAGCACTGTGTCAATGCCCTTGTAGACATCGGCCATGCCACCACGGCCGAGCAAATCACCGAGTTCGTACCGCCCGTTGAGGACGCGCTGGGATGTCATTGGGGTGCTGTCCTCTCTGTGGGCGGGGGTGGAGCGTCCGGTTGGCATGGTGTCCTACGGGGTGGTCTTAGGAGAAGCAGACGGGCTCGCGTTCGCCTTGGACAGGTGATAGGTCACGACGGACCCGGCGGGTACAGACTGCCCGGCAGCGGGATCGGAACTGACGAACGTTCCCGGTGCCTGGCCGGTTGCTCCGTCAACGGGAGCCCCGGTGACCCAGCGCAGGCCCGCACCCTCGATGGCGGCTTGTACTTGCGACTCGGTGGCTCCCTTTCCGATGGTCGGCACCGTAACCATCTGCGGTCCCTTGGAGTAGGTGACTGTGATGGTCGAACCCTTGGCTACCGGACCGGAAGGATTGATGTCGGTGACGGTCCCAGGCGAAGACGGATCGAAGACCTGGACGCCGTTGA
Source organism: Arthrobacter bambusae (assembly GCF_030812595.1). GTDB lineage: Bacteria > Actinomycetota > Actinomycetes > Actinomycetales > Micrococcaceae > Arthrobacter > Arthrobacter bambusae_B. The sequence goes on from NZ_JAUSSZ010000003.1 coordinate 307,482, forward strand.
CCACCAGGCCGAGTGCATTGAGGTCCGAACGCACCTTGCTGAACGGCTGTCCCTTGTACTGGTCCGGGATCAAGTCGATGGTCTCGGGGGTGGGCGTCGGAGTGGCCGAGGTCTCCGTGGGGCTCGGAGTTGCCGAGGTTGGCGGTGCGCTTGAGACCTGGGCCGGAGGAGTGGTTGTGGCCGGTGCCGGGCTGCTGGGGGAGAACAGCCCGGACTGGGTCAGGATCGCCCCAACCAAGGCGAGAAGCACGAGCGCGATCAACGCAATGAGCGGCCACGTCCAAGGGCTGCGCTTCCGCCGTTGTGGCTCCTCCTGGTACTCCTCTTCCTCATGGATGTACTGGTTGTGCTCGTCGGCCTGGTCCAAACTGCGTTCGGCGGCCAAGGCATTGGCGCGGGCCAGGGCGTTCCCACCTTCGGCAGCAGCGCCTACCGCCGCTGCACCCGCTGCGGCGGCGCCGACCACCGGGAGCGCCGACGTCGACGTCGAACGTGCTTCCCTGCCGTACGGCGAGGCGACAATGCCGGTGGGTGCGGTCGCGATGTTGGTTGGCGCAGTGATGGGGCCCGTTGCTGCCTCGAAGAGCAACATTCCCGGTACAGCGCGGTGAGCCGCGGCAATATCGCCTGCGCGGATCGCTTCTGCGCCCTCAGCCAGCTTGATGGCATCCGCAGGACGGTTCTTCGGATCCTTGGCGAGCATCGACATGAGCAGCGCGCGTACCGGAGTGGGCAGGCTTTCCGGCAGCGGAGGCGGAGCGTCGTTGACCTGGGCCAGCGCGATGGCGATCTGGGATTCGCCGGAGAACGGACGATGCCCCGTCAGGCACTCATAGCCAATAACCCCGAGGGAATATATGTCCGAGGCGCCCGTGGCGGTCTGGCCCGTGGCCTGCTCCGGAGCCAGGTACTGGGCCGTACCCATGACCTGGCCGGTCTGCGTGAGCGGGACCTGGTCAGCCAAGCGCGCGATGCCGAAGTCGGTGACCTTCACACGGAAGTCAGGCGTGATCAGGAGGTTGCCCGGTTTGATGTCCCGGTGCACCAGGCCCTGGGCATGCGCGGGGGCGAGGGCCCGGGCGGTCTGGGAAATGATGGACAGGGTGCGGTCCGGCGAAAGGACCTGTTCGTGTTCCAGGATGCTGCTCAACGGTTGACCGGGAACCAATTCCATGACTAAGTAGGCCGAGCCGTCTTCCTCGCCGTAATCGAAGACGTTGGCGATCCCCACGTGGTTAAGCAACGCGGTGTGGCGGGCCTCGGCTCGGAACCGCTGGAGGAAGCCGGGGTCACCCGTGTATTCCTCTTTAAGTACCTTGATGGCGACGATCCGGCCAAGGATTTGGTCTTTGGCCCTCCAGACCTCTCCCATGCCGCCAATCGCAATGCGACTGGTCAGCTGGAACCTGCCGCCGAGGGTGATTCCTGACGTAGGCCTCACTTATTCAACACCGCCTCAAAAATCTTCTTTGCGTTCGGACTGGTTAGCTTTGCGCCGGTAGACACATCGACGCCTTCCATGACAATGGTGACGGCTACCTGCGGGTCGTTGGCCGGGGCAAACCCGGTGAACCACGAGTTGTTCAAGCCTGAGTCGCCGAGTTGCGCCGTGCCGGTCTTGCCGGCCACTTGGATCCCCGGTACCGCGGCACCGCTCGCGATGCCCTGGGATACGACGTCGCTCATCCACTGCGTGATCTGGCTGGCGATATCGGGCGTGGTGGATGTACGCAGCGCCTCGGGCTTGGGCTCATTGATGACACGCAGGTCAGGCGCCCGGACGGTCTTGATGAGGTTCGGCTTCATCTGGACGCCCTTATTGGCAATAGCCGCAGTCATCATCGCGATTTGGAGCGGAGTGGCCCTTACGTCACGCTGTCCGACGGCGGACTGGGCCAGTGCTGCCTGGTCCAGATCCTTGGGGAAGACACTGACCGCGGACTGAAGCTTGAGCTGGTCCCCGAAATCCTGCCCGAAGCCAAACTTGCTGGCCTGGTCCGCGATGGCCTTCTGGCCCAGGTCCAGGGCGATGCTGGCGAAGGGCGTGTTGCACGACTGCTCCAAGGCGAAAGCGAAATCGGCAGTGTTGCGGGTTGAGCAGTTGCCGCCGGCATAGTTGGGCAGCGAGGCGCTCGAACCGGGCAACGGCAGGCTCTCCGGGTTCGGCAAGACACTGTCCTTGTTGTACTTGCCGGAGTTCAAGGCGGCGGCTGTATCGACGAGCTTGAACACGGAACCGGGCGCCAACAGCTGACCAGTGGGTCCGCTCACGGACTGGTTGAGGTTGATGCCGGGGACCTGGTTGATTTGGTCGTAGGCGGCCTTTTCCTTGGCCGGATCGTGCGTGGCAATGAGGTTCGGATCATAGGACGGCTTGGAGACCATCGCGATGATGGCGCCCGTTTTCGGGTTGGTGACGACAATCGAGCCGCGCTGCCCGTCAGGAATGAGGTCGTAGGCGAGCTTCTGGATCACGGGATCGAGGGTCAATTCCACCGAAGCGCCCTTCGGCTGGCTGCCGAGGAAAATCTGGCTCACACGGTCCAGGAAGAGTTGGTCCGAGCTGCCGGCCAGCTCATCCCGGAGCTGCTGCTCAAGCCCGGTGGAGCCATAGGTCCTGGAGAAGTAGCCTGTGATCCCGGCGTAGAGCTCCGGCTGGGGATACCTGCGTTGGTACTTACAGGTTTCGTCCCCGGGAACAGACTCGGCAATCGGCTTGCCGGCCACGATGATGGCACCGCGGTCGTTGCAGTAGTTCGCCAAAACGGCGCGCTGGTTCCACGGATTGTCATTGAGGTCGTTGGCGCCGATGACCTGGACGTAGCTGATCGCGCCAAAAAGCAGGGCGAACATGGCAACAGCGGCCATCCACGAATTGCGTATGGAATGGTTCAAGAGGTCTGCACCGCCTCCGTGGGGGCATGGGTAATGGGCGTAGTGTCCACCGGGCCGCGCGCGGTGTTCGAAATCGTGAGCAGCAAGCCCACGATGATCCAGTTGGCAAGCAAGGAGGAACCGCCCGCCGCAAGGAAGGGAGTGGTGAGCCCCGTCAGCGGGATCAGCCTGGTGACACCGCCGATCACAACAAAGCACTGCAAGGCTATGGCAAAGGACAGGCCACAAGCCAAGAGCTTGCCGAACGCGTCCCGCGCGCCAAGAGCCGCGCGGAACCCGCGGGTGAAGAGCAACATGTAGAGCATCACGACGGCAAACAGGCCGATCAGTCCCAGTTCCTCACCGATGAGGGCTACGATCATGTCGCTGTTCGCGAACGGCACCAAATCCGGCCGGCCTTGTCCGAGGCCCGTGCCTCCAAGGCCGCCGTTGGCCATGCCGAAGAGGCCTTGGACGATCTGCCCGCTGCCGCCCGGGGACCGGTCGAAGACCTCCGGGGTGAAGGCGTTCCACCAGCTGTCCAGGCGGAACGCGACGTGCGAGAAGAACCTGGACGCCAGGAATCCTCCGCCAAGGATCAATGCGGCGCCGATGACCACCCAGCTGATCCGGCTGGTTGCCACGTAGATGATGACGATGAACAAGCCGAAGAAAAGGACCGAGGTGCCGAGGTCCCGCTGAAAGACAAGGATGCCGATGCTCACGAGCCAGGCCGTGATCATGGGGCCAAGGTCCTTGAAGCGCGGCAATTGCATCGGCCCGATTTTGCGGCCGGCAAGGAGGATGAGGTCCCGGTTGGAGGAAAGATAACCTGCGAAGAAAATGGCGAGGGTGATCTTGGCGATTTCGCCGGGCTGGAAAGTCATGGGGCCGAGCCGGACCCAGACGCTGGCGCCCAGCACCTCGCCCGCCGAGATACCGGGAACGAGCGGCAGCACAAGGAGAAATGCGCTGGCCGCGAGTGAGATAAACGTAAAGCGGCGAAGCAGGCGGTGGTCCTTCAGGAACCAGACCACGACGATTGCCACGGCCATGGCCAAAAGGGTCCAGCGCAGCTGGTTGTTACCCGTGTCCTCGCCCGGCTGGTCCATGCGATGGATAAAGGCCAATCCCAAGCCGTTGAGGGCAACGACGATCGGAAGCATGATCGGATCGGCATATTTCGCGCGGAACCTGAGGATCATGTGGAAAGCGAATGCGGCGACGACCAAAAGGCTCGACTGGAACCAGAAATCGCGATCGAAAGCGGACGCGCTGTTGAGGCCGACCATGGCGCTGGCGCCGATTCCTACAGCAAGTGCGAGGACCAGCAGGACGAGCTCGACGTTGCGGCGCGGCATGGGTGTGGCTATGGCCGGAATCATGGGGACACCGCGCACGAAGGGACCGGCGTGGACGTTGGTGACGATGTTGGCCGGTTTGAAGTACTCGGACTTGCCGCAGGTGTGGGGCTTGCCGTGGTGCTGCCACTTGCCGTCGGCCTGCCACTTGCCGTCGGCCTGGCCGTGCCCGTGGGGCAATTGGCCGGCAGCCCGGTGGTGCCGTTCTCCTGGAGGCTTTTCACAATCTGCTGCGCATCGGCGAGGTCCCGTGCCGGGACGGTCTGGCGAACCGTTTGTTGTGTGTATTCAGGCAAAGAGTCCATGCGGATATTCGTCGTGGCCTCGACTTTCGAGAGCTGGAACGGGCCAAGGCTCTGCGAAATGCCGTTGAAAATTGCGACGTGCTGGTTGAATTCACCGACGTAGTAGCGTGTCTGGGTCCACGCATAACCGAGCCACAGCCCGGCGATCACGAGAATGGCCAAGACCGCGGCAATAGCCGGTGTCAACCAGCGCCGCTTCGGGGCAACGAGCGCCTGTGAATCCTGTCGGTCCTGTTCAGCCTTGTGTGTCAGCACGGTGGCAGCGCGGCGTGCAACGCTGCGTCCGGCTACGGTGGGGATCGAACCCGTCTCGGCCGCGGTTGCGGCTGCACCCACCAGTTCGTGCGGACGGCTTGAAAGCTCTTCGCGGAGGATCTCCGCCGACAAGTGCTCGCCGAGGTGCGGGTCTGTCGCCGTCGGGGGCTCAGTGGCCACGCCCGGTTTTGCGGAATCCGCCGCGCCGGGAGCCTGCATGACGGCGGCGGCGGACTCTACTGCGGCGGCGGGGGCCCCGGCGTCGGACGTTGTTTCCCGGGGCGTTGCGCTTGCTGCTGCGGGACTTTTGTCGCCTTGTTCTGTGGCCGGGGCCTTCGCATCGCCGCCGTGCCCGTCCTTGCCCGGGGCCGCCCGTGCCGCCTCGGGCGTTTTCGCTTGGGTTGGCGCTTCCGGGACGACGTCGACGGCGGCCGTGCTGAGGTTGTCGCCGGTCTCTTCCACGATTTCCAACAGCACTACGGTGACGTTGTCCGGAGCGCCGTTGGCGAGCGTGAGCTCAATGAGGAGCTCGGCGCATTCGGCAAGATCCTTCGTTTCGCGGACTACTTGCTCCACAACGGCGCCTTGGACGTAGTTCAGGCCATCGGAACAGAGGAGCCAGCGTTCGCCTGGTTCGACGTCGAGTTCGTTCAGGTCCAGCTCGGGGCTGGCGTCCACATCACCAAGAACGCGCATGAGGACGTTCTTGTGCGGGTGTGTTTCGGCTTCCTCCGGGCGCAGCCGGCCTTCGTCGATCAGCCTCTGGACAAAAGTATGGTCCACGCTGATCTGCTCGAATTTTCCATTGCGCAGGCGGTAGGCGCGGGAATCGCCGATGTGGGCAAAGTGCAGTCTCCTGCCTTCGAGCAGCAGGGCGGTGACGGTCGTGCCCATGCCTGCGAGCTTCGGGTCTACGTGGACCAGCTCGGAGAGGAGGGAATTGGCGGTCTGGATTTCGTCCGCCAGGACTGTTTCCGCGCCGTCCGGGTAGGAATCATGATCGAGGTGGATCATGTCCAGCACGGTGGATGCTGACGCGACGTCCCCACCCGCATGGCCGCCCATGCCGTCCGCGACGACGGCAAGATACCGGCCGGCATACGCGGAGTCGTCGTTCTTCGAGCGGACACGCCCGACGTCGGACCGCGCCGCGTAGCGCATGATCAGGGGGAGTTCCGGAGGCATTGGCTTGCCATCGGAAGGCTGGGGGGAAGCCATGGGCTACGCCCTCAATTCGATGACCGTCTTGCCGATCCTCACGGGGACGCCAAGCTCCACCGGCAGGGCGCGGGTCAATTGCTGATCGGCGAGGTAGGTGCCGTTGGTGGAGCCTAGATCTTCGATGAACCATCGGCTGCCTTGGGGGAACAAGCGCGCGTGCCTGCCCGAAGCATAATCATCCTCGAGGACCAGCGTGGCCTCTTGGGCGCGGCCCAGCAGAATAGGGCTCGCGGCCAATGGAACCGTTGTCCCTTTGAGCGGACCCTCGACGACGACGAGCTGGTGCGCCTGCTGCTTCACGGGCTGGGGTGGCGCCGGGGCGAGTTCCGGATGCTTGCGCAATTCGCGGGCTGTCGGAGTTCCCATTGCTGCTTTGCGGCCGATCACGAGATCGCGACGCATGGTCGAGACGATGCTGAAGATCAGTATCCACAGCAACAGGAGGAAGCCGAAGCGGAGTGCTGTGATTGTCAGTTCGCTGATGTCGCTCACGGGCGCCCACCGGAGGACTGGGGGAGAAGTCTGAAGATGATCTTGGTCCGTCCCATAGTGATGGTGGATCCGTCAGTAAGTTCCACGCTGCCGTCCACTTTGTGGCCGTTGACGTAGCTGCCGTTGGTCGAACCGAGGTCGACGGCGCGGATGGTTCCTTCCGCCGTCTGGATTTCCAGGTGCTTACGCGAGACGCCGGTATCGTCCACCAGGATGTCGGCCTCGGATGACCTGCCCAGCACGATGGAAGGCGCGTTGAGGGAATAGCGTTGTCCGCCTATGTCCAGGACAGGTTGGAGCCGTGTGGGTTCGCGGCTTGGCGCCGCGGGGACAACGGGCCGCGGAGCTGCAGGCGCGGCAGTCCCGTTGGATCTCTCAGTGCTGGATGTGATTTCGAAGTGGCCTTCGCGCTGGGCTTCGTCGTGACGGAAGGAGATCCGCACCGGGCCCTGGAGAATGTAACCCTGGCTGCGTACGTGTTGGATGACGACGTCGCACAATTCTTCGGCCAGGGGCGTTCCCCACTCTTGCGCCCGCGCGAAGTCTTCATTGCTCAAGAGGACATCGAAGACGTTGGGAGCCAAAGTACGGCCGGCCGAGAGAGTGATGGACTTGTTGTCCAGCTCGCGGCGAAGCTTGCTGGCTATCTCCACGGGCTCCACCCGTGCCCGCGAACCGGTGGAGAAGACGCCGCGGACGGCCTTTTCGAGGCCGCGTTCAACCCTGTCAAGCAAGCCCATGGTCCTTCTCCTTTCGTTTCGTTGACCCTGCGGTATCAGTAGCCAAGACGGATCCCTGCAGTGGTTCAAGCGCACGCAGGGAGCCTGTCTTCAACCCCGATACTACTGGGCAAGACTGGGAATGGCCTTAATCCACAACGCCTGGAACGCCGGAAAAGTTCGCCGCATTGCGTCATTTCGGGAGCTCCCTCGCGTCATTTCCGCATCATGTGAGGGCTGAAAATACGTGGCGTCCAAGGGTTTTTGCGGGCCGGTCCTTGGTCGATTGGCGTTTTCAACGGGATGTCCGTTATGCTTGATCTCGCTGCTTTCGCAGGGGTCAGGCCGGGGAAACCTGGTACAGACCTGGCGAAAGAAGTTGCGCGCGAGTGGCGGAACGGCAGACGCGCTGGCTTCAGGTGCCAGTATCCGAAAGGGTGTGGGGGTTCAAATCCCCCCTCGCGCACGCAATTGAAAGGAACCCCGGTCTTCGGACCGGGGTTCCTTTTGTTTAACTCCCCGGGTTGCACCCTTAGCTGTTAACTCCCGGGTTGCTCCCGTAGCGCTCCGAGCCCCGTGATGAGCGCATCCAAGCCCATGGTGAATGCAAGATCGGACGGATAGTTGTTCCGCTCGGGTCCCAAGCTGCGGACCGCCGAGGTGAAGTGCGGCGTGGAGTCTGCCAAGCGGCCGGAATCGAAAATGTCCGCCGGAGCGTTCGCGTCGAAGGCGGCGCCGAAAATATAGGCTTCCAGGGCCACGATGCTCGGGATGATCTGCTTTTCCGGGAAGCCCGCACGGAGGAATCCCTCGGTAACGGCTTCGTACATGGCGAGCGTCTGTGGGGCGTCCGTCACGGGAAGAACCGCGATGACAGAGATCAGCGGGGTGTGCCGTGCGAAGATGCCGCGGTAGGAATAGGCCCATTGCCGGACAGCCTCCTCCCAGGGGAGGGTGCTGAAGCCGCCGAAGTCGACCTTGGACATCAGATCCTCTTCCACGAGCTTGAGGACGTCGTCCTTGGAAGATACGTGGTTGTAAAGGGCCGACGGAGCCACACCCAGGGAGCGCGCGAGTGCGGCCATGGTCAGGCCGTCGTACCCCTTTTTGCTGATCAGTTCCAGCGCCGCTGCAGTGATGCCGTCCTGGTCCAGGATCGCCGCCATTGGCCGACCTGCCCTGCGACGCGCCTTGGTCTCGCCGGGAACGGGGGTGGGTTCGGGCATCGCGGACCTTTCTGGAGGCTGTGTCAAAGCATTATTCCATTTGGGTCTTCACAGCCGGGACCAAGCCAGCTACAGTTGAGATAAATGAACGTCATTCATTTATTGGTCAGCCAACGGGGGCGGCCACAGAAAGGACATCATGTTGAATCTTGATCGCGACGTCGTCATTGTCGGTGCCGGTCCGTCGGGGCTGACGGCCGCGCGCGAATTGAAAAAGTCCGGGCTCAGCGTTGCCGTGCTTGAAGCACGCGACCGCGTCGGCGGCCGCACATGGACCGACACCATTGACGGAGCCATGCTCGAAATCGGTGGACAATGGGTGTCCCCGGACCAGACCGCCCTCATCGAACTCCTGGACGAACTGGGCTTGAAGACGTACTCGCGCTACCGCGACGGCGAATCTGTGTACCTCGGGCCGGACGGCAGCCGCATCCGCTACACCGGCGCTTCCTTCCCGGTAAGCGAAACGACTGCCGCCGAGATGGACAAGCTGACAGCAATCCTGGACGGCCTCGCCGCCGAGATCGGCCCGGAGGAGCCCTGGGCCCACCCCAAGGCCCGCGAGCTGGACACCGTGTCCTTCCACCACTGGCTGCGCCAGAACTCCACGGACGAGGAAGCCTGCAACAACATCGGCCTCTTCATCGCCGGCGGCATGCTGACCAAGCCAGCCCACGCATTCTCGGCGCTGCAGGCGGTGCTGATGGCAGCGTCGGCGGGTTCCTTCTCCAACCTGACGGACGAAGACTTTATCCTGGACAAGCGGGTGGTCGGCGGCATGCAACAGGTCTCCCTGCTGATCGCCGCGGAACTGGGTGCGGACGTCGTCCTTAACAGCCCGGTCCGCACCATCAATTGGGAGCCGGCCGGCGAAGGCCACCGGGTCGCCGTTGAATCCGAGCGCGCAACAGTCAACGCACGATTCGTGATCATGGCCGTCCCGCCGAACCTCTACTCCCGTGTCTCCTACAACCCGCCCCTGCCGCGCCGCCAGCACCAGATGCACCAGCATCAGTCCCTGGGCCTTGTCATTAAGGTCCACGCCGTCTACAGCACGCCGTTCTGGCGTGAAGACGGCCTGTCCGGCACCGGCTTCGGGGCTGACGCCTTGGTCCAGGAGGTGTACGACAACACCAACTACGGAGACACCCGCGGGACCTTGGTGGGCTTCATCTCGGACGAAAAGGCAGACGCCGTCTTCGAGCTCAGCGCCGAGGACCGCAAGAAGAAGGTCCTTGAGTCGATTGCGAGCTTCCTGGGCGACAAGGCGCTGGATGCCGAGGTCTACTACGAATCCGATTGGGGTTCGGAGGAGTGGACCCGCGGGGCCTACGCGGCCAGCTACGACCTGGGCGGTTTGCACCGCTACGGCAAGGACCAGCGCGCCAACGTCGGGCCCATTTACTGGTCCTCCTCCGATTTGGCTGCGGAAGGCTACCAGCACGTGGATGGCGCAGTCCGGATGGGCCAGGAAACAGCCGCCAGGATCGTCAGCGCCCACAACCGCTTAGCTGCGGTACCGGTGGCCTAGGAACGGGTACTAAATCCACACGTGAGGTCTCGACTCTTTCACCGGCTGAAAGGGGCGAGACCTCACTTATGGAATCCCGGCGACAGGCCTACTGGGCAGAAACGCCCGCAGCGGCTTCGGCTTCGGCCATCGCAACATCCAATCGTTCGACGGCGCGGGCATAGTCGGTCCCCGCGCTGAGGCGGCAGCGTTGCGCCTCCTGCAGCGCGCGGACCAGGGCGGCGGTTTGCGGAACGTTGACGTCGCTCATCCCGGGAAAGTCAATGCCCTTGGCGGGATCCAGTTCATACCCTTGCCATCGAGCGAGGAGGACGTCATGACGGGCTGCCGCTTCCGTGAAACCGCTGCGGTCTTGACGCTTCTGCTCCAGTTTCCGGCCGACAGCAAACGCGGCAACAGCGGCACCGACACCGAGGAAGAGCATCAAGAGTCCGACGGCGGGCGAGGCCAGCGCGGGGATGACCACCGCGGGGACAATCACCACGAGTCCGGCGAAGATGTTCCAGAAGGTGGCGTCGGGCTCATTGACCAGGTCACGATCACGTTGGCCGAGCGGCCCTTGCAAGGCGACGCCGCCGCCGTCGGAGGTTCCGTGGATGACCGTTTTCCGGACAGCGTTGACCGTGAGGGCCACCGCGCACATGAGCAAAACCGCCCACAGCCCGATCTCCCAGACAGTCAGCTGGATTCCAGTTGTGGCGGGCAATCGGACCACCTCCACGCGAATGCGCACCCTTCAAATTCAGTATGCGCCGAGGGAGGCGTGGAGGCGAGGGCCCGATTTGGGCGTGAGCTGGGCGTGAACGCAGGAAGGCAGCCACCCTGGACATGGGTGGCTGCCTTCCGCGGAAGTCCGGTGGGAGCCTAGGCGTGGTCCCGCTTGGATGCCTTGGGTGCGTCCCGCTTGGCAGTGGCGTTCGCCTTGGCGTCCTTCGCCGCCTGCTTCTTGGCTGCCTCTTCCCTGATGCGCTTTGCCTCGGAGCGTACGGCTGCGTGCGTGGCGCGTTCGACGACGAGCCACTGCGGGGGAGCGGCCAGCAGTTCGGTGATCTCCGCCGTCGTCAGGGGCTCGGTGATTCCGCCGCGGGCGAGGCCGCTGATGGAGATATTCAGCTTCTGTGCCACCACGGGACGCGGGTGCGGACCCGTGCGGCGGAGCTCGGCGAGCCACTCCGGGGCGTTGGCCTGGAGCTCGGCGAAATCGGCGCGGGTGATTTCCGAATCCTGGAACTCCTGGGGTGTTGCAGGCAGGTAGATGCCAAGTTTCTTGGCAACGGTGGCCGGCTTCATGGACTGGGAGTTTGCAGAGGTCATGGTTCAAGGGTATCCGCCACCGCAGGGAAGTGGCACAGCCGCTGTTCTAGGATGAATCCATGCAGCACATACGAGTCGCCGGGGCCGCCCGCAAAGTCCTGGTGACGCAAGCCCTGCCGCACCGTAAGCGTTGATGAACTTCAGCGGGATTCCACGGTGGGTCTATGGCCTTGCGGTTGTGGGAGGCCTGTTCGTCCTGTTGCCCCTGGCGGCGATGGTCGCAAAGGTCAACTGGGCGCAGTTCATCCCGCTGGTGACCTCTGATTCCTCGCTGACGGCCCTGGGACTCAGCCTCCGTACTTCTGCCGCGAGCACCGCGCTCTGCATTGTCCTGGGCATCCCCTTGGCGCTTGTCCTTGCCCGACGGCCCTTCCGCGGCCAGCGGCTCCTCCGTGCCTTTGTCCTCCTGCCCTTGGTGCTTCCGCCGGTGGTGGGCGGCATTGCACTGCTCTACACCTTCGGGCGCCAAGGCCTTCTGGGTAAAAGCCTCGAAATCGCGGGCATCCAGATCGCCTTTTCAACGACGGCGGTGGTCCTGGCCCAGACCTTTGTTGCCTTGCCGTTCCTGGTGGTCAGCCTCGAAGGCGCCTTGCGGACGGCCGGCAATCGCTACGAAGCGGTTGCCGCGACGCTCGGCGCCCGCCCCACCACCATCCTTCGGCGCGTGACCGTACCGATGGTCCTTCCCGGGCTCGCCTCCGGGGCGGTGCTGTCCTTTGCCCGCAGCCTGGGTGAGTTCGGGGCCACGCTGACTTTCGCAGGGAGCTTGCAAGGCGTCACCCGGACATTGCCCTTGGAAATCTACCTGCAACGCGAGACCGACGCGGACGCCGCAGTAGCCCTTTCGCTGGTGCTCGTAGCGGTGGCGGTGATCGTGGTGGGCCTCTCTTACCGGCGTCCGCACCGCGCCGACATTCCCGCGGAGGCGGCGGCATGAGTTTCCACATCGACGCCACTGTCCGCGCCCGCAACCTGGACGTGTCATTGAGCATCGGGCAAGCGGAGACCGTGGCGATCCTCGGACCCAACGGGGCCGGCAAGTCGACGCTCCTTTCCGTCGCGGCGGGACTCTTGCGGCCCGATGCCGGCTCAGCCCGGCTAGGGGATCAGCTTCTCTTCAACATGGACGGCGGCAGCCGGGTATGGACCCCTCCGCACCTTCGCAATACAGCACTGTTGGCCCAGGAACCTTTGCTTTTCCCGCATCTGAGTGTCCTGGACAACGTGGCTTTCGGCCCGCGCAGCGCAGGCGCTTCACGGACGGAATCACGCGGAATTGCCCGGCACTGGCTGGGCGAAGTCGACGTCGTGGAGTTTGCCGGGCGGAAGCCCGGGCACTTGTCCGGGGGACAAGCCCAGCGTGTGGCGGTGGCCCGGGCCCTGGCAGCCAGCCCCGAGTTGCTGCTCCTCGACGAGCCGATGTCCGCGCTGGACATCCACGCCGCCCCGCACTTGCGCCGACTCCTCAAACGCGTCCTGTCCGGGCGCCGCGCCCTGATCATTACCCACGACGTCCTGGATGCCCTCATGCTCGCGGACCGCGTCATCGTCATGGAAAAGGGCAGGATCGTGGAGGAAGGCCCCACCCGTGAGGTGTTCCGGCGTCCGCGAAGCCAATTCGCCGCAGCCCTGGCCGGCGTGAACCTCATGTCGGGCACCGTTACGCAGGATGGACTCAGGACCTTGGCCACCCCCGAGCTTCCCGGCCTGCACGTCGCGGGACACCTTGATGACGAAGCGGAACCGGGGCGGCCCGGCGTCGCCGCCTTCCCGCCGTCGGCCGTTTCCATCTTCCTGGACGCGGCGCACGGCAGCCCGCGCAACTCCTTCCCCGTGGCCATCACGGATCTCGAACCGCATGGGGACTACATCCGGGTCCGGGCCGGCGATCTGGCAGCGGACATCACGCCCTCCGCGTCGGCCGAGCTGGGACTGGAGCCCGGCTCCCGCGCCTACTTCGTGGTCAAGGCCACGGCGGTCCAGGTCTACGCGGCGTAACGTGGGCAGGCGCTGCGTTGGCTACCGCCAGCGCGGTACTGTGAACTGGTGCCATCCGATCAAGAATCCCCGCCCGCCGTCGGCACACCCGACGGTTCGGACGCTGAAACCAGCGGCCCCCGAGGGCTCACTTTCGCCTACGTCGCCGGCGTGACGCCCGGGAAATGGATCCGGCGCTGGGAAGAGCGCATGCCCGACGTTCCACTGCACTCGTTCATGTCCGACGACGGCGCGCAGTTGGGGGTTCTGCGCGATGGTTCCGCGGATCTCAGCTTTGTGCGCTTGCCGGTGGATCGCGATGGATTACACGTCATCCCGCTCTACGAAGAGCAGCCGGTGGTGGTGGCCCCGAAGCGTCACGAAATCTCGGTATTCGAAGAGGTGGCGCTGGAGGATCTCGCTGAGGAGAACTTCCTGGATGTCGCCGGGATGGGCGGACCGGAGATGGCCATGCAGGTGGTGGCCTCGGGAGCCGGCCTGGTGATCCTGCCGATGTCCGTGGCCCGGCACTTCAATGTCAAGGACACGGTAGCGCGTCGCCTGACCGGTGCCGAAGGTACGCAGATTGCCCTTGCGTGGCCGAGCGACTCCAGGAGCGAGGTCATCGAGGAATTCATTGGCATTGTCCGTGGCCGGACTGCCCAGAGTTCGCGGCAGCCTTCAGCACAGAAGGAGAAGCCCAAGAAGGCACCCAAACCGGACCGGCGGGGCACCGGCGCCAAGAAGCCCGCGGTCGCCCAGCGCTATGCGCCGAACCCGGACAAGGGCCGGGGCAAAGGCTCCCGCAAGAAGGGAAAGCGCTAGGCCATGGGACTTGGAGCGAAGCCGACCATCCGGGACGTCGCCAAGAGCGCCGGCGTTTCCCTCACTACGGTGTCCTATGTTTTGTCAGGGCGCCTCGGTGGCACCACCCGCATCAGCGAAGCGACACAAGAGCGTGTCCAGGCCGCAGCCAAGGAACTTGGTTACGTACCTAATCAGGCGGCCCGCGGAATGCGTCGCGGCAAGACCGACCTCGTGGCGATTGCCATTGGCGACCTGGAATGGCCGTGGGACAGGGCTTTGGCCACGGCTGCGGCACGCATATTGCCCCAGCACGGCTACCAGCCCGTGATCCTGATCGGCGACGGGTGGCGGCGGTTCATGCTCTCGGGCGGGGCCGACGGCGCCATCATCGGGGCTCTTCCGCCAGGCACCCTTCTTGACCTCACGGTGGGCGAGCTGGCCCGGCGTGGAGTGGCCCAAGTGGTCATTTCCGACACGATGCAGCCCGCCGGCTTCGATGTCCTGGCACCCGGAACCGCGGGAGGGACCCCGGAACCGGAAGCCCTCGAAGGCGCCGTCACACTGCTTCTGGACCGGCTCGCAGGCCGCACGATCGGCGCGGGAACCACGAAGGCCGCGCCTTGGGAATTCGCGCCTAAGGAATTCAAGTAGCTGCCCGGGTGTCAGGCACCTTAGCTTTTGGTCAGGCGGTACCGCTCGATCTGCTTGAGACGCCGCTGGAGGCTGTCCCGCCGGGGGTGGGGGACGACGTCGGGCGCCTCAGCGGTGAGGTCGATGTGTTCAGTGCCGTACTGCCACAGCAGGAGGTCATCCAGGAGGCGGTCCGGTCCAGGGGAGTAGCGGTGGTCCAGGGCTTTGCGGACCTCGGTAATCCGGTTGGCGCTGAGGAGCCCTGCGAGTTCCACGGTCTTGTTCAGTCCGTGGGCCGCAAGAAGCTCCGCAGCCCAACCCCAGTCGTCATCAACTTTACGGTCGACATGCGGAAGCAGCGTCCGCCAGACGTCCCGCACACGGTTGGGCGTCAAGGGCAGGGAACCTTCACCGTCGAGATCCCAGTAGCCGCGGACCTCCTCATAGCGTTCGTGGAGATCGGCGAAGGCGCTCTCCACGGTTTCCAGCATTGCCGCCGTTGCGGTGAACTGGCGGTCGAAATGCGGAGTCCAAGCGCGCGGATCCTCGGCTTTGAATCGGATGTCGTGTTCGATCTCGCTCCAGGCGTGGGCAAAGACCGTACGGATCTGGCATTCGAAGAAGTAGCTGCCATTGGGCGGGATGTCCGGATTGAAGACCTGCTGGTACGCCTTCACGGACTCGTTCTGGATGGTGCGCAGGATGAGGTGGCGGCTCGAATATCCGTAGGTGCCTGACTCGATGGAGCCGATGTCCTTCTCAAGGTCGCCGCGGCAATCGAAAAGCTGGCGTTGGCGCTTGATCAGGTTGGCAACGGCGGCATTCTCGGCCGGAAGCTTGGTGATGACCCGCAGGCCCACCATGTCGTTCAGGGTCCGGAATGGGTCCGGGAACTTGAGCACCCGCGGTCCGCCCTCCAGGGGCACCTCGGTCCGTGAGATCTTCTCCCGGAAGGATTCGACCGTCTTGGTGCGTCCTGTGACGAAGAGGGGCACGGACTCGCTGTTCTTGAGCATGTCCCGCAGGGTCAAGAGGACGTCGCGGGTCACGAGTTTCAGGGCGGGCCGGACGCGTTCGTAGAGCTCCACATTCGCTTGGACCGATTCGCGCAGCTGAGGATCCAAGCTGTCCCAATTGCTAGCCATGCCTCCAGCTTACGGCGGAGCGCCGACAGTGAAGCGGAGCCGGTCCGGGCCACACGCCGTCTGGCGCTCCTTTGACCGTATCGGGTCGGAAACCGCGACGGCTCCCGTCCCGCGGCGCTCCTCCGCGATAGGCTCGGCACAAAGGAGGACACGATGAAGCGGCACAAGTACTACTACGGCCAGCACTCCAGCCAATGGGGCGAGCTGTTCGTACCAGACAATTCGCTACAGTCACACCGCAGCCGGCCCGACGGCGTGGTGGTGGTGATCCACGGAGGCTATTGGCGCTCCCAGTACGGCGCGGAACTCGGTGAGCCGATTGCCAGGGACCTCGCTGCGCATGGAATAGCCGCCTGGAACCTGGAGTACCGGAGGGCAGGAAACGGTGGCGGCTGGCCGCACACGTTCGAGGATGTCCTCGATGGGATCGATTACCTGGGCGAGATTGCCGGCAAGCATGAGCTCAATCTGAACAAAGTGGTGGCGCTGGGACACTCCGCCGGCGGCCATCTCGCGGTCTGGGCAGCCGGGCGGGAAAAGCTCTCCAAGATTGGCGCTCCGGACGCCGACCGGCAGCTCCATCGGCATGACAACGGAGCGGCAGTGCGGCTGACCAGCGTCGTGAGCCAATCGGGTCTGCTCAACCTGGCGGACGCCGAGCGGCTCAATCTGAGCAACGGCGCCGTCGACAACCTCATGGGCGGCGATTCGGTGAGATTCCCCAAGCGGCATATCTATGCGGACCCCATGAACTCAGTCCCTCTTGACGTCCCGGTCTTCGCCGTACACGCTGCATCGGACGAGGATGTGCCGTGCAGCCAGTCCGAGGCCTATGTTGCCGCATCCACCGCTTCCGGGGGAGCGGCGCAGCTCCTCAAGGTGCCCGGCGACCATTTCGACCTGATCGACCCCCGGGCAGTTGCCTACAAGAAGTGCCGGGAGTTGGTACAGCGGCTGCTGGTGTGACGGATTGCGGACAAATTCACCAGCTGTCATCGCGAGACGCGCACCACATCCGCGTGGCAGAGTGGTCCCATGCTGACAGTCATAGGTGAAGCGCTGGTTGATGTCGTCCAGCGTTCTTCGGGAGTCGACGCCCACGTGGGCGGCAGTCCGCTCAACGTCGCCGTGGGCCTGGCCAGGCTGGACCACGCGGTCCAGTTCATTGGCCGCTTCGGCAAGGACGCCTATGGAGAATCGATCGCGGCCCATCTGCGCTCGAGTTCCGTTATGGTTCCGCTGCCGCCGGACGAGGGTCCCACCAGCGTGGCCACCGCGCTGATCGACGACGACGGCGCTGCCAGCTACGCCTTCGACCTCGCCTGGGACCTTCCCGGACTCGCCGCGCGCTTGCCCTTCATGCTCCAGGGGACCTACCTCCTGCACACGGGTTCCATTGCCACTATGTTGGAGCCTGGCGCAACCGAGGTCCTTGCCGCCGTCGAGCATGCCCATCCGAACGCGACTATCAGCTTCGATCCCAACTGCCGGCCCAGCATCATCAAGGATCGCGACTATGCCCGCAAGCAGGTGGAGCGTTTCGTGGCCCTTGCCGACGTGGTCAAGGCATCGGATGAGGACCTCGAGTGGCTCTATCCAGGCGTCGATGTCTTGGAATCGGCCCGCCGCTGGCTGCGCTTGGGCGGCAGCGCGGGTCCCGCCGTCGTGGTGGTCACTCGGGGCGTGGACGGCCCATGGGGCGTCACGGCCGCTGGTGAAGCCCAGGTGGATGCCCCGAAGGTAGAGGTGGCGGATACGGTTGGCGCCGGAGATTCCTTCATGGCGGCGCTGCTCTCGGGGATCGTTGACCACGGATTGGCAGGTGCCCAAAACAGGGATGAGTTGCGTGCCATGCCCACCGAAGTGCTCGAGGGGATCCTCAGCCATGCGGCGCGCGCCGCGGCAATCACGGTCTCCCGGCCGGGCGCGAATCCGCCGACCCGCGCCGAACTCAACGCCCTGGGCGTCCCGGAGACCGGAGCAAGCATCGAAATCGAGAGGCAGCCATGAGCTACGCCGACCTTCCACAAGTCCCTTCGTTCGATGTCACCAGCGCTTCGCTGAAGGACGGTGACGCACTCAGCAGCGCCCAGGCCAGCAAGCGCTTTGGCGTGGCGGGCGGGAAGGACGAATCCCCGCAACTGGACTGGAGCGGAGCCCCGGCAGGTACCAAGGGCTACGCCATCACCGTCTTCGATCCCGATGCCCCCAGGGCCGGCGGCTTCTGGCACTGGGCCGTAGTGAACATCCCCGCCCGTACGAATTCCTTGCCTGCAGGCGCCGGCGTTGAGGGCGGCTCGCACTTGCCAGCCGGTGCGATTCAGCTCAAGAACGACGCCGGGTTCCCCGGTTATCTGGGTGCCGCGCCTCCGCCCGGGCACGGCCCGCACCGGTACATTGTTGCCGTGCACGCCGTCGACGTCGAAGAACTGGGCCTCGACGCGGGTGCCTCCACGGAAGCGCTCGTCCGCAAGCTGGCCGCGCACACCTTGGGCCGCGCCGTCATCACGGGCCACTTCGAGAGGCACTAGCTTTGGGGCGCGGTCGAGGGGCTGCCCCCACGTAGACTGACATGATGCGGCTCGTAGCAAGTGACATTGACGGCACCATCCTTGGGCACGACGGCAAGATCAGCAGCCGCACCATCCGCGCTTTCCATGCTTGCCGTGACGCGGGCATCGATGTGGTGTTCGTGACTGGGCGCCCGCCGCGCTGGCTCTACCCCCTCCGCGAGCAGATCGGCCACAGCGGCATCGTGATTTGCTCCAACGGGGCCGTGGTCTGGGACCTTGAAGCGGAGAAGCTGATTTCGGCCAATGCGCTGGGCATGGAATCTGTGCTCGAAGCCCGCCGGATCATCAAGCAGCTCCAGCCCGACGCCTTGTTCGCAGCCGAAACACTGACGGGATTCCACCTCGAGCCGGGGTTCATCGAGAACGAGACCAGTGAGCTTCTGGCCGAGTTCACACCCGCTTGGCTGGACGAAACGCTGACCGCGGACGACGCCGTCGTGAAGTTCCTTGCCGTGACCCGCAGCGGCACCCCGGACGATTTCCTCGCGGAGGTGCAGCCCGCCGTCGCGCATCTCGTGGAGACGACCCACTCGGCGCCGAGGACCGCACTCCTGGAAATGTCAGCCCCCGGTATCAACAAGGCCGTCACCCTCGCTGAATATGCGGCGTCCCGCGGGATCGACGCCGCGGATGTGGTGGCTTTCGGTGACATGCCCAACGACGTCGAGATGCTGCGCTGGGCGGGCGACGGCTACGCGATGGCCAGCGGCCACCCTCAGGCGATCAGCGCCGCCGGCCAGCAAGCACCCCATTTCGACGACGACGGTGTGGCCCAGATCCTCGAAGCAAAGCTGGCAGCCCTGCGCGTCTAGCCAGCCCTGTACCGGGCCGCTCGCGGGAACTAGCCCTGAGCCCGCAGCCCGTGGCTGTGGGCCAAGGCAATGGCCTCTGTTCGTGAATTGACGCCGAGTTTCCTGAAAATATTCCTGATATGGAATTTAACGGTGTTTTCGCTGATGTGGAGCTTGGCGGAGATGGCTCGGTTGCGCTGTCCGGCCGCCAACAGTTGAAGCACTTCCATTTCGCGCTCGGCCAGGCCCCAGCCACCGACATCGCCCACGGGGGCTGACGGCGGGTCCAATGGCAGCACCACTTGGACGTCGGCGCCCCAGCCTGCCATGACTTCGACGTTCATCCGGCCGTCCAGAGCTGCCACCCTGGCGTTGAGCCGGGCAATGTTGGGCGAATCCGCAGACAGTTCGCCGAGGCCGTCGTCGCGCACGTTGACGAGGAGGTTCACGCCGTCGCAATCCCATTGCACCCGGACACGGCGCACCTGCGGCTGCTCCACGATGGCAAGCACCAGACCCCGTACGAGCGCCCGGGCGGCGTGGGCGACTTCGCCGGGCAACGCGCGGCCGTTTACTGGTGGCTCGATGAACTGGACGTCGAGCCCGCTGAAGTGCATGAGTGGCCGCAAGTCCTCACGCAGGCGCTCGAACGCTGTGGCGACAGGTTCTTCGACGAGGTCCGTGGTGCGGTCGCTGAGCGTCCGTAGGTTGACGAGCGAGGTCGCGGCGAGATCGGTGACGGCTTTGCGCGCCGTGGCGTCGTCGAGGGTGCTTGACCGCAACGCCGCGAGCAACGTCTCCAGGGTGGTGGAGTGCCGGTCCACGAGTTCGGCCGTGACGCGGAGGCGCTCCGCCGATGCGGCCCGGGATTCCAAGAGGTACGACGGCGGCGCGTCCGCCACTTTTTCCTGGATGCGGCGGGCCGTGAGCCCCCACAGGTACTCAAGCATCCGTAGCGAGGACTCGCGCGCCGCCGGTTCCGAGGGTAGGGCGGGTTCGGTGAGCGTAAGGAGGGCGTTGGTCTCGGATGTCAGTGCAAGGACATGCCGCTGCGCTCCGGCGATTGTCGCCTCTCCCTGCCACGGTTGGCTTTCCGTGACCCTGGCCCGCAACTGGTCCAGTTCGGGAATGGAAACCCGGCTGATGACGGCTTCCAACCCGGCCTTCTTCTGTGGGCGTCCGGTGCAATCCTCGGTGAAGATGACCAGGGCGCTGCTGCCGACGTACGGCAGGCTCGCTTCACGAAGCCGCTCGGCGATGCTCATGAGGGGAGCGTCGACCAACGCTGCGACGGACTTCAGCAGGTTCCACGTGTCGGTTTGCGTGCTGCTTAGGGCGCCGGTGGGGGATGTCATCCCGCCACCTTAGCGCCTCCTCCTTTAGCCAGCTACCCAAACGGGTGGCAAAGACTGCCCATGATCGTCGTTACCCCTACCCGTTGAAAGCCGGACGATTGATTTACGTCGAAGTTTTCCACGAAGAGGAGCAAGACATGGCCATTACCGCGGATGCCGTTCAAGCCAAGTCCGGCAGCGGCCACGTCAATGGCCCCGGCGCCGATGATGTTGCCGGGAACCTGGCACTCGTCGGTAGCGAGATCGCGGAAACGGCCGCAGAAGTGGACCCCGGACAGCTGTCGCGCCTGGCGGGCGAGATCCTGGCCGCAGGGCAATCCGATGGTGGGCGCATCTTCGTTGCCGGAGCCGGCCGCAGCGGACTGGTGCTACGGATGGCCGCGATGCGGCTGATGCACCTCGGTTTCGATGTCCACATCGCGGGGGACACCACGACGCCGGCCATCCGCTCGGGCGATCTCCTCCTTGTCGCTTCGGGCTCGGGGACGACCTCCGGAGTGGTGCGCGCGGCAGGGACGGCCGCCAAAGCCGGCGCCAGAATCGCCGTCTACACCACCAACGCGAGGTCCCCCCTCGCGGAACTTGCCGACGTCGTCGTCATCATCCCGGCCGTCCAGAAAACGGATCATGGCTCCACTTTGTCCCGTCAGTACTCCGGGAGCCTGTTCGAGCAGGTGCTGTTCCTCGTCGCAGAAGCAGTTTTCCAGACGCTCTGGGACAACGACGCCACGCCCGCCGAGGAACTTTGGCTACGTCACGCAAACCTCGAATAGTCCGAATTACATCCTTCCGGTCAAAAACAACAACGAAAAGAGAACCCCTTGAAACTGCAAGTCGCCATCGACGTCCTCACCACCGAAGCCGCGCTCGACATCGCCGGCAAGGTCGCGGAATACGTTGACATCATCGAACTCGGCACCCCGCTCGTGAAGAGCGAAGGACTTTCCGCGATCACTGCCATGAAAACGGCCCACCCGGAGAAGATTGTCTTCGCCGACCTCAAGACCATGGACGCAGGCGAGCTCGAAGCCGACATCGCATTCAAGGCCGGCGCGGACCTGGTTTCCGTCTTGGGCGGTGCCGACGACTCCACCATTGCCGGCGCCGTCAAGGCGGCCAAGGCCCACAACAAGGGCATCGTGGTGGACTTGATCGGCGTCGAGGACAAGGTTTCCCGTGCAAAGGAAGCCCGTGCCATCGGAGCCAAGTTCATCGAGTTCCACGCCGGCCTGGATGAGCAGGCAAAGCCGGGCTACAAGCTGGACGTCCTGCTGAGCGCCGGCGAGGAAGCCCGCGTACCGTTCTCTGTTGCCGGAGGCGTGAACCTGTCCACGATCGGCGCCGTGCAGCGCGCGGGCGCGGACGTCGCCGTCGTCGGGGGCTCCATCTATGGTGCGGACGACCCCGCCCTGGCCGCGAAGGAACTCCGCGCCGCGATCATCTAACGCCCACTTTCCAGCCGGGCGGTCCCAAGAGCCTCGCAGCAAACGCCGTTTTCAGGCCCTTCGGCGACAACAATTGCGGGCTAACTGGGACCGCTCACTCATTACACAGGTTCAGTCCAACTGTTGTTCAACTTCCCTCCATAGGCTTTTGCCATCGTCGGGATTGAGCAGCAGGGGGACATAATGGCCAAAAGGAAGACAACCGGGTGGATCGACACCCCGGTTCGCCGTGCAGAGCCGGCGGAGCATTGGAAGCAGTTGCGGCGCGGCGACCGAGTACGCGTTACGCTGGCGCCCGGGTTCGAGAACCCCGGCCAAATCGACGCCGTTTCCGGGGACCACAGCGTGGTCTGGGTAAATCTCGACGGCGGCCGTGGCCGCACGCTGGTGCACTGCGGCGACGGCGTGGAGATCGTCCCGCAGGAATCCTGACGGGCCGCGGGCGGCGCGGCAGGGTTACGCTACCGGTGTGAGTTCGCACTTGCCTTTCTTCCGCCGCCCGGACGGACGGTCAGCGCCGCTTGCCTTCGCGCACCGCGGATTTTCACTGGACGGCCTTGAAAATTCGGCCGCGGCGTTCCGGGCCGCGCTCGAGCTTGGCTACACGCACCTTGAAACCGATGCGCGCACCAGCGCCGACGGAGTTGTGCTCCTTTTCCACGACGACACCTTGGACCGCGTCACGGATGCCCATGGCCCGGTATCCAAAGTCGGCGCCGCCGAGATTGCCAAAGCCCGGATCGGCGGTCGCGAAGCCATTCCCCACTTGGCAGACCTCCTGACGGAATTCCCCGGGGCGCGGCTGAACATCGACGTCAAGGACTGGCATACCGTCAAGGCCCTCGCAGCGGTCATCGATCAACTCGACGCCCACGACCGCGTGTTGATCGCGAGCTTCTCCGACCGACGCCGTCGGGCGGTCCTGCGCCTGCTTGGCCGGCGCACGGCGTCGTCGGCCGGAATCGCCTGCATCGCTGCATTCACGCTTCTGGGACCGCTCCTTCCCGACGGCTGGCTGCGGAGGATCGTGCACGACGTCGATGCACTCCAGGTGCCGGCACGATACGGACCCTTGAGGGTCGTGACACCGGGGTTCCTTAGGCGCGCGCATCGGCTCGGGCTGCAGGTTCACGTCTGGACGGTCAACGACTCCGCCGAAATGGCCATGCTGCTCGACATGGGCGTGGACGGCCTCGTCACCGACCGGGCTGATCGTCTGAAGTCTGTGCTTCAGGCCCGGGGCCAGTGGTGGTGAGCGCCCGGATGCGCCCCTCCAGGAAGTCTCGCTCGGCGTTGTTATTCGTACGCTCTCGCGCTGCCCGGTAGGCGGTGGCAGCTTCTTCAGCGCGTCCCAGTCGCCGGAGCAGATCCGCCCGCACGGCGTGGAACAGATAGTAGTTGCCCAATTCAAGGGCGTCGACGGCGGCAAGCCCAGCCGCGGGACCTTCCACCTCGGCGAGGGCAACCGCCCGGTTCAAGGCGACCACCGGGGTCGGCTCCATAGCCAGAAGCTGCCCGTACAGCGCCAGGATCTGATGCCAATCGGTATCCGCAGCTTTTGCAGCGTCGCCGTGAACCGCGTTGATGGCAGCTTGGAGTTGGTACGGTCCGGGCTGGTTCCTCTTCAAGCATTGCCGCACCAACACTTGCCCCTCCGCGATTTCGTTCCTGTCCCAGAGGCTGCGGTCCTGGTCCGCGAGGAGCACCAGGCCGCCGTCGGAAGCTGTCCGGGCCGCGCGGCGGGCATCGAGGAGAAGCATGAGGGCCAGGAGCCCTTGGGCCTCGGGTTCATCAGGCATGAGTTCCGTGGTGAGCCTGCCCAGTCGTAAAGCCTCGTGGCAGAGGTCTTCGCGCACCAGCCCGGAGCCCGAGCTCGCTGCGTAACCTTCGTTGAAGATCAGATAGACCACGGCCAGCACGGATTTCAACCTTTCGGGCAGCTCGGCCCCGCTTGGTACCCGGTAGGGGATGTTGGCGTCGCGGATCTTGCCTTTCGCCCGGACGAGGCGCTGGGCCATGGTGGGCTCGGGGACGAGGAAAGCGTGGGCGATTTCGGCGGTCCCGAGCCCGCCCAGGAGCTTGAGTGTCAGGGCCACCTGTGCCGCCCTGTTGAGTGCGGGGTGGCAGCAGGTGAAGATCAGCCGGAGCCGCTCGTCTTCCACGGCGTCCGCCTCGATTCCTTCGGGTCCATTGGCGTGATCGCCGCCATGTTGATCGCCATGCAGGAGTACGGCCTGGGCGAGTTTCTCCCTGCCGGAGGCATCGCGACGGATCCGGTCGATGGCCCGGTTGCGGGCGGTGGTGATGATCCAGCCCGCGGGGCTCGGCGGCAGCCCGGCGTCGGGCCAACGCACAACGGCTTCGGTGAAGGCATCCTGGACCGCATCTTCGGCCGCCTCGATGCTGCCCAAAACGCGGACCAGGACGGCCACGGAGCGTCCATACTCTTCGCGGAATATTTCTCCGATTTCCGAAATATGGACCATTGGGCGGCTAGTCCCGGTACCCCGCGAACGGCCGGACCTCGATAGGAAGCGTGGTGGCTTGGGCGGCTTTGCGTCCCCAGCCAAGTGCCGCGTCCAGGTCCGAGGCTTCGATCACCCAAAGGCCGCCCACGTGTTCCTTGGCCTCGGTGAAGGGGCCGTCCGTGGTGAGTACTACGCCGTCGTTCACACGCACAACCGTGGAGGTGCTGGCGGGATGCAGCCCACCCGTGAAAACCCAGGCGCCGGCGTCGCGCATTTCCTGGTTCAGGACGTCAAGGTCCGCCATGATTTTGTTGAGGACTTCGGGTTCCGGGACGGGGCCGTCGGGCTGGTAGATGCTGAGCAGATAGCGTGGCATGACTGTTCCTCCTTGGGATGTGGCGCCGGCTCCTTGCCCGCGTCTCACCCTCTACACGAACGGCGTGGGCTGTTTTCGACATCTCCGCACGCGAATCTGCGAAAAGCTTAGCCCCGCTGGCAGGATGGGGGCATGCGCATCCTGATTGCCCCGGACAAGTTCAAAGGTTCCCTCACCGCAGCCGAAGCAGCCTCGGCGATGGCCGAAGGGGCATTGCGCGTGTATCCGGATGCCGTGGTGACCCAGTTTCCCATCGCGGACGGTGGCGAAGGAACACTGGAAGCAGCCGTGGCGGCCGGCTACGAAGAGCGGATCAATGCCGTCGTCGGCCCAATTCTCAGGCCCGTGGGCGCGGCGTGGGCCATCCGGCAAAACGCTTTCGGGGGAGCGACTGCGGTGATCGAAACTGCGCAAGCGTCCGGCCTGGCACACATGGAGCCCACCCCGGAAAACGCCCTGCGCGCCCACAGCTACGGTTGCGGCCAGCTCATCGCCGCGGCCCTCGACGCCGGAGCTACCGAGATTGTGCTCGGCGTGGGCGGCTCCGCGATGTCGGACGGCGGCAGCGGCGCCCTGCGTGCCCTCGGACTGAAGCCCTTGGATGTTGCCGGAAACGTTGTTCCGCTCGGCGGCGGCTCGCTCGCCGACGTTGTGTCCCTCGACGTCTCCGGGCTCGATCCACGCCTGACCGCTGTGAGGTTACGGATCGCCGTCGACGTCCAGAATCCCCTCTTTGGCAGCGACGGTGCCGCGCATGTTTTCGGCCCGCAAAAGGGTGCGGACGAGGACGCGGTGGAACTGCTCGACGCCGGCCTGCGCAACTGGGCGTCGCTCCTTCGGGAAGCGACGGGCCAGGATGTCAACGTTCCCGGCGCCGGCGCGGCCGGAGGATTCCCGGCGTCGTTCCTGGCTTTCACCCAGGCGACGCTGGAAGGCGGGTTTGCCCTCGTTGCGGGACTCACTGGGCTTCCTGAACAGCTGGGCGGCGCGGACCTGGTGATCACCGGCGAAGGGTCCATGGACTCGCAATCGCTGACCGGCAAGGCGCCCATCGCCTTGGCCGATTCGGCTCACGGGCAAGGCATTCCGGTGATTGTGGTGGCCGGCAGGATCCTGGTGACCCCCGAGGAACTCGCCGGCCACGGCGTGGTTGCCGCGGCGCAGCTGCTTGATGTCGCGCAGCGTCGGGATGGCGTGCCCGACCCCGCCGACGCCGTGGCGAACGCCGCCAAGTACCTCGCGTGGGCTACGAGCCAGGTGCTTGAAGGGGCCTGAGCTCCACTGCTCCAGGGGACATGCCCCCCGCTGGGTGCGAGGAGTGGACATAGTGCGAATATGTCCACTCCTGACTGCTCAGAGGGGGCATGCTCTGTGTCCGCGGATGGCTGCCGCGCAGGTGGTAGAGAGAGCATGCTCTGCCTTGGCCACGAGGAACGGACATAACAGCGATATGTCCGTTCCTTAAACCCAAGAGGGGGCATGCTCAGGGCTTTTTCTTCCCGGCCCGCTTCGCCGCCGCGTTCATCGCAGCCTTCGCGGCCGGAGGGAGTCCGGCGGTTTCCACCTCCGGTTCGGCAACCGTCCCGCGCCAACGGGCCAGGCCCTTCATGCCGTGATACACCGCCAGGGCAGCCGCCGAACCCAGCGCGATGCCCGTGAACTTCAGTTCACCGATCGTCCAGGTGTAATCCGCGATCCCGATAATCAGTGCGACGGCGGCCGTGGTCAGGTTGATCGGGTTCGAGAAGTTGACCTTGTTCTGCACCCAGATCTTCACGCCCAGGACGCCGATCATGCCGTAGAGCATGGTCGCGGCACCGCCCAGCACGCCCGCGGGAACGGTGGCAATCAGTTCGCCGAACTTCGGGGAGAAACTCAGGATGATGGCGAAGGTTCCGGCAACCCAGTAGGCCGCCGTCGAGTAGACCTTCGTGGCTGCCATCACGCCGATGTTCTCGGCATACGTCGTGGTGCCCGAGCCGCCGCCGAGTCCGGCGAGAACCGTCGCGACGCCGTCGGCCATCAACGCGCGGCCGGACACGTCATCGAGGTTGCGTCCAGTCATCGCTGCCACGGACTTCACGTGTCCTACGTTCTCGGCCACGAGCACCAACACGACCGGGACGAACAAGCCCACGACGCCGAGGTGGAACTCCGGAGCCTGGAAATGCGGGAGTCCGATCCACGAGGCCGAGTCCATCTTGGAGTAGTCCACTTCGCCGCG
Organism: Arthrobacter bambusae; assembly: GCF_030812595.1. Taxonomy (GTDB): domain Bacteria; phylum Actinomycetota; class Actinomycetes; order Actinomycetales; family Micrococcaceae; genus Arthrobacter; species Arthrobacter bambusae_B. The sequence goes on from NZ_JAUSSZ010000003.1 coordinate 334,571, forward strand.
CGTCATGGCGGTGAGGTAGCCCACCACCACGCCCACCAGGATGCTCAGCGCCCCAGAATGCCGCGGAAGAGGACGCTCACCAGGATGATCGTCACCAGTGTCACGAGGGCGGTCACCGGGGCCTTGTCGAAGTTCGCTTTTGCCGCCGGCGCCAAGTTCAGTCCGATCAGGGCAACGATGGCGCCGGTGACAATAGGCGGCATTGTCCGGTTGATCCACTCAGCGCCGAACTTTTGCACCACTGCGCCGACAAGCGCCAGTACGACGCCGGCAAGCACCACTCCGCCCAGCGCGCCCGGAATGCCGAACTGCTGCTGGGACGCCAGGATGGGGGCAATGAAGGCAAAGCTCGAACCAAGGTAGCTCGGCACGCGGCCCTTGGTAATGACCAGGAACAACAGGGTGCCGATGCCGGAAAAGAGCAGTGTGGTGCCCGGCGGCATGCCGGTGATGATGGGTACCAGGAAGGTGGCTCCGAACATCGCGACGACGTGCTGCATACCGACGCCGATGGTCAGCGGCCACGCCAGCCGTTCCTCGGGTGCCACCACGGTTCCGGGCCGGATCGACTTGCCGTCGCCGTGCAGCTTCCATTTGGTTCCGAGCATGCTCATCTACGGGAGCCTTCCCTGAAAGTTGTGATTGTCCGGGTGCAACCTTACCGCCCGGGAGGCCTGCCGATTCCGCTGTGTGGAACATCACGTGGATAGCGGGAAGACGCGACGGGAAGTTGAAGTTGCAACCATGGAAAGCATAAGCGCCCGGCCCCATGGCTGCGGGCACAGCGAAAGGTACGCGAATGACAATCGCCCACGAAGAAGCAGTGATTGACGCCGCAGCAGTCGACGCCATCTTTGCCGAAGCCCGCACCGCCAACTCTTTTGCCGGTGAGGTCTCCGATGAGCAAGCACAGGCGATCTACGAACTGACCAAGTTCGGCCCGACGGCGTTCAACTCGCAGCCCCTGCGCGTCACCTACGTCCGTTCGGACGAGGCCCGCGCCAAGCTGGTGGAAACCCTTTCTCCGGGCAACAAGGCCAAGACCGCCTCTGCTCCGTTGGTCGCCGTGCTCTCCTACGACACCGACTGGCACGGCCAGTGGGACAACTTCCTCCCGGGCTACAACGCCCCGAAGGCGATGTATGACGCCAACCCGGAGTTCGCTGCGATCACCGGCAACAACAATGCCCACCTGCAGGCCGGCTACTTCATCCTTGCGGTCCGCTCCCTCGGTTTCGCTGCAGGCCCCATGACGGGCGCAGACTTCGCAGCTATCGACGCCGCATTCTTCCCTGCCGGGGACCAGAAGAGCTTCCTGGTGGTCAACATCGGCCAGCCCGGTCCGGACGCCTTCGGCGAAGCCAAGCCGAAGTTCGCCTACGAAGACGTCGTCCGCACCGTCTAACGCTTCCGGCCCAGGTGACGCTCCCTCACTTCCGGCGACCCTTTCACTATCGCTCGCTCACCCTGGTGAGCGAGCGTTGGTGTTTAAGCCCGGATATGTGAGCGAGCGTTGGGGTTTAAGGCCCCGTATCTGACCGAGCGTCGGGGTTTAAGGCCCGGTATCTGACCGGGCGTCGGTCTCGATCGACGCTCGGTCACCTTTAGCGGTTTTTTCATCGACGCTCGGTCACCACTGCGGTAGGCGTCGCTGTGCGACGGGTGCCGCGGTGGCAAAATTTCCTTATGCGGAACCTGATTCTGGTGGCGTTCGTCGAAGCCGTTGCTGACGGGATGGTTTTTCCGCGTAGTGACTGGCCGCTGCACATCACCCTGTTGAGGTTCGACGTCGAGCCCTCCGATGGTGACGACGTCACCGTGCGCCTCAGCGAACTCGTTACGGCTCCCGCGATGGGCGCCTTAGGGGCGGACCTCACCGTAGGGCCCGACGCCGGATTCGGTCACCAAGGATCGATCCCGGTCAGCCTCGTGGAGCACCATCCCCTTTTGCAGGGTTTGCATGAGGAATTGTTCGACGCCGTGGCAAGCGTTGGCGGGCGTGTGGCAACCCCGCACTACGTCATGGAGCACTACCGTCCGCACATTTCGCATCACGACGGCAAGCGCCCCAAGCCGGGTGACGCCGTCGTGCTCAACCAGATCGCGCTCGTGGACATGGCGCCGGAAAGCAACCACACCATTCGCCGAATCCTCAAGCTGTGGCGCCTCCCGGCGGAGCCAAACTAGGCAGGGGCTACGAAATCACGCCGTCCACGAGGGCCTTGGCCTCTTCCTGGACCTGCTTGAGGTGGTCGGCACCTTTGAAGGACTCGGCGTAGATCTTGTAGACGTCTTCCGTTCCCGACGGGCGGGCCGCGAACCAGGCGTTCTCGGTGACCACCTTGAGGCCTCCGATTGAAGCGCCGTTGCCGGGCGCCTCGGTCAGCTTGGCAGTGATTTCCTCGCCCGCAAGCGTGGTGGCAGTGACGTCCGCGGCCGAGAGTTTGCCGAGCTTGGCCTTTTGCTCACGCGTGGCAGCGGCGTCGATCCGGGCGTAGACGGGCGCGCCGAATTGGTCCGTGAGGCCCTTGTACAGCTGGGACGGCGACTTGCCCGTGACTGCCGTGATCTCCGATGCCAGGAGGGCCAACAGGATGCCGTCCTTGTCGGTGGTCCAGACGCTTCCGTCGCGCTTGTTGAAGGAGGCGCCCGCGGATTCCTCGCCACCGAAGGCACCCTCGCCGGAGAGCAGGCCGGGAACGAACCATTTGAAGCCCACGGGAACTTCCACGAGTTTGCGGCCCAGTCCAGCAGCCACCCGGTCGATGATGGAGGAGGAGACGAGGGTCTTTCCGACCACTGACTCGGGGTTCCAACCGGTGCGGTTGCGGTACAGGTAGTCGATCGCGACGGCGAGGTAGTGGTTCGGGTTCATCAGCCCGCCGTCCGGCGTCACGATGCCGTGGCGGTCGGCGTCGGCGTCGTTTCCGGTGGCGACGTCGTAGGCGCTGCCCGCGGCACTGTCAGACATGCGCTTGATGAGTGAGGCCATGGCCGACGGTGAGGAGCAGTCCATGCGGATCTTCTCATCCCAGTCGAGGGTCATGAATGCCCACTGCGGGTCTACGGTCGGGTTGACCACGGTCAGGTTGAGTTGGTGACGCTCGCCGATCTCACCCCAGTAGTCCACGGATGCGCCACCCATGGGGTCCGCGCCAATACGGACGCCGGCGGTGCGGATCGCGTCGAGGTCAAGGACGGATGGGAGATCGTCCACGTAGCTGCTCAGGAAATCGAACTTGCCCGTGGCATCCGCTTTGAGGGCATCGTTCAGGGGAATCCGCTTGACGCCGCGCAGCCCGTTTTCCAGGAGTTCGTTGGCGCGGTTGGCGATCCAGCCGGTGGCATCCGTGTCGGCAGGGCCGCCGTGCGGGGGGTTGTACTTGAAACCGCCGTCGGCCGGAGGGTTGTGGCTCGGGGTGACGACGATGCCATCCGCCTGCGGCTGGCCGGGGCCGGCTTCGTTGTTGTACTTGAGGATTGCGTGGCTCAGGGCCGGGGTGGGCGTGTAGCCGTGGCGTGCGTCGATCAGTACGTTGACGCCATTGGCGGCAAGGACTTCAAGGGCGGAATTCTGTGCTGGTTCGCTCAGCCCGTGGGTGTCCTTTGCCAGGAAGAGTGGGCCCGTGATGCCCTGCCCGGCACGGTACTCCACAATCGCCTGGGTAATGGCGAGGATATGGCCTTCATTGAATGAGGCCTTGAGGCTGGACCCTCGGTGCCCGGAGGTGCCGAAGGCAACGCGTTGTGCGGGATCACTAAGATCCGGCGTCACGTCGTAGTACGCGTCGAGAAGAGCGGTGATGTCTACAAGGTCCTGGGGAAGGGCAACAGTGCCCGCACGACTAGCCATTGACCCAGCATGCCAGACCGTCCCGTGAGCTTGAAGAGAAAACCTGCTATTGCGGTGCCTGTGACTTCGTATTTCCGCTTGATTGACGAAGATTCACTGCCCGTTTACCGGAGTGCTGCATGGGCCGGAGCCGCTCGGACCCACTCTGCTTATGTGCGCCAGCGCTCGGCGGTAGGCTGGGCACAAAGAGACTCGCAAGGGGGATATTCCATGACCGACCAGCCAGCGAAACCCGGGAACACTCCCGAGGGCGGCGAACCGCCCAAGGGCAACGAGCCGCCGTCGTACATTCCGCCTGCACACGAACCCGGTGAGAACACGTACGGCGAGCAGCCGTTTGCCTCGCCGGCGGCGTCTGGCCCCTACGGCCAGTCCCAGCCGCGGGAAGCGTACGACCAGTCCCAGCCGCAGGCGCCCTATGCCCAGCAGCCTGCCGGCCCCTACGGACAGCCCCCTTCGCCGTACGGTCAACCTCCCCAGGCACCGCCGCCCGCATACGGCCAGCCCGCGAGCCCCTATGGCCAGCCGGCTTACTACGGCGTGGCTCCCGAGCCCAAGGGCCTGAGCATCGCGAGCATGTGCTGCGGGATCGCCGTTTTCGTGGGTCTTGGCTTCTTCGTCCTGCCGCAAATTGCCGCCGTGATCCTGGGCCACATGGGACTCAAGAAGGAGCCAGCCGGCAAGGGCATGGCCATCGCGGGCCTTGTCATGGGATACCTGGGCATTGTCGGCGTGATCATATTCTGGGTCCTCATCGCGATCTTTGCTGCGACCGCATCGCATTACAACAACACCTACTAGAAACGACGACGGCGGCCGGTGCGTTTGGCGGGAAACCCACCGAACTCATCGGCCGCCGTCGCGGTTTATGTCAGTTACGGACTAGCGCACGCCGCCCATCAATTTCTTGATGGCGGGCGAGCCGGCTGCCAGCGCGACAGCGATCACGACGGCTGTGCCGCCGACGCCCAGGAAGTAGGGCAGTTCGTTGTCGGGGTTGTACAGTCCGGCCAGGATGCCGGCCAGTGCGGTGCCGAGGGACACCGAGAGGAAGAACAAGGCCACCATCTGGGTGTGGAAGGCCTGGGGGGCCAGCTTGGTGCTCACGGACAGCCCGATGGGCGACAGGAACAACTCCGCCAGGGTGAAGAGGAACAGGATTCCCACGAGCGCAAGCAGCGGGGTCTTTGCACCGCCGGACAAGGGGATGAAGGCCAGGAATGCCAGGCCCATCACGAAGAGTCCGGCGGCAAACTTGATGGGGGAACCCGGCTGCTTCGGACCGAGTTTTGTCCAGAGAGCAGCCATGACGCCGGCGAAGACGATGATGAATACAGGGTTGATGGACTGTACCCACGCCGCCGGCATTTCCCAGCCGAAGAGGTTCCGGTCCAGTTTGTCCTCCGAGTACACGGCGATGAACGTGAACTGCTGCTGGAAGAGTGCCCAGAACGCTGCCGACGCGATGTACAACGGAATGAACGCGACTACACGTTTGCGCTCAAGGGGCGTGACTTTCTTGCTCCGGAAGATCAGCGTGAAATAGATGATCGAGGCGACAATCGCGGCGTAAGCCATGCTGCGGGCCAGGTTGCCGGGGTTCACCACGCCGGTCATGAGTAGCCCGGCGATCACGACGGCGATGCCGAAGAAGACGAGCCCGTAACGGCTCCGCTGTGCGGAGGGGAGGGGGTTGGGGACGCGGTGGGCTTCTTCCGGGAGCTTGTTGCGGCCGAGTGCGTAGATGACCAGGCCGATCGCCATGCCGATTGCGGCTGCGCCGAAGCCCCAGTGGAAGCCGTTGCTTTTCTGCAGCCAGCCGGTCACGAGGGGTCCAATGAGGGCACCGAGGTTGATGCCCATGTAGAAGATGGAGAAGCCGGCGTCACGGCGTTCGTCCTTCTCCCCATAGAGGGCGCCGACCAGCGCTGTTGCGTTTGCCTTGAGCCCGCCGGAGCCGATACCCACCAGCACCAGGCCTGCCACCAGGCCCGGGATCCCGGGCAGGAGTGCAAGCGCGATGTGGCCGGCCATGATCATGATGGCGGAACCGAACAGCACCCGTTCGGAGCCGAAAAGCCGGTCCGCCAACCATGCGCCCAAGATCGTGGAGAGGTAGACACCTCCGCCGTACGCGCCGACCAGTCCGGCGGCGAGCGATTTGTCGATCGAGAGTCCGCCATGGTCGGCGGTGAAGTACATGTAGTAGAGGAGGATGCCCTGCATTCCGTAGAAGGAGAATCGTTCCCACATTTCTACGGAGAAGAGGCTGGCCAGCATCTTTGGGTGGCCGAAAAATGACGAATCGCCTGTGTTTTTGGCAGGCGTCCGCGTGTCAAGAGTTGTGCTCATCTGATCCATGGTGACATTGACTGAGCGCATTGTCACATTTTTATAGGTGCCTCGGGCAACTATATTCCGGGGTGCGATACCGCTTTTTGCTGCAGCTCAAGCTGGCGTGCGAGCCGCAGGAGCAGCATCTCGGAGCCCGGCTTTCCGATGAGCTGGATGCCCATCGGGAGCCCCGCCCCAGGCGTCGGACCGGTCCAATGAACCGGCACGGTGATCGCCGGCAGTCCGCACACATTCACCATCGAGGACCAGGGCGCAAACTCGCATTGCTTGCGGTAGTCGTCGTCTGCGTCGCCCGGCCAGTCGGGGGCCGGCCATTGCTCGCCTCCGGGCATTGTCCCGGTGAACCAGCCGACCGGCCTTGGCGTTTGGGCCAGGGATGGTGTCAGGATGAGGTCCCACTGTGCGTATTGGGTGACGGTGTCGTGGGTGAACTGCCGCAGGAAGCCGATGGCCTCATTGACCTTGGCTGCGCTGCGCTGTTGCGCCCGACGCCGGAAGGTCCGGGTCAAGGGTGTCAGCAGGGCTTCGCGCTGCGGCAGGATCCGGGCGCTGCCGACGCCGGCAGTCCAGGCGGTGGTGAAGGCTTCCGGATAGCGGTTGTCATAGCGGATCTCGGCATCGAACACAGAATGGCCCGCGCCCTTCAGCAGCTTGATGCCCTGAGCGAGGGCATCAAGGGCGGCTTGCTCGGTCGCGAAAGGAAAGCTGGCGGACCACGGACTATCCAGGCTCGCGCCGATACGCAACGCCGCGGGTGCTTCCTCAAGCCCGGCGAGGTAGCCCCCTTCCGGCCCGATTCCATGCGGCACCAGGGCATCCATCATGAGCGCTGCGTCGGGAGCGGAGCGCGCCAAGGGCCCCGCGACGACCAGCTGAGCCGCGTCGCCGACGCTTTCACCCGACGGCACCAGCCCCCGGCCCGGCTTCAACCCCAGCAGTCCACATGCCGCAGCGGGAATACGTATGGATCCGCCGCCGTCGCTCCCGGGCGCGAAGGGAACCAGACCCGCGGCAACCGCGGCAGCGCTGCCTCCCGACGATCCGCCGGAGCTGCGGCTCAAGGCGTGCGGATTGCGCGACGGCGGGGCGATGCGGTTTTCGCTGTAGGCCGTGAGTCCGAATTCCGGAACCTGGGTCTTCCCCAGCGAGATGGCCCCGGCGCCCTTGAGCACTGCGGCAAGGGCTCCGTCTTCCGGGGCGGGCTTGCGATCCAACGCTGCACTCCCGTGAGTGGTCACGACACCCGCAACATCGGTGAGGTCCTTGAAAGCCAGCGGCACGCCGTGCAGGAGGGGAAGCCCGGGATCCCCGCTGCGCCGGCGAACAAACTTTGCGTCGGCGGCCCTGGCGTCGAGCATGGCCTGTTCTGCCGTGACGGTGACGAAGGCGCCCAGCATACGGTTCAGCTCTTCTATCCTCGCGAGGAAGTGTTCCGTCGCCTCAGTTGCAGAGAGATGCCCGGCAGCCAGGGCCTGGCGCAACTCGACCGCGCCGAGTTCGTGGATGTCAGCCAAGGAAGCGGGACTCCAAGCGTTCCTCCACGGGAACGGCGTCGGCATCAGCCGAATCGCCGGGTGCCGCGGTGACGCGATAAGCAGCCTTGCCCCTGACTTCCGCAACCACGTCCACAAGTTCAGTGCCTCGGTAAACGAGCCCGACGCCGTCGTCGGTGCAGTGCGTTTCGCCCAGTACGCCCTTTGCGACCAGCTGGTGGACGAGCGGGCGGCGGCCCGGCTCGGAGTCGTAGTGGACACCGTTGGCATAGGGGAGGAAGCCAAGTCCGCCGGTTACGGCGCGCAATTCGGGGCCGTATGAATCCGTGGTGCCGCCCTGGAACCAACAAATCGAACCTGCGGACACTCCGGCCAGCACTACGCCCTGTTCCCAGACGCGCCTCAGGATGCGGTCCAGTCCGTGGGCTCGCCATACGGCCAAAAGATTTACCACGGAACCACCGTTGACCCACACCACGTCCTGTTCCAGGAGGTACGCCTCTGGATCGCTGTAATTAGGCATCGTGAAAAGGTTGAGGTGGCTGAAATCGAAGCCCGAAACACGTGCGGCTTGGTCCAATTCGGCGGCGAACCAACGCTGGTCTCCTGAGGCCGTGCCAATGTGCGCCACCCGCGGCGCGCGTCCGCTCACCCCGGAGAGTTCGACGGCGTGGTGAACCAGCAGGTCGAACTCCATCCTGGTGCGATGTCCGGACTTATAGCCGCCGGAGGTTGCCAGGATGGTGGGCTCCGAAGCAGCCATGTGGCCTCCTCCCTGCCTAGGGCAGTCCCGCTCGCCACAACGGCGAACATTTAGCGCCAACACTAGTGCCGTGGCGGCGGAGTGCGGAAGCCGCGTAACCTGCCGCGCCGCACCGGTCTCGGCGGTGATCCCCGGAGCCCGCAGTATTAGGCTGGATTGGAGATCTGAACCTACAGGAGGGAACCCACGTGAGCGATTTCGAGACCGTGCCCGTCGGCGATGTTCCGGCCGACGCGAAAATCTTGGATGTCCGGGAGGATTACGAATGGGTAGCGGGCCACGCCGAGGGTGCGCTGCACATCCCGCTTGACCAGATCCCGGCCCGGCTTGACGAGCTTGACCCCGACGATGACCTTTATGTCATCTGCCGCACTGGCGGACGGTCCTTCCGCGCGGTTCAGTGGCTGGTAGGGCAGGGCTACACCGCCACCAATGTCGCCGGAGGCATGGACATGTGGTTTGAGACCGACCGCCCGATGGTCTCGGAGAACGGCCTCAAGCCGGTCGTCCTGTAGTCACACGCATACCATTTAAGGACTATGTACATGCCGGCATCCGCCCCCACCTACACCTTCCTCGGCCCGGAAGGTACCTTCACCGAGGCCGCCCTCATGCAGGTCCCCGGCGCGGCCGATGCCAACAGGGTGCCCTGCACCAATGTGAATACAGCGTTGGAGAGGGTTCGCCAAGGCCAGGCAGATGCGGCGATGGTGCCGATCGAGAACTCGGTGGAAGGCGGCGTGACCGCCACCCTTGATGCCATCGCCACCGGAACCGAATTGCGGATCATCCGGGAAGCGCTCGTTCCCATCACTTTCGTGCTGGTGGCCCGCCCCGGCGTGGAGATCTCGGACATCCGTCGGATCTCCACCCACGGTCATGCTTGGGCCCAGTGCCGCCTGTGGGTCGACGAAAATATCCCGAATGCGGAATACGTTCCTGGATCCTCAACGGCTGCAGCCGCCGTCGGGCTTCTCGACGGCGACGCGCACTATGACGCCGCCATCTGCGCACCGCTCGTCGCGGCCGAGCGGCCGGGCCTGAATATCCTTGCGGAGAATATCGGCGACAACCCCGGCGCCGTTACCCGCTTCGTCCTGGTCAGCCGTCCCGGTGCACTGACTGAACGCACGGGCGCGGACAAGACCACCGTCGTCGTGCCCCTGCCTGAAGACCGCCCCGGCGCACTGATGGAAATCCTGGACCAGTTCGCCACCCGGGGAGTCAACCTCAGCCGCATCGAGTCCCGGCCCACCGGTCAGTATCTGGGTCACTACTTCTTCAGTATCGACGCCGACGGCCACGCGTCGGATGCCCGGGTAGCCGATGCCTTGGCAGGCCTGCACCGGATCAGCCCGGCCACGCGCTTCCTGGGTTCCTATGCGCGAGCTGATGAGCAAAAAGCCTTGGTTGCTCCGCACACCTCCGACGCTGCGTTCGCATCCGCCCACGCCTGGGTTCGTGGCATTCTCGGCGGCGAACCAAGCGTTTGACCGCGTGGATCCGCTCTCGCCAAGCGATGGATGATTGACTCTTCAACCCCTATCGCGTGGATAAAACTGTGCGTATGCTTGCTTGATCCACAATTGATGGACGCATGCCCCTAACGGAGGGAGCGGGCCATGTCGGGAAATAGCAATGACAGCAGCGGCCAGGGAATGATCGTCAACCCCAAGCCCAAGGCAGACAACCAGGACTGGGACGGCGACGACGCCGACCGGGCCGATCGGCTGCGTTTTGAGGAAGAACAGGCCATGATTCGCGAGCAATCGGAAGCGCGCGCAGCCGCCAAGGCTTTGGCGGAAAAGAAACTCGCTGAAAACAAACTCGCTGAAGGCGAAGTGACCGAACCCAAAGCAACGGAAGCGGCGAAGAACACCAAGTAGCCCGTCACGCTATTGCCGCGCAATTACGAGGGCCGCAATTACGAGGGCACAGTTACTGCACGCGCACGAGAAGAGAACGCGGCTCCACCTTCACGGTCACTTTTGTGGCCTCGCCCGAGGGATCACCGTCAAGTTGCGTGGCCATCGGTTCGCTGCTGCTAATGACCACTTTGCCTGAACGGTAGAAATTCATGACCGGCAGGTTCCGGTTGTGCTTGAACAAGATCTTGGCGTACATCGCGATCCAGCCGATGGCGCTACGGGGGCTCATGACCACGACGTCCAGGACGCCGTCGTCGATCATCGCACCCGGGATGAAGTCGATGCCCCCTGGAATCAGGCCGCAGTTGGCGAACAGGACGCTTCGGATTTTCCGGGATTGCTCGGGCTCGTCGTCCATGGCAATGGAGACCCTTTTGCGCCGGCCGGGCAGGTGCCGGACGCCCGCCTCGGTGTAAGCAAGCCAGCCGACCGCCTTCTTGAGGCCGTCGTTGGTATCGCCCACGACCTCCGCATCCAGGCCCATGCCGGCGATCACCAGGAAAGCATGCTCGGATGAGGTGCCCGTCTGCTCGTTGTGGATTGCCATCCGCGCGGTGTCGATGTATCGCTGGTGGCCGAAGAGTGCAGTGTGGACGTTGCCCCGAAGATCGTTGACATCCAGGTCCACGTTGCGTGCCAGCAGGTTTCCGGTTCCCAAGGGAATCAAGCCCATTGCAACGTTGGTATGCGCGAGGGCCTCCGCCACGACGCGCACGGTGCCGTCGCCGCCGCCGACGAGTACGACGTCGGGCCTGTACGCAAGTGCCGCCTTGGCTTGCGAGTGGCCGGGGTCTTCCGCGGTGGTGTCGAAGAAGCGCGGTTCGTCCCATCCCGCAAGATTGCAGGCATCCCGGATGATCCTCCGAGCGTCCTCGGCCTTCGCCTTGACCGGGTTAAGGATCACGGCCACCCTTTGCAAGCCGGCTTCGGGCTTGTGTGCGTCTTCGTGCACGGCGCTGCGGGCATGCCTGGCTCTGAGCCGGCGCACGCCCCACCAACTGGAGACGGCGAAGACCACGCCCCCAGCCAGAATCACGTACAGGATCCAGTTGCTCATGGTGATTCAACCCTATCCCGGTGCGGGTACGGCAGTGCACGGTGACAGGGGGCGCCCGCCCCCGTCGGGCGTTGGCCGCGGAGCCGGGCGCTCATTCGATACTCTTGTCTGGTGATCGACGTAAAAGACCTCAGCGAAAACCCGGACAAGTTCCGTGCCAGCCAGCGCGCCCGCGGTGCGGACGAGTCCGTTGTGGACGCGATCATTTCCGCCGACGCAGACCGCCGCGCGGCTCTGATCCGCTACGAAAACCTCCGCGCGGAGCAGAACGCCTTCGGCAAGAAGGTGGCACAGGCCAAGGGCGAGGAAAAGCAAGCGCTCCTCGCCGAGGTCAAGGAATTGGCCAACTCGGTCAAGGCTGCCTCTGCCGAAGCCGACGCCGCCCAGGCCAAGCAGGAAGAGCTCCTCCGCGTCATCCCCAACCTGATCGTGGACGGCGTGCCCGAGGGCGGCGAGGACGATTTCGTCGTGGTCAAGACGGTCGGCACACCCCGCGAATTCCCTGACTTCGAGCCGAAGGACCACCTGGAAATCGGCGAACTCATTGGCGCGATCGACATGGAACGCGGTGCCAAGGTGTCGGGTGCGCGCTTCTATTTCCTTCGCGGCGTCGGTGCCCGCCTGGAGATGGCCCTCCTTAGAATGGCCATGGACCAAGCCATCGAGGCCGGCTTCGTGCCGATGATCACGCCCACCCTTGTTCGACCGGAAACCATGCAAGGCACGGGCTTCGATGTGAAGCACGACGCCGAGATCTACCGTCTCGCTGAAGACGACCTTTACCTTGTGGGAACCTCGGAAGTCCCGCTCGCGGGCTACCACGCGGACGAGATCCTGGATCTTTCCGGCGGCCCCATCCGCTACGCCGGACAAAGTTCCTGCTACCGTCGCGAAGCAGGTTCGCACGGCAAGGACACCCGCGGCATCATCCGCGTGCACCAGTTCAACAAGGTGGAGATGTTCATCTACACCACGGTTGAAGAGGCCGCTGCCGAGCATGAGCGCCTCCTGGCCTGGGAAGAGGAAATGCTGGCCAAGGTCGAGCTCCCGTACCGCGTGATCGATACTGCCGCGGGCGATCTGGGCATGTCCGCGGCCCGGAAGTTCGACTGCGAAGCCTGGGTCCCTACCCAGAACGCGTACCGCGAGCTCACCTCGACCTCCAACTGCACCACCTTCCAGGCCCGCCGCCTGAACATCCGTGAGCGTGTGGTCAACGAGGAAGGCGTCGCGAAGGGCACCCGTGCTGTCGCCACCCTCAACGGCACGCTGGCCACCACCCGTTGGATTGTGGCCATCCTGGAGCACCACCAGAACCCGGATGGCTCGGTCAACGTCCCCACGGCACTCCAGAAGTACATGGGAGGGCTCGAGGTCCTGCCCGTTCTGTAGGGACTTGTCCACATAGAGGCAAAGCACCGCTGACGCTGTGGGACGATCCATGGATAGTCATTCCATGGATATCCCACCGCAACTCATTGTCTCCGCCGAACGGCTGGCTCTCACCGGCTCTACGGCTGGGATTCACCGGCCCTTCAAGGCGGGCCGTCTCGTCCGGCTAAGGCGCGGGTACTACGTGAAAACCTCAAGCTGGGTGGAAGCGACCCCTGCCCAGAGGTTCGAGTGGTCCGCGGCGGCGGTGGGTCTGGCGCTGGAGCAGCCCGTCTTTTGCGGTGAGTCGGCGGCTGTGGTGCTCGGCGTCCCCACTCTTCGCCCTCCGGAGTTCGTCGATCTAGCCACACCTTCGGAGCGAAGCACCGGGCGGCGGCCAGCAACGTTTGTGGTTCACGGAAACAGCGTGCTTGCCGAGAAGGCCCGGAATGCAGGCAACCATCCCCTGCGCTACGTCCTGCGGCGCGACGCGCAGGCCGTGGTTTCCGGCCAGTTTTCCTGCACGAGTCCGGTGCAGACGGCCATGGATGTCATGTGCGCTTCGTCCTTCAGCAGCGCGCTGGTTATCGCCGACGGAATCGCACGAATGCTTTGGAAACAGGGGTTGCTCGGGCAGGATGCCTGCTTGGCCGAACACCCTGCGATCGCCTCGGCTTTGGACGGGATATCCGCTGTTGCCACCAGGCACCGTGCAGCCCGCATCGCGGGCTTGGCGCACACGAAGGCCGAATCGGCAGGGGAGTCGTTCAGCAGGGCTGTCATCGAGCTGCTGGGCTTTGAGCAGCCGCTCCAGCAGCACACGATTGTCGACTCCGGCCGGTTCGTTGCCCGGACCGATTTCTGGTGGCCGGAGCAATCGATCGCGGGCGAATTCGATGGCAAACAAAAAGACGCGGACGAAAATATGCGCGGGGCGTGGAGCGCGGAGGAGGCCGTCTATCGGGAGAAGCTGCGTGAGGACAACATCCGGGGACTGGGGTTTACCGTAGTCAGGTGGAATTGGGCGGATCTGGAGCAGCCAGGCCGCCTTCGGATGAAGCTCCTGCGTGCCGGACTGCGGCCTCGGAGCCAATCCCGGCCCTAGTTTTGGATATTCACCGCCTGTTCATCGCCTACTGTGGCCTGTGTCCTAGCTGGTGTCGATGGGTTCTGCTTCACTAGTGCCATGACTATTTTGACTGACACCTCAGTCGCTGGCATCGATGACCAGCGGAATTCGAATCACAAACTCATGGTCGCGTTGGACGTCGACGGAACCCTCGTGGACCACGATGGCCACATGTCGCCGGGCGTCCGCGACGCCGCAAGGGCAGTCATCGCCCACGGACACGATGTCCTGATCGCAACCGGGCGCTCGTTGAACGCCACCTTGCCCGTCATTGAGCAGATCGGGCTGGAGCGCGGGTATGCCGTGTGCTGCAATGGCGGCGTCACGTTGCGGCTCGACCCCGGGTTGGACGCAGGCTACGAGATCATTCACAAGGCAACTTTCGATCCCGCCCCGGCGCTGATGGCCCTTCGCGAGCAGCTTCCGTCCGCCAAGTACGCGCTCGAGGACGAGGACGGGAATTTCCTCTCCACCGAGCGGTTCCAGGACGCCAGCTTCGGCGTTGAGGCAATCGGCGTCGATTTCCAGACAATGCTGGATGCCACTGCGGTGCGCGTGGTGGTGTTCAGCAGCGAAAATACGGCCGACGAATTTTCCACCGCCATCCGCAAGGTCGGACTCTCCGGGGTCACCTACTCCGTGGGCTGGACGGCCTGGCTGGATATTGCCGCTGCAGGGGTCACCAAGGCCAGCGCCTTGGAGCAGCTGCGACGGCGGCTCGGCACGCACCCCCGCCACACTGTGGCAGTGGGGGACGGCCGCAACGACATCGAGATGCTCAGCTGGGCCGGGCGCGGCGTCGCCATGGGCCAGGCGCCTGAGGAAGTCATCGCCGTGGCGGATGAGGTCACCGCTTCGGTGTACGACGACGGCGCGGCCGTCATCCTGCGTCGCCTGCTGTAATCGCCTGCTGAAACAGCCCCCGCGCGGTGGCTAGGACCTCCGCACAGCAGGGCCGGCCGGCTGATGCTCACCACAGCTCAGGCGGCATCCGAGACCACGGTGATGATACGCCGCAGGCTCATGGCGACCGACGCGGTGGCGGTTACAGGCGCGTGGCCGGCGGCGGCTTCCGTGATGGTGTCGCTCAGCGCTGCCACGCTGTCATGAGCTTCGTCCAGGGCGCTCTTGAAGTCATCGGAGTCCGCATGCCGCCATTGGCTGATCGTTCGCGCAACGTCTTCGAGGGCCTCAGCCAAATTAGGCGGTACACCCTCCGGGATGACCGTTCCCGCGTTCTCTTCCCAGATCACGCTCGCCAGGATGTCCGTGATGTCCTGCACGTGGAAGGTCAGCCGTTCCACCACCTGCAAACCGGCCAGGTCGCCGGTCAGCCGCCTGGCCCGACGGCGGGACCGCGGATTCGCTTTGGCGCTCAACTTCGCGGCATGGACCGCTGCCCGGACCGCGGCGGCGGTGCGGGAGAGCTCGCCGCTACGGCTCGCCCATTCCTCGTGGTTCGGCGGCCAGGATTCCGTCATGGCGCTGGCCATGTCCCGGAGCTGCTTGGACAGCGCCTGTTGGTGCCCATCGATGGCAGGATCGATGCCTTCAAGATGCAGGGGAGGGAAGATCAGCCAGTTCACTGCGAAACCGACGGTGACTCCCATGCCCATTTGCAGGACATACGCGAAAGAAAAGCCCTGCGCATTCGAATAACCCAGCACCAGCACGAACAACGCCGCCATGGGAACCCATTCGGAGGCGCTGCCGAGTCTTGGCAGGCCGCCGATGACGACCCCCAGGCCGACGACGACGGCGACCGCCAGCACGTTCGGGGTGGCGACTGTGGTCACGGCGAAGGCCATGGCAATGCCCAATCCGAGACCCAGCAGGCTTTGCAGCCCGTGCTTGGCGGAATCCGCCACGGTGGGGTGCATGCTGACCAGGACGCCCAAGGGCGCGTAGTAGGGGTACGCGGCGGCAGTCCCCGGCATGAACGGTGCGAGATACCAAGCCAGGCCGGCCGCGACCGCGGTCTTGGCAGCAAACAGGAGTCGGTGGCCTGTGACCGCCTGCCTGAGGGCGGGAAGAAGCCGGCTGGCCCTGGGCTTGGAGATCATGGACTCAAAATAGGCCGGGAGGACTGGATGTGTCGAGGACGATATGCCTGGACGCGTTCCGGGGTAATCAGTAGACCTCGAGGATCAATTGCAGCAAGCGGGCGGCGGCCGGCCTGGCGGCGTGCTCCTCTACCCATTGCGCCCGGGCGAGAGCCTTGCTCACTGCTTGGGTGCTGATCCCCAGCTCCTGGGCCACGGCCTTCTGTTGTCCACGGACACCAGGCGTCAGCAGGTCAAGGACGCGCCACTCGGCTACGCTCCGTTGCTGGACGATGTGCCCGAGGAGCCGTAGCACAGCCTCCGATTCGGCAGCGAGGGCAGCGATCGGCCCTTCGACGGCCACAGGGACCCGTTCCTTGCCATTGCGCAAGCGGTCCACGGCCCGGCGTGCATAGACCAGCCCGTGTCCGGAGGCGTCTTTGATTTGGTTGGGCAGCGGTTCATTGACCGGTCCGACGCCGATTCCTACGTACCACTGTCCGCTCCGCAAGGCGATGAGCGCTGAATCGACGGCCAAGTGCGGGAACTCCACGATGCCTTGGACCTCGTCCTCCACCGAGCGGTCAAAGTCCAAGCACGCAGGGATATGGCGCAGGTCTTTGAGCAGCTGCGGTACGAGGTCACCTTTGCCGCGGCTGTCGCGTTGGTTGATGGTCAGCGTGAACATGGTGGATCAAACACTACCGGCAGGTAGCTGACTTTCAAGCGGTTAATCCGGAGCCAACTGCTCGTTACGAACGCGGATGCCCGGCGTGTGATGCGGTGGGTTCCAAGCAGCGGACCCGGCCATTGACGACGGCGGCGGGTGCGGTTCGCACGGAACCGCACCCGCCGCCGTCGTGTGGGCCCACGCCGCCCGGGTTCCCTGGCCGAGGGGAGCGTGGCTAGGGTGGCGGTGGTTGGGCCCACGCCGCCCGGGTTCCCTGGCCGAGGGGAGCGTGGCTAGGGTGGCGGTGGGGATTAGTGGGAGGCCGGAACGTAACGCTTGATGGAAGCTTCCAGCTCGGCTTCGGCGGCTGCGCGGTCGGCCCAGCCTTCAGCCTTGACCCACTTGCCCGGCTCAAGGTCCTTGTAACGGGTGAAGAAGTGCTCGATTTCCTTGATCAGGAATTCGCTGACGTCCGAGATTTCCTGGATGTGGTCGAAGCGCGGGTCGGCCGGAACGCACAGGACCTTGGCGTCTCCGCCGCCGTCGTCGGTCATGTTGAAAACGCCGATGGGGCGCGCCTCGACGATGACGCCGGGGTACAGGTCGAAGTCCTGCAGGAGCACCAGTGCGTCCAGCGGGTCGCCGTCCTCGCCCAGGGTGTTCTCGAAGAACCCGTAGTGCGTGGGGTACTGCATGGAAGTGAACAGGACGCGGTCCAGGCGGACGCGGCCGGTCTCGTGGTCAACTTCGTACTTGACGCGCGACCCCTTGGGGATCTCGATCGTGACGTCGTGCTTCATGGAATGCTCCTTGACGGTATTGGCATGGGCGCGGCAACAGAGCAGCCGACGCCGCCGACTACTATTGAGGATATAGCGAGAGGCCCAAGTTTCTTGAAACGGTGGGGACATTCAAGACTTTGAGGACTAAGGCTGCATGAAGGGCGTTGACGAGGCGGGAGCTCAGCAGGCTCCGGAAAAGCAGGCTTCGGAACAGCAGGAGACTCCCGCTCTCAGGCCAAGGAGGCCCAGGCGCGGGAAACGCGGGAAAACTGTGTCGAAGGGCATCGTCCGTTTTCTGCCACTTCTCTTGTTGACCTTGGTCATCGCGGCCTTGGCCGTGCCGATGGGCTTCGGAGTCGCACCTGGGTTCTTCGGTCCCGCCGTTCCGGGGGTGGCCGGCACGCCTTCACCCAAGGTGCCGGCCTGGCAACAGGTCCCCAAGCAGCTGAGCCGCACCCAGATTGTTGCGCCTTTGGATGCTTCCGCGCCGGTCCCGCTGCCGGCCGACGTCACAAACCAGCTCAATGCCCTTCTGATGCCCGACGGCGGTGGAGACTTCACCGGCGTCGTTGAGGACGCGTTGACCGGGCTTCCGCTTTACGATCGCGACGGCGCCAAGAACCGGGTGCCGGCGTCCAACATGAAGCTGCTTACGGCGATCTCGGCGCTGCGGGCGATCGGCCCGGAGACACGCTTCAGCACGAGGGTCCTGGCGGGGCCTTCGGCCTCGACCATCATCCTGAGCGCCGGAGGTGACGTCCTGCTTGGCGACGGCCCGTCCCAGCCAAACGGCGTGCTTGGCCATGCCGGTTTGGAGACGCTCGCAAGCGATGCGGCAAAAGCACTCCAGGACCGCGGCGTGAAGGGCCCGGTCACGGTGCAATTGGACGATGGACTATTTACCGGTCCCGCCTTGAATCCGGCGTGGAGCCTCGACGATGTCGCTGCCGGCGAGACTGCGCCGATCTTTCCGATCGCCCTGAACTCGGCCCGCACCAGCCCGGGGGCAACCACCGGTCCGCGTCCGCAAGACGCCGCCCTCAGCGCCGCCGAGGCATTCGCGGGGAAGCTCCAGGCCGCGGGTGCCACTGCGGGATTCACGGTGGTCCCCGGCGTGGAACGCGCCACCGCTCCGGCCGGAAAGCAGGACGTCCTCGCGAGCGTTGTGTCTGCGACCGTCCGCGAGCAAGTGGATTTGATGCTCGAAACCTCGGATAACTACCTCGCGGAGGTCTTCGGCCGGATGGCCGCCCTGTCCCTGGGAAAGCCCGGATCCAATGATGGCGCGACGGCGGCTGTAAGCGCCCAAGTGGCGGAACTGGGGATCGCCACGGACTCCCTGCACTTGGCAGACGTGTCCGGCCTTGCCTTGGGAAACCAGGTGTCGGCGCGGGAGTTCGCGGATGTAGTGCGTGCCATCACGTCGGGGCCGGACACTCGTCTCCGTGCCGCACTCGCCGGCTTCCCCGTGGCCGGACTGACCGGCACGCTCGGCGACCGCTATGTAGACGCCAGCACCTCCGAAGGTGCGGGACTGGTGCGGGCCAAGACCGGCACCTTGAATTCGGTGATCGCTTTGAGCGGTTACGTGGTGGATGCGAACGGGCGCCTTCTGGTCTTTTCCTTCATCGGCAACGGGCTCACGCCGGGCGCAGCGGGAAACAAAGTGGCGTTGGACAGGGCCGCCACCGCACTCGCATCATGTGGTTGCTCGGGTCGTTGACGTTCGCCGGTACCCGCCAAGGAACCAGGTGTGCATGCACGCACCCTCTGAGGACCCAAGCGCCCGTTGCACTGGGTGCGCCGGTCCTTATCGGGTGCGCCGGTCCTAAACGGGTGCGTGCCCCAGGTCTTTGAGCTTCGAGAATCTGCACCCTGACGTTCGCCGCTGAGCGAACTTAAGGGTGCAGATTCAGCCGGTTGTGTTCTGATGGTTCGTATGGAGTCTCAGCAGCAAGCCCAGTCCCTCATCAACTGGGAGCTGGCCGCCTCCACGGCTGCCCGGCTCGCTCCCCCCGGTCCATCACTGAGCCCGGCCCAGATCGGCAAAGCCGTGGACAGCCTGCGTCACAGCGCCGACAGCTCGGTACCGCATGTGCATGACATCACCGGTTTGGAAGCCGCGCGCGATCTCCGCGACTCCCACGTCCTGGTGGTCGACCGCGCGTCGTGGGCGAAGGCCAATACGCAAAGTTTTGCCGTGATGCTCCAGCCGGCACTTCAGCAAATGCTCGATTCCCGGCGCGGACCGGCGATGACGCCCGCCGCGGCCGCTGCGAGCGGCGCCATTACCGGCAGCCAGCTCGGGGCTGTGCTTGCCTTCTTGTCGAGCAAGGTCCTGGGTCAATACGATCCCTTCGCGTCGCTCGCACCGGACTCGAAAGCGCCGCCTGCCGGGCGGCTCCTGCTGGTGGCCCCTAACATCATTTCCGTGGAGCGCGAACTCAACGTGGATCCGGACGATTTCCGGCTCTGGGTCTGCCTTCACGAGCAGACCCACCGGGTGCAATTCGCTGCGGCGCCTTGGCTCCGGACCCACATGCTTGAGGAAATCGAACGCCTCAGCGCCAATTTGCTGGGCAATGTGGACTCCATTATGGAGCGCGCCACGGCCGCCGCCCGGTCCTTGCGCGATCGCTCCGCCGGCGCCGTACCCCGCCGCGGGGCCATTTTGGACCTGCTGCAGAACCCCGAGGAGAAGGCGTCCCTCTCGCACCTCACAGCGGTCATGAGCTTGCTGGAAGGCCACGCCAATGTAGTGATGGACGCCGTCGATTCCACCCTGGTTCCGTCGGTGAAGACCATCAGGCAGCGCTTCAGCGCGCGGGGCAAGGACCGCGGCATGATCGAGAAATTCATCCGTAACATCCTCGGGCTGGATGCCAAGATGCGCCAGTACAGCGACGGAGCCAAGTTCGTCCGTGAGGTGGTTGCGGCCGCCGGCATGGAGGGCCTGAACCGGGTCTGGGAATCGGCCGAAAAACTGCCCACCGAAGCCGAAATCCACGACTCCAAGCTGTGGCTTGAGCGGATGGGGCTGTGACCGCAGGTACCAGATCGGGCCCCGCGGCAAGCAGCGGACGACGGCGTCCCGGGCGTTTGGCGCCGGTCGTTGGCAAAGCGCGGAACATGTTGCAGGACGCGCTGGCATCCGCGGGCTATCCGGAGCGAATCCTGGTGGCCTGCAGCGGCGGGCCGGACTCCTTGGCCCTCGCTTCAGTGGCTGCCTACTTCGCCCGACGAGGCCATGTGCACGGCCACCCCGTGGGTGTTGCCGCCGTCGTCGTTGACCACCAGCTGCAGGAGGGCTCCAGGGAGGTTGCGGCACGCACGGTGTCGATCCTGGAGGGGCTGGGCCTCTCGCCCGTCCAGCTGCGGACCGTGGATGTGGAGGCTACCGGTTTCGGGCCCGAGGCCGCGGCCCGGGACGCCCGGCACGCGGCCCTCGAAGCAGCAGCCACGGAACTCGGCTGCGGAGCAATCCTGCTCGGGCACACCCTGGACGACCAGGCCGAACAGGTGCTCTTGGGCCTGGCCCGGGGCTCGGGAACCCGCTCCCTCGCGGGAATGCGCCCCGCCCGCGGCAAGCTTCTTCGTCCCTTCCTCGGGCTTCGCCGCGCCGAAACCCTCGAGATCTGCGAGACCGAGGAACTCGAAACCTGGCACGATCCCAGTAACGCGGACCCAGCCTTCGCCCGCTCGCGGACCCGGGTGGAGGTGATGCCTTTGCTTGAAGACAAGTTGGGGCCCGGCGTCGCCGAATCGCTCGCCCGTACCGCCTCGATCCTGCAACAGGATGCTGACTTCCTGGACCAGCTTGCCGCGGAGAGCTATGCGGGGCTCGTGAACCGGGCCGACGATGGAGTCTGGCTGCCCGAAGACCGCTTGAGGCAATTGCCTCCCGCGCTGAGGTTCCGGGTGATCGCCAAAGCAGCGGCCGACGTCGGGGGCCAACAGCCCGGATACGGGCGCCTCCAGGCCGCCGAGGCCTTACTGCGCCGGCAGGGATCGGCGGGTCCCGTGCAGCTTCCCGGAAACGTCAACGTCTACCGCGTATCCCTGAGCGAATTGGAACGGGAGGCCTCAGCAGGGCGACCAACCGTTCCCCGCGAAGGCGGCGGCTGTGGGAAGCTAGTATTCCGGCATCAAAGATCGCCCCAACACTAGCCGCACCCACGCATCAACACAGGAGCCATTGGTGGATTCAAACGACGTCCAGGCAGACCTCAAACACGTTCTCTACACCAAGGAGCAGATCCAGAAACGGATCGCCGAACTTGCTGCACAGATTGACAAGGACTACGAGGGCCGTGAGCTGCTGATCGTCGGCGTGCTCAAGGGTGCCGTCATGGTCATGGCAGACCTCGCCCGTGCGCTGCACAGCCACGTCAGCATGGACTGGATGGCGGTGTCTTCGTATGGATCCGGTACCCAGTCCTCGGGAGTGGTGCGCATCCTCAAGGACCTTGATACCGACCTCATGGGCAAGGATGTCCTGATCGTCGAAGACATCATCGATTCCGGCCTGACCCTCTCCTGGCTCAAGACCAACCTCGAATCGCGGGGCACCGCTTCCGTGGAAATCTGCACGGCTTTCCGCAAGCCTACGGCCGCCAAGGTCGAGATTGACGTCAAGTACGTCGGCTATGACATTCCCAACGAATTCGTCGTTGGCTACGGACTGGATTACGCCGAGAAATACCGCAACTTGGACTTCGTGGGAACCCTCGCCCCGCACGTCTACGAATAGCCTTTTCGCGCTGCGGCATTGCCGCGAATGAAAGCGAGAGAGGTCGGCCGTCCCCTTGGGAGGCCGACCTTCTCTTTTTAACTCATTCGGGGAGGGCTGGCGATGTTGGGCAATTCGCGTGTTAGCGTTCAGCTCATTAGTTGCTTACTTGACCTGTGGGGGGCATTTTGAGTATCGATTCTGTTTCGGCGTCAAAGCGGGGAAAAGTCCGGGCGCTTCTGGCTGGTGGATTGGTCCTGGGGGTCGGCGCCGCAGCGGTGTTGGCCGCGTGGAATGACTCCGAGTTCGCCACCGGAACATTCACGGCGGGCACCTTCAATCTTCAAGGAAGCACCGACGGGACGTCCTATTCGGAGCACTCTGCTTCCCCTGGAGCCGCCCTGCCATTCACCCTCAACCCATCCAACCTGGCGCAAGGGGACACTGTCTACGCACCCTTCGCGGTTCGGTTGGCGGCCAATACCAGCACGGGGTCAACGGTCACGGTACACACAGCCGCCGCCACCGGCTCGGTCGCGAACCTGAGCTTCGAGCTCGTTGAACCCACTTCCTTCGGATGCTCCAGCGCCACTACGGGAACCCAATTGGTGCCCGCGGGTACCGCTCTCGACGGAACGCTGAGCGGAGTTACCTTCACGCTCAACGCCGGCAGCCCCCCGAGCGATCCTGGTGATGCGGTCTTCCTCTGCTTCAAAGTGACGGCGGCCACGGGCTTGGTCCAAGGGCAAAGCGGTACGGCGACGTGGCAGTTCGCTGCGGCATCCACCTCCTGACCAGCCACGATGACCGGACGCAGGGCGACTCGTCGGGCTGAGGGGGGCCGACAACGCTTCCTTCGTGTGCGCGCCATCTTGGCCGGAGGCCTGGTTCTCGGTGTTGGGTGCACATTCACGCTCGCTGCCTGGAACGATTCAGAGTTCGCGGCGGGAACGTTCACGGCCAGCTCGTTCCAGCTCGAATCCTCCGTCAATTCAGGAGGCGCATGGCTGGCGCACCCCACTTCGGGATCTGGCGCCACCATGGCGTTCAATGCGGCAGGAATGTCACCAAGCACCGTCAACTACGCTCCCATCTGGATCCGGACTACGGCGGGATCGCTTTCCGGGACTTTGACTCTCCAGGGAGCCAGCAACGACAACGCCGCCTTGGCCGCTGCCTTGGCCTATCGCGTGGTCCGGTACTCGTCCGGAACGTGCGACTCGAGCCAGTTCACGGCGGGTGCCAGCTACCTCGTCGGTACCTCGGCATCGAAGGTGCCACTGACGACGTCCGGCGCCGCAACAGCGGTGGCCGCGAACTCGCTGAGCCCTACGCAGCTGTGCTTTGAGATCACCATGCTTGCCTCGGCGGACAATTCCCTGCAGGGGACCAACGTGACGGCAACGTGGGAAATCAGGGGGGCGTCGGACTCGTGACTGTGGTGCTGAAGCGGGCCGCGTCCCGACCACGGGGAGCCAGCGACCGCCGGCGCCTCGGCGACGCCGTGCGCGAGACGTTGCTTAACCTCGCGGCGGTCGGCGGCGCGATCTGCATACTCCTGACCTTGGCGGCAGTGTTTTTCCACATCACGCTCATCATGTTCAAGACCGGCTCGATGTCTCCGACTATCCCTGCTGGATCGCTCGCGGTGGTGCGGGAGGTCCCGGTGTCGGAGGTCCGGATCGGAGACATTGTGACCGTGGACCGGCCGGGGCAGTTGCCCGTCACCCACCGGGTCACATCCTCCCGGATGATCGACGGCACCACCGCCGTCCTCACGCTCAAAGGCGACGCCAACCGGGTGGAGGATCCCGCACCGTACACCGTCTCCAAAGTCCGCACGGTGCTCTATTCGGTGCCGGGTATTGCCTACCTCGTTGCGGGAGCATCGAACCCCTGGGTGCTCGGCGGCACCACGCTTGCCGTCTCCGCCTTGGTGACCTGGGCGCTGTGGCCCCGGCAGGAGAGCGCCCGTCCGGAGAGAGACCAGCGGGCGCGGCACAAGGCGAGGGCATGACCGGCTACCTAAGCCGCCGGGGTCACGCGGCAACAGCCACCTTGGTATCGCTGAGTCTGCTGGGCGCCGCTCCGGCGTCTGCCGCCGCAGACGGGCCGGACCTGATCCTGACGCACGGCGGCAACAATCCGCCTACCGTCCTTGCGCCCGGATCGACCAACAGGTGGAGTATCGGGGTGACCACCAGGGCAGTGACGCTGCGCGATTTGAGGCTGCGGCTGCTTGCGGAGGGCGCGCTCGCGCAGTTTGACGCTTCCGACCCGGCGGCGCGACTAGTCACGGTGAGCGTCCGAAGCTGCGCCACCGCCTGGACGGCCGAGGCCTGCCGGTCCGGCGAAAAGACCGTCATCCCGGCGACGACCCTTTCCGCTTTGGGCGGCACAACCAGTCTTGCGAACCCCGACGGCGGAATCCCTGCCGGCGTCGAACTGCTGCTTGAGGTGGCGCTTTCGCCGTCGGCGGGCAACAGCGCGCAGGGCCTTTCAGCCACAATTACCGCACGGGTTGATGCCGCGGGAGAGCCCGTGTCGGCGCTGGACATCCCCGCTGCCGGCCTCCCTGACACAGGATTCCGCCTCGGCATCTTTGCGCTTCTGGGCCTTGGTGCCGTCCTGGTGGGGGCTGTCGCGTCGAGGTTCGCCGGCGCCCGTGCCGTCGCCACCGCCGATCGAATCGTGCCCGCCCGTGATCCGGGTGGGGATCGATGCTAAGACCCCCGACGCCGCGCAGGCTAAGGTCGCTGCTCGCGGTGGCCGTGGTCGCGTCCGCTCTCTTGGTGGTCCCGGATGGAACCGGGACGACGGACGCGAGCTGGACCGCCTCCGAATTCGGCTCCGGAACACTGAAAGCGTTCAAGGTTCCGGCGCCCGTCATGATCAGCCCGTGCACTCTCAGCACGGGCTTTGCCGGGGCCGACCCCGTGATTACTGTTAACTGGCAGTTCCCCGCGGGAACCGGGTATGTGGCACCCGCCAACGTCAATTACTACGTAGCCAGCGGCGGGTTGCTTTCAAACCTGACTCCCGTGACCGTTGGAAGCAGCCTGGCCACCACGGGCCCAGTAAATGGGATATATACGACGCAGTTCAAGTCAGGCATCCTGAGCGGACTGCTCGGCGGATCCTACGGCGTCTATCTGCAGACGAAGGACGGCTCGGGGTGGGTCTCCACCCTGGCCACGGCAAACGCGTCCATGGGCCTGGCCGGCATCAACCCGGTATGTACTGTGCAGTAGTCGCAACCGTAGTCGCAACCGCTACGCGCTTGAGTGCGACTCGCAACACGGGGTTCCCGAAAGAACCATGTATTTCCCCGGGAGCTTCCGGAATTGCCTGTTCATGTACGCCTAGAGGGAACTTTTGCCCATCACTGTGCGTGAATCACTCCGAACGGTGTAAAGCTAGAAACTGACGCAGCACCACACGCGCGCAGAAGCTGCGCCGTGCAGCACTACCAGGAGGGACGGGGCGGAGCCCCCGAACAGATGAAAGCTAAGAGTTTCTTCAAGGGCCCGGGCATCTGGATTGTTGTCGTAGTCGGCTTGCTCCTGGTGGCATTTGCAACCCTTGCCCCCGGCGGATCCACGCGCATCGACACCGACAAGGGCCTCGCGGTCCTCGCCCAGAGCGGCAAGGTGGACCAGGCAAAGATCTACGACGCCGAGAACCGCGTCGACCTGACGCTGAAAGACAACCTCGTCATCGATGGCCAGGACAAGGGCAAGAACGTCCAGTTCTTCTACGTCACCGCACGGGCCGGGGACGTCGTCAAGGCCGTCACCAACGCCCAACCGTCCGGTGGCTTCACGGACCAGCCGGTCGAGAACAACTGGTTCTCCGGACTGTTCTCCCTCCTCGTCCCCGTGCTCCTTCTCGGTGTGCTTTTCTGGTTCCTGCTCTCGCGCATGCAAGGCGGCGGTTCCAAGGTGATGCAGTTCGGCAAGTCGAAGGCCAAGTTGGTCAACAAGGACATGCCGCAGGTCACCTTCGCGGACGTCGCCGGAGCGGATGAAGCCGTCGAGGAACTCCAGGAAATCAAGGAATTCCTCGCAGAACCGGCAAAGTTCCAAGCGGTTGGCGCAAAGATTCCCAAGGGCGTGCTGCTCTACGGCCCTCCCGGTACCGGCAAGACGCTCCTGGCCCGCGCCGTCGCAGGCGAGGCCGGCGTCCCGTTCTTCTCGATCTCGGGCTCGGACTTCGTCGAAATGTTCGTCGGCGTCGGTGCTTCCCGCGTCCGCGACCTTTTCGAACAGGCCAAGTCCAACGCGCCCGCCATCATCTTCGTTGACGAAATCGACGCCGTCGGCCGTCACCGTGGCGCCGGTATTGGCGGCGGCAACGACGAGCGCGAACAGACCCTCAACCAGCTCCTGGTCGAAATGGACGGCTTTGACGTCAAGACCAACGTCATCCTGATCGCGGCAACCAACCGTCCGGACGTCCTGGACCCTGCCCTGCTCCGTCCTGGCCGCTTCGACCGCCAGATCACCGTGGAAGCACCGGACCTTATTGGTCGCGAACAGATCCTGCAGGTCCACGCCAAGGGCAAGCCGATGGCCCATGGGGTCGACCTAAAGGCCGTCGCGAAGAAGACTCCTGGTTACACCGGCGCTGACCTTGCCAACGTGCTCAACGAGGCCGCCCTCCTGACTGCCAGGTCCAACGCCAACCTGATTGACGACCGCGCCCTGGACGAGGCAATCGACCGCGTCATGGCCGGTCCGCAGAAGCGCAGCCGCGTCATGAAGGAAATGGAGCGGAAGATCACGGCCTACCACGAGGGTGGCCACGCCCTGGTGGCGGCAGCACTGCGCAATTCCGCCCCTGTCACGAAGATCACCATCCTGCCCCGCGGCCGCGCCCTTGGCTACACCATGGTTGTCCCGGAGGACGACAAGTACTCGATCACGCGCAACGAACTCCTGGACCAGATGGCCTACGCCATGGGTGGCCGCGTTGCGGAGGAAATCGTCTTCCACGACCCCTCCACGGGAGCCTCGAACGATATCGAAAAGGCCACCGGAACGGCCCGGAAGATGGTCACCCAATTCGGCATGAGCGAACGCATCGGCGCCGTGAAGCTTGGCGCAGGCGGCGGCGAGCCGTTCCTGGGCCGGGACATGGCCCAGGAACGGAACTACTCGGACTCGGTGGCGTACATCGTTGACGAGGAAGTGCGCCGCCTGATCGATCAGGCCCACGATGAGGCCTATGCGATCCTGACCGAGAACCGCGACGTCCTGGACCAGTTGGCCCTGGAACTGCTGGAGCGCGAAACGCTGAATCAGGCCGAGATCGCCCACATCTTCCGCGACATCCGCAAGCGCGACTTCCGCGAGGTCTGGCTGTCCAAGGAGTCCCGTCCGGTCCAGACCATCCCGCCGGTGGAAACCCGCGCGGAGAAGGCAGAGCGCGAAGCACGGGAACAAGCCAAGGCAGCCCGCCTTGACGAGCCCCTCGACGCCCAGCCCCCGCACCCGCAGGGAGTCAGCAGCCAGGAGTCATTCACCGGCCAAGGACCTGACGCGGGCACCGACGTTTCGCATCAAGGCTAAGCTTTCTGCTGTGACTCACATCGACGACGACGACTTCAGCGGTGCCGCCAGTGATGCAATCGGCGGCACCTCCGGGGGGACGCCAGACGGACACGGCCACGGGCACCACTCATATAAGGTCGACCGCCCCCGCATTGAGGCGGCCGTCCGCGAGATCCTCATTGCCGTGGGGGAGGACCCTGACCGTGGCGGACTCCTGGATACGCCAAAGCGGGTTGCCAAGGCTTACGCCGAGGTGTTCGCGGGCCTGCACCAGGATCCTGAGCATGTCCTCTCCACCACGTTCGACCTCGACCACGAGGAACTCGTGCTGGTCAAGGACATCCCGTTCTATTCCACGTGCGAGCACCATTTGGTACCGTTCCACGGCGTCGCGCACGTTGGATACATTCCTTCCCACGACGGCAAAGTGACGGGACTGAGCAAGCTGGCCCGACTAGTGGACATTTATGCCCGCAGGCCCCAGGTCCAGGAACGCCTGACCACCCAGATCGTCGAAGCGCTTGTTACCCACCTCAAGCCGCGGGGCGCGATCGTCGTCGTCGAATGCGAACACATGTGCATGTCCATGCGTGGCATCCGCAAGCCCGGCGCCAAGACCGTCACCAGCGCAGTGCGCGGGCAACTTCATGACCCGGCCACCCGTGCCGAAGCCATGAGCCTCATACTCGGAAGGTAACAAGACCATGGATTCCCTCGCAGCAGCACCAGGAACGGGCCCGGCTACCAGCCCGTTGCCCATTCTCCGCAAACCCCGTCCAGCCGCGCGCTTCGCGGACCTGCCGGCCGACCGCACGCTTGTCATGGGAATTCTGAACGTCACGCCGGATTCATTCAGCGACGGCGGCAAGCACCCCACGGCCGATACCGCCATCGCGCACGGCTTGCGCATGTTGTACGCCGGAGCGGACATCATCGACGTCGGCGGCGAATCGACCCGCCCGGGTGCCGAACCCGTCTCCCCGGAAGAGGAACAACGCCGGGTCCTGCCGGTGATTCAGGCACTCGTGAAGGCCGGGGCGCTCGTCAGTATCGACACGACGCACGCATCGACGGCGGCGGCGGCCGTGGAAGCCGGTGCCGCAATCATCAACGACGTCTCAGGTTTGAGCATGGAACCTGAGATGGCCGAACTCGTTGCACGCACGAAGGTGCCCTACGTCCTGACCCATCGCCGGGGCGACGCCGAGACCATGAGCAGCCTTGCCGACTACGAAAATGTCGTGGAGGAAGTCATCGAGGAGCTCAAGGGCGTCCGCGACAAGCTCTACGCGGCAGGCGTCACACCTGAACAAATCATCGTGGATCCGGGCCTGGGCTTTTCCAAGGACGAGGAGCAGAACTGGCAACTTCTCAAGCACATCGGCAGGCTGGATGAACTTGGGCACAAGGTCTTGATCGGCGCTTCCCGCAAGCGGTTCCTTGGGACGCTCCTGACCGTGGCCGGCAAGGCCGCGGCACCACAGGAGCGGGACCACGCCACAGCTGCCATCACGGCGATCAGCGCCGCGAATGGCGCCTGGGCCGTGCGCGTACACGACGTCGGCCCCAGCCTTGACGCCGTCAAGGTTGCGGCGCGCATCAGACACTAAGCTTCGTGAACAGAGGGGGAGGGACCGGTTTGGACAAGATCACACTGACCGGCGTGACCGCCGTCGGGCATCACGGCGTCTTCGACTTCGAGCGGCGGGACGGACAGCCGTTCGTCGTCGACGCAGTGCTGCACACCGATTTCAGCAAGGCCGCGGAAACGGATGACCTGCAGTTCACCGCACACTACGGTGAAGTGGCCGAATTCATCACATCCCTCATTTCGGGCGAGCCATTCAACCTGATCGAAGCCCTCGCAGTGCGGATCGCCGAGGGGATCCTGGCTGGCTTCAACGTCGCCGCCGTCGATGTCACAATCCACAAACCCAAGGCTCCCATCGAGGTGCCCTTCGGTGACGTCGCTGTCAGTGTCCACAGGGAGCGTGCATGAGCTCCCGTTTCACAAAAGCCATCCTGGCCCTCGGCAGCAACCTGGGGGAGCGGAACGACACCCTGTCCACCGCCGTTGCCGACCTCGTTGACCGGCCTGAAATCCGCCTGCTCGGAGTCTCTCCCGTGGTGCAGAGCAAAGCTGTGGGCGGGCCCGTGGGGCAACCGGATTTCCTCAACATGGTGATCGCCATCGAGACCACCCTTGCGCCACTTGACCTCTTGCAGCACTGCCACGACGTCGAACAGTTGCACCACCGGGTACGGGAGGTCCGCTGGGGGCCCCGCACTTTGGACGTGGACATCATTGTCTATGGCGATCTCACAAGCGACGAGGAAACCCTGACCCTGCCGCATCCGCGGGCCGCCGAGCGGGCCTTCGTGCTCTATCCGTGGGCCCTTCTGGACCCCGCGGCGCGGCTCAACGGTGAGAGCGTCGCCGAACTGGCCACCCGGGCAGAGGACTTTCCCGGACTTCGGCCTTTCGACGGCTTCGACGGATCCGGCAGCGTCGCTGCCGCGGGAGCGGTGGAATAGCCCATGAAGGCCATGCGTCCGCTCTTGTTGGCGATCATCGCCGTCGTCCTTGCGGCAATCGGCTGGCTGGCCACTGTGCTCACTACGCGCTACAGCATGGCGACGCCGGTGCTTCCTCCTTCCGCGCTGGTAACCATGGGCTTTATCGCCGTGCTCACGCTGATCATGGGCATCCGCGTCCTGCGCTGGCGCAACGGCAAGAAGAAGGCCATGCTCAACCCGATCCTGGCCGCGCGAACCTTGGTCCTCGCCCAGGCCTGCGCCTATGCGGGAACCGTGCTGCTGGGCTGGCATGTTGGAATCGCGATTGAGCAACTCCGGCTTTGGAATTTCCGCAGCGACCAAGGCATCTTGTGGCTCGCGCTCATCATGGGCGGCGGCGGGGTCATCATGACCATCGTGGGCTTCGTCGTGGAGCGGTTCTGCCGGATCCCTCCGGAAGACTTGGAAGGCGGCCCCGGTGTCGGGGATTCACGCCGTGGCGAGGCCAAGGGCGAAGGCGAATATGCATACCGCGGCGATTGATCCTCCGGGCATCCAGTGGCTGCGCCTTTCGCCGAAATACGTGTCGGTGCGGCTCGTGGAGTGGGCCATCGGCAACGTGATCACGATCGGCCTGTTCAGCCTGCCCTTGCTCTTCGTGGAACTGGGTTGGTGGAAGTGGCCACCGCTATGGCTGGCCGTCGCCCTTCCCGCGGCCTTTTTGCTGCTTGCCCTTTGGCGGCTCGTATTGATCCCGAGGCAAGTGAGGGCCATCGGCTACGCGGAACGCGACGACGATCTTTTGGTCCGCCGCGGCATCTTCTTCCAGCGGACCATGGTGGTTCCCTATGGTCGGATGCAGTTCGTCGACGTAACGGTCGGACCCGTCGAACGGCTCCTGGGCTTGTGCACCGTCAAACTCCACACCGCATCGGCTGGAACCAACGCCCGCCTTCCCGGACTTCCCGCCGCTGAAGGCGCACGGCTGCGCGAGCAGCTTTCGGCCCGCGGCGAAGCGAGGCTGGCAGGGCTGTGACCCAGGAACGGACCGTGGTCGACGGCGACTGGCACCGCGTCCATCCGGCGTCGCCGTTCGTGCGGGGCTGGGTGGCCCTCGCTGCGATCGTCTACTTCTTTGGCCGCGACACCTTCGAGCGGACGCTCCAGGGCCGCGGAACCATCGGCGACAACCTCAACGAGCGCACCCTGTGGCTGCTTGCCGGGGGCGGCGTCTTCCTGTTGCTGGCCTTGGGCTCCTTTGTCCTTAGCTGGTATTTCACCCGATACCAGCTCGCCGAGGGGTATGTCAGGGTCAACACCGGGTTTTTGTTCAAACAGCAGCGCCAGGCGCGGCTCGACCGGGTCCAGGCCATCGACATCGTGCAGCCCCTCCTTGCCCGTATTTTCGGGCTCGCGGAGTTGAAATTCGAGGTGGCCGACGCCGGCCACTCGGCCGTGCGGCTCTCTTACCTGAGGCTTGAGCAAGCCAAGCAGCTCCGTGCCACCATACTGGGCAGGGCCGCCGGCATTGCTGACGGGAGCGAAACGGTCCAAGTGCCCGAGGCACCCGAGCAGGTAGTGCTCTACGTGCCGCCGGGAAGGCTTGTCGGGTCCCTGATCCTGAGCGAGCAGAGCTTCTTCATTGTGCTCAGCGCCATCGCGTCGGTGCTGGTGTCAGTGCTGACCGAGTCCCGAGCCTTCATCCTGTACTTGATTCCGGCAATCCTCGGCTTGGGAACGGCCTACTGGCGCTCGTTCAACACGGGCTACAACTTTACGGCGGCAATCTCCCCTGACGGCATCCGCTTGCGCTACGGACTCCTGGATACCCGGGCCCAGACCGTGCCTCCCGGGCGTATCCAGGCCCTCAAGGTCACGCAGCCGCCGCTGTGGCGCCTTCTCGGCTGGTATCGGATCCACGTGAACGTTGCCGGTTACGGCGAACACCACCGCAGCGAAGGCGAGCACCGGACCATGCTGCTTCCCGTCGGCCGGAAGCCCGAGGTGATGGTGATGCTCTCGCTCGTCCTGCCCGACCCCGGTACGGCCGACCCTGAGCGCGTGTTCACGGCCGGGCTGACCGGCCTGGATTCCGGCGCCGGCTTCGTCACCACCCCCAAGCGTGCCTGGATCCTTTCTCCGTTGGGCTGGCGACGCAACGGCTTCCTTTCAACGGATACGGCCCTGCTGCTGCGCTCCGGACGTTTGTGGCGGAAGCTGGTGATGGTCCCGCATCAGCGAACCCAGTCCATCGCACTCCACCAAGGTCCCTTGGCCCGGCTCTTCGGGGTGGCCGACCTTGTGTTGCATACGACTCCAGGTCCGGTGGCGCCCCGGCTCATCCAAGCCGCCGCCGGGGAAGCACTCGGCTTGTTCGACCAGCAGGCGGCCCGGGCCCGGGAAGCCCGCAAACTGCAGAACCTGGCACAGGACAATTCCGAGCAATGGCTCCCGCAGCGACGGACAGCGCCAGTGCCTGCGCCGACAACCACGCATCCCATGCAACACGCATCGACCCAGGAGGAACCCGACCATGGCTAGGCCAGGACGTCTCGGCGTAGGAATCATCGGCGCCGGCAAGGTGGGGGCCGTGTTGGGTGCGGCCCTGCGCGCGGCCGAGCACGCCGTCGTCGGGGTTTCCGCCGTATCCGAGGCGAGCCGGGAGCGGGCGGAGACGCTGCTGCCGGGTGTCCCGGTCCTCGAAATCCAGGAAATCGTGGAGCGGTCCGAATTGGTGCTCGTCGCTGTTCCGGATGATGCCCTCGGCGAACTCGTGGCAGGACTCGCCAAACTGGGAGCATGGCAGCCCGGCCAACTCGTGGCGCACACGTCCGGCCGCTTCGGCGTCGGAATACTGAAGCCGGTCCGCGCGGCAGGTGCCATTCCGCTTGCGCTGCACCCCGCCATGACGTTTACGGGCATGAGCCTGGACCTGACCCGGCTCATGGACTGCACCTTCGGGGTTACCGCCGACGCCGCGATGTTGCCCATCGCCCAAGCCCTCGTTGTGGAAATGGGTGCCGAGCCGGTGGCCATTGCCGAGGCCGATCGCACGCTTTACCACGCAGCGCTCGCGCACAGTTCAAACCATTTGGTCACCCTCGTGGCCCAGTCATCCCAGCTGCTTCGGGACATCGGCGTCGACGCACCAGAGCGCATGCTCGGCCCCTTGCTCCGCGCCACCTTGGAGAACGCGCTGGCCTCCGGCGAGTCCGCGCTGACCGGGCCCGTGGCCCGCGGAGATGTGGGGACCGTCGCCGCCCATTCGGAGGCCCTCAAAGAGTACGACGGCGGTGCCGGCGGCGATGTCCTCGCGGCGTACCAGGCCATGGCACGCGCCACGGCCCGCCGGGCAGTCAATCGCGGACTGCTCAAGCAGGGCCAGTTGGGCGACATCAACAACGCCTTGGACGGCCCAGGTACGCCGGACAACGGTGAAGACCGTCCAGGCGACGACACTGCCGGGGCGCAGGAAGGAAACTGAGAATGACCATCAAACTTGTGACCACCGCAGCGGAACTGCGGGCCGAAAGTGCGCGGTTGCTCGCGGAAAAGCGCGGCAGCTCGCTAGGCCTTGTCCCCACGATGGGAGCGCTGCACACCGGCCACGCGGCGTTGGCCCGGACCGCCGTCGAGCAGAACGACGTCGTGGTGGCCTCCATATTCGTGAATCCCCTGCAGTTCGGCGAGGCCGCGGATCTCGAGCGCTACCCCCGCACGCTTGATGCGGATATGGCTCTCTTGGACGCGGAGGGCGTGGATCTCGTCTTCGCACCGTCCGTTGACGAGGTATACCCCGGTGGGGAGCCCTTGGTCCGGGTGACCTCGGGACCGTTGGGCGAGAAATGGGAGGGCGCGTCGCGTCCTGGCCACTTTGACGGCGCCCTCACAGTGGTCGCCAAACTGCTGCACTACGGGCTGCCCGGCGGTCCAGCCGTCGACGGCGGTGCTGCCGCGTACCGCGCGTATTTCGGTCAGAAGGATGCCCAGCAGTTGGCCCTCGTGAAGCGCATGGTGGCCGATCTCAGCTTCCCCGTGGACATCGTGGCCGTGCCTACCGTGCGCGATGAGGAGGGCCTGGCGCTTTCCAGCCGGAACCGTTTCCTTTCCGAAGAAGAGCGAGAAGCAGCCCTGGTGCTGTCCCGCGCCCTCCGCCTTCTTGAGTCCCGCGCCTTGGCGAACGAGCCGCTCGAGCTGGACTCCGCCGTCGCGCTCGTTGAATCGCAACCCCTCGTGAAGCTGGACTACTTCGACGTCGTCGACCCCCGCACACTGGAACCGCTCGCCGAAAACTGCAAGGAAACTCCGTTCCGGGGTGAAGGCCTTGCCATCATTGCGGCGAAGGTCGGCCCTGTGCGGTTGATCGACAACGTGCCGCTGAGTTCCTGAGCACTCTTAACTTTCGGATTCCCGCACGCAAACGTTTGGATTAAGCTGCTGACGGGAATGCGGCGGAGGCTTAGACTGTTGGAGTCTTCACCGGTGTCGAGCGCCGGACACTATCGCACCCAAAGCCGAGGGATCCTCATGTCTACCGACGTCACATCAGGCGCGACCGGTGGCCCCGTACCGGAAACGGGGACACAACAATCCAGCGACAGGATGTCGCGGGAGTCTGTCACCGTCATCGTCACTCTACTCGTGGCCACCTTCGTGGTGATCCTCAACGAGACCATCATGAACGTCGCGTTGCAGCGGCTCATGACGGACCTCAACGTCGACGCACCCACAGTCCAGTGGCTCTCCACTGGATTCATGCTGACCATGGCGGTGGTCATCCCCACCACCGGCTTCATCCTCCAGAGACTCACCACTCGAGCGGCGTTCCTCCTGGCAATCGGACTGTTCAGCAGCGGCACGCTGCTCGCCGCGCTAGCCCCGGGTTTCGGAGTGCTCC
This sequence comes from Arthrobacter bambusae, assembly GCF_030812595.1. Classification (GTDB taxonomy): domain Bacteria; phylum Actinomycetota; class Actinomycetes; order Actinomycetales; family Micrococcaceae; genus Arthrobacter; species Arthrobacter bambusae_B. The sequence goes on from NZ_JAUSSZ010000003.1 coordinate 369,709, forward strand.
TGTTGGCGCGCATCGTCCAAGCGGGCGGCACTGCGATCATGCTCCCGCTGCTGATGACAACCATCTTGACCTTGGTTCCCCTGTCCCGCCGAGGTGCGGTAATGGGTAACGTGACCATCGCGATTTCGGTTGCGCCAGCCTTGGGCCCCACGGTTTCCGGCATCATCCTTGACCATTTCTCGTGGCGATTCATGTTCGTCTTCGTGCTGCCGGTGGCCCTGTTGGCCATGGGCCTCGGTGCAAGGTTCCTCACCAACGTCGGCGAGCGAGGCAGCGTGCGGCTCGACTTCCTCTCGGTGGTCCTGACCGTTCCTGCCTTCGGCGGGTTGGTCTATGGATTGAGCCAGATCGGCGGCCACGGCGGAGTCGCTGCCGCGCCGATCGCTGCGCTGGTGATCGGTGTCCTGTGCATGGCGGCGTTCGTCTTCCGCCAGCTCAGCTTGCAGAAGTCCGACGCACCCTTGCTGGACCTCAGGGCATTCAACTTCCGCATGTTCACGGTGTCGGTCCTGCTCATGGTGGTCGCCATGATGGCCCTGTTCGGCGGAGTGATCCTCCTGCCGCTCTACCTGCAGAACGTCCTCCACCTGCAGCCGATGGAGACCGGCCTGGCGCTTCTTCCCGGGGGCTTGGCGATGGGGCTCCTCGGCCCGGTTGTCGGCAGGTTGTTCGACAAGATCGGTCCGCTCCCGCTGACTGTGACAGGTTCAATCCTGCTGGTGCTCACACTGTGGCAGTTCTCGATGCTCAACGCGGATAGTCCCCTGTGGTGGGTCGTGGTCCTTTACGCAGTACTTAGCCTGGGACTCGCGTTGCTGTTCACGCCGGCGTTCACCACAGGCCTCAACCCGCTTCCGCCCCACCTCTATTCGCATGGCTCGGCCATCATGAGCACGCTTCAGCAGGTGGCGGGGGCCGCAGGGACCGCACTCCTGGTTTCGATCTTCGCCGTCGTGGCTGCCGGGTCCGGCTTTGTTGCCGGGATGCAGGCCGCGTTCCTGACAGCCACTTTGATTGCAGTGGTTGCCGTAGTGCTGTCCACCATGATGCGCAAGACCGAGGGGGCAGCCGGGCACTAGCCCGCTTGCGGTTGCTCGTTCGGTTGTGTTTCCTGGCTGGTCGCTTGCTTGGGCGGGGGCGTGTGACCTGGCCGGGGGCGTGTGACTTGGCCGGGGGCGTGTGACGCACGGCATGTTTCTGGCTTGTGCCCGAAAGGCCTCCATTCTGGCGGGGATTGAGGCCGAAACCGCCGTGTTGTAGAGGGTTTTGGACTACGGGATGGTGGTGTCGGCGTGATTTGCGTGGGGTGTTGGGGGTGTGTAGAGTAGTTCGAGTCGCCGCCGCTGAAGCGGAAAGATAGCGACCGACCCCCTTTCAAATGGAAACCAATTTTCTTGGTTCGCTTTGGTGTGTTCCGGTGTGGTTTCCGGGGTCGTGGACGGTGTTTGTCCGGTGTGGTTCCTGGTTTCGGGAGTTGTGCGGGGCGGGCGGGTCTGGTAAGTTTGGAAAGTTGCTCCGGAGCGAGTCTGGCCTTGTGGTTGGGTGGTGCCGGGTGTGTCTGTTGTTTGAGAACTCAATAGTGTGCCAAGTTTGTTGATACCGATTTTTTTGTTGAATTGGTTGAATTTTTGCTGGATTGCTGCGCACCCCCGTGTGTGGTGGTCTGGTTTTCAGCTGGTTTCAGATTTTGCAGTCGTCTTTTGCCGTTATTTCCGGTGGGGATGGTTGTGTTCGTTTTTGTTTTTACTTCAACGGAGAGTTTGATCCTGGCTCAGGATGAACGCTGGCGGCGTGCT
>NZ_JAUSSZ010000004.1 GCF_030812595.1 Arthrobacter bambusae
CCTCGGCTGGAAAACACCCGCGCAAGCCCTCGAACAAATACTGGAAGAATCAGCAGCATAAAGGACGCGTTGCAACCACCACTTGAATCCGCCCCCAACGCCCGGTCACCAACAGAGCCCATTCCCCCAACGCCCGGTCACCAACAGAGCCCATTCCAGCCAAAGGTGGACGGTCGTTTGGAAAAACGCGCCCAAAGGTGGACGGGCGTTTGTGAAAACGCGCCCAAAGGTGGCCGGGCGTTTGGAAAAACGCGCCCAAAGGTGGCCGGGCGTTTGGAAAAACGCGCCCAAAGGTGGACGGGCGTTTGGAAAAATGCGCCCAAAGGTGGCCGGGCGTTTCCTCAATCCGCGGGAACGAACTCCCCGTGGCCTTCTTCCACAAGGCCGGCACGGAGCTTGGCCGCATTGGCGTCGAGCCGGGCAGGGTCCGGGTTGTGTTCCACGGTTCCGAAGTCGAAATCGGCCAAGGACGTTGCCGGGAACACGTGCACGTGGAAGTGCTCCACTTCGAATCCCACAACGGACAGGCCCGCCCGGGGTGCGCCGAAAGCCTTCACCTGGGCTTGTCCGATCCGCTGCGCAACGGCCATGACTTTGTTGAGGAGCTCAGGGGCGACGTCGGTCCAGCGATCCACCTCCTGGCGTGGCACCACAAGCGTGTGGCCGTCAGTGAGCGGAGCGATGGTCAGGAAAGCCACCACGTCGTTGTCCTTCCAGACAAAACGTCCGGGAATCTCGCCATTGATGATCTTGGTGAACAGGGTGCTCATACGTCTGCCTTTTCCGAAGCGGGCTGAAGGGTCTTGGTATCGAGGACGAAACGGTATTTGACGTCGCCGGCAACCATGCGGTCGTAGGCTTCATTGAGTTGCCTTGCAGTGACCACTTCGACGTCGCTGACTACGCCGTGTTCGGCGCAGAAGTCCAGCATTTCCTGGGTCTCGGCAATGCCGCCGATCAACGATCCTGCGTAGGAGAGCCTGCGCCGGATCAGCGCACCGGGGCTGACCGGCGGCATATCGGCCGGAGGGAGCCCCAACTGGAAGAGGGCACCGTTCAGCCGCAAGGTACGAAAGTAAGGGTTCAAGTCATGCGGCGCCGCCACCGTATCGATGATGACGTCGATGGAGCGGTTGGCGGCTTCCATGGCTTCGGGATCCTTCGAGAGGATCACGTCGTCGGCGCCAAGTTCTATGGCCGCCTCGAACTTGGCGTCCGAGGTTGTGAAGACCACTACGCGCGCGCCCATGGCCTTCGCGATCTTGACCGCCATGTGGCCCAGTCCGCCGAGCCCGACGACGCCCACCACGTCCCCCTCCTCGACGTCGAAGTAGCGCAGCGGCGAGTAGGTAGTGATGCCCGCGCACAGCAATGGCGCCGCCGCGGCCGGGTCAAGGCCCTCGGGCACGCGCAGCACAAAGCGGCGGTCAACCACCACTGAGGTGGAGTAACCGCCTTGGGTGATGGAGTTGGAGTTCCGGGGATCCCTCGCCCCGTAGGTGCCAACGTTTCCGCGTTCGCAGTACTGCTCCAGTCCTTCGAGGCAGCTATCGCACTCGCGGCAGGAATCCACCAAGCAGCCGACGCCCACCAGGTCTCCCGGCGCGAAGTCGTCGACGGCGGACCCCACGCTGCGGACCCGGCCGACGATTTCGTGGCCTGGGACGAGCGGATAGTTCTGGACTCCCCATTCGCCCCGCGTCGCGTGGACATCTGAGTGGCAGAGGCCGCAGAAATCGATCTCGATCTCGACGTCGTCTTCCTTGGGAACGCGGCGGGCCACGGTCAGCGGGACTAGGCCGCTGACCGCCGAAGTGGCGCCATACGCAGCCGCGAGTGGCGGCGCTCCCTGCGCAGCCGCGTGGGTTGACGGCGCGGTCGCGGGCGTTGACAGCGCGGCATCCGCTGTCTCGTCACTCACGACGAGCGGCTTGCCAAGGGGCGGAGGAACGGGGCGTCCGGGAGTCATGCCTCGACGCTACCCCCGCGAGCTGATCATTTGCCACTCTGCCGGCACTTCCCCGGCTGCACTGCAGCCAAGACTCACTGGCAAGACTCACTGGTCTGGGGAGCCGAGGGGCGCTTCTCCGGCGACGACGGGGTTGGAATCGAGCGAGGACCACTGTGAAAAGGAGCCCGGGAAGAGGGCTGCCCTGAATCCGGCGATTTCGAGGGCAGCGATCTCGTGGGCCGCCGTCACCCCGGAGCCGCAGTAGACGGCAACCTTGCTGTCCTCGTTGATGCCCAGGGCGGCAAATCTATCGCGAAGCCGGGATGCATGGAGGAACGTCCCGTCGGGTGCGAGGTTTCCGGTTGTGGGGGCGCTCAGCGCCCCGGGAATGTGTCCCGCCCGGGGATCGATGGGTTCGAATTCGCCGCGATAGCGCTCCCCGGCCCGTGCATCGAGAAGTATTCCATGGCCGTGCCAGTCGGCCGCCTCGTCCATGCTGATCGCATCCATGTGGCCGTGCCCAAGCACCACGTCGCCCGGGACCGGCGGTTGCTCGTCCTGCGCCAGCGGATATCCGGCCGCGCGCCAGGCGGCCAATCCGCCGTCGAGGAGGAAGACGGAATGGAAACCGGCGTCCCGGAGCAGCCACCACAACCGCGCCGCGGCGGTGCTGCCGCTGTCGTCGTACGCAACCACAGTGTCGCCGTCGTTGATTCCCCAGCCACGGGCGGACCTCTGCAGCGCAGCCGTGGAGGGCAACGGGTGCCTGCCCTGGCCCTCGGCCGTGGGGTCAGCGAGTTCGTTGTGCAGGTCCACGTAGACTGCGCCAGGAATGTGGGCTTGGCGGAAATGCGAATGACCGTGCGGATCGCCCAGCACCCAACGGACGTCGAGCAATACAGTCCGCTTGCCCGCATCCATGCGGTCCTTCAGCGCGGTGACGTTCATGATCGTGGCCATCAAATCTCCTTCGTTTTGCCGGGACTACCAAACGACGTCGAAGCTGCCGCCGTGCAGTTGCCAACCGGCTACCAGCCTATCCTTGGGCGGTGTCCGCCGCCGGTAGGCTGGATCGGTGAGCAATCTACGCAACCAGGACCGGGCATGGGCCAGCGAGGCAATCCGACGCATCGAAGCCGAGAACAACCGCTCGGCGGACACGCACCTCTACGCTGTGCCGCTCCCCGAACACTGGGGCGTCCAGCTTTATCTCAAGGACGAGTCCACGCACCGCTCGGGCAGCCTCAAGCATCGCTTGGCCCGGTCGCTCTTCCTCTATGGCCTGGTCAACGGCTGGATCACGGAAGGGACCACCATAGTCGAGGCTTCCAGCGGCAGCACCGCGGTGTCCGAGGCATACTTCGCCAGGCTGATCGGGCTTCCGTTCATCGCCGTGATGACCCGGACCACCAGCCCTGAAAAGATCGCGCTCATCGAAGAGTTCGGGGGCGCCTGCCTCCTGGTGGACCACGCCTCGGAGGTCTATGCAATGGCAGAGGACGTTGCCCGGACGTCCGGCGGCTACTACATGGACCAATTCACTTTCGCTGAACGCGCCACCGACTGGCGGGGCAACAACAACATCGCTGAATCCATCTTCGAGCAGCTCGCCCTCGAGGAGCATCCGGTGCCCGAGTGGATCGTGGTGGGCGCCGGCACCGGCGGAACCAGTGCGACCATCGGCCGGTACCTGCGGTACCACTGCCACCCGACCCGGCTGGCCGTGGTCGATCCCGAAAATTCCGCGTTCTATCCCGGCTGGCGCGACGGCGTCCCTGACTATTCAACGGGCATGCCGTCCAGGATCGAAGGCATTGGACGGCCGCGCATGGAGCCCAGCTTCGTCCCGGCCGTCATCGACACCATGATCCAGGTTCCCGATGCCGCCTCGGTGGCCGCCATGCGGCACCTCCGCCGGCTGGCAGGGCTGCACGCCGGGCCCTCCACGGGAACCAACCTTTGGGGTGTTTGCCAACTGGTCGCCGAGATGGTGGCCCAGGGGAAACGCGGCAGCATCGTGTCACTCATGTGCGACGCCGGCGACCGATACGCGGGGAGCTACTACAACCCGGACTGGATCGCCGAGCGTGGCTTGGATCCGGCCCCGTACGAGGCCGTGCTGGCTGACTTCTTCGAGACAGGCACATGGCCGGGCAGCGTTTAGGCGGCACGGAGACGGCGCAGCGGTTTAGGCAGCGCAGCGGTTTAAACGGCGCAGCGGTTTAGACAGCGCTGCGGTTTAGACGGCGCAGCGAACCGGCTAGACCTCCACCGATTCCCGCGGCGACAACCTCGCATAGCTGGTACCGTACTTCGCGCCGATCCGCGTCACGTGGCCTTCCACCAATCCGCGTCCGAGCTCGTTGAGCAGCCCATCGTGGACCGGGTAGGCCTTGGGAGCACGGACCGCGATCACGAAGTCAACCACTTCGCCCACCTTTGACCAAGGCGCGTGAATCGGCACCAACAGGGTTTGTACGGCAATGCCGTCAGGGACAACGAACGAGTCCCCGGGGTGGAAGACGTTTTCGTCCACGAGATAGCCGATGTTGGCCACGACCGGGATCTGCGGGTGGATGAGGGCGTGCTGCCCTCCGAAGGAACGGATCTCGAAGCCCCCGGCTTGAAAGGACGTGCCGGGTTCGACGGCGTGGATCCGCTCGCCGTCGTCGCCCGCTTTCGCAGCCAGCTCGGAGGCGACCCCCGAGGGCGCGTGCACCTGCAGTCCGGGGTTTTCCTTGAGGGCCCCGACGACGGCGTCGGCGTCCACATGGTCCGCGTGCTCATGGGTGATCAGCACCGCGTGGGCGCCTGCGAGGGCTTCCTCGGACTCGGAAAAAGTCCCCGGGTCGATCACCAGGATCTGGCTATCCTTTTGCAGTCGGACACAAGAATGGGTGAACTTGGTGAGCTTCATCCAGCCAGCCTAGGACGAGCCTTGAACGGTGTCCACGAGCCGATGTCCGGGCGCGGTCGGCTGGTAACCTTGGTATTTGCGATCATCCTTATCGAAATGAGTCCACGAATGTCACAGGGCGCCAATGCCGCCACGTCCGGGCCCGCGGCCCAGTCGCTTCCGGCTGCGAAGGATCCCGCCGTCAAGGAGCAGCGCGTCACGAAACAGCGGCTGGCCGTTAGCGCCGCCCTGGACCAACTGGACGATTTCGTGAGCACCCAGGAACTCTACCGATTGCTCCAGAACCAGGGCGTCTCGGTGTCCTTGGCCACGGCTTACCGCATTCTGCAGTCGCTTGCCGACGAGGGCCTTATCGATGTGCTTCGAAATGCCGATGGCGAAGCCGTCTACCGCCGCTGCGCTGTCACGGGCCACCACCACCATCTGCTGTGCCGCAATTGCGGCAAGGCCGTTGAGGTGGAGGCTCCGGCCGTTGAGACATGGGCGGCCCGGGTGGCTGCTGAAAACGGCTACACCGAAGTGGCGCACACGGTGGAGATTTTCGGTCTCTGCCCGGAGTGCGCTGCAAAGAAGGCCGCGGGCCGGCTCTAGCCTGCTACGGTCTGGTCTTCCACCGCTTGGCCCATGGCAGCGTGTGGACGGACTATCCGGCCGTTGATCCCCCGTTTGGCGCGTGCGCTGCCGATGATCCGGCACACCACATAGATCAGGAACGACAACGTGGTGACATACGGGCTGATGGGAATCCTGCTGCCAAGCGCCAGCAGGATTCCGCCCACAGTGGCAGTGATCGCGAAGAGCACGCTCAACAAGACCACGAGGCGCGGCGAAGTGGTCACCCGCAGGGCTGCAGCCGCGGGCGTGATGAGCAAGGCCAGCACCAGAAGCGCGCCGACTATCTGGATGGACAGGGCAACGCTGACGCCGAGCAGCACCATGAAGGCAATCGCCAAGCCACGGACGGGCACTCCCCTGGCTTCCGCCATTTCGGGGTCCACGCTGGCGAAGCTGAGCGGGCGCCATATTGCGGCCAGTGCGAGCATGACCACCACGGCCGTGCCCGCCAGGACCTGGAGCTGGACGGTGTCCACCGAAACGATCTGGCCGGTCAGAAGCCCGAACTTGTTGGCCGCGCGGCCTTGGTAGAGGGCCAGGAACAGGATGCCGAGGCCTAGCCCGAACGGCATGATGACGCCGATGATCGAATTCTTGTCCCGCGCGCGGACGCCCATGAGTCCCAGAAGAAGCGCAGCCGCAACGGATCCAGCGAGCGAACCGAAAATGATGTCCGCCCCGATGAGCAGGGCGAAGGAGGCGCCCGCGAAGGACAACTCGGAAATCCCGTGCACCGCGAAAGCAAGGTCCCGCTTCATGACAAAGGTGCCTATGAGGCCGCCGAGCAGGCCGAGGACGGCACCTGCCCAGATGGAATTCTGGACCAATGCGAGCAGCTCGCCATAGTTTTCGAAATTGAAGATGGTGTGCAGGATACTGCCGAGATCCATTTAGTGGCCTTCTTCTACACCGGCGTGGGCGTCGTCGTGGTAATGGGTTGTGGCGTCCGGAAGCCCGACGACCACGATCCTGCCGTTCGCGCGAATGACCTCGACGCGGCTGTTGTACAGCTCGGAGAGGACCTCGGTGGTCATGACTTCCTCCGGGGTTCCCACCCGGAACCTGCCGCCGGCGAGGTAGAGGACGCGGTCTACGTAGTCAATGACCGGGTTGATCTCGTGGGTCACGAACACCACGGCGCTGTTCCGTTCGTGGCATTGCTGGTTGATGAGGGAACTGACGGCCTGCTGGTGGTTCAGGTCCAACGACAGCAGTGGTTCGTCGCAAAGCAGCAGTTCAGGCTCCGTGGCAAGGGCTTGCGCTACACGGAGCCGCTGTTGCTCACCGCCGGACAATTGGCCAACCGGCACACGCGCGTAATCGCTCGCCCCGACGAGGTCCAGGAGGGTGTCGACGCGCTCGTTGACGGCGTTGGCCTTGATCCGCAGGCCCCAGCGGTGGCCGTCGATGCCAAGGGCAACCAAATCCCTGGCACGCAAGGGGGTATCCGGAGCAAAGGATTTCTGCTGCGGTATGTAGCCGATCTTCCGGCTGCCACGTTCCACGGGGTGTCCGGCCACGGTCGCCGTTCCCGAGTGGAGTTGCTGCAAACCCAGGAGGACTTTGAGGAAGCTGGTCTTGCCGCTGCCGTTGGGGCCGAGCACAGCGAAGAACTCGCCCGCCTGGATGTCCACGTCGAGGTCCTTCCAGAGTGCACGTTGGCCGAACTGGAGGCCCGCTCCGCGAAGGCTCACTACCGGTGTCAAAAAGTTTCCTCGATCCATGGGGGTTCGCAAAGCTATGTTGCTGGCGGCCTGCCCTTGGATGAACGGAGAGGGCCCCGCGGCCGCCCTGTCCATCTTAGGACGGCTGCGGAGTCCGCCTGGTCCGTCTTGCCTGTGGGCCGTTACTTTTTCAGCGCGGCAGCAACGTTGCCCACGTTGTCCGTCATCCAGCCGACGTAGTCCTTGCCTTCGGGAAGTGTCTCGGTAAAACCGATCACCGGAACACCGGCAGCGGTCGCCTCGGCCTTCAGCTTTTCCGTCTCGGCGCTGGCCGTCTGCTCGTTGTACGCCAGGAAGCGAACGGACTTCGAGGTAATCAGATCGCTTGTTTCCTTGACTGCAGCGGGCGGAACGTCAGAGCCGACCTCAATGGCGCGGCTGAATTCTTCGGGCGTCTTGTTCTCCAGGCCGGCGGCTTCAAGCAAATAGCCCGGGACGGGCTCGGTGATGGCCACCGGAGCGGAACCTTTGGAAGCCTTGATCCCGGCGACTTTGGCGCTGAGCCCGGTCAGGGAGGACTTGAACTTGCCGGCATTGGCCGTGAAGGTGTTGGCGTCGGCAGGGTCCAGGCTGCCGAGCTTCGCGGCAACGGCATCGGCCACTTTCGCCATCGCGTCGAAGTTGTACCAGACGTGCTCATTGAACCCTTCCGGCACCGCCGCGGGAGATGATCCGGTGCTCGCCGCGGGAAGGAGCCCGGAAACGTTGACGGCAGTGATGGTCTTGTCCGCCGCGATCTTGCCATCATCGGCCAGCTTGGCGAAAAAGTCGTCGTACCCGGCACCATTGTCGATCACCAGTTGGGCCTTGGAGACGGCCAGCTTGTCCTGGGTGCTTGCCTCGTAGGAGTGCGGATCCTGGCTCGTCTTGCTGATGATGGAGGTGACGGACACCTTCCCGCCTCCGACGGTCTTGGCGATGTCGCCATACACGCTGGTGGAGGCGACAACGTCGATCACCCCGGAGGAGGACGACGACGGCGCACTCGCGCCGGGTGCCGCGCATGCGGCAAGCAGGACGGCAACTGCCGCGCAGGCGGAAGGCACTACGGCAAACGAAAAACGGGCGGCGTTACGACGCACGGGGAACCTCGGATCTACTCACATGAGAATCAGGCACGATAGTTGGCCCTCTGAGTGTATCCGTAAATGGGAATGATTCCTATTTAGGATTCCGGCTGGCTCTTGCCGGCCCCTTGGGTGCCGGCAAGAGACTACGCCGTCTCCGGTTCGCCCAACCGCCGGATTCCCCGGGCCTGGGTGGCGTCCCGGATCTCGCCCACAAGCTGCTCGATGACGTCTTCCAGGAACAACACACCCAGCGTCGCGCCGCTTGTCCCCACAACCCGGCCGAGGTGCGAGCCAGTCCGCTGCATGACGGCCATGGCCTCTTCAATCTCATCCTCGGGCGCAAGGTTCACGAGGGACCGGACCCGGCTTTCCGCAATAGGATAGATGCGTCCTTCCTCGGGGATGGACAGCACGTCCTTGATATGCAGGTAACCGGTCAGCTCGCCGTCGTCGTCCAGCACAGGGAAACGGGAGAAACCGGTGCGGCTGACCGCTTTCTCGAGTTGCCGCGGCGTCGAACCCGGCTTGAGGGATACAACTTTGTCCAGCGGCACCATGATGTGCGCCACGGTGTGCTCGGAAAACTCCAGAGCGCCGCTCAGCAGGCCGGCGTCGTCGTCCACCAGTCCGTGGCGGGTCGATTCCTGAACGATCGACTGCACCTCTTCGAGGGTGAAGGAGGAGGTCACCTCATCTTTGGGTACAACCTTCATCAGGCGCAGGATGCGGTTAGCCAGCCAATTCAACGTCCAGATAACGGGTTTCACGAACCAGGCGACGTGTACCAAGGGCGGCGCCAGCAGCAAGGCAGCCTTGTCCGCGACGGAAACAGAGATGTTCTTGGGGACCATCTCACCGAAGGTCACATGCAAGAACGTCACCGCCAGCAAGGCAACCGCGAAGGCGATAACGTCTGCCAATTCGATGGGGACCCCCACGGACCCCAGCGGCGCTCCCAGCAAATGGTGGATGGCGGGCTCGGCCACGAGGAGAATCAGCAGGGAACACACAGTGATGCCCAACTGGGCACACGCCAGCATCAGCGAGACGTGTTCCATCGCATAAAGGGTGGTCTGCGCGCGCTTGGAACCGCGTTGGGCCAAGGGTTCAATCTGGCTGCGGCGGGCGGACATCACGGCAAACTCGGCGCCGACAAAGAAGGCGTTGCCGATCAACAGCACCACGAGCCACAGGATTCCGGCCCAGTCGCTCATGCCGCACGTCCTTTGTGACCGGTTTTGGCCACAGGGTTGCCAACGGCTTCCCCTGCCGAGCCGCCAGAGCCCTTACCCAGCCGCTTGCTGGCCTGCTTCCTGCTCTGCCATCCGCTGGCATCGCTTTCCGCGGTGCCTTCATCGTCATCGTCGGTCTCGGGCGGCGTCGGGTGAAAGCAAATGCGGTCGATCCGGCGGCCGTCCATTCGGGTGACGGCCAGGGTGCCGCCCCCGGCCTCGACCACGTCGCCAACCATCGCGATCCGTCCAAGCTGGCTCATCACGTAACCGCCCACGGTTTCGTAGGCGGGGTCGTCGGGAACCGCCAGGCCCGGGACCTGTTCGCTGACCTCGTCGGGACGCAACAGTCCAGGGAAGTACCAGTCCCCCGAGGCGCTTTGCAGCAACCCGGGGCGGACCTTGTCGTGTTCATCCGCCACTTCGCCGACGATTTCCTCCACGAGGTCCTCGAGGGTCGCGATCCCTGCGGTTCCGCCGTACTCATCAAGCACGACGGCGAGTTGCAGGTTGCCCTCGCGGAGTTCCAAAAGAAGGGCGTCAAGGTGAATGGTCTCGGGGACGCGCAGGACCTCGGACATGATGGCTCCGGCTTCCAGCCGGCTCCTGCGTTCCGGCGGGACGGACACGGCTTTCTTGATATGCACAACGCCGCGGATGTCGTCGGCCGATTCGCCGATGACCGGGAAACGCGAATATCCCGTGCGCCGGGCTGCTTCGATGATGTCCGATACCGGCTGATCCGCGTCGATCGTTTCCATGCGGATGCGCGGAGTCATGACGTCTGCCGCCGTCCGCGCCGAGAAGTTCAGGGTCCGGGCAACAAAGTTGGCTGTCCCGGCGTCAAGGGTTCCGAGCTCTGCCGAACGGCGAACCAGGGACGCCAGTTCGGATGGCGAGCGGGCGCCCGAGATTTCTTCCTTGGCCTCCAACCCCACGAGGTTGAGCACTTTGTTCGAAAAACCGTTGAGCACCACGATTGCGGGCTTGAACACGGCCGTGAACATCAGTTGCGGGCGCGCCAGCGCCCGGCCGAGCGGAAATGCCAAGGCCAACGCCAAGTTCTTGGGAACGAGTTCGCCGATCAGCATCGACAAGCCGGTGGCGAAGGTCATGGCCAGGATGAGGGACACTGACTGCGCCGCAGCTTCAGGCAGCCCTGCCGAGAGCAACGGCCCGTGCAAAAGGGAGCCGACGGATGGCTCCATGACGAAGCCCGTCAGCAAGGTAGTGAGGGTGATCCCCAATTGGCAGCTTGAGAGCTGGGTGGAGAGGGATTTCAGGCACCTGAGCAACGCCGCGGCGGCGTGGTCGCCGCCGTCGACCGCTCTTTGGACTGTCGCCTGGTCGAGTGCCACGAGCGAAAACTCGACGGCCACAAAGAAGCCAGTCCCCAAAATCAGGAGCACGCCGGCGAGGAGGAAAAGCCACTCCATCAGAGGCCGCCGGATTGCGCGAACGGCTTGAGAAGGGCGCCAGCAAGAATAAGGGCTGGTTGACCCGGCGGGGGTTGGTCGGACGCAGCGGATGAATGGTCCGCCGACCGGCCGGCCTGGAGCTCCGGGGTGCGATGGGCATGTGTACGGGCATTGCCGGCTCGGCGGGTGCGCTGCACGGAGATAGCCAAACGGCTTCCCCCGCAACTCCCAGGCCGGCACCTAGAATTACTGTCCATAAGAATCCAAGTCTACAGTCCGGCCGCGGCGCGGCTTCACGCGGCTTCACAGGCGTCGGCCGGGGCCTTGCGAGCCGCCAAACGACTGGAAAATCCCGCTCAAAAAGAGCCCCCTCCAGGCACGGAACCCAAGGCTTACGGCGATTGGCATGATTTAGGTCACCACTATTGGCAGATAGCCGCCGCTCGTCACTAGACTGGCTAGGGTCTGAGTTCGCGGGACCCAGACCCTGGCTCGCCTTTGCACCCCCTGCATTTCTCCGGGCCAGCTGGAAATCAACACTCACGGAAGAGGCGTATTTCAAGTGCCAGAGCAGCCCAGCCACCGTCTACCCGAGGAATTTGGCGGAAACGAGTGGCTCGTTGACGAACTGTACGAGCGGTACCAGCAGGACAGGAATTCGGTCGACGCCAAGTGGTGGCCGCTTTTCGAGTCCTTCGATACCGCTGACGGCACTTCTTCCAACGGAACCTCCGCAGCCCCTGCAAACCCTCCCACTCGCGAACTTCCTGTCGTGGCACAGGCCGCCGCACCGGCAACGACGCCGGTCGCGCCCGCAGCTGCCCCGGCAGCTGCTCCTGCCGCACCCGCTCCGGCTCCGGCTGCTCCCGCAGCACCGGTCAAGAAGGCCCCGGCCACTGTCGCCAAGGACGGCGCGCAGAAGCCATCCGACGGCAGCCAGTCCCAGCCGATCCCGGCTCAGCTTCCCAAGAGCACCAAGGCTCCCACTCCCCCGGAAGAGGACGTCGTCTCCATCCTTCGGGGTCCCGCCAAGGCCATTGCTTCCAACATGGTCACGAGCCTTGCGGTTCCCACCGCAACGAGCGTCAGGGCCGTTCCTGCCAAACTCCTGATCGACAACCGCGTTGTCATCAATTCCAACCTCGCCCGCGCCCGCGGCGGCAAGGTCTCCTTCACCCACCTCATCGGCTACGCAGTGGTTCGTGCCCTGTCCCAGTTCCCGTCGATGAACGTGTACTACGACGAAGTAGACGGCAAGCCCGTTGCCGTGCAGCCCGCACACGTCAACTTCGGCATCGCCATCGACATGCCGAAGCCGGACGGCACCCGCCTCCTGATGGTTCCCAACATCAAGAAGGCTGAGACCATGAACTTCGCGGAGTTCTGGCACACCTACGAAGACCTCATCAAGCGCGCGCGCAACGGAAAGCTGACGGCGGACGACCACGCGGGCACCACTGTTTCCCTGACAAACCCGGGCGGCATCGGTACCGTGCACTCCGTACCCCGGCTCTCCAAGGGCCAGGCCGCCATCATCGGCGTCGGAGCCCTCGACTACCCGGCTGAATGGCAGGGCGCCAGCGAGAAGATCATCGCCCAGAACGCCATCAGCAAGATCCTCACGCTGACGTCCACCTACGACCACCGCGTCATCCAAGGCGCCGGAAGCGGCGAGTTCCTCAAGCTCGTCCACCAGCTCCTCCTTGGTGCCCAGAACTTCTACGACGAGATCTTCGAAGCGCTGCGCATTCCTTACGAGCCCGTCCGTTGGAGCCCCGACCTCCAGGTGGACCCGGCCGACGAGATCAACAAGGTTGCCCGCATCCAGCAGCTGATCCACTCCTACCGGGTCCGTGGCCACCTCATGGCGGACACCAACCCCCTGGAGTACGTCCAGCGCAAGCACCCGGACCTAGACGTTCTGACGTATGGCCTCACCCTGTGGGACCTGGACCGCGAATGGCCCACCGGCGGCTTCGGCGGCAAGTCGATGCTCAAGTTCCGCGACATCCTCGGCGTTCTCCGCGACGCTTACTGCCGCACCACGGGCATTGAGTACATGCACATCCAGGAGCCCGAGGAACGCAAGTGGTTCCAGGACCAGGTGGAGCACCCGTACTCCAAGCCCAGCCGCGAAGAGCAGCTGCGCATCGTTTCCAAGCTCAACGCGGCAGAGGCCTTCGAGACCTTCCTGCAGACCAAGTTCGTGGGCCAGAAGCGCTTCTCCCTCGAAGGCGGCGAATCCCTGATCCCGCTGCTGGACACCATCATTTCGGACGCCGCCGACGACGGACTCGACGAAGTCGCGATCGGCATGGCCCACCGCGGCCGCCTCAACGTGCTCACCAACATCGCGGGCAAGACCTACGCCCAGGTGTTCCGCGAATTCGAAGGCACCCAGGACCCCCGCTCCGTGCAAGGCTCGGGCGACGTCAAGTACCACCTCGGCACCGAGGGCACCTTCCGTTCGGACAGCGGCAATGAGACCAAGGTCTACCTCGCCGCCAACCCGTCCCACCTTGAAGCGGTGGACTCGGTCCTGGAAGGCATCGTCCGGGCCAAGCAGGACCGGCTGGACCAGGGCGAGGCGTTCCCCGTGTTGCCCATCATGGTTCATGGCGACGCCGCCTTTGCCGGCCAGGGCGTTGTGGCGGAAACGCTCAACTTGTCCCAGCTGCGCGGTTACCGTACCGGTGGAACCATCCACATCATCGTGAACAACCAGGTCGGATTCACCACGGCACCGTCTTCGTCGCGTTCCTCGACGTACTCCACCGACGTCGCCAAGATGATCCAGGCCCCCATCTTCCATGTGAACGGTGACGATCCCGAGGCTGTAGTACGCATCGCGCAGCTGGCCTACGAGTTCCGCCAGCGCTTCCACAAGGACGTCATCGTGGACATGGTGTGCTACCGCCGCCGTGGACACAACGAAGGCGACGACCCTTCGATGACGCAGCCGCTCATGTACAACCTCATCGAAGCCAAGCGCTCCGTCCGCAAGCTCTACACGGAATCCCTCATCGGCCGCGGCGACATCACCGAGGACGAAGCCGAACAGTTGCTGCGCGACTACCAGGAACGCCTCGAGCGCGTCTTTGCGGAGACCCACGCCGCGCAGACTTCGCCCATCCCGATCATCACGGCGGACTCCGCCGCGGTTTCGGACATCGAGCGTCCCATTGCCCAGCAGTCAGACTTCGGCACCAACGCGCCGGCCACCACCGCCATTTCCGCGGAAATGCTCCAGAGGATCGGCCAGGCGCACCTCGATATTCCGGAGGGCTTCACGGTCCACTCCAAGCTCAAGCAACTCCTTGAGAAGCGTGAGCAGATGTCCCGCGAAGGCGGCATCGACTGGGGCTTCGGCGAGATCGCGGCCTTTGGTTCGCTCGTCATGGAGGGCGTACCCGTCCGACTCGCCGGCCAGGACTCGCGCCGCGGCACGTTCGTGCAGCGCCACGCCGTCTTCCACGACCGCGCCAACGGCCGCGAATGGATGCCGCTGGGCAACCTGAGCGAAAAGCAGGCCAAGCTGTGGATCTACGACTCCTTGTTGTCGGAATACGCAGCCATGGGCTTCGAATACGGCTACTCCGTGGAACGCCCGGACGCCTTGGTGCTGTGGGAAGCCCAGTTCGGTGACTTCGTCAACGGTGCACAGACCATCATTGACGAATTCATCTCCTCGGCGGAACAGAAGTGGGGCCAGCGCTCCTCGCTCGTACTCATGCTGCCGCACGGCTACGAGGGCCAAGGACCGGACCACTCGTCCGCACGCATCGAGCGCTTCCTGCAGCTTTGCGCCGAGGACAACATGATTGTGGCGAACCCCACCACGGCTGCCTCGCACTTCCACTTGCTGCGCCGGCAGGCCTACAGCCGTCCCCGCAAGCCGCTCATCATCTTCACCCCGAAGCAGCTTTTGCGCCTCAAGGGCGCGGCTTCTGCGGTGGAGGACTTCACCACGGGCGGCTTCAACCCGGTCATTGGCGAACACGAGCCGCTTCAGGCCCAGAACGTCGATCGCGTGATCTTGGTTTCCGGCCGTCTCTACTACGATCTGCTGTCGTACCGCCAGAAGTCCGGCGACACCTCGACCGCGATCATCCGCCTGGAACAGCTGTACCCGTTGCCCCAGGCCCAGATTGAGGCGGAACTGGCCAAGTACCCGAACGCCGACATCGTCTGGGCACAGGACGAGCCCGCCAACCAGGGTCCGTGGCCGTTCATCGGCTTGAATCTGCCGCAGGCACTGGACCGCAAGGTCCGGCTCGTTTCGCGTCCGGCATCGGCCTCCACCGCAGCCGGTTCCATGAAGCGCCACAGCGCCGAACAGGCTACGTTGCTCAAGCAGGTATTCGAACGCAAGTAAGACGGCGGCTGCCCGGCTGGAGGTTCAATACCCGCTTCCAGCCGGGCAGTTCTGTTTAATGGAACAAGTGCCCGGCGATCAAGCCGCCCGGCCGGGCACCGTGCAAGGACCGCAACGTTTGGTGAAGAGGTAACCGTGGAAGACAGGAAGCTGCGCATCGCAGCTGTTGGTGATGAACTACTCGCCGGGCTCGGTGATCCCAGGGCCTTGGGCTGGCTCGGAAGGGTTCTCGCGCGGACTCCCCAGGACGCCCTCCTTGTGGAGAGCTACTCTCTTCCCTGCCCCATGGAGGGCACGGAAGGCCTTGCGGGTCGCTGGCTCGACGAAGCCGGCAGGCGCTTCAGCAACGTCCACGAAAACCGACTCGTGATCGGGCTGTCCGGCCGTGATATCGAATTCGGTGTCTCCACAGCGCGCAGCCGCCTCAACCTGGCCAACATCCTGGACGGGGCATCCCAGAGCAACATCGAAGTATTCGTCGTCGGTCCGCCACCCACGCTGGACCCGGCCAAGAACCGCCGGATCGCGGAACTCAATGCCGCATTCGCAGACGTCACCACGCGACGCAACCACCATTACGTCGACACCTTCTCGCCGCTGCTCAACCACGAGCAATGGCGCACGGACCTCGCCGCCAATGGCGGCACCCCGGGCCAGGCGGGCTATGGGCTCATGGCCTGGCTCGTATTGCACCGCGGCTGGTTCCAGTGGCTGCGGATCGCCCAGCCGGAATAGCACAGCCTGGTTTTCCAAGGCCCCCTTTGCAGGACCCATTGCCACGACGCAATTCACGATATATCGTGACTTCCATACGCGATATATCGCATCCTCTGGAGGGGTCATGTCAGAAGAAAACTGGACCGTTACCGGCCCGCAGACCATCGACGTCGACGGCGTCCGCTCGCTCAAGCTGGGAATCGTCAAGGGCCGCTTCGACGTCGTGACGCACGATGAGGCCACCACCAGGATCGAAGTCTCGGAAATCGGCGGCGATCCGCTGGCTGTCAGCCTCGTTGACGGCCGCCTCGAAGTCCGCCACCAGCTGCACGGCCCGCAGGGTTGGTTCCGCAACCTGATGGGGACGGTCAACAACACCAGCCCCAATACCGTCGTCATCAGCATTGCGCTGCCTGCCGGCGTCGACGTCGAAGCAGGAACCGTGGGCGGTGACGGCATGGTGTCCGGCGTTACCGCCCATATCCGCCTCAGCACAGTCTCCGGTTCCGTCCTCGCGGACCGCACGCGGGGCGAGCTTCACGTCAACACCGTCAGCGGCGAGGTCATCGCCCGTAACCACGACGGCGTCATGACCGCCAAGAGCGTCTCAGGGGAAGTCACGGCTTCTGGCCGCTTCAAGAACATCCGGGCCAATACTGTCAGCGGCGACCTCAGCTTCGACCTCCACGGCTACACCCAGGACTTCGGAGCCAATTCAGTTTCAGGCGACCTCACCATCCGCCTCCCGCGTGACGTTGGCGTGGACATCGTGGCCAAAACGGCCAGTGGCACCGTGATGATCGATGACCAGCTTTACGCACAGTCAGGCGGCAGGGTCCAGACCATCGTCGGTCCCGACGAGCGGCTCATGGTGGCGCGCACAAATTCCGTTTCCGGAAAAACATCCATCATCCATGGCAGTGCGCCGACCCCCGGCACAACCCACTCAGTCCCCGGAGAAGAGGAAATCTGATGCCGCCCGTCTTTGCCCACGGTGCCCTCCGGCTCTATTTGCTGGCACTCCTGGAATCGGGCCCCAAGCACGGCTACGAGCTCATCAAGGCCCTCGGCGAACGCTTCGGCGGGACCTACTCGCCCAGTGCCGGAACCATCTACCCGCGCCTTGGCAAACTCGAGGAAGAAGGACTGGTTGCGACCAGCAGCGGCGGGCGCCGCACCAACTACTCCATCACTGCGGCGGGGCTCGCGGAACTGAACAGCCGGCGGCAGGAACTGGCCGACGTCGAGGAGAACATCTCCGCTTCCGTGCGGCGCTTGGCCGATGGCCTCCGGGAGGACATCCGCAGCAACATGCGCGGCTTGCGGGCAGACCTGGCCGCAACCGCCGAAGCCGCGCGCGCCAATGCGAAATCCCCGGAATTCCAGTCCTGGGCCGGAAGCTACTCTCCGGAGGGGCACCGCATCCTGAAGGAAGCCGAGATGATGGTCCAGTCCTTCCGCGATGACATCCGCGTGGAGCTGCGACAGTACGCCGGCTCCAAGTCCCTGACTCCGATCGCCCTTGAAACCGTCCGTACGGTCTTGGACCAGGCCAGGATCTCCATCCGGAATTCCCTGCGCGAGTAAGTCTGAAAATCCCGGCGGGCGCGGCTCTGCTCTTGCCTTAGGGCCCTGGCGGCACGGTTCGCGGGGCGGCCCCCGGATGTGGGAGACTGGAGGGCAGCTTTATTGAGTATCAAGAATCTAAGGAGGCCAGCTATGAGCAAGCGTGCACGTAAGCGTCGTGACCGTAAGCGCGGCGGCGCAAACCACGGCAAGCGTCCCAACACCTAAGCCAGCGGCTTAGCGTAAGACTTAATGCGGAGGGCCCCGGAAACCATATGGTTTCCGGGGCCCTTGCCGTTCAGACTCTCAGTCTTTTCAGGCTCTTAGACGTCCACGGAATTCATTGCGTGGATCCTGTCCAGGATCGAGTTCTTGAGATTCTCAGGAGCCGCTTCCGTACAGGAGCGCTTGACCACGGTGCGAATGACGCACTCAAGGTCGTATTGCGCGGTGCACTCGGGGCAGTCTTCCAGGTGCACTTTGATCTCTGCGATGTCTTCGCGGGTCAACGCCCCATCGAGGTACTCGTAGATACGCTGCATCCGAGCATCGTCGCAGTCGCCCAATCCTTGGCAGCTCATTTCCTTTTCTCCTGTTTTTTGCTTGTGGGCGCGCCCACGGCCTTTTCTTCCGCGCCGGCGCTGATTCCCCGTTCCGCGGCGTAGTCCGCCAGCAGATCACGCAACATTTTCCTGCCGCGGTGAAGCCGGGACATGACCGTCCCGATCGGGGTATTCATGATGTCTGATATTTCCTTGTATGCGAAGCCCTCGACGTCCGCGAAGTACACCGCCAGCCGGAATTCCTCCGGAATGGACTGCAGGGCGCTCTTCACGTCCGAGTCCGGCAAATGATCCAGAGCCTCCGCCTCCGCAGAGCGCAGCCCCGCGGACGTGTGGGATTCCGCCCGTGCCAGCTGCCAGTCTTCGATGGTGTCCGAATTCGACTGCAACGGTTCGCGCTGCCGCTTCCGGTAGAGGTTGATGTACGTGTTGGTCAGGATGCGGTACAGCCACGCTTTGAGGTTGGTACCCGGCTTGTACTGGTGGAAGGCCGAGAACGCCTTGGTGTAGGCCTCCTGCACCAGGTCCTCGGCGTCGGACGGATTCCTGGCCATGCGCATGGCAGCCGAATACAGCTGGTCGACATACTGCATGGCGTCGCGTTCGAAACGCGCGCGCCGTTGTTCGGGGGTCTCGTTTGCGAAGTCCACTGCAATCTCGACGTCGGCCTCGGCAGAAGCGTCGCCATCGGACTTTGCGTCCGTGACGTCGGTCGCTGCTTTGTACATGGCCGCTGCGGCCGGATCCATGGTGCTCATCGCATCCAAGTCTACTGTCACCATCCGCGAGTCCTTTGGCAGCTCCCGCCCAAGCGCCGAGTGTCCTTCGCGGTCCTTAACCAAGGCCAAAAAACCATCTCCACTCACATGCCGTGAACCAGCGCGGCACAACACACACGCCACACACACGCCACAATCCAAGGTCCGGCCCGTACCGCACCTTCTTCTGACAACGGCAAGCTCCGGGCAAATATTCCGCAAAGATGCAAGACTAGATCCGACTGCACCACCTGAACACCGCACCACTTGAACGCAACACCACTCGAACACCGTGGCAAGCCATCCAGGAGGCAAAAAGATGTCCCTCGTCCGTTTTCTCGCTAGGCCAATGTTGGGTTCCAGCTTCGTCATCCCAGGGCTGGACAAGCTCAAGAACGCGGATGACACGGCCAAGCAGCTCTCTCCGCTGCTCCGCCGCGCTTCCGAGTCCCTGCCTTTCCCGGCGGACGAGAAGATGCTGGCGCGAGTCATCGGCGGCACGCAGGTGGGAGCAGGCGCATTGCTCGCCCTTGGCAAATGTTCCCGCTTCTCGGCCACGCTGCTTGCCGGGATCTCGGTCCTGAACACCTTTGTTGAGTGGCGTTCTGCCGACATCAGCTCGAAGGAAGGCCGGCTCGCGCGTCGCGCCCAGTTGCTCAAGAACATTTCCCTGACGGGCGGAGTCCTGCTTGCCGCCGTCGACACCGCGGGCAAACCGAGCCTCGCTTGGCGCGCCGAACATCTCGCCATCGACGCCAAGAAGGCCACGAGCAAACAGTTCAAGAAGACAGACCGGGCCGTGCGCAAGGCCGTAGACAACGCAGTTGGAGCATAAGGAAGCATGCCAGGAACCCCCGCGACGCAGACCGACGATTCAGGGAGCACCACGGCCTCCGCACTCCCCCTGTGGCCGGCGCCCTTCGCCAGCCACCCTGTGGATGCCACGGTCACGGTTCCTGGTTCGAAGTCGCTGACCAACCGCTATCTGGTCCTGGCGGCATTGGCCAATGGCCCAAGCAGGTTGCGGGCACCCTTGCATTCGCGTGATTCCGCACTGATGGTGGAGGCCCTTCGCGGTCTTGGTGCCACCATCACCGAGGTCCCCGGCGATGGACACTACGGCCCGGATCTTGAAGTCACCCCTATCGATCCGGCGGCTGCCGCATCAGGGACAGCCATCGATTGTGGCCTGGCCGGCACGGTCATGCGCTTTGTTCCGCCGCTCGCGGCCCTCCGCAACGGTGCCTCGGTGTTCGACGGCGATCCGCACGCGCGCCAACGTCCCATGGGCACCATCATCGAGGCCCTCCGGACACTCGGAGTGGAAGTCAGCGCAGTGGACGGGGGAACGGCGAGCTCGCTGCCGTTCAAGGTGTCCGGCACAGGCTCCGTCCGCGGCGGCCACCTGGTGATTGATGCGAGCGCTTCGTCGCAGTTCGTCTCCGCCCTCCTGCTGGTCGGCGCCCGGTTCGTGGAGGGCCTCCACCTGGAGCACGTCGGCAAGCCCGTGCCGAGCCTGGACCACATCAACATGACCGTCTCGGTCCTGCGCGGCGTCGGAGTGCATGTGGATGACTCCGTGCCGAACCATTGGCGCGTGGCCCCCGGCACCATCCAGGCCTTCGACGAGAGGATCGAACAGGATCTCTCGAACGCGGGCCCCTTCCTCGCCGCGGCGCTTGCTACGAAAGGAACTGTCCGGATCCCCAACTGGCCGGCCAACACCACGCAAGTCGGTGACCTCTGGCGGGACATTCTTGCCACCATGGGTGCCACTGTCACGCTGGAGAACGGCACACTGACAGTCACTGGCGGTCCGGAGATCCTGGGCGCCGACTTCGACGAAACCAGCGAACTCGCCCCTACCGTAGCGGCATTGTGCGCCCTGGCCAGCGGCCCTTCCCGGCTCAGCGGCATCGCACATTTGCGTGGACACGAAACGGACAGGCTGGCAGCGCTCGTGGCCGAAATCAACCGGCTGGGCGGCGACGCCGAGGAAACCAGCGACGGCCTGGTGATCCGCCCGGCAACGCTGCACGCCGGCGTCGTGCATAGCTACGCCGACCACCGCATGGCTACCGCTGGTGCCATCCTTGGGCTCGCCGTCGAGGGTGTCCAGGTCGAAGACATCGCGACGACCTCCAAGACAATGCCCGAATTTCCGCAAATCTGGGCATCGATGCTCGGTGCCGGCACGGCGGGCGCGGACTCCGGCACTCCAGCAACCGGTTCTATGGAGACAAGCAACTGACGATGGCCCGCGACGCAAGCTCCTGGGATGAGTCCGATGTTCGGATCCGCCCCAACAAGAAGGGCACACGCCCCCGCACCAAGGACCGGCCCAGCCACGACGACGCCGTCATCGGGCGAATCATCACGGTCGACCGCGGGCGCTACACAGCGATCGTGGGCGAAAGCTCGGACAACGAACGCATTGTCGTTGCGGCCCGCGCGCGGGAACTCCGGCGCTCCCCCGTGGTTCCCGGTGACTTCGTGGCCCTCGTAGGCGACGTGTCCGGAGCCCCGGACACGCTCGCCCGCCTCGTGCGCGTCGAGGAGCGAAAAACCCTCCTGCGCCGAAGCGCCGATGACACGGATCCGATCGAACGGGCCGTCGTCGCCAACGCCGACCAGCTCGTTGTGGTGGTCGCGGCCGCCAACCCCGAGCCGCGGACCGGATTCATCGACCGCGCCTTGGTGGCAGCGTACGACGCCGGAATCGAGCCGCTGCTGCTCGTCACCAAAGCGGACGTCAAAGATCCAACGGAACTGCTCGCCAACTATGTGAGCCTGGGTTTCCCCATCATCATCAGCCGGACGGCCGACGCCGGGGCCTCGGGCATCGACGCCCGTTCCGACGACGGATTGTCCGCCCGCCTCGATGGCGACGCCGTCGGCCAGTTGCGGGACTACCTCGACGGCAAGGTCACCGTGCTCCTGGGCCATTCCGGCGTCGGGAAGTCCACCATGGTGAATGCACTCACTGGCGCCGAACGCGCTACGGGCGGGGTCAACGCGGTGACAGGGCGCGGACGGCACACCTCGTCCTCCGCCCTCGCCCTGAAGCTCAGCGACGCCCCTGGCGGCAGCTGGATCATCGATACCCCCGGCATCCGTTCCTTCGGCCTCGCCCATGTGAACCCGGACCGGATCCTGCATGCCTTCCCGGACCTGGAACCGGGAACGGAACAGTGCGAGCGGGGCTGCAAGCACGATGCCTCCGCTGTTCGATGCGGACTGGATTCGTGGGTCGCCGAAGGCCACGCCGGCGAGTCAGGCCCGGCCCGATTGGCCTCGTTGCGCCGGCTCCTTGGCGCGGACCCGCGCATGGAAGCACAAGAGGCGAAGGAACTGGGTACCGTCAACTGACGGCCAACTAACTGTGCCTCTTACCGTCCTACCTCCCCGGCTCACCAGCGAATAGGCGGTAGTTTGGAACCATGACCCAACCCGATTCGAGCTACAACGACGACCTGCGGCTGGCACATGTCCTGGCCGACTCCGTCGATTCCCTGACAATGGAGCGGTTCAAGGCACTGGACCTTCAGGTGGAGACGAAGCCAGACCTGAGCCCGGTTACCGATGCCGACAAGGCCGCCGAGGAAGCAATCCGCGGGCAGCTCTCCCGTTCCCGCCCCCGCGACGCCGTCCTCGGGGAGGAATTCGGCAGCACGGGCCACGGCTCACGGCGTTGGATCATCGATCCTATCGACGGGACGAAGAACTTTGTGCGTGGGGTACCCGTCTGGGCCACCCTGATCGCCCTCGTGGACGAGGGCGAGGTAGTTGTTGGACTCGTGAGCGCTCCGGCGCTCGGCAAGCGTTGGTGGGCGGCCAAGGGCTCAGGCGCCTACATGGGCCGTTCGCTGGCCGCAGCAACCCGGTTGAGGGTGTCCAACGTGTCCCGGCTTGAAGATGCCTCGCTCTCCTACTCCGAGCTCTCCGAGTGGAAGCAGCATGGTTCGCTGGACACCTTCCTTGGCCTCGAGAATGATGTCTGGCGCAGCCGCGCGTATGGTGACTTCTGGTCCTACTGCCTGGTGGCCGAAGGCGCGGTGGACATCGCCGCCGAGCCGGAACTCCAGGTGTACGACATGGCGGCCTTGGTCCCGATCGTGACCGAAGCCGGCGGACGCTTCACGTCCCTGGACGGCGCCGATGGTCCGTTCGGCGGAAACGCCGTCGCTACTAACTCGATCCTGCACTCAGAGGTACTCAAGAGGCTCAACCCCGAGCTCGACGACCTGCTCTAGCCCACCTCCTTCACTGAATAAACGACGGCGGACGCCCCCTTTTGGGGGCGTCCGCTCCTTTTTGTTCGGCAGAAGATGGATTCTTCAGCCTGTGTAATATTCCGCTTAACAATCGACGCTCGCATTGGAACCGGCCGTGCCCGTGTCCTAGTCTCTTTACAGGTCACGAGTGCCAGCGCGAAACCCCGGTTTGCTGGCCGGCAACCCTCCATCGCGGCGGGGTGCCCCGGGTGACGACCCGGCCGGTCCGGAACGGATGCGGCAAGCGCGGACCCCCTGTACGCAGGGGTCCCTCTTGAGTGAGGTCCCATGAGCACAGCCACATTTACTTCTCCTGCTCTTTCGCAGAACGACGAATCCGCACAGCAGCACGGTGAATCCCTGCCCCGCGCATTGCGCCCCCTGGCCGCGGTCACCGGCGCGGAGTTGCGGGCGCCACTGATCCAGGGCGGCCACGTCCGCTACGCCAACCTCGACTACGGCGCTTCCGCACCCGCCCTGACGGTGGTCTCCGCGTACCTTAACGAAATCCTGCCGTACTATGCGAGCGTCCACCGCGGCGCGGGCTATGCCTCCCAAATCAGCACTTCGGTCTACGAAAATGCCCGCAACATTGTCCGTGACTTCGTTGGCGGCAGGCCGGACGATTCCGTCATTTTCACGCGCAACACTACCGATTCCCTCAATCTTCTGGCCGGCTGCCTGGCGGTCGAACACGGCAAGCACAGCGGCGAAGTCCTTTACCTGGACATCGAGCACCACGCGAACCTGCTGCCGTGGCAAGGAGTCCCCCACCGAAGCATTGTTGCCGCGGACACGTTGTCCGAGACCGTGGCCAATGTCCGCACGGCACTTTCCCATGGGGGCGTCAACCTCCTGGCGGTCACCGGCGCGTCGAACGTGACCGGTGAGATCCTGCCCATTGGAGAACTCGCCGCCCTGGCCCACGAATTCGGGGCGCGGATTGTGGTGGACGCGGCCCAGCTTGCTCCGCACCGCCGTATCGACATCGCCGCCGCGGATGTTGATTACCTGGTGTTCTCAGGGCACAAGCTCTATGCGCCGTTCGGCGCCGGTGTCCTGGTGGGCCGTCCCGACTGGCTCGACGCCGGCACACCGCACCTGGCAGGAGGGGGCGCCGTCCGCGAGGCACGCCTTGATTCCGTCAGCTGGGCCACGGGCCCGGCCAGGCATGAGGGAGGCTCACCGAATGTGTTGGGCGCGGCCACCCTCGCCCGGGCCACACAAGTCATCGCCGGACTCGACCACGATGAATGGCACGCCCACGAGGCTGCCATCCGCACGCACCTGGTCGAGGGCCTCCAGCAGATCGACGGCGTGACCGTGCACCAGATCTTCAGCGACACCGATCCCCGGGACACCATCGGCGTCGTGAACTTCTCGCTCCAGGGCTACGACGCCGGGCTCGTTGCGGCCTATCTTGCGGCCGAGCACGGCATTGGCCTGCGGGACGGACGCTTTTGCGCCCACCCGCTGCTCAAGCGTCTTGGCCTTCCCTCCGGGTCCCTGCGCGCCAGTTTCGGCCTTGGGTCCCGTTTGGAGGACGCCACCCGGCTCATCGCGGGGATCAAGGCGCTCCAGAGCGACGGACTCGGCTGGGACTACGTGGTTGATGCCGGACGTTGGGTGCCGGCGAACGACCACCGCAGCTACCCGGAGTGGGCTCCCAACACCCCCGGGACCGCCGGCGCCGCTCCCTGCAGCACCGACTGATTGCGGTAGATTCGTAGGGTATTTTTTCCTCTCCTACGAAGGAGTTCCTGCGTGGCCCCGCGACCCATAGGCACGTCAACCGGCCCCAAGCTTTATGCGGAACGGCGCCTTGAACTCGGTCAGAGCTTCCAGGACGGCGGAGAACACTATGACCGTGTCCGGCCCGGCTACCCCGCGGATTCGGCTGACTGGCTGCTGCCGGAAGGCGCTCGGGACGCGGCAGACATCGGGGCCGGTACGGGAAAGTTCACGTCGCTCCTCCTTGAGCGCGGGCTCGCCGTGTCTGCCGTGGACCCCTCCATGGACATGCTTTCCCAGCTGCGCAAAACGTATCCACAAGTGATCGCCCTGGAGGGCACGGCCGAGGCAACCGGACTGGCGGACTCAGCATTCGACGTCGTCAGCGTTGCCCAAGCCTGGCACTGGTGCGATCCCCTCGCGGCGAGCACCGAGATCGCCCGGATCCTTCGCCCCCAAGGCGTTATCGGCTTGATCTGGAACCAGTTGGACACTTCAGTGCCCTGGGTCCATCGCCTGTCCCGCATCATGCATGCCGGCGATGTCCACAAGCCGGGCTTCCGGCCTGTCGTGGGGCCGGAGTTCACCGGCCTCGAAAGTCACGTGACGCGATGGGAGGATCCCGTGACTCCGGCGGACCTCCTCGAGCTCGTGAAGTCGCGCAGCTACTACCTGAGGGCAAACGACGCCATCCGCGCCAAGGTCACGGGCAATCTTCAGTGGTACCTCTTCGAGCATCTGGGGCACGCCGAGGGCGAGATCATCCCCTTGCCTTATCTGACCCAGAGCTGGCGGGCGCGGAAGGCCTGACAGGGCCGGTTCACGATAGGCTTGGAACCGTGAAGACCAGTGCGCCCTCCTCCTCGATCGAGGACTACGTCAAGGTCATCTATTCCTTCACGGAGTGGCAGGACAAACCCATCACGTCCTCGCAGCTCGCGCAGCGGCTGGGCGTCGCCAACTCATCCGTCTCGGAGATGGTCCGCAAGCTCAAGGACCAAGGCCTGGTTGACCACCAGCCGTACAGCGCCATTACTTTGACCCCCCAGGGAATGCAGCTTGCACTGGGCATGGTCCGCCGGCACCGCCTGATTGAGACCTATCTCGTGAGGGAACTGGGCTACAGCTGGGATGAAGTCCACGACGAGGCCGAGATGCTCGAGCACGCCGTCTCGGACACCTTCATCGATCGCATGGCCGCAAAGCTGGGCAACCCCGGTCGCGATCCCCACGGCGACCCCATCCCCGCTGCGGACGGTTCGGTGAGCCTGCCGCACGCACACCGGATGATCGAGCTCGACGACGGCCATTCCGGGAGGATCACCCGGATCAGCGACGAAAACCCGGAGCTGCTGCGGTACCTCGCTGCCGAGGAAATCGACCTCGATGCCAGCATCCAGGTGATTCGCCGCAAGCCGTTCGGCGGTGCGTTGGTGGTCCGGATCGGAAAAGGCCCGGGCAGCCGCGACTACGATCTTGCCGATGAGGTTGCCTCCGCGCTCTGGGTAGCCACGGACACCAAACACGAGGGGTGCGTCCTCGCGGAACGCTGAGGAAACTGTCGCTGGACCGCGTATTGGCAAGCGTGCGGCCTTGATAAACACTGCTCAGGCGCGCTGAGCAGCCGTTCCGCCGTCGTCGGACGCTGGACCTTCGGGAGTGTCCGCCGCCGGGGCGGCGAGCACCGGGTTCCGGATCCCGACGGCGGATGCCGCCGCCCCGAGGAAGAACAGCACGGCAGTGACCACCACGGCATTCATCAGACCTTGCCGGCTGAAGACCGGGCCGATGATGAGCCCGGCGAACGCGATGCAGATCAAGCCTGCGATACGGGCCACGGCGTTGTTCACAGCCGAACCGATCCCTGCCTCCTCCGTGGGTACCGCACCGAGGATGGCCGCAGTAAGGGGCGCCACCAAGGTGCTCAGGCCGATACCGAACACGATTTGCCCGGGCAGCACTTGTGTCCAATAGTTCAAGGGCTCCTGGACGGCCAAGGTCATGAGGAAACCGATTCCACAGATGAACGGTCCTGCCGTCATGAACCACCGAGGACCGTATTTGCCCGCCAATCCGCCGAAGAATGAGGCCGTGAGCATCAGGAGGACGGTCGCGGGGAGCAACGCGATCCCCGCCGTGGTGGCTTTCATGCCGCCCACTTGCTGCAAGTAGATGCCTACGGAGAAAAAGCCCAGCGACAGGGCGCCGTAGATGGCGAGCGTGGCGATGTTTCCCCAGCCGAAGTTTCGAATGCCGAAGAGCCTCAGGGGCAGCATCGGTTCCTCGGTCCGGGCTTCGTGGAGCAGGAAGAGAACCAGCCCGACGGCTCCGACGGCGAGCGGCATCCAGACCACCATGTTCCCCCAGCCCATGCGGCCTTGTTCGATGAAGGCGTAGACCGGGCCGCCGAGGCCCACCATGGCCAGGAACGCGCCGAGATAGTCGATCTTCTTGCTCGTGTCCGTGGCGGCATCGGACTTCCGCAACCCGGCGAGGATCGGCCAGACGGCTACGGCCGGAATTACGTTGATGAAGAAGATGACGCGCCAGGACAGCAGATCGACTGACGCGCCGCCGATCAGCGGCGCGACGATTGCGGCGGCGCTGGTCCATCCGGACCATTGGCCGATTGCCTTGGACTGCGCGGGCCCGGAGAAGAAAGTGACGATCATGGCGAGCGAACTCGGGACGAGCAAGGCACCGGCGATTCCCTGCAGGGCCCGCGATATCACCAGCACCTCCCCGTTCCAGGCGAGGCCGCACGTGATCGAGGTGAGGGTGAAGCCGGCGAGTCCCCATTCGAGGATGCGAGCGCGGCCGAAGTGGTCGGACAGCGATCCGGCAACCAGGATCAGCGCGCCAAGGGTCAAAAGGTAGGCATCCACCACCCATTGCTGGATGACAAGGCCGCCACCGAGTTCGCGGCCAATCGCCGGGAGCGCGAGGTTCACCACGAAGCCATCCAAAATGGCGATGAACGAGGCCACGATAGCCACAACAAGGACCCGCTTTTGCAGAGGGGTGCTTGGCAGCAGGGCAGCTGCGTCGGTCATGAGCACAGCTTACGCCTGCTTGAACCCCGCCGGCCGAGCTCCGGGCCGGTCCGGCCACGGCGAAAGTCCCGTATCGTTGAATGGTGATTAGCAGACGTGACGCCGCACTGGCCCTTGATATTTCGATGGAAATGGCCCAACGCCACGGCATCCCCTCCCGGCTTTCGAAAGCCGAGCTGAGCGAGCTGCAGGACAATCCACCGCAATGGCTCCTCCAATCCCGCGCCAACCGCACCGGCAAGCGTCCGGTGTGGGTGCACCTGAGCTGCGTGGTGTGCGGTTACACCGAGGCCGCGCGTCCCAAGAAGTGGTGGCCTGAGTTCACCTACGTTTTTTGTGGTCACCACCGGAACAGCGAGGTTCCAGGAGTCCTGCCCGGAGAGGTCCGGAGCGAGTACGAAGGGATCGGCTCGCGGTTCGTTGGCGTCGTGGACGTCCCGGCCTCAGACGCCTAGCTTCCCGGGCGCATCGCGGCCGGTTGATTTCGCCGGAAACAGGCGTAGCTTACAGAGAGAGGGCCTTTCAGGACCCTCTTTGCAGGATCTTCACGGAAGATCCGTAGTTAGGGAGCATGACATGCCTGACAAAGCGCCGCACCAGCACGAGAAGAAAAGTATGAAGTCCATCAAGGAGAAACGGGCAGTGAAACGTGCCAAGCACGAGTCCGACGCCGCGGCGGATCCGGTGGCCCATTTGAGGATGCGGAAGAAGTAGCAAAAAGCCGGAGCCGACTTGGCCCCGGCTTTTTGGCGGGCTGGTTCCGTCGCAGGCCCGGCTCCTCATGAATCCTCGTCGGTCATTTCGCTGGGCACGGCCACAATTGCGTGGATTTTGCCGTCGCGCAGGACGGTGAGGAGGAACGGTTCCCCGATGGCCTGCGAGAACAAGAGCTTTTGGAGGCTCTCGGCGCTGGAAACCGCCCGCGACTGCGCACTGAGGACCAGGTCTCCCGCGAGCAGTCCTGCCCGCTCGGCCGGAGATCCCGCGATGACTTCCACCACTCGCAGCGCTTCCTTCTGGCCTGTCCGGATCACCGCGCTCGCGTCCAGCGGAATCGGGGTGCTGACCAACCCGAGGTATGCCCGATGGACCCGGCCATCCTTGAGCAGGGCGGCGACGATCCGTTGAGTGGTGGCGTTGATGGGGACGGCGAGTCCGAGGCCCAGCCCGGCCAGTGCGGTGTTGATCCCTACAATCCGCCCCCTGGTGTCGGCCAAGGCTCCCCCGGAGTTGCCCGGGTTAAGCGCCGCGTCGGTTTGGATGACGTCCTCAATGACCCTGCTGTGCCGGCCCGACCTGACCGGGATGGAACGGCCCAGCCCGCTCACGACGCCCGCGGTCACTGATCCTGCCAGCCCCAACGGATTACCCACAGCGATCACCAATTGACCCACGCGCAGGGATTCCGCATTGCCCAGGGTGGCGGGCGGCGGCGTGTGGTGCCCGCGGACAATGGCGAGGTCGGACAAGGGATCCGCACCAACGAGTTCGACGTCGGTATGGGTTCCGTCGGCGAAGATCGCCCGCCCGGAACGGAGGCCGGAAACCACGTGGGCGTTGGTCAGCATATAGCCATCCCCCGTGAACACCACGGCGGAGCCGCTTCCAATCCTGACTTGGCCGTTCCTGCGGGCGCTGCTCATCTCCAAAGCCGCAACGTGCGGCGTGACTGTTTCCGCGACGTGCATCACTGTCCGCGAGTAGGCGTCCAATGCCTCGTCCTCCGACGGGGTGTCAGGGGTGTCCTCGGGAAAGGCTTGTTCCGGCAACGTACTCATCGTGCACCTCCTGTAACCGGTGGTGCCTATATCAACGAATGCGGTGCTGCGGTTAGTCCGTTCCGTCCTACGCCGTGGGTGAACTCCGTCACGCCGCTGATGACTGGGAAGCTAACCCCACAACGCTTTGCGCAGGAGTGCTTTGAGCTGGGCGGCTTCGGCGTCGTCCAGCGCCGCCAGCACTTCGGATTCCGCATCGCGGGCAGCAATGGCTGCTTGGGCGAGGAGTTCGCTTCCCTTCGACGTTGCAGTCACGGTCTTGGCCCGGCGGTCCTGATTCCCCGGCGCCCTGACCACGAGCTTGCGCTTTTCCAGTTCGTCCACCAAGGCGACGATTTGGCTGGGGTCCAGGCTGAGGAAGTCCGCCAACTCCCGCTGGGTTGGCTCCAGGCCGCTGTCGGCCAGGAGCAGCACTGAGTACGACCTCACTTTGAGGTCGAACTCAGCAAGCGCCCGGTTGTTCACGGCCGAGCCGCCGGCGTGGAGCTTGGCCAGAAGGAAACCCACGTCGTGGCTGATCGGAGCGGCGACCAGCCGGTCCTTCGTGGCAGTCCGCTGCTCGTCCTGCGTCTCGATCGTCATAACAAACTCCAATAATCTTCAAAATCAATCGTTGACATTTTCAACTATGCATATTTTCATGGATACAGAACAGCATCCCATGCCGAAGGCTTGGATGCACGGTGATCGAGCAAAGGAGCAGCGATGAGCCTGTCAGGAAAAGTAGCGATTGTCACCGGGAGCGGTCGGGGCCTGGGTCTGGCATACGCCCGGGAACTGGCCCGCCAGGGCGCGGCGGTGGTCATCAACGACGTCGACGCCGAGGTGGCCGGCGAAGCGGTCCGGACCATCGAGGCCGACGGCGGCCGGGCAGTCGCCGTCGTCGCTCCCGTAGGCAGCACCCAAGCAGCGAAACAGCTGGTGGAAGCGGCCGTTACGGAATTTGGCCGCCTGGACATCCTGGTCACCAACGCCGGCATCCTGCGGGACAAGAGCCTGCTGAAGATGACGGACGAGGACTTCGATCTTGTCATCAACGTCCACCTCCGTGGCACCTTCACATGCGCCCGCGAGGCATTCGCTTACTTCAAGGAGAACGGGATCGCCGGCCGCATCATCGCCATCGGCTCTCCCACCGGGCAGCGCGGCAACTTCGGCCAGAGCAACTACGCCGCTGCGAAGGCCGGAATCGTGGGCATGGTCCGGACCTGGGCACTGGAAATGAAGAAGGCCGGCGTCACTGCCAATGCCGTGATACCGGTTGCCGCCACGGCAATGACCAAGACCGTCCCGTACTTCCGGGCTGCGGTCGAGGCGGACGAGCGCGGCGAGGCCATGCCGCACTTCTTCCGCCATGAGCTCGGCTTCGGAACGGCCGACGACGTCGCCGGACTCATTGCCTTCCTCGCCTCGGACGCCGCGGCCGGCATTACCGGCCAGGCGATCGGCGCCGGCGGAGACCGCCTGCAGCTCTGGACCCACCCCGAAGCAGCAGCAACCGAATACCGCGAGGGCGGTTGGGGCTACCAGGATCTGCTGGAGAACTTCGGCCCGCTGTTCGGAGACAAGCTGCAAAGCGTCGGCGAGGAATTCCTGCCGTTGCCCGAGGAACTGCAGCCCGAAGCGGCTGCGGGACAGGTCCGCTGACATGGCCACGCAGCGTTACGAGCTGGGCATCGATCCCGCAAAGCTCGACGCGATCGACATGCACGTCCATCTCGAAGTGGACAGCTGCGGGCACGGCTCGCTTCCTGACGCGCTCACGGAAGCATCAGCCAAGTACTTCAAGGCCGAGGACCGCACGCCGTCGCTGGACCGGATCGCCGAGGTGTACCGCGAACTGGACATGGCCGCCGTCGTCTTCACCGTAGACGCACGGACCCAGCTCAAGCATGAGCCCAACAGCATCCCTGAACTCATCGCCGGGGCCGCCCGGAACAACGACGTCCTGATCCCGTTCGGGAGCGTGGACCCGCGCACCGGTGCCGAGGCCATCCAGGGCGCGAAGCACCAGGCGATCGACCTCGGCGCCCGCGGCTTCAAGTTCCATCCGAGCCTGCAGGGCTTCGACCCCTCCAGCGAACAGTTCTACCCCCTCTGGGAGACCCTGCAGGAACTGGGCCTCCCGGCCATTTTCCACACCGGCCAAAACGGCATGGGCGCCGGACTGCCCGGTGGGTACGGCATCAAACTGGGCTATTCCAACCCGCTCCTGCTGGACGCCGTAGCCGCTGACTTCCCCGAACTGCAGATCATCATGGCCCACCCCTCCGTGCCGTGGCAGGACGAGGCCAACTCGATCGCCATGCACAAAGCGAACGTGTTCATCGACCTCTCGGGATGGTCGCCGAAGTACTTCCCCGAGTCGCTCGTGAAGGCCTCGAACTCGTACCTGCAGGACAAGGTGCTCTTTGGCACGGACTTCCCGCTCATCACCCCGCAGAAGTGGCTGGCCGCGTTCGCCGAACTCCCGCTCAAGGAGGAGGTCCGGCCAAAGATCCTCAAGGACAACGCCGTGCGCCTGCTCGGGTTGGACGGCTGACATGAGCCTGGAGACCCACGTGGAGACAGGGGTGGCGGAGCGCCTCTACGACGTCTGCGACTACTACGACGCCGAGTCCCTCCTCACCGACGACGAACGCGGGGTCCTGGGCCGCCTGCGCGACTTCCTGGACCGCGAAGCGAAACCACTGTTGGCCGACTACTGGGAGCGCGGCGAGTTCCCTGCGCAGTTGGCCCGGCCACTCATCGATCTGGACCTGATGGAACCGGCGGAGCTGGCCATCCACGGTCCGGCACGGGGCATCTACCAAGGCTTCCGGATCTTCGAACTCGCCCGCACGGATGCTTCGCTGGCCACGTGGTACACGGCGCAAGCCGGCCTCTTCCGCACTGCGATCCGCGTCGGTGCTTCCGAGGAGCAGCAGCGCGAGTGGATGCCGCGCGTCGTCGACTTCTCGCTGAAAGGCGTGTTCTCGCTGACCGAACCCGAGCACGGCTCGGACATTGCCGGCGGTCTCTCTACTACGGCACGCTTTGAAGCAGACCACGACGGCGGAACCTGGGTCCTGGACGGCGCCAAGCGGTGGATCGGGGGCGCCTCAACCGCGGACGTGCTGTGCGTGTTCGCCCGCGACGTCGCGGACGGACAGGTCAAGGCGTTCCTCGTGGACCGCGAAGCGCCCGGAGTGACCTTGGAGAAGATCCACCGGAAGACGTCCTTGCGGATGATGCAGAACGCCCACATCACGCTCGATGGCGTCCGCGTCACTGAATCCATGCGCCTGCACAACGTCGGCTCCTTCAAGGACGTGGCGGCGATGCTCCGGGCCATGCGCTCCGACGTCGCCTGGATCGCCACCGGCATCCAGGCCGGCGCTTTCGAAGCGGCCCTTCGCTACGTCCGCGAGCGCCGGCAGTTCGGCCGCCCGCTTGGTTCCTTCCAGCTCGTGCAGGAGAAACTGGCCCGCATGCTTGGCAACCTCACGGCAAGCTTGTCCCTTGTGGTCAGGCTGAGCGAACAGCAGTCCTGCGGGGTCTACCGCGACCAGGACTCCGCGCTCGCCAAGATGCAAAGCTGCGTGGCCATGCGGGAAACAGTCGCCCTCGCCCGCGAGGTGGCAGGCGGCAACGGAATCACGCTTGAGAGTGATGTTGCCAGGTTCCACGCGGACGCCGAAGCGGTCTACTCCTACGAAGGAACACACGAAATCAATGCCCTGATCGTCGGGCGCGCCCTCACGGGGGAGAGCGCCTTCGCGCGCTAAGCCGCACTTTTCCACCCGCCACAATCACCAGGAGGCAACAATGCCCAATCTCGTCGTCGACTTCGACAAACTGCTCACCCTCGCCGGAACAGATCTCGGCGTCACCGAATACCGCGAAATCACCCAGGAACAGATCAACAAGTTCGCGGACGCAACCGGAGACGAGCAGTGGATCCACGTCAATCCGGAACGCGCCAAGGACGGCCCGTTCGGCGCCCCGATCGCCCACGGGTTCCTCACGCTCTCGCTCATCATCCCGTTCTGGGGCGAGCTGTTCGACGTCGAAGGCGTCACCACCAAAGTGAACTACGGCCTGGACAAGGTCCGTTTCACTTCCCCGGTCAAGGTGGGCGCGCGTATCCGCATGCAAGCCACCATTTCCGAAGTCACCGAAGTCAAGGGCGGCGCCCAGATCAAGGTGTCCAACACCATCGAAATCGAAGGCCAGGAACGCCCCGCCGTCGTGGCCGAATTCCTCGCCCGTTTCTACAAATAGCCGTTCCCCCAACAGCCTGCGTCCGCGGGCCCTCCCCCCACCTCTGCTTTAAGGAACAACGATGTCCCAAATATCGCAGCTTCAATCCATGGACGTGGCTACCAGGCGCAAGGAAGCACGCACCGTCATTGCTTCCAGCTACCTGGGCAGCACCATCGAGTACTACGACTTCCTGCTCTATGCCACAGCCGCGGCCGTGGTCTTCCCCAAGGTTTTCTTTTCGGGAATGGACGACTGGGTGGGCGTCGTTGCCGCCTACGGAACTTTCGCCGCGGGATATGTAGCGCGCCCGCTGGGTGGAATCATCTTCGGGCACTTCGGCGACAAGCTCGGACGCAAAGGAATGCTCATTGTGTCCATGTTGGTCATGGGCTTGGCATCCGCGCTGATTGGCCTGATACCCGGCGCCTCCGTGGCCGGACCTTGGGGTGCCGTGATGCTTGTTGTGCTCCGCGTTTTCCAGGGAATCGCGGTGGGCGGCGAGTGGGGCGGGGCCGCCCTGATGGCGTTGGAGCATTCCGAATCGGCCAAGCGCGGCTTCGCCGCGTCGTTCGTCAACGCGGGTGCGCCGTCGGGCGCCGTGCTGGGCACACTGATCATGGGCGCGTTCTCGGCCCTGCCAAACTCCCAGTTCCTCGCTTGGGGCTGGCGCGTTCCCTTCCTGCTCTCGTTTGTCCTGCTTGCGGTGGGCATGTTCGTCCGGCTCAAGGTTTCGGAGAGCCCGATCTTCAAAGCCGCCATCGAACAGGAAAGGGCTGCAAAACACGAAAGGACAGCCTCTGACGCGGACAAGCGGGCCACGACGAAGCCCGTCATCCCGCTCCTCCAGGTGCTGCGTCGGCCCAAGACCCTGGTTTTCACCATGCTCGCCGGAGCCGCCGGTTTTGCGCTCCAAGTGGTGCTGGCAACATTCGCAGTCACCTTCGCCGTCTCCAAAGGCGCCGACCGCCAGGGCGTGCTGTACGCCTTTGCCGCCGCTTCCTTCATTTCCATCGCCTTCGTGATCCTTGGCGGCAGGCTCTCCGACAAGCTGGGCCGCAGGCCCATCATGATCGGCGGGCTCGTACTCTTCATCGCCTATCTGGCACCGATGTTCCAGCTGCTGTCCTCGAACAACGTCTTCCTGGTCTTCGTCGCATTCACCGTCGGCCTGATGATCCACTCAACCCTCTTCGGGCCCCTCGCGGCATTCGTGTCTGAACAGTTCGGCACCACGTCCCGCTACACCGGAGCCTCGCTTGGTTACCAGCTCGCCACGCTTCTCGGTGCGGGTTTCACTCCGGGGATCGTGGCCCAGATTTTCAAGGACTCGGGCCAGAACACTGGCTCGGTGGTCCTCTACCTGGCCGGGATGTCCGTCGTCTCCATCATCTTCATCCTGTTGACCCGGGAACCGAAAAACAACGATTTGCAGGCCGTCCGGCCTTGAAGCCGGAAAAGGTCTAGCTTGGGAATAAGAAAGGACCGTCATGGAGAACTTTGGCATTGGTTCGTGGCTGCAGCGTCGCCGCCCGAAGTCCGGTAGCAAGATTGCCCTGATCTTCGGAGACCGCGAACTCAGCTACGAGGAATTTGCTGAACGATCGGACAGGCTGGCCAACGCTCTGAAAGCCGGGGGCGTCACCAAGGGCGACAGGGTGGCCTATCTCGGTGACAATCATCCCGCTTTCCTGGAAACGCTTATTGCCTGCGGTCAGCTCGGGGCGATCTTCCTACCCCTCAACACGCGATTGGCCCCGCCGGAGATCACCTTCCAGCTCGAGGACTGCGGCGCCGTCGTCCTGATCCACTCCGCGAACCTCAACGGCCTTGCGGCCAGCGGCGCGGAAGGCACGCGGGTGGGCCGGCGCATCGTCGTCGGCGATTCCCGCCCAGGCGAGAGCCCCGCTGCCCTGGCCACGGCCGGAAGCGAGATCCCGACGGCGGTGGAGGACTACGAAGAGGTCGTCGCGTCGGGGGCTTCCCGGCATCTGGACGAGGAAATCGGGCTCGATGACGGGGCCATGATCCTCTACACCTCCGGAACGACGGGACGCCCCAAAGGGGCGCTCCTGACCCATGGCAACATCACCTGGAACTGCATCAACGTGATTGTCGACTTCGATTTCTCTTCCGCCGATGTAGCGCTCATGATCTCGCCGATGTTCCACGTCGCTTCGCTCGACATGGGAGTATTGCCGACACTCCTCAAGGGCGGGACCGTCGTCCTGGAGTCGAGGTTTGATCCGCAACGCACCCTTGAGCTCATCGAACAGCACAGGGCCACCACCATTAGCGGTGTCCCCACCACCTACCAGATGCTCTGCGAGCATCCGGCCTGGCCGACGTCGGACCTTGGCTCCCTCAACAAACTGACCTGCGGAGGATCGGCAGTTCCCATGCGGGTCCTGGAGGCCTACGAAGCGCGCGGGCTGCGTTTCTCCAACGGCTACGGAATGACCGAAACAGCGCCGGGCGCCACTACTCTGCCCGCAGACAGGTCCCGTGACAAAGCGGGCTCGTCCGGGCTCCCGCACTTCTTCAGCGACGTCCGGATAGCCGACATCGCAGGCGGCGTTGCCGAACAGGGCGAGGTGGGCGAAATCCAGATCAAAGGTCCCAACGTGATCCACGAATACTGGAATCGGCCGGATGCCACGGCCGAGTCATACGCCGACGGCGGCTGGTTCAAGTCCGGCGACATGGGCTACAAGGATGCCGACGGATTCGTCTTCGTCTCGGACAGGCTCAAGGACATGATCATTTCGGGCGGCGAGAATATCTACCCTGTCGAGGTGGAACAAGCGATCAGCGAACTCGACGCCGTGGGCAGCGTGGCGGTCATCGGCGTGCCGGATGAGAAGTGGGGAGAGGTGCCCCGCGCCGTGGTGGTGCTCCGCGAGGGCGCCTTCTTGACCGAGGACGAACTCAAGGAGCACCTGGCTGGCAGACTGGCCCGCTACAAAATCCCCAAAACTGTGGTGTTCGTCGACGACATGCCTCGAACGGCCAGCGGAAAGATCCGCAAGAGCGAGCTTCGCCGAAGCACCGTTTCCTGAAGGATCCGTTGCTAAGTTGCCGAGACGTCGGGGCGGCGGGCGACGTGCCGCGGCGCGGCGCGGTGCCGCGGCGCGGCGCGGCAATTGGTTAACAACCATGAACGGGGGAAGGCGCGGGTGTTGCGTAGGTGTCCCTGAAAACAGGTATGGGGTACTCAAGAATGCAAGCGCCCGCAGTCCTATCGTGTCGGTCAGTGTTCATGCCCAAAACAGATGGGCGGAATGCCGCGACTGGGCCCGGACGGACGGGGCCGCGGCCAAGCAACAGGCAAGGAGCCGTGCTGAATGGAGGACCCACATTCCAAGAACCGGGGTCGGCGCATCGCCAACGCAAGCCAGCAGGAGAATGACTGACACTCCTTACCGGGCCTCCCCCGCCAGCCCAGGCCGGCGGAACGAGGGCCTCTTGTAGCAGAACGCAGCAACCAGCCGACGGGCTGAGATCGGGGCGAACGTGGACGGGCAACAATGGATTTGGGTCGTGATGGTCCTTATCGGAGCCGCACTGGTAGCCGCTGTGATGGTCTTTGGGCACCAGAAACGGAGGCAGGATCGCAACCCCGTTGCCAAACATCGCGACGGGCACCCCGGAAGCCCTCCTGACGGCGTCGCCAGCTCGGACGGCGAGCCGGCCGCCCGGAGCCCGAACCGCTGAGACCGCCCACGCCTGGACCAGCGAACCGTTGCACAGCGAACCGTTGCACAGGGCCACCAGCCCGGGCAACGAAAACACCCCGGTCCGAAGACCGGGGTGTCACCGATGACCCGCCTCATCCGTGAAGGATGTATCGACTCATCACAAAAAGTGGAGATGGGGGGAATTGAACCCCCGTCCGATGTCGTGTTGTCAGGGCTTCTCCGGGCGCAGTTCGCGTCGGATTTTCTCGGCCCCAGCTATCCTGCGAACAAGTAGCTGATCCGGGCCCAGTCATCTAAGAGTCCCGCTTGCCTCGATGACGAAGGCAAACAGCAGTGGCTATCTAAATGACGCCAGGATCCGGGGCGATAGCAACCTCGGGCTGACGGACTGTCTTACTGCTTAGGCAGCAAGAGCGAAGTCAGTGCGCTTAGA
The DNA here is from genome assembly GCF_030812595.1 of Arthrobacter bambusae. GTDB lineage: Bacteria > Actinomycetota > Actinomycetes > Actinomycetales > Micrococcaceae > Arthrobacter > Arthrobacter bambusae_B. The sequence goes on from NZ_JAUSSZ010000004.1 coordinate 38,116, forward strand.
GTTGGCACTTATTGGTTTGCAGACAGCGTTTACGAGATAATTCTGCATCCTCGGCCCGCTTCACCTGTCGCGACTAACATCGTCGAAACCGATCATCCCCGTATTTTGTTATCAATCCCTGCAGAACGACGATCACTCGAAAGCAACCGCCCAAAACCTGCCGGGTTAATCATCATAACGCATCGCGGCACCCAAACATTCCTGGACACGATCCGGCGGCCGCTGCACGTGGAGGTGCGCTTCGCGAAACTCAGCGCCTGTTGCGCTCGCGCAGTTCACGCAGCGATTCGCGCTTGTCCTGCTGTTCGCGCAAGGTCTGCCGCTTGTCATAATCCTTCTTGCCTCGAGCCAACGCAATCTCCACCTTGGCTCGTCCATCCAGGAAGTAAAGCTGCAGGGGAACCACCGTCAACCCGGTTTCGCGGATCTTGCCGGAGATCTTGTTGAGTTCCTCGCGGTGTAGCAACAGCTTCCGACGGCGGCGCGCGGCATGGTTCGTCCAGCTCCCCTGGTTGTACTCAGGGATATGGATGCCCTCCATCCACAACTCGTCGTTGTAGAAAGTGCAGAACCCATCGACCATCGACGCATGGCCTTCGCGCAGGGACTTTACTTCCGTTCCCATGAGGGCAATGCCAGCCTCATAGGTATCCAATATGTGGTAGTCATGCCGAGCCTTGCGATTGGTGGCCACTACCTTACGGCCACTTTCCTTGGGCACGGTAGAACTCCTTGGTTGTCGAAGAATCACACTAGTCTACGCCAGCAGAACCCTTCTGGTGCGGACTACAGAAGGTTCATCGGGTCAACAGCCTGGCCATTCACCCAAGTTTCAAAGTGCACGTGGCAACCGGTGGAGTTACCTGTGGTGCCCGAATATGCAATGAGCTGACCCTGGCTTACCTGCTGTCCGGAAGAAACCACCACGCTGGTGTTGTGGTAGTAAATCGTGGTCAGGGTATCTCCGTTGATGACTCCGTGCGAGATCTTGACACGGTTGCCACCGCCATCGTTCCCCCAGCCTGCCGAAAATACAGTGCCGGCAGCGGCTGCGTACACGGGCGTTCCACAGGGGGCACCGAAGTCAATGCCCGTATGCATGTAGCCGCCCTGGCCGTAGAAATCGATGGTTCCCGGCGGTGTCGCGCGCCAACCGAAGCCTGAGGTGATCGGGATATTCGCGGGTACCGGGTGAATCAGGCCGAAGTTGCCGCGCGGGTTGCTCGCCGGCGGGACGAAAGGTTGCGGCGCTGCCTGGCCCTGTGCCTGCGCGGCTGCTGCAGCGGCCGCGGCCAGACGCTGCTGTTCAGCCAACCACGCCTCGCGAAGCTTGCGGTCCCGTTCGGCGATGTCCGCGGCGACTGCATCCTGTTGGGCCTTCACCTGCGCAAGCTGAGTCTGGATCCCGGGTTTGGCCGCCTGTAGCTGGCTATTGAGCCGGGTCGTGTCGGAAATAAGCTTGTCGACCTGCGCCTTCTTGGCAGCGGCATCATCGCGGGCTGCCTTTTCGCGCTCAAGTGCAGCGTCCGCTTTCGCCTTGAGGTCGCGGATCTCCTGTTCGACGGCGGCGAGCCGGGCTTGGGAGTTCACGTTCATGGCACTCTGCTGCGTCAGCTTTGTCATCGTGGCGTTCTGGCTACGCATCGCCTGGTTGGCCAGGTCCATTGTTTCCGTGAGGTTGCCGCCGTCGTTCGATCCGAACAGCAAGGCAACGTTCGTGGGAACGCCACCGGATTTATAAGCCTGCGCCGCAATCTGGCCGATGAGCTTCTTGGTGTCGGTGACCTTCTGCTTGTCGTTTTCCAGCTGCTGTGTGATCTGGGCTTTGCTCTGCTGGGCCAGATCAACGCGGGCAGCCAGGGCGTCAGCGTCCTTCACCGCGGTGGCGACCTTGCCTTGGGCGTCGAGGAGCGCCTGTTGGGCACCCGGAAGCTGTCCTTGGTAGACCACGAGGTCACCGGCCGCCTTGGCGATGTTGGCGTCAACGAATTCCAACGACTGCTGCACACGCGCCGATTCGGCGTTAAGGGCGGCTTGCTGGTCATCGAGGTTATCCGCGTGCGCCACGGACGCTGTTCCAAGGCTCGCAGCCAGCGCGATGGCAATCACGGAGCCGGTAACCTTGGCACGGCCACTCACCGTGCGCAGCTGCAAGGCAGCCTGGTGCATCCGGGGCATCGGCTGTCCTGTTCGCTCGGGATCAGTGGTCTTCATGGCTACACCTTGAGATATCGGCGGAGGGTCAGAAGCGAGGAGATCCCAGCCAGGCCGCCGCCCAATGCTATGAGGACCGGAGCGATAACGAGGACCTGGGTCGAAGAAATAAACGGAGTGTTCAGGAACTGCTGCGACAAGTCTCCGTTGAGCCAGAACTGCGCCACCAGCCACAGTGTACCGGAGGCCAGGACCGCACCCACGACGGCGGCGATGACGCCTTCGAGGATGAACGGCAATTGGATGACTGTCTTCGATGCTCCAACCAGGCGCATGATTCCTGTTTCCCGTCGCCTGCTGAACGCGGACAGCCTGATGGTTGTGGTGATGAGCAGGACTGCGCAGAAGATCATGACACCCGCGACCACCATCGCCGCCACGGAAGCGCCGTTCATCCACTCAAAGATCCGTTCAAGGACCTGGCGCTGGTCGCTGACCGATTCCACGCCGGGCTGGGACGAGAAAGTCTCACTGATGATCTGGTACTTCTGGGGGTCCTTCATGTTGATCCGGAAGGACGAAGGAAGCTGGTCCTGGGTTACAGAGTCAACAATCGGAGAGTTGGAGAACTGCTCCTTGAAGTGTTTGAACGCATCGGCTTGTGATTCGAATTGGTAATCGTTGATGTACTGCTTGACTGCCGGCGAGTCGAGCATCTTGGCCAGGTTGGCCTGCTGCTCCTTCGTGACCGCGCCTGAAGCACATCCTGTCGACGTCGAGGAGTCGCTGCAGAGGAAGATGGCAACCTGGACTTTGTCGTACCAGTACCCCTTCATCTGGTTGATCTGCATTTGCAGCATGCCGGCCGCGCCAACAAAGGTGAGGGAAACAAAGGTCACCAGGACCACGGAAATAACCATGGACAGGTTCCGGCGCAGGCCGCTGCCGATTTCGCCCAGGATAAAAGCAAGCCTCACTGCTGGACCCCCTGTGCGCGGTCGATTTCCGCATCGCTCGCGTCCTTCATTCGCCGGGACTCCCCGACCACCGGAATCATTGAGGTGTAGAGGGCACGCGCCTCATCACGGACCACAACTCCGTTCCGGAGCTCCACCACGCGCTTGCGCATCTCGTTCACAATGTCGTCGTCGTGCGTTGCCATGACCACGGTGGTGCCGTTCTGGTTGATCTTGTCGAGTACGCCCATGATGCCCATCGAGGTAATGGGGTCCAGGTTTCCGGTGGGTTCGTCCGCAAGGAGGATCCCGGGGCGGTTGACGACGGCGCGGGCGATGGCCACGCGCTGCTGCTCACCACCGGACAGCTCATGCGGCATGCGGCGTTCCTTGCCCTCAAGCCCGACAGTCTTCAGCACTTCCGGGACTGTCTCCCGGATGATGCTGCGGCTCTTGCCGATCACCTGCATGGCGAAGGCAACGTTGGCGAAGACATTCTTCTGTGGCAACAAGCGGAAGTCTTGGAAAACGACGCCGATTCCGCGGCGAAGCTTGGGCACTCGCCAGCTGGAGATATTGGCTACGTTCTGGCCTGCGACGTAGACCGAACCGGATGTCGCCCGGTCTTCCTTCAGAATGAGTCGTAGAAACGTCGACTTGCCGGAGCCCGAGGCCCCGACGAGGAAGGTGAATTCTCCACGGTCAATCTCAAGGTTGACAGCATCCAGCGCAGGACGGGCATTGGCGTCGTAAACCTTGGTGACATTCTCAAATCGGATCATGACTCTTCAGAACCCCGCCGGACATGCCACGTTCGGCCAGTCCAACCGCCAGCGCACGGGCTTTCGTTGGGGGAGGTTGAGCGCCGGCTCTTCGACTATACGCACGCTCCGCGACGGAATCCCGGGCTTGGGACGGTGTGTCGCCCAATCAGGGAAGGCGCCGTCACCCTTCGGCGTTGCGGTTGCCCGTGCGCCAGCGGATGCCGGCGTCGATGAAGTCGTCGATGTCGCCGTCGAACACCGCTGAGGTGTTGCCCACTTCGTGCTCGGTGCGCAAGTCCTTGACCATCTGGTAAGGATTGAGCACATACGAACGCATCTGGTCCCCCCACGATGCCTTCACGTCACCCGCGAGTGCCTTCTTCTCAGCGTCTTCCTGCTCCTTTTTCAGGAGGAGGAGCCGCGATTGGAGGACGCGCATTGCCGCTGCGCGGTTCTGCAGCTGGGACTTCTCATTCTGCATGGACACCACAATCCCCGAGGGGATGTGGGTCAGCCGTACGGCGGAGTCCGTAGTGTTGACGGATTGCCCGCCAGGACCGGAAGACCGGAAGACATCGACGCGGATCTCATTGTCCGGGATGTCGATCGAGTCGGTCTGCTCAATAAGCGGGATGACCTCGACGGCGGCAAAGGACGTTTGCCGGCGGCCCTGGTTGTCGAAGGGGCTGATTCGGACAAGCCGGTGCGTCCCGGCTTCGACACTGAGGGTACCGAACGCATAAGGCGCCTTGACCTCGAACGTAGCTGACTTAAGACCGGCCTCTTCAGCGTACGAAGTGTCCATGACGGTGGTCGGGTATCCATGGCGTTCCGCCCACCGCAGGTACATGCGCATGAGCATTTCGGCGAAGTCCGCAGCATCCACACCGCCGGCGCCCGCTCGAATCGTGACAACGGCTTCGCGTTCGTCGTATTCGCCCGAGAGCAAGGTCACCACTTCAAGTTCTTTGAGTGCCTTGCGGATGGAGTCGAGTTCCGTGGCGGCTTCCACCATGGAGGCGTCGTCGTCCTCGTCCTGGCCGAGCTCGACCAGGACCTCAAGATCGTCGATGCGGTCCGTCAGCCGGTTCAACCGTTCGAGTGCTGACTGGCGGTGGGACAACTTGGAGGTAATCACCTGGGCAGAGGCCGGATCGTCCCAGAGGTTCGGTTCACCGGCCCGCTCGCTCAGTTCTGCGATCTCTTCCTTGAGCTTCTCGACATCGGAAACCTGTTCGATGGAGCGGTAGATGGCGCGAAGTGCGCGGATTTCTGCGGGAAAGTCAATCTGAGCCATGGTTGTTCCAGAGTACGCCATCCATTGGTCGCCTCGGCACGGGTTTGGACGTATGACGCATGGTAACTAGCGGATGAGCCGGGACCGCGCAGTGGAACGGGCCTCGATCGGAACGCCAACGGGCAACAGGAAGCTGACCACGGGCGGATGGGCGACCGCGCTCAGCACCACTTCCGCCGTGGCGCTGTCCGGACTGCCGGTCCCCCGTGCGACGGCCAGTTGATCGAACCGTGAATGGGCGCCGTTTTGGCTGAGGTATGACTCGGCAACACTGCGAACCCGCTCGCTGTCCAGGACCGCAGACGGGGTTCCAGCACCGCTTTCCACCTGGCCAAGGGAATAGCTATCCGCGGCTGCCACCGAAGCTCCATCCGCCATGGAGAGGAGCTTCTTGTGTTCGATGTAGATGGCGGAGACCGCGGCGACGACCGTGGCCAGCAAAAATGCGATCACCACGTAGCCGATGGTCAAGACCATCAACTGGCCGCCTTCCTTGTCCGTCCCACGCGTCTGCGGTGCGCCCGCCATCGGAGGAAGGCATGTCATCGGAACCGTCCCGCGATTTGTGTGGCCGACGCGCTCAGGTTCGCAGCATCCAGGCTCAGAGCCTCTCCAAAAGGCACCATCGGCAACGGCACCGTGAGCTTGACCGTAACAGTGACCGCAGCCCCTCCAGACAAGCAATCCCCGCGGTCGCAGGCGATGTCCACAATTGCCTGCTCCGCGGCGTGGCCATAGTCGGCCAGGGTCAGAAGAGCGGCCTGTTCAGCAGCGACGCGTCCCTGTGATGTGTCCTTTTGCATGACATAGACCTTGGCGGCTTGGTCCGCGGCCCCCACGACGGCGAAGGAACCACCCTGGATTTGTCCGATCGTGACGATGAAATAGACCAAGGGAGCCATGAGCAGGAGGGAGAGCATGATGAACTCGACCACTGCACTTCCCTTTTCGGAGGCGGCCTGTTCGGAGGTGGCCTCCCTGAAGCGGACAAGCGCACCACCAAAATCAACCGGAAATCGCGGCATGCCCCCTCACCTCCAGCGCTGCACCGGTTCCTATCAACCCGATGACCGGCAAGGGGGCCCGGACTGCCACTTCCAAGGTGCGGATTCCTTGGAAACTGGCCTCCGACGTCGAGACGTCCCGTGCAAAGTCTGCGTTCAGCGCCGTTCTGATCAGGTCTGCGGTGCGCTCACGCGCATCGGCCGGTGTCCGGTCGGCGAGAGTGCCGTAGCGGGCTCCGGACGAGGCCGCGTCAATGAGGGTATTGCGCACGTGCAACACAAGAGTCAGTTGAATGACAGCGAGGAAGAACACCGTCAAGAGGCCGCCCACCAGCACAAAATCCACGACGGCGGAGCCCTGTTCATCGGCGGAGCCCCGTTCATCGTCGGGGCCGGCAATCATGCCACCGTCATCACCCGCTCCCCGGCCACGGAACGGCATGGGCTTACTTTCCGACCTTGCTCATTGCCTGGTTGAAAAGGCCCTCAAGCGCTGGTCCGGCCAGCGCAAGCAGGCCAGCGACAAGTGCGGCGGACATCAGGGTAATCATGACCCAGGCAGGGATATTTAGATACCCATCTGGGCTAAGGTATGGTCATGTCAACTACGACTGCAGCGATATACGCCAGACTCAGCCAAGACAAGCGCCAGGGCACTTCCGAGGAAGGCTCTAGCGTCAAGTCCCAGATCGAGGCATGCAAGCGCTACATCAGCGCTCAGGGATGGATTTTGGGCGAGATCTACCAAGATAACTCGATCAGTGCCACCACCGGAGCCGAGAGGCCAGCTTTTGAAAAGATGATCGAGGACGCACCCGCCGTCGTCGTCGCCTTCAAACAGGACCGCTTAAGCCGTAGCCTCATGGATACCCTACGCATCAAGGCCGCTGGCATCACCGGCCACATGTGCGATGGCGGAAGACTGGACTTCTCCAGCGCGGACTCTGAAATGCTTACGGTCATCCGGACAGCCGTAGACAGTGCGGAAGGCCGCAAGAAGGCAGAGCGCCAAAAGCTCGCCACCCTCCGCGACGCCAAGGCCGGAAAATACCGGGGCAGCATCCGTCCCTTTGGTCAGAAGCGCACTGGAGAATGGGTACCGGCTGAGGCCGAGGCCATACGGGAGGCCGCCAAACGGCTTGCCGAGGAGAAGCAGACCTTCTTTAAGACAGCTGAGATCTGGAACGCTGCCGGTCTGCTGACCCCCGCAACCGGCAAGCAGGGCGGAAAGATGTGGACTTCCGGCACAGTCCTGAACTTCTTCACGCGCCCCCGGCTCTTCGGCTACCAAGCCTATGAGGGAGAGCTATACGAGTTGAAGGGATGGACCCCTCTTTTGGACGAAGACACCTTCAACCAGATCCAGACCCTCATCGTAAAGAATCGCTCCGGTAAGCGCGGAGTCTCGGGAACACGCTCCGACATACACCTTCTGACTAATATCGCACGCTGCATCGACTGTGACCGTGGCATGAACACGGGACAGCGCGGAGGCCCGGGGAGTCCCAGGCTCTACAGGTGCCCAACGGTCAAGCATCAGTCCGTAGCCGCACCGCCGTTTGAAGATGCCGTCAGCCTCCATGCTCTGGATCTCCTGATGCACCATGACGACAGCAGGCAGGAAGCGGAGGAAGCATCAAATGCGCTAGCCGCTCTGATGAGTGAAAAGCGCGTCGCCGAATCCGAGCATGACAAATGGGTGGGCGAAGCTGCCGTTGCCGGACTAAGGCCCTCGATCATCGCCAAGAATGAGGAAGCCCACCGCCAGCGGATGACTGCCATGGATGATGAAATCCTCAGACTCAATCGCGACATGAAGGTTTCTATCTTTCAGCTTCCAGATACCACTGTCGACCGCTCCACGGACATGACCGAGCGGCATCTTTGCGGCTGGCGTTCGGTATCCATTGGGCAGCGCCGAGACCTCCTGAAGACACTGTTCGAGCGCGTGACCATCGAGCGCGCTGGACAGGGAAAGCGCTTCGATGCACAACGCATCAGCTACATTTACACTCCGCTGGGCCGGAAGTTGGTCGATCGTTGGGCCGAAGCGGAGGCAGAATTTTTGACGCTGCATTGATCCAGCAACTCAAAAGAATAACACCCGTCAGCCTACTGGCGGGTTTTTTTTGATCCCATTTCATGAAAAGCGCAGCTTATACCCCACATCATGAGAAGTCAACGCAGGGCTCGTTTTTTCAATGGTAGGATAGGCATATAACAATGCATGGGGCATTTTACATCTAAGGATACACATATGTCAAACACGCCAATAGGCCGCCCGCGCGGTTCCACCCGCTCAGCCCTTGAACGCTCCCGCCAGTCGCTAACCATGCGCCGCAACCGCTACGACGACCTCCCGCACAAGCACGAGAAGGAACGCAGAGCGGTACTCCTCTCCATACTGGAGGCCGAAGCGCTCGTTACACGTCTAGAGGCCGACGACCCGGAAGCCAAGGCCTAGAAAAGCAAATTCCCCGGTGTTGGTCCACCGGGGAATTCGGAAAGTAATCACTACTATTTTATCAGAAAGTAATCATGAAGTTGTCTGATTTCGAATCACTCAAGAGCCGATTTGTCCAGAATGATCCTTGGTTGGCTTCCGTCACTTCCGAGGACTGGGAAAAAGCTGGCCATGTCATCACGACCGTAGCCGGGAAGAACGACAACTCCCGCATGGCCGCAGCCGTGGCGCTACGCAATCAGGGCCTCCCCTGCTACTACGAGTGGAAGGGTGAGCTCCGTTTCTCCGGCGTCGACTTCGTTGAGGAGTACACGCCGGAACTCTCTCCGGAGGACCGTGCTGAAGAGCGGCGCCAGATCAAGGAAATGGAATACTGGAACGAGAACCCGAACCGCCTCAAATCCGTTGCTGACATGATGAAGACTCCTGAGATCCGGTGGATTGTTCAGGATAAGGTGCACGGCACCGGTCTATTTCAGATCTATGGTGCCTCATACACCGGCAAGACACTCCTAGTCCTTGACCTGGTCATGTCGTGGTGCGCAGGTCTTCCGGAATGGCAGGGATACCAGCTCAACAACAATGGCGCACCTCAGGATGCCCTCTACGTAGCCGCTGAAGGTGGAGCCGCCCTGTCCGTGCACGTGGATGCGTGGCTCAAGTACCACTCCGACGTTGACCCTTCGCAGCTTGCCGGTCTTCAGTTCCTCGACGGCGGCGAGGGCGACAACGTGTTCTTGTCCATCGAGACCAAGCGTCGCAGGGACGATGAACCGGAGGTCGACCATGCGGATTCATGGGAACGCCTCTTCAAGGAGGTGACGGACAAGGGGCTGTCCCCGACACTCGTTGTTTTCGATACACAGATCGATCTTGCTCCCGGCGTCGATGAGAACTCCAACACTGAAATGGTGGGTATCCTCCGTCAGGTCAAGCGGCTTGGTGACACTTACGGCTTCATGGCCATTGTTGTCCACCACACAGGCCACGATGGCAACAAGGCGCGTGGAGCATCCGGCATGATGGGCAAAGCAGACGCGCAGGCCAAGCTCAGCAGCATCGGCGAAAAGTCCGGCAAAGCCAAGCTCGAATGGATCAAAGTTAAGGGCCGTCCCGTGCCCCAGGACACGATCAGCTATGAAATCTCCGGGATCGCAAAGCTTCCGGATTTGGACTCGGAAGGGGCTGTCTGCATTCCGCTCGGCAAATACGCAGCGGCACACGCAGAGCTCGCAGTCAAGACCCCAACCCCCGAGATGCAACGCTCCATCATCGGCGCACTCGCTGAAGGCCCGCTCTCGATCCGTGCGCTCTCCGAGGCTGTGGACATCGACCGCAATACAAAGGTGTTCAAGGATGCCTTGGCATGGATGGCCGCCTCCGGCCACCTCACTCAGACCAAGGAGGGCCGTAAGACGATGGTCGGGTTGACCCCCTTTGCCGCGGCTCCGGAAGCGCCGGCCATTGACTAGGGCAGGATCCAACCATAGTCCAACCATAGAAGCCTCAATGCCTCAACTTCCCTAGATCTAGAGGTTTGCATGGTTGGCAACCATACATCCAACCATTCCCCAACCATAGAACCGGGCATGTAGATGGATGGTTGGTTTGGTTGGGGGGGCTTTAGCCCCAACCAATAACCAATCCTTCCAACCATTACCCATCGCATAACGACATAAGACGTACTGACGCAATGACGATCCAAGTAACCGCTAACAAAGGATCGCATCATGCGAGAAGCAACGATATACAACATGCTCGACCGCCAGAAGCTAGACGTCCACTTCCCCGACGGTGGGAAGTGGGTTCGGAGCTGGCTCAAGGAGGAACTGGGAATCAAGTCCGATTGGAGGCGAGACCCTAACACCGGCCTCGTCTGGTGGCAGATCACCAAGACCAAGCAGGAAGCCCTCACAGTCGCCCTACAGCGCCGATACGCCGGAGTGTGGCTCGTACGTCAGTACTCGGAAAAAGTCATCTGCACGGCGGCTTGCCAGGCCGCTAAGCGGGATGAATGCACCTGCTCCTGCGCAGGGGAGTTCCACCGTGGCGGCGGGGATTGGCAGTACGTGACAGACCAGTTCATGGTCAACAACGAAGTCAAGCAGGTTGTCCGTTACTACAAGGGCGCGTTATAACCCCCCCCCCCCCCCGAGACGCAGTTGGCGGCCATCCGGCAACCCTTCAGAGGGCGAAAGGGGCACGGCAAGGGTTGCCTCAGTGCGTTTGGACTCCATAACTCAGAGTATGCGGGGGACCCAATCGGCGAACCGTCGATTTCCCGACGAATGGTTCCAAGCTTCCTAGTTCCATGGGTTCCAAGTACCAAGCGTTTCAAGTACCACGGGAACCCCTATCGAACACGCCCCTCGACCGCGCCTCGCGCACTTCGTACTGGGACTTCATCTTCGAGCGCGGCAACGTTTGTGGGCAGGTTACCCGCAAGATTGTTTGACGAACGCATCTGCCTCAGCCATAGCCGCATCCGACACTGATTTTGCCGTGGCCAACCCGTCCTTCGACGCGGTGACGTTGTCGTTGATCGCCTGCTGGACAGGGGCAATAGCTGCGCTGACTTGCTGTTTTGTAGGAACGGTCCCCGTGTACCCTGGGTACGCTTGGAGTGCCGCTTGAAGGCTCCCGAAGTCGCTACTGAGCGTATCGATGTCGGTTTGCAGGGTCGATGCTATAGATGTAGCAGAATACTGGTTCGACTGAACGGTGTAGAAGTCAGACTGAACCGTGTACGCGTCAGATTGAGCCGTATATGCGCCCGAACAACGCGCGTACTTGTCGGACTCTGCCTTAGCCTTGCCCTCATCTGTACGCATGGTCGCAAGGTCGGTTTGCTGCTTTTGCAGAGCATTGGCAGGAGAGTTATCTCCAAAGCCCGAGGCTTTCTGTAGTTGATCCAGATCTCCATTAGTAGCCTGCGCAGCACGACTCACGGCGGCGTTGAGTTGCACCTGCCGAGCTGCCGCAGCTTGAGACGCCCTTGTATCGTTGGCCGATGTCTGTAGTTGCTGGACAGCAGCGTTATATACGCCCGTGTCTGACGGAGCGAAGGCCATGTTCTCAATTGCACCATCGGATCGCGGGAAATTCAGCGTCAAACCGTCGTTAGTGACGGAACCGCTCATGTTGGTTGAAAAGCCGAGTCCCTGGGCAAAGGTGAGTGTCAGGCTTTGGCCGTTCTCAGACCCTGTGAACGATCCGTGTTGTGTCTTGACATCTGGACCGTTCAGACCGGCAACATCAAGTGTTCCACTTAAGCTCTGGCCTGTAACAGTCAGCTGGATGAACGCTGCCCCATTGGCCGATTTGGATAGGTACCCCCGCGACGCGAGGCCCGAATTACCGCCGTCAGCACTTCGGCCGCTCGATCCACAGCCGGCCAACAACAAGACCAACGACGCGGCGACGATAACTCTCCTCATTGGGGACTCTTCGAGTGCACCAGCTGCTGCATGTAGGTGGTGAGCGTGGTTCCGTCCATCAGAGTAACCCCATGCTGCTTCGCCAGGGCACGTGCAGGTGCAGTGAACGAAGACGTTGTGACAAAGATGCCCTCGGCCGCACCGTAATGCGCGTGCCTCATTCCAATAAACGCCTGAACCTCGGGAGTACCTACTGAATGCCCTGGCCCCCAGCGCTTACATTGGCAAACGACCAGAAGACCCTGTGAGTTCTGGCAGGTTATATCGGCCATGAGGTCGCCAGCCTTACCAGAGACTTTGACTTCCCTATAGCCCAGCGAGGTTAATAGTGCACCGATCGCGTGCTCGAACTGAGTCGGGGTTAAGACTAGTAGCTCGCCGAGGTTGCGAGCGTGAAATCGAGCGCGCTCGATCCTCTTCCTGCGCCGCCAATACCAGAGACCGCCTACCGCAAACGCCAAGATCAGGATGAGGATGCCGAGCATTCCTGCCCCCTCGGGGTTGTTACTAACCCAAGCGACGAAAAGGATGACTCCAATAATGACCACGAGCCCTCCGAGTAGGCTCTGGTCGGCTTTACTCCGCTTCCGGCCTCGGGATCTTCTCGACGCCATTCAATAACCTCCGGGGATCAAGTCATTCACTGTAACCTGCGCGCCAGTCTAGCCCTAGAATGCCTCCGTCTTGGTTCTGGCAACAGATAAAGTCAGCCAGTTACACCCTTTTGCTTAAGACGATCAGTTAGTCGAGACGATCAGTTAGGCGCTGCGGCATGGTCGAGTAGGCATCAGGCCTGTCCTGAGTGTCTGCATGATCTGCCGCCTTCCTCAGGATGGTACTTGATTATCAGCCGCGATGGAGTCGGCGATAGAGACAAATCAACGGGCACCCCACAGCGGTTGAGCCCAAACCTTTGAACACTTGAAGTGAATACCATTCAAATCTCTATGGGTTCCAATCTCCACTGCCACCGTCTAGGAACTACCTGCCTGGAATCCCATGACTCACCGCGCGCCCTCACTGAATTTCGACCAATGGGCGTTCGGGCTACCCGCGGGAGGAAGGCGAACTGCGGCGGAACGACACCCGATTTTTACAAAACTTGCAACGGCGAACGCGAAGCATTTAAAAGAGCTAAATAGATTAATGCAATTAAATAGGGCATATCGCATCAATTTATGTTATAAATGTTTATGCGGAGAATTTGCGGATTCACAAAACAGCTATTTTGAAAGAAATATCGAGAAATACGTCCCGTTTGAACATTTTGCAATTTTTACAACACCGCTTCCCGTGAAAGGCAGCACATGACAATCCCTCAACTCCACATCGGTGCCGGCACGCAGCTCGGCTCCCTGACCATCTTTCCGGTATGGACCAATGCAAGTGGTCAGCTCGGGATCAGCACGGGAACCGGCAGCCAGCTTGAAGTGACAGAGCTTGCGTCGGGCCCCCAAGTCGGCAAGCTCAGCATCAGCAATCACGGCTCCAAGCCTGCACTACTGGTGGAAGGCGAGCTCTTGGAAGGGGGTCACCAACACCGGGTCTGTGCAGCCGATGTCATCCTTGGGGTCGGGGAACGCCGGGAAGTAGAAACCTTTTGCATTGAGCAGGGACGATGGGGTGGCAGCAGCTCTCACAGCCGCACTGCCCGCCGCGCTCCTCTCAGCGTCAGGGCAGAGCTCCACACTCCGGCGAAGGGCAACCGTCAGGGGCGGATATGGGAGCGCATTTCTCGACATCAGGGTGTCAGCGGATCATCCCCAACAGGCTCCTTGGTGGAGCTTCTGAACGCCAGCCGAAATAGGACGATCCCGCAACAGTTCCGCCTGCCACTCCCACTCGAAGGTCAGCGCGGAGTCATCCTTGGGCTTGAAGGAGAAGCTTTGATGATCGAAGTATTTGGGACACACTCGCTATTCTTGCGGCACTACGGTCAGTTGGCCGACGCGGTTGCCATGGATCTCCAGCTCTTCGCCACTGTGCCAGAGGCTGCCACGCCAGCCCAAGAGGTCCGACAGCTGGCAGCGACCCTGGGCGATCTTAGGATCGCGCCATTTGGCGACAACGTTTTTACGGTCCGTGACCACGAGACGCTCAAGAGCGAGTCTTTCTCTGCCCAGAACGGTTGCCAGACGGTTACCGGAATCAGAGTCGCGATCCGGAATCGAACGCCGCAGTTCGCTCACTTGTCCGTCTGGAACATGAAGCATCCCCGTATGGCTTCTATCTGACGTTGGTCCCGAGTCAGGTCCCCGTGATGCCCCAGAACCGCGCACATTCAGGGCTCTCGAGGCGCCCAGACGATAACGGCATTCCACAGAAAAATAACTCTCTTCCGACACGAAACTCTATAACCCGTAGTATTTGCCACGTGCCACACCGGCCACTATCGTCAAGTCTTAGTTGGGGGATCGTGTCAGACGAAATGAACTTGGGGTGCAGCCCAGGAGTCTTTTTCTCAGGGACAAGACCTCCTCTCGCATTCAAGTAGCAATCTAGACAGGATCCGCAATGACAGAAATCAACACTCAAATCGATAAGAAGAGTGCCAAGAGAAACGCCAAAGCCCAAGCAGCAGCTGACAAAGCCCACCGCAAGGCGTCCCGTCCGTGGTTCAAAAAGAAGCGCTTCCTTTTCCCACTGATTCTTTTGGTCATCATAATCATCGTGATCGCTGCTAACTCCGGCAAGAAGGACTCCGCAGCGACGAGCGCTGGGGCCACCTCGGCGGCGAGTGCACAAGCCGCTGGACCCGCTGCACCGAGCGGGACCGCTGCCCAGCTTCAGGCCCTGGCCGCAGCAAAGGGCTACCTGGATTCAGGTATCGGCTTCTCGCAGGCTTCGCTTATCAAGCAACTCACGTCGAGTGCTGGCAATGGGTTCGCGCAGGCCGACGCTCAGTGGGCTGTCGATCACTCCGGTGCAGACTGGAACGGACAGGCCCTCAAAGCGGCGAAAGGGTATCTGGCCTCCGGTATGGGCTTCTCCCAGGCTTCGCTTACCAAGCAGCTCACATCGAGTGCCGGTAACGAATTCACGGCGCCGCAGGCTGAGGCCGCTGTCGCCAACTCTGGTGCGGACTGGAATGCGGAGGCCGTCAAGGCGGCGAAGGGTTACATGTCCTCGGGCATGGGCTTCTCACGCCAGAGCCTGATCGCCCAGCTAACCAGCGCTGCCGGCAACCAGTTCACCGATGCGCAGGCCGGATACGCGGCCGATCAGGTAGGGCTGAAGTAACCGCCAGCCTCCTGCATATAACTAACGATCGCACCGCATCTTTGCAAACAATCGAAAATCGGAACGCGTAGTGCTTACCGGGCCTCCGAGAAGAACCGAAATTGAACTCTTCTTCTCGGAGGCTCTTTGCGTCTCAATGTCGGACCCGGGATGCTAGGCTCCTCCGTTATTGAATGGCTGCATGAGTTCGGGCAGGTCTATGCCCATGGTCACTGATTTTTAGATATAAAGGTTCCATGACAATTTCTTCTGTTGCTACCGTGTATCCGGCGCGCCCTTCTGAAACCGATATTCAGCTACTTCTCCAATACATCCGTCAAGAAGGAATAACTCCCCTTCTTGTGGGTGACGAATGGTCCCACATGGGAGCAGTAATCACCGACGCCTCACTACAGGCCGGCATTGGGTACAAGAACGTCGTGCTACCAAGAGTCCGTGCGCTGAGGCAGGCTTGGCCGGACGCCGACACCACCTCAGGCTTCGTTCAGCGCCTGGGCGGAGGGGACCTACCTTCGGTTCTTAATTGGAAAGGCCGGAAAAAACTGGCCATTATAGAAAATCTAGCTGCCGCATTGCAGGAACTTGGCATCGAGACAACCCAGGACCTGTACGCTGCCTACACAGATCCGGCCAAATCCGAGCCGTTGATCGCCCGCCTGAGGTCCATATCGGGCGTAAAGAACAAGACCGTGGACTATCTTGCGATGCTCGTAGGCATAGAAGAGCGCGTGGCGATTGATAGCCATTTGATTGCATTCGCGTCCGCCGCAGGTGTGGACGACATGGTGTATGAGCAATTAAGTGACATGTACATTGCCGCTGCTGCAAGGCTTGGCTGCACTCCCAGAGCCCTCGATTCAGCGGTTTGGAAGTATATGTCGGGCAAGTAATAGCTGCCAAACGCTGGCGCCTGACGGCGTCCGAGCCGCCCATTTCTGAGCACCTCGGCTCGTTTAGACCCACGCCACTAACTGCGGCTTTCAACGCCATACGTTTGTCCGGGACCTAGACCTGCACGTACCTGTAAACCGTTGCCCTGCTCAGGCCAAGTACCTGGGCTATCTCCTTCGAAGGGTGGCCCTCGGCGAACATCTTTTTGCAAAGAGTCATCTTCGCGTCCGTTGCTTTGCGGGGTCGTCCGCCCAGACGACCGCGCTCCCTCGCCGATTCGAGTCCCGCCTTGGTTCTCTCAACGATCTGGTCCCGTTCCAACTCTGCCAAGGCTCCCATGATGGTAATCATCGCTTTGCCCATCGGGCCCGTGGTGTCAATTCCGTCAGTCACTGAGCGGAAGGTGACTCCTAAGTCTTTGAACTCATCTACCAGGTCAAGCAAATTCCGAGTATTTCGCGCGATTCGATCCAGCTTCCAAACTACAACTTCATCGCCTTCCCGCACGTGCTCCAGCAATTTCCGAAGAGCTGGCCTTTCCGCCTTTGCGCCGCTCATTCCCTGGTCCTCAAAAATCTTGACGGCACCAGCTCCCTTCAGGGCATCGAGCTGGAGTTGAAGATTTTGATCCTGCGTACTGACACGGGCATAACCAATAACTGCCACAATTTCTCTCACATTCTCGTCTCAAAAAGCTATCATCTATGAATAGGTTATGATACGAGTTTTGATATTGTCAATTATCCAAATACAAGCCCAACGCATAATCGAAAAACTCCAGGCCTGAAATTCTCAATTAACCATCGTATATGAGATGGCAGGACGATGACCGCTTGATTCCTGAGCCTCTGGACCGCGATCCACAATGTCCGTCGACTTCGGGTCGGTATCCCAGATTGGGTGCGAAGAAAGAACCAGCGAATCACTGGTAACCGCCATCTGAACTGATAAGCGCCCCCCACTAAGCGGTTGATGTTTCGTCGCGCGCCGTTGCAGGGTCCAGACGGGCGGCCTCGAGTATGCCCCGGGCGAGCGCCGGAAAGTCCTTCGGCCGATAGTGCATCTCGGCGTGATGCCGTCCGCCTGGTTAATCTGGAAGGCCGGCAGGGGCTCGGCGATAGGGCGCCAAACAACCAGCACATCTTCAGGAGGTCCGTATCGAAGTGCTCGTGGGCGATGACCTTTCTCGGCATGGTTTCCGACCTCTGGGACGGCAATCGAAAAGTTTCCAGTCTGGTCAGAGTAGTGAAAGCCATAGGCTGCACCCAAGAACGTCCATGCCTGAGACGCAGGATCCGGTGCCGTGCAACCTCATCCAGCGCTGCAGTCACTTAGCTTAGGCATCCCGTTGACTACGTTGAAGATGCGAGGGATCATCCACTATGAATATCTCCGTGGAAGCGGCTTGGATCGCTTTACTGGGTGTGGTTGTTGCCACGATTTCCAGTGTGTCTGTTACCGCATGGGGTAACCGCCGCCAACGGGAGAACGAATTGGTCGTGTCCGCCCTGACACACCTAGTGGGCGGGTCCCAGGAACGCACGGCCGGTATCGCAGCCCTCACAGTTCTGAGTAGTAGACTGCCGCGGAGACGGTGGGCCAAATACACTCCAGCCGTGGGCCAGTTGTTATATAGCCAGCTCGTATATCTTCTTCTTCATGCTGGCAATCGTGGGCAGGCTCATGAAATTGCGAACATCATAGCGATGGCGGACTGGCTGCTCTCCGAGGGGACCTTCGGATTCGACGAAGCCCGTAAACGAGAACATTTGCTAGGGGCAATGGAGTCGTACACGAAGAATTGGCCACCTTTAATCAAGAATAAGGACGATCCCGAAAAACCCACAAAGCCAGACGATCGGTCAGTGTTTCTACTGCGGAACTTAATCTTGAGAACGTGGAGTGGGCCACTTAAAATTCCAGCCTCGGACTGGTTTGTGTCGCCTGACGTAATTGTGAATCCTCAAGAACCTAGTCCAGGTTCTTGATCAGTCTCGTCGTTGGATCATTTGCTAGACCCGAAGGTTTCTTCCATCTAGCTTTGGGAGTCAGCAATTGGACGCCGTTTTTCCGGATTTGTCAATAAGTCGAAATGCCTCGACCGTTAAACTTGAAGGAATCGGCAGTCAATCTTGGCTTCCCATAGTTGTTCTCGCTGCCCAGCAACAGTTAGACCTAATTCGATTGCTCGGGAATCATGACCGGCGGTTCCAGCGCAGGACACTTTAAAACCATCCAAACACCATGCCCCGTCTTCTCCGCAGTCATGTCAACGTAGTTAGCGTCAAGCACGGGGCTGGTCGCTCCCGTAGGAGACCGCACTTCCACCATATGTGCTCCTGAAAGCCCGTCCCGGAATTCTTGTAGGGACAGCAAGCGCTCCAAGCCTTTCCCCGAAGGAATATCTGGAGAACGCTCGGGGCTGGTCACGTCCCATTGTTGCCCTGGTGGATCGATAACCACCGAAAGCACGTCGCCAGTCCGGACGGTCGACACGGCAGCCGCAACCTGAAGCCCATCCCAGTACACGAGAATGCCGCGGACAGCCGAATGGCCATCAGACGCGAGTACCTCCAAGTATGCTGCTACCTCCCAGCAGTATTCCCGCCACTCTGCCCCTGCAAACTTCTCAATAGCCTTGTCCCCACCGAATAGTCGGACGGCGCTGTCGGGGATT
The DNA here is from genome assembly GCF_030812595.1 of Arthrobacter bambusae. Classification (GTDB taxonomy): domain Bacteria; phylum Actinomycetota; class Actinomycetes; order Actinomycetales; family Micrococcaceae; genus Arthrobacter; species Arthrobacter bambusae_B. The sequence continues at coordinate 57,000 of NZ_JAUSSZ010000004.1, forward strand.
TCGGCGATCTGTTTCAAATTCGCCCATACGGCATCGGGATTTCGATCAACAATATCGATTGAGGATATACGTCCCGTCTCTACAGCGGACGCAACAAGGCCGGCAGTGGAAAGATCTGTCATAGGAAGCGAATATCCCATGAGCACGACCTTGGAAGATCGTCGAAGTGAGCTGTGAGCACTCGACCATATCTCCCTGGTAACAGGATTGCCATAGTAACTAGACTTCAAAGCAGAAGGAGGGACAATGAACGTCTCCCTGCCAGGATGTCGCCAACTTCGCTCAGATTCCGAAACAGGCTTCGCTTCGCCGTATGAACCAGGTAAGCGACCCCGCTGAATTGTGGCTCCTGACATATCACCGGCAGTCCAGAACCAATTCAAAGATCCATGCAATTTGTGAAGTCGAAAGGTCTCCCACGGCGCTCGCCCCTGCATTTCTCCACTGGATTCCGGCGTCGCTGGCTTGGGCACGAAACGCAGCACCGATGCCCACGGCACTCCGCCTCGGTCGTCCAACGCCGGAAGTCGGTACGTATCAACGACGCACTCAACAAGGCAGTCATAGTTAAAGGTGATGACCGGCGATCTCTCCGAATGCCACAGATACACAAGGCGCCGCAGCCACACTGGCGCAGGTTCAGACAGAACCTGCATTTGACGCTCATTTAGACTGTCAGCAATTATTGGAACTGCGCCGGCGAAAATCGCACGTGCCGCCAGATTTTCGGCGGTAGTTCGATAAGGCTGATCCTCAGCGCGGCGAGAAAGCCAAACTTCAAAGTTCGGACGGGCTTGTCCCCCTGGTCCGACAGCTTTGCCCAACACATCGGGGTCTCTACGCACGCAGTCAGCGCCCAGCTCGTCTGTAATCGGCATGTGGCTGCTAACAGCCTTGGAAAACCCCGCACCCAGTATGAAACTCGTGGTTCCGCCCGGCACTTTCAGACGTCTCATCATTCTCCCCAGCGGCAGTCAGGCAGTAGAAAACCGGCTCGAAGCCAGCACCTAGATCATATGTGCCGAAGACCCAGAGTCTTGGAATGGTCGCCGCCGGAGTCATGCAGCCACGGTTGACAACTGTGTATGCTGTGTATTTTTTTGCAGAATCTGTCACGGAGCAAGCGCACTGCGACGCAGAAATGCGGGGAACGAATTGAGAATAGCGGCAACCGCAGCCAACCCTCCTGGCTCCCCGACGATCCTTCTCCTGTGGCAGGGCCTATCCTGTAGGTTTTGGGCATGGACGAGTTGATAAAGCAGGGTCAATGGTGGTGGCTACTCCTGCCGCTCGCAACCGCTGGGTTTGCGCTTGTTGGTAGCTGGCTGGGGTCGAAGCTTGGCAAGACGACAGAACATGAGCAATGGACTCGAACCGAGAAAATCAAGGTATACACAAGTTTTCTCCATGACTTGAATCCTATGTCTATGGGGACTTTCCTTGCTTCTTGTCAAAGAGCACACGGAGCAAGAAAGCTATGACGCCTCAAGGACGAGGGCATATATGAACATCATGCTGGTAGGGAGCGGCGAGGTATTGCACCACGCGGTAGACATGATCAACCTAACAAAGAAGCTGAGCGGTCTTATGCACGATCTTCCGCAGAAAATTGCAGATTCGATTGGGGAAGAAGAATTGGAACGCCTCAGCATAGAAGACGTCAAGCCACTTATCGTCCCTAAGGCCCTAGAAGCAATCGAAGCAATCGAAGCAATCCTGAACCAAATGCATGCGGTACACAAGGTCCTGACCAATGCCATGAGACAAGACCTTGGGCTCCCAAAGATCAAATTCGATGCACTCAATGTAGTAGGTTCGCTACCACTCACGGGGGGTGAATGATGGTTCGAGATGACAGTCAAGCCGCATCGACGCCGACTGATGGTGAGCGAAGATGGCATCCAGACCCTAGGCTAACCAACCCGCAACACAGCTGCTGGGAGGTCTATAGCGCAGAGCACGGAGCTTGGCCGCGCGAATAGTAGACCGAGCATCGAAGACCCTTCCAGAAATGGAAGGGTCTTCTGTGTATCTTGTCCCTATGGACGCGGAGACTATCCGATTGCTAATTACTGCTGGTACGGCCATCGTCGCCGGACTAGGCGGGGCCGGTGTAACCGCGGCAATCAATCGAAAGAACACCAAAGACACCCTCAACTCAACCCGTTCTGCCCAGTTTGAGCAATGGAGGCTAAGCCAGGAGCGGGACCGAGAGATATGGCTAAGGGACCAGAAACTGCAGGCGTATACAGACTTCATGTTGAAGGCTCAGTCGTTGCATGCCTCGCTTGACACGCTGAACTTTCGAACCGCGCCTCAGACTAATCCAAAAGAATTGATCGTCGAACGAGGCAAAGTCAAGATCCTCGGTTCGCCCTCGGTCAGATACACTGCCCGCGACCTCGACAATGCCCTCACATCTCTCTATGCTCACCACCGCCAAACCCACCTCGAATATTTTGCCGACGATGACGATGATCCTTCGGAGTCCGAGGCTGCAATGAGGCGAAGGCATGCACGCATAGGTAGGGCTTTCACCCGACAGCTGGAGTTGAACATGCGCTTTTCCAGTGTGTTGATCCTGTTCGTGGAAGAAGTCCGCAAAGACATAGGAACGCACACGCCCGATGACGAAGGTTTGAACTCCGGAAACCGTGCTCTGATCCGTTCCCCCGAGGAAGACGTGGAAAAAGAAGAACCTGAGATCGTGTTGGATGAAGAACTCGCCTGACGAGTGTCCTTGTTATGTACTTTTAGCCCATGGAATTCTGGATACCCCTCTTAGGCGGCGCACTGGGTGCCTCGCTCATCGGACGCGGCAGCCCGCGCTGCTGGAGGTTATTTGCAGCGAGTGAGAAGGTCTGTTCCCGCGGCCTTGAAGTCGTTCACGTCGGTCGAGAAGAGCGCCGTAATTAGGTTCTTGATCTCAGGGTCGGCCCGCTTGGCGATCTCTTTGATGTCGTCGCGAGCGGCTGCGACCTTGGCCATTCCAACGCTGTCTGACGCGTTACCGGTAGTAATGCCGACAACGTACTTTATGAGTGGCCCGTCTTCGGCCGGCCCGATCAGCTGCGTACAGGTCGCTTTCTCTGACACCGTAATGGTGCTGGGAACGGGGGTAGGAGTGGCCGTCGGCGAAGAGGAAGTCGTTGTTGAAGCGGCTTCGGGGGCCGCGGATGCCCCGCAGCCAGCCAAAGCCAAAGCTGAAGCCGCCAGGACGACAGCGAATACATCTGTTCTCATTTTTCCCTAGTTTGGATTTTAGGCGATCGATACGATTCGAATCGCACATTGAGGCTGGTATTAAAACGCGTGGCCACGGGCTTGTGACTGCGTGAATTAGTGGGATCATAACGCGTTGCGATTGGAATGCTTGGTAACAACTGGAACTGATCCTGACCGTCAGAGACCCGTCTGGCTCGCTCCGTATTCGGCCTGCTCCGGGGTGAAGCCCTCGTAAATCAGTTGGTCGACCAGCCCGCCGCGAGAGAAGGCGGTGAATTTGAGGTACTCCTTGGCGCTTTTGGCTGCCTGCACGTTCCAGTCGACTGTCACACGATCCACGGCCCAAGTCGCATCCTCGGTCGAATACTTCTCGTACTCCAGTTGCCCGATCAGGCCGGTCCGCGAGAAGGCGGAATAATTGAGGTATTGAGCAGCTGTCCTCAGTGCGTTCTGTTGACTGGCCGTCCCAGCCGCAGCTGCAGCGGCGCGCTGCTCCGCTGCAGCCTTGTCAGCGGCGGCCTTGTCAGCTGTCGCTTTGTCGGCCGCTGCTTTGTCAGCGGCGGCCTTGTTGGCGGCGGCCCTGTCGGCTTCGGCCTTGTCAGCGATGGCCTTGTCAGCGGCTTGCTGATCACCTTCGGAGCGGTCGACCGTAATCTGAATATCCCCGGTGTCAGTGACAGTCCCGGAAGCTGGTTGCGTTGAGACGACCCGCGCGGAGCCGTCCGGGAGGATAGACCACTTCTTTCCGTCCTTGCCGACAACGGTGACAAAGAAGCCCACGTCCGTAAGGGATCTACGAGCATCAGGGTACGACTTTCCCGCCACGTCAGGGACAGCGCGGGAGATCTTTGTGTGCGTTGGGGACGGTCTAGTCGACTGGGACGATTGTGATGCTTGGGGAGGCCCTCCCCCACAGCCAGTGAGCCCCAGGATGACTGCAGATGCCACGACGGCAGAGATGTAGCGTTTCAAGGGTCCCCCAACTTAAATATTCTGACGCGATGCGATGCGATGGCCTAACGATATCGCGTGCGTGAGGGTTCCTACTCCGGTGACACGCACTCGCCATCCGGGGACTCCCGGGGCGCCGGGCCTTTTGACCCCCGCCGCCACATTGGGCGCTGACGTGGGTATCTAAATATCCTTGGTCAGCCGGGGACGTCGCCCCGCTCGGGATGATCGTCGGCGAGGACCGAGCTTCGGTGCGGGGCCGTTCCAAGCGCTGATCCGGACGACAGAACAGTGCAGGCTTGCCACAGCAAAAGTCCCAAGACGGGCCAGCCTCGTCGTCCACGCTTGTTTATTTTGCCCATTTCGTTTTCCCCATTTCGTTTTCCCTATTCGGCGTGCAGGCATCCGTTGCGGATATCCGCGCAGTTCCTTGGATTTGGCATTCGAGCGAATGTCCAGGTGATCGAAGTGAATGCGCTCGTCGGTGATCGTCATCAGAAGCCAAGATCCAGCGCGGCCAAGCCCGGATAGACGGCAAAGATCACGGTGAGGGGCAGGACTCCGAACACCAGCGGCACCATCATGGCGATTTCCTTGCGGCCGGCGGCTTCCATCAGCTCCCGCTTGGCTGAATCGCGGACGTCCGCGGCTTGCGCCCGCAAGACATCGGCCAATGGAGTGCCGCGTTCGACGGCAACGACAATTCCATCCACGAATCGGACAAGCGGACCGAGGTCGGTGCGTCCTGAAAATTCGTGCAAGGCTTCGACCAAGGGCGTGCCGGCCCGCGTGGCGGCCAGTACCGAGGCAAACTCCCTCGCCAATTCGCCGCGGGCCGTGCGACACACTCGATCGAGGGCACCGCTGGCGCTCTCCCCCGCCCCTACCGCGAGCGCCATCAGTTCGGCAACACTGGGGAATTCCGCAAGCATCCGGCTTTCCCGCCGTTTGATCCGCACGCGCAGCATGTAGTCGCGGAAGAGAAACCCGCCGAGCGAACAAACCAAGACCCAGACGACCGCAAGCCCGGGACTGAAGCGTCCTCCGGCTGCACTCAAGACCACCACGACAACCGCCGCGGCAAAGCCCGCTGCCGCCCAGAGGAGCTGCTCTGCGCGGAAGTCGATCGCGGACTTTCCACAGCCGGCCTTCGCGAGCCTTTTGTTGAGCGAAGTGGTCCCGAGGTTGAACTTCGCCAGATAGCTGACGGCGTCCCGGAAGACCGGCCGCAGAATGCGTTCCAGAGGGCCGAACGGGGCGATGTCCTGCGGTGCGGACAGCAAACGCGATTCAAGGTTCTGGGACCTGAGTTGCGGGTCGATGCGCTCCGCAAAGGAAGTGGCCCGCATAATTGGCATGCGGACGAGGATGAGCCACAATCCGGCGCCCAGGAGTAATCCGCAGAACACAGTCGGAGCGGTCAGTGCCATCATCGGAGCACCCTTTCGTCTTCAGGAAGGGCGCCGATGCGCAGCATGATCCAGTAGCAGAGGCCCGATACCAGCAATCCGCCTCCCAGCAAGCTGACTCCGGCCGGGGAGTTGTAGGCCGCAACAGCTTCAGGCCTGCTGGCCAGCAGCATCAGGACGATCCACGGGGCGGCAACGGCCAGCCGCGCTCCATTGATGGTCCATGACTGTCGTGCCTCAAGCTCGCTGCGGGTCCTCGCGCTCTCACGAAGGAACTCGGCGAGAGTTCCCAGAAGCCGGCCGAGATCGGATCCGCCGACGTCGCGGGTCAGTCTGAGCGCCTCGATGATCCGGTCGGCGACGGGATCGGCCAAGCGCTCCTTCAGCTTGCTCAACGCTGAATCGAAATTGCCGCCGGAACGGTAATCCGCACCAAACTCGCGGAAGAGGGACCGCAGTTCATCGGGGCCCTTGTCACCGAGCTGGACAAGCGCCTCGGGAAGCGAGAGTCCCGCGCGGATTGCCGAGCGCAAATGGTCGACCACGTCGGGCCAGAGCTCCCTGAGCATGGTGGTCCGTTTGCGCGCCCGCCAGCTGACAATGGCCAAGGGAAGCCACGCACCAAACAGGCCGAAGCACGCTGCGATCGAAAAGGACGCTGTGGCGATGTAGATCGCCAGTGTGGTGAAAAGTCCCAACCCGAGGCACGAAGCGATGAATCCTCCACCACTGACCTTTTCGATCCCTGCCGTGAGCAACAAGGACTCAAGACGTTTCGGTCTGGGTTCCTTGGCTTCGAGCGGCTGCTCCCAAGTAGACCACCACACGAGGAACACGCCAAGCCCGAAGAGAACGCCCAGCACGGCCGCCATCAGCAGTGCTCCAGGAGCGCGGCGACATCAAAACCAGCCCGGGCAAATTTCTCGGTGGCGGGCATGGAATTCGAAATGGGTTGGAGCCTGCCGTCCTGGATCGCGAACACCTTGGACGACTCGATGATGCCGTTCTCCACGCGTCGACCCAATGAAAGGATCTCGGTGACCTGACGGCGTCCGTCCGCGTGGCGGCTGCAATGGACCACGAGATCGATGCAGGATGCGACTGTTGGAACCACGAAGGCACTTGCGCTTAATGTCGAAGCACAGCATGAATCGACGGTAAATACAGACCCGTAAGAGCTCAAGGCGAAGTTCGCCGGTAAGCATGCGCAGTTTGTCGGCATGTCCCGCACCTCTGGCAGGCCAATCGCACCAAATCGGACACACTAACTGGAAGGTCTAACCATGAACACTGGGGAAGTTCGCAGCCAATCCCGGAAGGACCGCAGTAGGCAAGCTCTCACGCCCCCACTAGGATTTGAGCCTGCCAACCCGGATGACTTCACCGACAGATTCGATGGTTGGGTTGGGCCGACCATCGTTGATCCGGAAGGCATGCCGATGGCCTCGGCTACCTGGACGCCAGAGGGTGAACTCAAGCGGTACATCAATGAGGACTTATTTCCGGATCCGGTCTGCCCGAGCGCTAGAGCGGTGCTGGTCTGGTTGGATGCTTTGATCAACGCGGCCGCGGATACGTGCCCTATCGAAGGTTGCACACGCCTGGTTTCCGAGCACGATCAGACGGGAACGCACGTCTTCCAAGGCCAGTGGATCGAGTCAAACAACGAGGCAGTGGGGCCGCTATTGAACATCAGCCCCACAAACGGCACCGCGAGCGCCGGCGCCCACGTTGAAATCCCGCTTGAGCTGTTCGAAAGTCTCGGCGCCACTGTTGCGACGGAGGCGGGCACGCTCAGTCTGCGCGGCTCGATCGATGCCATGGCTGAGATCTTCACCGCCTTGGCTGAAGCCAGCACGAAGGGCTCGGCTCTCCTTGCCGAGGGCAAGCTTCAGGCTCCGGCCCTTACTCCCAGAGCCGGTTATAGCCCTCGCCGCTACGTCCAAAGCGGCATGCCGGCGGAACGTCGTTGACGGCACGGCGCGATAGGCGATGACCGCGATAGCCGACTGCGAACCATCCGCGAGTACGCCAGACGGCGGCACTGAGGCGATCCGCACCGCGATCCAGGCCATTATTGACGCCGACCTCACGCTCACCGAAACCCGGGCCGCGATCTGGGCCCTCATCCCGAAGGAATACCACCATGTCAAACACCACTGATGAACCGAATGCCGGGGCTCCGCGCATTTACACGGCCCAGGAAATCGCCGACATACTCCAAATCAACATCCGCAAGGTCCGCGAAAACGCCAAGACTCGCAAGTGGCCCTCGCTCGACTTAGGCCAACGAAGCATCAGGTTCACTGAGCAGCACCTCCAGGCCATCTTGTCGCTTTCCGAGACCCCACCGCCCTCGCCGCCGTCATTGCGCCGCAGGACGCGCCGGCCTTCGATCTGACGACGACACGAGGGCGCTTAGCCCCTATCGGGCGCACGCCACTTACGATCAATCCGAGCAAACAAAAGCTCATTTCGAAATATGGGGGACCAAAAAACAAACGCAGCGCTCTCGACCGGGCGCGCTTCGCAATCGGCCAGCGGTAGCGCCGCGCCTAGCGAACACGCACTGGCGATCGATCTCAGCTCAGAAAAAGCATTTTCAACCCGTTTCATCAGACACAACTACATCCCATGGGGGACAGAGGCATGACAGAAAACAGCACCGCTCCGAAGACGCCGGCCGATCCGGCCCAGCCGATCTATCAGGCACCCGCCCAGTATGCCCCTTATCAACAGAAGCCGAGAGCCCCGAAAATCAGGAATTGGAAGAGATTCGCCCTTCCCGCGGCGCTGGTCATTGGCGGGATAGCCCTGGGTGCAGGTGTCGGGTTCGCAACTCGACCCGCCCCTGTGGTTGAAGTCCAGACTAATACCGAGACCAAAGACGTGAATGTAGACGTAACGCCCGCATCCTGCCTTGACGCGCTCGATCAGGCCGACAATGTCGTCTTGGACGATGCCAAGGCAATCGGCTTCATGAATGACGCTCTCAAGTCCGCGAGTAGATTGGACGCGGCCGGGATCACCAGCGCCAACGACGGATTGACTCCCCTCCTAGCAGACCAGACGGTCGTCTTGAAGAAGTACACATCGGCCAGGGATTCGTGCCGGGCCTCGAAGTAGAGCAAACGCTGCAAATCGTCTCATCCCGGGCCGTCACAGGCTCATTCACAAGAGAAAATGGGGAAACCTCATGAGCACACCCGCAGGTTGGTATCCGGACCCGTCCAGCGCGCCTCAGACGCGATACTGGGACGGTGATGTCTGGACGGATCAGACGCGACCTTTCGAGCCACCCGCAGCCCTTCCAGGGGGCAAGCAGATCTCCCCAAAAAAGCGCGGCAACGGGTGGATACGTGCCGGCATGATTGTTGGCGGACTTGGCGTAATCTTTGCCATCCTCGCCGCCGGCACAACGCACGTCGATGCCTACGGCAATAGCGTCCAAGGCGGTCCAACACTGGGAACTTTCCTCCTCATCATTCTTGGAGTCCTCCTGGCCGGAATTGGATTTTGTATCCGCATCCTTGCCGCGGTCGAGAAGCGCTAGGGCGATGAGAGGAAAGTCAATGAAAATGAGGAAGGTCGTTCCGGCAATGCTTGCGCTCGCGATGGTGACGGCGTGCGGGGGGCCGCAGAAAGATGCTACCTACGAGAACGCAACGAAGCTGCGTGAGGCGGTGACCGCATCTGGCGTGGAGTGCCCTGGGGACGCGGTGAAGCACGACGACAATTATGGCGAGGACTACATCAAGTGTTCGGAGACGCTGTCGCTGGCTGTCTATGGCAAGGACTCGGAGGCGGACCTGTCCAAGACTGTGCACGATCTCAGCAAGGACACTTACCTGATGGGTACGCGATGGATTATTCAGTCGGCCGATTCCTCGACACTGACCAAGCTGAAAGAAAAACTGGGCGGGACTCTGACGATTTCGTGATTCAAAGTCCTGCGACTTCTCATGGGCAACGATTCATTTCGCAATGACATGACCTAAGCCGCATGAGACGGAGAATCCTTCCGCCCATGGTGTTGGCGGTGCACTAGCCTTTGGTTTTTGAACTGCTGAATGTGCTTGTCAGCCATCGGAGGGTGTGATTTAGTCACGGGCATGGATGAAATCTTGCAGATTCCGGAAATGCACCTTCTTCAGAAGGTCGTCGTGGCCGACAACCCCGAATTCGTCGTCGAACTCGGGGGCCTGCGCTTTCGTGGATATTTCACGAGCTTGGAGATTTGGAACACGATGACCAGGGCGCACGTTCTGTTGCCTGCCACCTCTCTGAATCAGCTCAGTCTGTTAGGGCGACTCGTCGATCAGAATGGCGATGTCTCCGCATTCAAGGGTGGGAACGGTGGAAGCGACGGTTTCATGTCCTCGCAGGCGTTCACCATGGAGCCCATTAGGGATACGGCCACACGGGTGACGCTCCAGATGTGCGACTCCCAGAGGGATAAGTTAACCCCTTTCGAATCCATCAACGACTTCAACTTCCATGACATCGCGACGATCGACGTTCGGCTCTGACCAACGCGGCAAAACTAGAAGCCCTCGCGGCTTTGGACTAACCTCAAGGCGGTAGACGGGCAGTATGACGGACCCCTATGGCATCCCAGACAACATGTTTAGGTACGAGCTCGGAGAATTCCCGGCCCTTGTCGGTCGTGTTGTCATGGTGGCGGCGGTGGTCGAAATGAAGCTTGAACACCTCGTCATGTCGCTGAGTGGCCAACCGCAGGAGGCGCACGCAGGCAAGGGTGCCGGTTCGAGCGTCAAGTTGTGCAGACGATTACTAAGGGCTCGACGGTCTAGCTTCCCCGACGAATCAACCGTTTTCGCAGAACGGGTGGAACCGCTTCTAAACGATGTTGAAAGCGCGCTCTATCTGCGAAACGACGTCGTACACAGTAGCTGGCCCGTGCCAGGCAAGGGCTGGCGGAATCTGCCGGACAATCAGCGCGAGGCGCGGCAGTTAGGAGCAACCCCCGAATGGACCAAATGGGTCACCTTCGACGAGGCCAGGCTTGGCGATCTGCTGCTCGAGTTATGTGGGCTGGTTGACCGCCTGGCTGATGCAATTGCTCTGGCTGGGTCTTTGGAAGTCCAGCGACCATGAGACGTATCAGGCGGCGCCGCACTGCGCGCCCATCCTTGGTTACGCCATCGGCTGGCAGGTTTGAATCAATTCAGCCACGGGAATGGGCGATCTGGACCGTGTCGGCAGGCTTGCTCCGGCTATGAGCTAATAACATCGGAATGTTATTTATTTCAACCGATTTGGGGACATCTTTTGAACAAGCCCAAGGCTTCCGCATATCCAATCATTCTCGGTGTCGTGCTCCAATTCATCGGCATCGTCGTGTTGACCTTCTCGCTCCCGGCAAGTTTTAGCTACTACTCCGGAAGTAGCGCCATGGCCGGAGTTGTCATTGGCGTCATAGTCCTGCTGATTGGCTTGATCGCTCTGCTTGTGGGTATCGGCCGCGCAGCATCGGGGCTTGACTACCTTGTTTCCGTCGCTCCAGACCGACAAATGGGGCATGTTGCCCAAGGCGCCCCTTCGAGCGGGGACGCATCGAACGTTCCTTCGTAGTTCAAAGGCCAGGTCCAGCCCTCACCCTTCACTGGGTGGGGGCTGTTCTATGCACTTATCTATGGCAGGAATACGGACAACACGTTGAGTAGGATCGTGACGCAGAGGAGTGCCAACCCCCTTCCCGAACACGCCGGCGAAGTAGTCGAAGATGCTATCCGTAGCGACCCTTTGAATCGCTGGCTCAATCTTGGAGCTGGGCTAAAGGCGAGGGTGTCCTGGTGTCAGTCGTCGGTGCGACCATGACTTCATGGATCCGATCCGCAGCTCAAGAATTTCAGCAGCAGAGCGCATAAAAAGGTCTAGGATTCGAAGGACTGGTGAAGCCGGATCGTGACCGGCGCCAATGAGCCAAGGGGATGCAAATGAGCTCACCTGCAGGGTGGTATCCGGACCCGTCGGGACACCCGGCGCTTCGATATTGGGACGGCAGTCAATGGACTGAACATTCTCAGCCGTTTCCAAGCAATGGAACGCCAACTGCAACCGGTGGCCCACCAAGATCCAAACACAAGGGCCTGAAGATCGCCGGCCTCGGATGTCTTGGCCTCGTTGCCCTATTCATGATTGTCGGCGTGATTGGCGCGGCGCTGAGTTACTCGCCGACCGGAACGGGATCGAATAGTTCCGGACTTGACCCCGTTTCCGCAGCCGCCCCAAGCGCCTCGCCTCGGCCGTCGACATCGCCCTCGGTAGCTTCCACTACGCCGTCGCCGTCAGTCACCCCCCTGATCAGCCCCAGTCCGGTTGGGCCTTCGACGCCCATCCTCGTTCCGCCGTCTACCCCTGAAGCGCCGCCTTCAACAGTGACTTTGACTGCTTTTGGGGCCTTGGATGCGGACTGGGAGGCCCATCATCGCGCCGATCCGGACTTTCTTCCGGGTTCTGCATACGATGTCAGCCCAGACCTGCCCCCCATCGGACAATACGCCGGGGCTCGGTACACCCAGGTTGAACATATCGGCGGCCGGGTCTTGGTCTATGACATGACCGAGTACCCAGGAGCTGATAGCCAAGAAGCCACAGTTGCCGCCCTGAAGGAACTGCCAGGAGACGCAAAGCTTGTCTGGAGCCAGCAAAAGGACACCTGCATGCAATTGCAGTACCAGTCGGAGACCTTGGCCCGGACTCTAGGTCCACTCGATCCTGATGGCGGCGTCCTGGTTGAACTCACGACCTTTGACAACGCGAGGGGGTACTTCTATTCGCCATCGTCAGTAGGAAAGGCAATATTGTCAGGTCTGTTCGACGCAACGGCGGACACCTCGGGCGGCTGCTAACAAGAACGCCGGAAGCTGAGGCTGGCCGTGGTGGTTTACGTAGGCGATCCACTGGCCCCGCGTCATCCGAGCGGTGTCGATGCAGTCCCCCACTTACTTCGGGCCGAGCTGAGCCGCTGCCGAGCTACCAAGTACCTGCCGAACAGTCGAGGCGTACCACTTCCCGCCCGCAGCAGTGGGCACAGAGGCCATGTTGAGGTTGGCGGCTATCCTAGCAAGGGAGGCGCCGTTTTCGCGCTCAGAAACGATCTGGCGGACGGTGGCCTCGGGCAGCACGCTACGACGGCCCATGTGCTTGCCTGTCGTGGCCTTGATCTTCGCCATGCCATCCTTGGTACGTTCGGCGATCTTCTTGCGCTCCATCTCCGCAAAGGTGCACGTCACCTGAGCCATGGCAGCGCCGGTAATGGTGGAGGTATCAATGCCGAGGTCCAGGCAGATAAGCGCCCAACGCTGACGGCTGGCGGTCTCAAGGATCCCGGAGAAGTCTGCAACGCTGCGGGATAACCGGTCGAGCTTGGAAACTGCCAGCGCGTCAAAGGTGCCGGCCTTCAGGTCTGCGAGCGCCCGCGCCAACATCGGACGATTCTTGAGGCTCTTCGCCGACGCTGCATCTTCCCGGTAGATCGTGAGCGACCAGCCGTTTCGAATGGCTTCAGCCTCGAGAGCGGCAATCTGCACTTCCGGCCCGATGTCCTGCTTGCTCGTGCTGACTCGGATGTATCCGATGACCTTGAGGGCTGGATCTGCATTGCTCATGGTTCGATCTTACATAAAGGGTTCCCTTTATGTATAGAACCAAGTCCGATGTAATCACCAAGTTCGTGGGACAACGCGGACCTCTCCTGAACGCGGCAACCGAGGCCTCACGTCTAGCCCGCGGTTTGGCGGTAGATTCACAGGAATGAGCGCACAACAGTTTCGGCACGACGACCTACTCGCCTCTCTCGGGCTGGCGAGGGGTTCCGCTGAGAATCTGCGGGTGACGATCGACTCAGTCAGGTTGACGAGTGGTTCAGTCATAGAGTTCGAGGCTCAGGGAGTAACCGCAATCGCGGGTGGTAACAATTGCGGAAAGTCAACGCTCTTGACCCAAATCGCCGCCAAATTGACCCAGCCAAACGGAGAGCTCGTGCCCTCGCTTGTTGAAGAACTGAGACCCAGCGTCTCAGGTTCGCACAGCGACTTCCTCGACTGGCTGTGCGAACATGCTGTGCTGACGCCAAATCCTCAAAACCCACCGCTCTCGTCCTTTCTGCGAATGGGCGCGAGTATCGCCCTTAGCGAGTTCCAGTACTGGATAAACACGGGAGGTACGCAGCATCTGGACCTGCAGCGTGCGGCGTACTTTTTTGTGAGGCAGATGGGCGCTGGCGAGCGGAATGTGGCTGGCGCGGGCAGGAAATCGAATGTCCTCGAAGGACCGTCGCATCCTATGCACTACCTGGCAGAAAGCTCAGAGCTCATGGATGAGCTGAATCGCCTCACGCAGAAGATCCTTGGAATCGTCTTATCCCTTGATGACTTGAACCAAGTCATTCAGCTTCGTGTTGGGGCGACGGACGTTCCGTATCCGGCGAGGTTCGGCGATCCCTCCGAATATCAATCGACCCTAGATAGGTTGCCAAGGCTTGAAGATCAGGGCGACGGGATAAGGAGCCTGCTGGGGATCTTGATTCCTCTTATCACCGCCACGTACCCCATCTTCATCATTGACGAGCCGGAAGCGTTCCTGCATCCTCCGCAAGCTTTCGCGCTTGGGCAGGAACTGGGGAGGATTGCCAAGGAGAAAGGTGTGCAGGTCATCCTCGCCACGCATGACCGAAACCTACTAGCGGGTCTACTCAACTCATCTTCACCGCTCTCCGTCGTACGCATGGTGCGTACGGACGATTCCACGGTGGCACATCAGCTCCGGTCCAGTGACCTCAAGAAAGTTTGGGATGACCCGGTATTGAAATACAGCAACGTCTTAGACGGGCTATTCCACCAACTGGTCGTTCTAGCAGAGAACGAGCGCGACTGCCGGTTCTATGAAGCAGCACTTGACGTTTACTCCCCGACCGCCGATGACACCGTCCCCAAACGTACGCTGCCAGCAACAGACGTCCTCTTCGTGCCGACGTCGGGTACTGGAGGCATGCCGAAAGTCGCACGGGCTCTCAGGGCGCTCCAGGTTCCAGTATTGGCATGCCCGGACCTAGATGTTCTGGACAGCGAGTCCGTGGTTAAAAACATAGTCACCGCGTTAGGTTCAGAATGGGACGGCCTGCACGACGACTGGGTCGCGGTGACCGCGCCACTCAACTCTGCGGACACTTCGCAGCTCGTCAGCGAAGTGTTTCGAGATGTGAGCAAAGAAATTCAGAGAATTCTTCAGGACGACCCGATGGCAAAATACGAGGAAGAGAACAGGCGACGGATACGAGAGGCTCTTGGAGCCTCCCTTCGCCCTTGGGAGGAGGTGAAGAAGTATGGCTTGGATGCTCTCACGAGATTGTGCGGAAACCCCGAAGCTGTTAACCGGCTGGTGACCGGCCTTGCCGAACGGAGGCTCGTTGTCGTGCATGAGGGAGAACTAGAAAGCTTCGGTCATCGACTTGGGGTGAAAAAGGGAAAGGCTTGGCTTCCCGCAGCATTGCGTACGGACCTACAGTCCTCGCCGGAAGTCCAGGCTCACATTTCCCGAATCCTCAAGGCGGCCGAGCCGATTCTTGACTGAATTCCGCTCCATGCTCCCGACCGCCGGCGATCGCGATCAAGGTCGACTTTGCCTCAAGCCGCATCCATGCCCGAAAGGTGGTCAATGCCGGTCGCGGTCGGATGGGGACGACCGCAACTCCCAGCCAATTACAAAAGCTTCAATCAGGTTTCGCAGATGAACATCTCTAGCGCTCGCATCGTCCACTGGCAGCGCGTCCAGTACCCCGCGGAGTTTGATCACAACGTCGCCGACGTCTACGCCTTCCAAGATTCGAACAATCTTCGGGATCGAGAGGTTGCTCATGGTCTGATTGTCCTGCATGTCCGATGGGTTGTTCACTGTTGATCCTTCCGGCGTGGGCTGTTTCGGCACACCTGCTCGTGGACCAGTTCGGTGATCGTTGTCATCCAGGTCTCCGAGACAAGCCGAGTTACCGGGACGCAGAGATCGCATTGGCTTGGATAGATCATCGTCAGTGCTGTTTGCCCGGTCAAAGCCGATCACCGATCTTCAGTCCCTCGATGCCGTGCGTTTCGTTAACGGTGAACTCTGCATTGATCCCGTGAGCACGCAGCCACCTCATCTGACTCCTGATGAACTCGACTGCGAGAATCATCTGCCTCTTGGTCATCCCGCTCGGCTGCTGCTTCAAGACGGCGAGATGACTCTGAAATTCCTCCCACACGGCGTAGTGGTGGCCGAGGATCGCGGCTACCCATATCTCGTCCTGCTGGGAAGCTGGCATGACCGCATGGAGGTTTGCATCTTCATTGCTCAAGGTTGGATCTCCTATGGCTGGGCCTGGATCGTGTAGGGCAGCGGCGTCGGTTCGGGGCTTGGCGCTGCGGACGCTGGGACGTGCGCAGTTACGGGTGTGGCGGCCGGCGCTGTGTAGCCCGGCTTGAGTTGCGCCATGGCCGTTTCGAGTGCTGCCAGCCTCGCGTCCTGCTGCTTCACTACATCGAGCAGTGCCACGGCAACAAGGTCGTACCGGATGCCGTCGATTTTGCCGTCGAACCATGTCACGAGCTCAGGGCAGTGCTCGTGGACTTGTTCGGCGATGAGCCCGTATTCATTGGTTGGCGCCTGATTCGGCGCCTCCGGGATCCTGTCGTAAAGGACCGGGATCAGCTTCAGGACGTCGGCGGGGTCTGTGCGGTGCTCGCGGATGTTCTGCTTGTACTGCACCGAGGATGTGTTGCGGCCGAAGGAGAAGTTTGCATCGTTGCCGAGCCATGCGGCCACGAAGCTGGTCCCGCTGACGGTGTTGTTGTAGCCGGAGTTCGAGCCGATGGCGTCCGTTGACGCAGCCACCCGCGATGTGATGTCGCCGCCGGGGTGGGTGTGCGCGTCCGGAGCCCATTTCTGGTTGGTCGCGTTGTACGTGGAGGGGATGCCGGAGAGGGTGGCCCACGTACTGGTTTGTGCGCCGAGTTGAACCCATGTCGAGCCGACGAGGACTTCGGCGCCGTAGGTCCCCGCTGCAGTGTGCGCCAGGAGGCCATAGCGGGCGATTTCAGCCTCGGTCGAGTCATACATGATTAAGGCGCCATCCGTAGTCTCTAGTCGCGCTACCTCCGCTCCGGATGCGTTGAAGACATGCAGTCCGTCAATGTCCGTCGTGAGTCCCTTGCCACCATCTTGACCGGTGGAGGCGTTGAGCAGGATGGGCTGGGTGGAGAGGGCGGCGATCTGCCGCTGCGTGTTTTTGATGGTCTGAACCAAAGCGTGATTCATACCGTAAATGCCATTGACCATGTGCGGTTTTCCTTGGTGAAGTTGCGGGTTCGTCAGGAGGGTGAAGTGGCGCCGGAGGCGGCCTGCCTCCGGCGCCACTTGCGATCTAGGGGAGTGTCAGGGATGGCCGATAGGCGATGTCGGAGCACTTCATGGTGGCAAACTCGAACCCTGCTTGAGCGACCGGTCGGCAGTTCAGCGTGGCCCCGGATGTCACCTGATACTGGATTTTCACCGGCACTGTGATGTTGACTCGTGCGCGGGGAATGACGGCGTTCATGGCGACATTGACGGGCGTGCCGCTTGTGCCGGTGACAGCACCCATGTTGTAGTTGACCGTCACTGGCGATCCGGAGACTTCCGCCGTTGATTGGACCCTGAATTGATAGCGGGTAGTGGTGTCGCCGGAAGGTGTGAATACGCCCTTGAAGTCCACTTCAAAGTCAGTCCCGGTTGGATTCCAGACGGTGGAGAGCCCCGTCAGGTCCGCCCACGCTGATGCGGTTCCGGAGAAGTCCGCGGTGAGCTGCGCGATGACCGGCCGCGTTGGCTGCTGTGTCCCCTCCGTTGGTTGCACCGGTCGGTCTACTGGCTGCCAGACTGAGCCGTCCCAACGTTTACGGGTGGGCATCAGCGGTGTCGCGAGGATCCTTGCGCGGAGCGGTGAGCGGTTGTCTAGGCCGGTGAAAAACGCGTAGACCTGCCCGTTTGGGGCGTGCACGGCTTCAAAGTCGGCGGTCTGGTCGATCTCGTACTTGCCGCTGCGCCTGATGAACTGCTTGCCCTGGTCGAGCACCGTCCAGTTGTCAGAGCCGAGAGTGGGCGCGGTTGCCCGGAAGATCTCGGTGGGCAGGTTGCCGAACGAGCCGTAGCCTCCGTGATAGATCAGCGTCCACGCCCCATTTTCGCGGATGACCCACGGACCGCCAGCCATGGACCACTGAGCGCTGGGGTAGATCGAGGTCATACCCCCGATAAGCCGCGTGAACGCCCCAGTCAGGGATGACGAGCGGGATTGTGCGATCTGCCAGCGGGTAGCCGAGTCCTGGTACTCGATGAACATCACATATGTGCCGTCAGTGTCCTGCACAACGAAGGTGTTGCCGAAGTGCTGAGCGCCGGTTGGCATGTCCGCAAGGGCATGGCTCTGACCCACCATCGTCCAAACGGTCGGTGCCGATTTGTTGGCAGTGTAGACCTTGATCGTGTTGCCTGCTTGGTCGTTGCCGAAGCAGTACACAAGCCCGGCTGTCTGCCCCGGGTTCGGGTCGTAGACGGAGGCGTGGTTGATCTGGGCCACACCGTTGCCCGAGCCGACAACGGGACCCGTGGTGTATTTCGTCCAGTTCGCCAGCACTGTCGGGTCTGCGGTCAGTGGGCAGGACTGGTACCAGAGGCCGTTGCCTGCCGTGTAGAGCATGTTGAAGTTAGTGGCGTCCGTCCAGGTTGATGCTTCCTGGTTGGCGTCGCCGTCTGAGCCGCCAACGGTAGTGATGACCTTGCGGTCTACCGGGTTCGGGGAGACGCGAAGATCCGCCATCGCGGAGGAAAGCCATGTCTGCCCGACGACGGGGTTGGGCGGCGCGGTCGGTGTTGCAGCATAGGTGACGTTCTCGGGAGGCGTCCTTAGCGAGCCGCCCTGAATCAGCGATCTCATGCGTGCACCGTTCCTGTCACTACAAAATCGATCGCGGAAGCCGTGGATGCATATCCGGCGATAGCGTCGCCAGGTCCGAGCATCGCGCCGGAAAGAAGGTCCCGCAGGGAAAGGCTGTCATTCCCCGCCAGCGCGTAGGAATTGATGACGCGATGGGTTCCGTCCCCAATCGTGCCGCCTGACTGCACGAGCGACACCCACACGCTTACCACGCTTGCCGTGGTGTTGCAGATCGAGGCCGTAGCGATCTTTACTGACGTAGCTGCTGGAACGGTGTAGATCGCGGCGTCCGAAGTGCCAAGTTGCGCCGATTTGATGATTTGCGGGGAAATGCTCGCCGCGCCGAGGATGTTCTGACCGGACATGGCTTAGCCTCCGAAGACAATTGAGAGGGCAGCGGCGGTTCCGGCTGCTTGGGCGGGTGTTGCATAGGTGGCAGAAAGCGCCGCTTGGGTGGCGCTGCCGGGCCGGTTGATGTAGTTCGCGACGGCCTGGTCTTGCTGGAGTGCCGGTACCGTCCACGTGTAGGTGCGGGAGGCATCGGCGAGGGTGATGGACTCGAGTGAGGCGTGCTGGAACTGGGGGAACACACCGAAAGTGCCCGAGTTGAGGATGTTCCCGGGGATGGGATTCCCGAACGGGTCGGAGATGGTCAGGGGCGTGGTGAAGCCGGTGTCGGTGGTCGCATACGCCTGGAATGAGACGTTCTTGACGGGCTGCTTCCCAATGGGGTCATAGGCGACCATTGCCGGGTAGGTGAAGCTCATCGGGCTTCACCGCCCTCCGGGAATGCGAAGCCGGCTGCTGTAGCTCGGATCTTCAGGCGTCCGACGAAGTCGATCAGAGTGGCGATGCTTTCCGGCGTCGGCATGATTTCTCCGCGCTCCACGGATAGTGTGATCGCCTCCAAATCGGAAACGATCTGGTGGATTACGACTGCGCTGTAGTTCAGAGGAGTAGGCGCGATGCCGGCGCACTGCTCTGGGTTGAGGATGGTTTCGTTGTTGTTCACGGAAAGGGGTTCCTTTGTTGGGTGAGGTGAAGTTGTGGACTCATAAAAAAAGCCCCAGTTATGGGGCTCGTGACACGAAGCGGTGGGCGACGACCTAGGCTGAATACCAGCGAGGTACCGGCGAGCTGTTCGAAGCCGTGGAAGGTGTCATTTCACTTCCAGGGCGCGGAGCTCCTGGGGAACGACGATCGGGATAAGTGCCTGCTGCTCCGGCGACAGATTGAGCCGCTCGAAGATGGCCTTCAGGACTTGCACCACTAAGCCGGCCGTCCCCTCGGCGACCCGCAATCTCCGCTCTTCGAAGCCGGACTTGGTGAGCATGTCGAGAAACTTGGCTGCGCGGTCCATCGCCCTCTCGTAAAGGGCAACTTCCACGGCGAGTGATTCGACTCCGAGTTTGCTGGTGGTCGAGATGCTGGTGAGGGCGTTCACACGTGCGGCGCTGGCATTTTTGACCGCGAGCGCTTCATTCGCGAGTCTGGAAAGTTCTTCCAGCGGGGATTCAACGCCCGCAAAGCCCTCATGCGCCAGGATCGCTTGAGCCTCGGCTTCTACCGCCTCAGCGGCCTTCCTGCGGGCTGCTGCAGCCTTCACGGCTGGAGCCGATCCGCCGTGCATTCGGCACACGGTTCCACCGCTGATGGGCGGGTTTGAACATTGCTCACCGCTGCGGGCGGTGGCCTTGCATTGCGCTTGCATGGGGTCCTTCGTTGAATGGGGCGTGCATGGGGTCTGCGTGATCTTCATGCCGCCGCCCGCTGGGTCAGAGATGCGCCCTTGTCGAGTGCCATCGAGTAGTGGCCCCAGAAGTCGAGCTGGGCGACGTTGGTGGAGCCGTTTCGGTTCTTTGCAACGAGCATGGCGAGGTCGCCGCGCTTTTCGCCCATGATTTCCCGGTGGAGCAGGATCACGACGTCCGCGTCTTGCTCGACGGCTCCGGACTCGCGGAGGTCGGAGATCTTCGGCATCTGGTCATCCCGTTGTGTCGAGCCTCGGTTCAGCTGGGAGAGGGCCACGACGGGAATCTTCATGTCCATCGCCAGGATCTTCAGTTGCCGGGACATGTCGGCGACGAATTCGTGCCGGGGTCGCTTGTCGCCTGCCGGCTGGGACATCAATTGCAGGTAGTCCACGACCAGCCCGGCAAGAGGTTGCCTACGGTTCACGGATCTGGCGAAGCGTTTGATGTCTGTAATAGTCACGCCGGAGTTGTCGTCGACAAATAGAGGTACGTTCTGCCACGATGCCCGGCGGATACGGATCTTCTCCCAGTCCCCCGGAGTGAGGTCCCGTTCGATAAGGCGCCGCAGCTCAATGCGCAGGTCCGCGGAAACTGCCCGCATCTGCACGTCCACTTCGGACATCTCCAGCGACGAGAACGCCACCGAGCCCTTCGCCGTGAGCGCCTTGGCAAGCTGGAGGGCGATCACCGACTTGCCCACTGACGGTCGAGCCCCGATCACGTAGAGGCCGCCCGGGCGCAGGCCGCCGATGATCGAGTTCAGCGCCGCCCATGGGGTGGGGATGTAGTTGGGCTTCTCGTCCAGCTGCCCCAGCATGGCGTCGATCGTCTCGCCAAAGGACTGCACCGCCGACGTGGCGGCCTTGGATGTCGCATCGACTGCTTTCCGGGCGAGTTCCACAAGTTCGGACTCGTCGCCGGGCTGGTGGGCCATGGACGCAATCTGGTGCCCTGCCGTAGCAATCCGGCGGCGGATGGCCTGCTTCGCCACGATCTCCGCGTAATAGCCTGCATTGGACGCTGAGGGCGTCCCTGCGGCGATTTCGTGGAGCTGCGCGGGTCCTCCGATGTTCGCGAGCTCTCCGGCCCCTGTGAGGGAGCCTGAGACGGTCACGACGTCGATTGGCTCACCGCGGCTTTGCATGTCGAGGATAGCCCGGAAGATCGTTTCGTGCGCGGGCCGGTAGAAGTCCGCGCCGGTGATGATCTCCGATACATCCTGGATCGCATCCCGAGACAGCATCATCGCCCCGAGTACTGACCGTTCCGCCTCGAGGTCCTGCGGCGGTGTCATGAGCTCATTCATGCTTCCACCTGCATCCGGTGGAAGCTAGGGTCCCACGGGCTGTTGACCGGGATCTGCAACTGGCCCGACGGCTCGTCGTCCCAGCGGCCCTCGTTGAGCCATGTGGCCGCGTGCGGCGTGAACTTCTGATCCTTGCCGGCGACTTCCGTCCGGAGGGCTTCCACGCCCGACATGACCGTTTCGACATCGGTGAACTTCAGCGCCTTGGCGAATGCCTTCTGGGCGGCCGCCTTGCCTACTTTTCGCGGATATCCGGCCCAAAACGCATCAAAAGCGGTGGTCGAAGATGAGCTAAATATCTTCTTCTCTTCTCTTCTCTTCTCTGGCATCGCCGGAGCATCCTCCGAGCATTGCTCGCCGGATGCTTGTCCGATGCTCGCGGCATGCTCGGTAGCATGCTCAGTAGCATCCTCGGGCTTTGAATCGGCGGCCCAGCGTGCACGTGCCGCTTTCGTAGCCTTCTCGATACGCGTCTCTGCGGCCCGCGTGGTCCACATCGGGTTGTGTTCCTCGAAGTCGTGAATGTAGACCTCGCCAATGGGAACGGCTGCGGGGCATGTGTTGCAGTCGTGACCAGGGCGGTGCCACATTCCGGCGCTTGCGAGCAAGTCAGCGTCAGCCTGCGAAGCGAAGGATGCACGGACCATGACCTTCTCCTTTGCGAAGCCGTCGGTTACGTGCAGGCACGACGTGAGCACGCTGTGGATGTACAGGACTACCGCGCCGGCCGACTCGGCCAACACCTCCTGCACCTTCGGATTGCTGGTGAATCCGAGGTCCATCTGCGTCCACAAACGCTTGTCAGCCATGATTGGTCACCTCGATTTCTCCGAGGGCCGCCTGCCATGCTCTGGCGACGCTGGGGTGACCCTCGATGCTGTAAAGCAGATCTTCCCGCGCCCACTGGAGGCTCTCTTGGACGGGGGCTGGCGTGAGGTCGCCAACGATCAGACGTACAACGTCGCCCGGTCGAGCAAGCAGGAGTGCTTCGTCAGCGTGGCGCTGAAGCTCGCCTGCGTCGTATGTGTTGCGCCAGCGGAACGCCGTCACGTCGATGATCTGGACCGTGGAGAGAATCATGGGGTCACCGCCGAGTTGCGAACCGAACGTATGCGGCAAGGTACAATGACAGAAGTTTCAAGCATTGATTTTGAAGGCGTCCCGGCTGGCAGGCAGGGGCGCTTTCCCTTTGGCTTCATGGTTACGCTGCCCCCCGCTCAACGAAGGAGGTTGGGGGCCGGAGCAGGACCGCGATGCGGTTTATCTGGTCATCAGTAAGATCCGGAGCCTCCGCGACAACCCTCGAAACGTAAGCCGCAAACTTCTCCCGAGGGCGTGATTCTCGGATCATGCCTGTGCCTTCTCGTTGTTTTCAGCATCGTTGGGGATAGGTGCCAGGAGATCCTCGAGTTCGTTGATATCGACCCGGATCATCCGTGGGCCGACTCGGTATCCGGTGATGCGTCCGGCCGTTATATACCGTCGGATTGATTTCACGGAGACGTCGGCAATTTCGGCCGCGGCGGCTAGGCTGGCGAATTTGGGAGTGGTCAAAGGGGTTCCTTAAATCGAAAGGCCGCAACGGGCTCACGCCGAGAGGGCATGACCGATTACGGCCTTGGTTGTTTTGTTTGGGTGGGCTGCCGAGGTGGTCGGCGGGGAGTGCGCTCAAATTTGGGCACAAAAAAACCCGAGCGGTTTTACCGTTCGGGTTGCTGGCTTGAAGAGATCCTAATTACATACTTCAAGCGTGATTGTAAACAACTTGGCGTGTCAACGTGCAGGAGTCAACTTCTGACCGTGCGCGGCGCGATTTGGCAATAAAAAAACTCGACCGAGATTCCCGTTCGAGTCTTCCTGCTTCAGCATAAAAGACTCTAGGGGGTCAGCGGCACTGAAGTCAAGTCCTGTCCGCAATCGGGGCTCTTTGGTCGGTCCCATCGTTCCTCCATTCGATGCGGATCCTTTCCTCGTCAAAAGTTCGTGGCGCACTCTTGCGGACCGGATCTACGATGGGCACCATGAGCGCATCGATCACGGCCCGCTGACGCTCCAGTCCGGCGGATTCCCACCACGACCTCACGTCGTCGGACGCCGACGCGGGAACCAGGACAGACCGCGCCGCAGCCGCCAAGTCCAGATCAACCCCTTCCAGCTTGCTTTGAATACGGCTCGTGATAGCTTCCATTTGCTTTGCGGTGATCAAGCCGTCGGCGAAGCTGTTGGCGGCTGTGTCTAAGCGCGCCCGCAGCGCAACAGCTTCCTCCTGTAAGCGGTGCTGGTTACAGGAGTCGTATGGTCCGGCGAGCTTGGCAATAACGCCCGGCTGATCCAGCCTTCCCAGTACCGTCTCAGCAATGAGCTCCTCGACCGGCTGTGCTGTTTGGAAGGCATGGCCTTCACCCTTAGTTGGGCACTTGTAGTAGAACTTGGACCGGCCCGCGCCGCCGGCCCGGGATGATGTCTTCATGGCACTTCCGCATGTTCCACAGATCAGGAGTCCCGCTAGGAGATGCTTGACGCGGGAGTCAGTCTGTGTTCGGCGGGATGGGTTTGTGACAATGGCCCTAACGGTGTTCCATTCATCCTCCGAGATGATCGGAGGGAAGGTGGACTTGCCAACGATCTCGCCGCGGTAGGCCGATAACCCTGCATTTGTTGGCCGAAGGAGCATGTTCCTGACCGCTGTGGACGTCCACTTCTGCCCGCGCCGGGTGGGTATGCCGCGGGCATTTAGGTCGGTGACTATGGAGCCGATACTGGCGCCGCTGATGGTCGCTGTAATGGCCTTGCGGATCTCGGCGGCGTCATCTTCGACAATGACAGGGTCGCCGTTTTCCATCTTCCACCCGAACGGCACGGGTCCGCCGCTAAACGCCCCAGTCTGGGCAAGTTGAAGCTTCTTCCTCGTGATTCGCTCCGACTTGTGTTCGGATTCGTAGCGCGCCCACGCCCCGAGCGTGCGGGCCACGGCCCGACCCGATGGTGTGCTTAAGTCGATCTCCCCCGCCTTGACTGTTTGCGTCGTAATGCCCAGCTTTTCAGACACATCGATGTATTCCTCGAGCTCGCGAGGAGAGCGATGCAGGCGGTCGGTGTGCCAAGCAATGACACCTTGAATGGCGCCGGCCCTCATGGTCTCAAGGAGATCCCGGTACTGCGGCCGAACGCGGCCGCTGTAGGCGCTGATGTCGTTGTCTACGAATACCCGGGCGACTCTCCAACCTAGCTTGTGAGCTATTTCGCGACAGTCTTGCTCCTGACGCTGAACGCCCAGCCCCGCACCTTCCTGGTCTTTGGATATGCGGCAATAGATGGCTGCTCGAAAGTCTTCTGTCACAATCTAGACAATAGCGTATCCGTAGTGCCTTGACATCCAACGCACTCGAGATGTTCCCGCCAGCCAACAGTGGCAGGGTGCAGATCTTGGTCACGGCGTCATGGGCAGAGTTGGCATGGACGGTACACATGCCGGGCAGCCCGGAATTCAACGCGATCAGCATGTCCAGGCTTTCAGCTTCCCGGACTTCGCCCACCACAAGGCGATCCGGCCGCATTCGAAGGGCCTCCTTGACGAGCCGCCGTAAGGGGATTTCCCCTTGGCCCTCGAGGTTTTGCTGGCGGCACTGGAGGCCAACCACATCACGCAGCGGGAAGTGGAGTTCAAAGATCTCTTCGACTGTGATGACCCGTTCCCGGGAGCCGATGTTGGCCGCCAGGCAGTTGAGCATCGTGGTCTTTCCAGCCTGCGTGGCTCCTGAGACGAGAATGTTCAGGCCACTGGCCACCGCAGCTCCCAGGAACCGCGCTGATTCGGGCGTCAACGTCCCGAGCTCGACCAGATGCTCGAGGCGGGTCGCCTTGACCACGAATTTGCGGATATTCACCGCCCAATGGCGCCGAGTGATGTCGGGAATGACTACGTGGAGCCTGGAGCCGTCGGGTAGGGCCGCGTCCACAAAAGGTGACGAGAGGTCCAGCCTTCGCCCGGAACGCTTAAGCATCCGCTCAACAAGGTCGCGAACCTGCTGCCCGGTAAGGCTGATAGAGGTAAGTTCGGATTCGCCATTCCGGGCAACGTAAACCTCGTTGGGCGCGTTGAGCCAGATCTCTTCGATCGTGGGGTCGTCCAGAAACGGCTGGAGCGGCCCGAAGCCAGCAACGGCGTCGAACACGTACTTGCGCGCACTGTCCAAATGTCCAAGAGGAGGCAAAGGGCCAAGAAGTGCCCGCTCATCGTAGTCATTCACCGCAGCCTCGACGAGCCGGTGAACTTCAACTGTTTGACTCAGAGGGTCCAGTCCACGCCGACGAATCAGCTCACGGACTTCATCCTCGACAATGCGCAAAGCCTCCATTTTCCCCCAATGCAGCATGCGCCCAGGCGCTGCGGAAAACCTTCGACAAGGTTAAAAGTAGGGGAGTTACAACATGAGACCAAGCCAAATTGAGAGACCTGTGGATAATTATCTTATCCGCTAGTCACACCAGAAACACGTGAATCTCTAGCCACTCCAGAAGCCGAATATCCGTGCAAGGAAGGATCTCATGCCGACAACGCCGCGCGGTTACCCCCGTCGCCGTCGGTTCAGCAGTCTCCGCTTGGCGACCGGCGCTGCGCTCTTGATGCTGCTGACCGGGATAGTCACGCCCGCGCAAGCAGAAGAAAGCTCAACCGACTCCGCGCCTGGAACGTCGTCGGCAACAGTCTCGCCCCCTCAACCCACGCCGGCCGCCCAGACCATGGCGCGGTTGAAGGGTCACCGCCATTCGAAGGTATGCGGGGACGCGCCCCCCGGTTACGCCTCTTGTCACGCGGTAATCGACGATGAAGTCGCCGGTCCCCTCGCCGCCGGGCAGCTTCTTCCTGCCGGGTACGGACCTGCAGACCTGCAGTCCGCCTATAAGCTGCCCTCACTCACAGCCGGCACGGGCAGAACCGTAGCGATTGTCGATCCCTACGATGCACCGACTATCGAGGCTGATCTGGCCATCTACAGGTCCAGGTACGGACAGAGTCCGTGTACCTCAGCCTCAGGATGTTTCCGGAAAGTCGACCAGTCTGGCGGGAACTCTTTACCGCCCGTTGACGCGGCATGGGCGCAGGAAGCCTCCCTGGATGTGCAAATGGTTTCGGCGGCCTGTCCCAATTGCAACATCCTGCTCGTCGAGGCCAATTCCAATTCCCTCACGGATCTGGGTACCGCGGTCAATACCGCGGTCATTCTAGGTGCCAGTGCTGTATCGATGAGCTTCGGCGGCCCCGAGGTCGGCGGGATCACGCGATTCGACAGTGCTTACTTCAACCACCCCGGGATCCCCCTCGTAGCCAGCTCCGGCGACAACGGTTACGCGAACGCCACCGCCCCCGCCACGGTGAACTATCCGGCGTCGTCCCCCAACGTCGTCGCTGCTGGCGGCACCACCCTGAACCTCGACACAAGCAAAGTCCGGGGCTGGACCGAACGCGCTTGGGGGTCCACCGGTTCCGGCGCAGCCGGGCCAGGCAGCGGTTGCTCCGCCTACGAGCCGAAGCCGGCTTGGCAGCACGACCCAGGCTGTTCCAACCGCACTGTCGCCGATCTGGCCTCAGTTGCCGACCCGGGCACCGGCGTCGCCGTCTATGACAGTACCCCCAGCAACGGGATGAGTGGGTGGATGGTCTTCGGCGGAACCAGTGCTGCCGCCCCCGTCATCGCAGCCACCTACGCCCTCGCGGGCCCTGTCCCGTCGGGAGTCTCTCCCGCCCGACTTGCCTACAGCTCACCCTGGGCGCTGAATGACGTTGCGAACGGCGCGAACGGCACGTGCACCGTGCCTTATCTCTGCACGGCCGGCTACGGATACGACGGGCCAACCGGTCTCGGCACCGCGCAAGGTCTGACAGCGTTCACGGCTTCGACCCCGCCTTCATTCACCGATATCCCCGCCAGTTACCCCTTTTACACGGAAGTGACATGGATGGCCTACCAGGGGGTCACGACGGGCTATCCCGACGGTACGTTCCGCCCCGTCCAACCCGTAACCCGTGAGGCAATGGCCGCTTTCCTCTACCGACTCAAAGGAAGCCCGGCCTTCATCCCCCCGGTGATCTCGCCGTTCAGGGACATTGGGCCGCTTTCACCGTTCTACAAGGAGATCACCTGGCTGGCCAACACCGGCATCACCACCGGATACCCTGATGGCACCTACCGCCCCTTGGATCCCGTCAACCGTGACGCCATGGCTGCGTTCCTCTACCGGCTTGCCGGAAAACCCGCGTACAACGCGCCCGGCGTCTCACCGTTCACCGATCTCACGCCGACGAGCGCGTTCTACCTGGAAATCACCTGGCTCGCCTCCACCGGCATCACCACTGGATACCCGGACGGCACCTACCGGCCGCTGAACCCTGTCAACCGAGACGCCATGGCTGCGTTCATGTATCGCTACAGCGCCAAAATCGGACGTTGATTGCTCCCGCCAAGCGCGGCACGGTTCGACGGCGTCGCGGGTGGGAGATGGAACCAGACCGATACCAACGTTGGATTGGCCGTTGGATAACTGTTCAACCACTAGTCACACCAGCAACAGATAAAACTCTGGCCCCTCCTGCCCCCAAATGCTATGGTGTCCCGGTTAGGAGCTGGCTTTATGGTGCACTGCAGAAGTGTTCATTACTGGAGCTGTAGGCGAAGCTTTCACCATGTGCCCTCACAGAGCGGTACCTTGCCGGGATAGAAAATGAAACAAACCACCGCTGTAAAGGCATTCCGATTCCCTGCCACACGCGCTGGCGTCGCGCTAGGAGTCGCGCTTGGCTTGACTCTCACCGTCGCTGTGGCCACCCCATCGGAAAGTGCGACACCCCTTGCTTCAGCACAGACGCAGGCTGTAAAAGCAGGAACACCCGCGGGCACCAAGCCAGGCCTGTCTCCGACGGGTTCCAGCGACTCCCCCGGACCGTCCGCTCCGGCAAATGCGTCGGCTCCGCCGGCCGTCCCCAACGCACTGCCCGCGGCACCAGCCCCCACGCCGCCAGCCCCCGCGCCCCCACCGGTCGCCATGCCAGCAATGCCCGGCGGCGCTCCCATCGTCGGAGACGCGATGAAGCGCGCAATGCTCCAGGCGATTCCCAGCGGTGGAGCCGAAATGGGCCAGCGGTCCCCTCGGGTCCTGGCCAGCAAAAACCTTCCGTTGAGCGCGGCTCCCACCGGATCGCGCGCAGTGGCAGGACCGCTCGCCATGGCCGTCGACACCGGACACTGGTCTCCTTCAATAGGCGTAGCTGGGCAAGATGTCAGCGCATATCAAGGGAGCGTCGACTGGGCGTCCCAGTGGAACCAAGGCTCACGTTTCGCCTACGTCAAGGCCTCGGAGGGCAACTACTACACCAACGGGAATTTCGCTCAGCAATACGACGGCTCGCGCAGTGTCGGCATGATCCGTGGTGCTTATCACTTCGCCATTCCAAACTGGTCCTCGGGTGCTGACCAGGCGCGGTATTTCGTCGCCAACGGCGGGGGGTGGAGCCCGGACGGCTACACACTCCCCCCGGTCCTTGACATCGAATACAACCCCTATGAGGGTCAAACAATCGGCGGCTTCTACTTCGGCGATGTTTGCTATGGCATGTCGGGTGCCCAGATGAGCAGCTGGATAGCGGATTTCGGGAACACCGTGCAAGCCCTGACCGGCCGGTACCCCGTTATCTACAGCACCACCGATTGGTGGGCTCGATGCACAGGAAACTCGGCTTCCTTCAGTGCATACCCACTGTGGATTGCTTCCTACCCCTCTTCCCCGGGCAATTCGCCGGGTATTCTGCCGGCCAGCTGGAACGTCTTCAGCATGTGGCAGTACAGCAGTACGGGTCCGTTCCAAGGGGATTCGAACGTATGGAACGGCTCATACGCCTCGCTCGCGGTGTTTGCGGGTACGACGCCGCAAGGTTCGTTCGATAGCCTCACCGCTGCACGGACCGACACGGCCGCATCAATAAGCGTCAGCGGTTGGGCCGCGGACACGGCACTCCCCCAAAATACAACGGAAGCACACGCCTATGTCACGGCCCCGAATGGCTCCCAGCAGCTCTACAAAATCCCGGCAACAGGCTATAGACCCGATGTGAACCAAGTTCTGGGACTCGGTGACAACCATGGCTTTAGCCAACAAATCCCCGTTACTGTGTCGGGGAACTACCAGGTCTGCGTCTACGCCATCGGAAAATTCACCAACATTGGATTGGGATGCAAGACCGTTTCGGTCGTAGGAGCGGAACCGCCCGTCGGCAACCTGGAACAGGCCTACGAAATCCGCACGCCGGACAACGTGAGCTTCAGGGTCCGTGGATGGGCCGTGGACATGAGCAACACATCATCCACTGCGGCCGCTCACGCGTACCTTTACGCACCTGACGGTTCGACCACGCTCTATCAGATACCCGCGAATGCATATCGGCCTGACGTGAATAGTGTCTTGGGCATTGGAGGCAACCACGGGTTCCAGCAGGACATCAACATCACAAAAGCCGGCGCATACAGGATTTGCTTGTACACTGTGGGCCAGTATCTCCACTCGGACATGGGGTGCAAGTCCTTCACCATCGCTGCAGCAGCCATGCCGGTCGGGTCGCTTGACTCCGTTGACGTCAAGACGACCAGCACCACAGCCTCGCTGACAACGCGTGGCTGGGCCCTGGACTATGGAGACACCACCAGGCAAATTGCGGTGCACATCTACGTACAGGCGCCGGACGGCACCACCCAGCTGTACAAGACCACGGGCTCACAGCCGCGGACGGACGTGAACCAGGTCCTTCAAGTGCCCGGTGACCACGGATACCAGACTGACATACCGCTAAGCGCGCCGGGCGCGTACAGGGTTTGTTCCTGGGCCATCGCGCTTAGTCCCGTCGCTCCAGGAAACACCCTGCTCGGTTGCAAGTCCGTCACGGTCGGCGTCAGTGCCAAGCCGGTCGGGTATCTGGACTCGGTCAAGCTCTCGACGACGAACGGCGTCACGTCCATCACCGCCTCCGGCTGGGCCATGGACCCAACCACCAGTGCGTCAATTGAGGTGCATGTGTACGTGACGCAGCCAGACACCCTGCAGAAGTACTTCCCGATCATCGCCAATCTTCCAAGGCCCGATGTCAACGCCGCGCTGAAGACCACGGGAGATCATGGTTACTCGGTGTCGACAAACATCCTCCAGCGAGGCACGTACAGAGTGTGCGCGCATGGAATCGCCACGTCTCCCTTCTCCTTGGGAAACACGTTCCTGGGGTGCATGAACGTCACGTTCTAGTGCTGCGGCGGCCCCGTCGAGGGGCCGCCGTCGGGATGCGGCAGCTCGGGCTCAGTCTGTGAGGCGCCCTCGCCCAAGGTAAGATTCTGTTCGGCCAAAGAGCCGCGCCGATCGGCGAATCGCAATTACCGACACGAACGGGGAACATCCGTGGCTTTGAGGCCCGCTTCTGCTCTGCTGCGCCGATTCGGAGGCTTTGCAACGTCACTCTTGTTCTCAACTGCCGTAAATCTGCTGGCCATTCCCTTTGTGATATCGACTTTGGGTCCAGGGATATGGGGTGAACTGGCAGTAGCGCAGGCAACGGCGGCAATATTCGGTGTCGTCGTCGCGTTCGGGTGGGGAACCGTTGGCGCAGCCATGGTGGCCTCTGCTCCGGTATCAGGGCGCCCCCAACTGTTCTTGGATTCAGTTGTCAGCCGGGTGTACCTTTTCCTCTTCGCTGCGCCGGTGATGTTTGTCGTGCTCCTCCTCTTAACCCGGGTGGATCCACTTGCCGCTGCGGTCGCTTCGCTGGCCTACGTGATGCCGTTCCTCGGAGCCTCTTGGTATTTCATTGGCCAGGCAAAGCCGTGGTCGCTCCTGTTCTTTGATGTGCTCCCCCAGGGGCTAGGGGTCATCGCCGGTGTGGTTCTGCTGCAGTTCTTCCCGTACGCAATCGTGTTTGCCGGCAGCTTGCTTGCGTTTAATATCGCGGCCATTGTGGCGGGAGCCCTAGCGGCGATGAAGGGTCGGCATGAGACCCCGCTAAAAGCGAACTTGGGGTTTGTTCCCGCCATGCAGCGACTTCGGAATCAAAAGTTCGGCGTCATCGCGGCGGGCACAGGAACCATCAACAGCAACCTGCCGATGATCGCCGTCTCGCTCGTAGTTCCGCCAGCGGTCCCGCTCTATGCCCTCACGGACAAGTTGTTCAGATTTGCCGTAGCGGGGTTTGGGCCGGTGCTACAAGTCGTGCAGGGTTGGATACCGGAAGCCGGACGGTCCCGCAGCTTGGAACGCATACAGTTGGTGGCCAAGTTCGTTCCCGCTCTCGGGGCTCTGGGCGGCGTGCTTTTGGCGGTTCTGATCCCTTGGGCAAGCCCGATTTTTTCGCGCGGCGAGATCACCGTCGGATACGCGTTGAGCGTTCCGTTCGGCTTGATCTTCGCAGCAGTGTTGGTGGCCCAAGTGGTTGGCCTGGCATGTCTTATACCGCTGGGTGAAGGCGCCATCCTGGCAAAGTCGACGGCGTTTGGCGCAATTGTAAACGTGCCGCTGATGTTCGCCATGGGGGCGCTGTACGGCGGTCCGGGCGTGGCCTGGGCCGTCGGAGCGTCCGAAGTTGTCGTGGCGGCCTATCAAGTGCTGGCCGTAAGGCGGCACTTCAGGGAGCAGGCGCTGAAGCCGGTGCCTGAGTCCGTTGAGGATCCAGGCACCGGTCCAACGGCTCCCTAGTCAGCGTCGACGGGCTCCAAATCCGTTGACGAACAGCTCCGCCGGGGCACCCGCAACGAATTCCAAGACGCATGGCGCCGCGATGTCCCCCCTACGGAAGCCTGACCACAATACCCTCAGCGTCGGCCTCCACGCGTGGCCGCTGGAAAAGGCCGCAAGACCGGTCTCCACGTCGCTGGAATTGATGGCAACCCGGGCCTTCAGGCAGTCCATCATGGTCCGCCGCCACCCAAAGCTCAGGTCGTTCGATGTGCGCAGCATCGCCAGCAGGCTCTTGCTGCCATGGTATTTTTCCGACATCGACTCAAGGTGTCGCCATGATGACAGGATGCCTCGGTGGTCTTCCACCTCGCCAAGGACGTTGCCGCCATGTTGGACGTAGTCCTGCAGCACATCCTCAACCACCATGGCACCGCCGGTGGCGGCGGCGCACACTGCCAACCAATGGTCGTGGACCTGTGTGATGGTTTCCAGCCGCGGGAAGGGAAGTGCCAGATCGAGGAGTTCCCTACGGAACACACAGAGGCTGCCGGTCACCTGGTTCTGGGCAACCAGCGCTCCAAAGGGAACGTTCTTTCGGGCGGTTGAATCAGCCACCACCTCATTCCCGGGATTTCGGACGACCCGGGCCTGCCCCGAGACCAGCGCCGCATCATTTAGCTTTGGAATAAGCGTCTCGAGTTTGGAGGGGTACCAACGATCGTCCTGGTCCGCCAACGCCACCCATTGTGCTTCAGGGGGGACGGCCTGGACGACCCTCTCGAAGTTGCCGTAGAAACCGAGCCTTTCCGGGAATCCGAGAACCCGAAACCGGCTATCGTCGTTGAGCTCTGCCTTGACGAAATCGGCGATTTCCTGGTCGCCGCCATCAGCGGAGATCAAGCAGACAAAATCGGTGTGGCTTTGATCTTGGATGGAACGAAGCTGGATTCGGAAAAGATCCCAGTCAGGACGGTATGCGGCTAGTGCGACTACACCGAACGAGGAAGAGTCATAGACCATTTCAGTCAGTCGCTAGCCGATTACGCGGCTGGTTTCGAGGTAAGCGTCGAGAGCCTCCTTGGCGTTCCGCGGCTCGAATCCCGCCGCCCGGATCTTGCCCAGGTCCAAGACGCTGTTGAGCGGGCGGGGTGCGGCGGCCTTGCCGCGGAAGTATTCCTCGGTGGTGACGCCTGTGACGGAGTCCCGTGTCGCACCGCTGAGCTCGTAGACATCGGCGGCGATGTCAGCCCACGACTGCGGCTCACCCGCGTTGCTGAGGTTGTACGTGCCGTAGCTGGCACGGGAGTCAAGCAAGTGTTTGATTCCCGCGGCGATATCTTCGGTGAAGGTCAAGCGGCCGATCTGGTCGTTGACCACGGAGGGTTCAATCCCGCGTGCAGCGAGGGAGGCCATGGTGCGTACGAAATTGTTGCCCTCGCCAATGACCCAGCTGGTGCGCACGATGTAGTGCTTGGGAACGACGCTGACCACGGCGTCGCCGGCGGCCTTCGTCTGGCCGTACACGCCGAGCGGCGAGACAGGCTCGTCTTCACCATGTGTCTCGGCAGCACCGTCGAATACATAGTCCGAGGAGACATGCACCAGGGTCAGATCGTGCTCGACGGCGGTCCGGGCCAGGCGGGCGACGGCAGTGACGTTGGACTCCCAGGCAGCCTGGCGGCCTTCCGGGGTTTCCGCTGCGTCGACGGCGGTGTAAGCGGCCGCGTTGACGATGGCGGAGTAGTTCTTCCAGTTCTTACGCGCAATCGCATCCGGTGAAGTGAGGTCAAACTCAGCGCGGCCGGCAAACTCGACCGAGGCATCGCCGTCGTACAGTTCACGAAGCGCTTTGCCGAGCTGGCCGTTGGCACCCAGAACAAGCGTCTTTTTCGGGGCCATCGGACGCACGTCCGCCAGGCGCGGATGTGCTTTGTCTTTGTCCGAGAGCTCGGCGCGCTCCAGCGCGATGGGCCAGTCGATCGCCGCTGTCTCGTCGGCCAGGTTCAGGAAGGTGTACTGGCCCTGCGCGTCGGCGCTCCAGTGGTCGTTGACCAAGTAGGTGTACGCGGTGTTGTCTTCCAGGGTCTGGAAAGCGTTGCCCACGCCCCTGGGGATGAAAATAGCCTGGCTTGGATCCAACTCGGCGGTGAATACGGCACCGAAGGACGGCCCTTCGCGCAAGTCCACCCAAGCGCCGAAGATCTTGCCTGTGGCCACCGAGATGAATTTGTCCCAAGGTTCGGCGTGGATGCCGCGGGTGGTGCCGGCTTTTTCGTTGAAAGAGATGTTGTTCTGCACGGGCTTGAAGTCCGGAAGCCCCAGGGCCACCATCTTCTCGCGCTGCCAGTTCTCCTTGAACCAACCGCGGTTGTCGCCGTGGACGGGAAGTTCGTAAAGAACGACGCCGGGAATCGGCGTTTCGCGGGCACTCAGTTGCTTGGAAAACTCAATCGACATGGTCTACTGGCCCTGTTCCTTGTACTTGGCTTCGGTCTCGGCCTTCTGCGGACGCCACCAGGATTCGTTGTCGCGGTACCACTTGATGGTGTCTTCGATGCCGGCTTCGAAGTTCGAGAACTCGGGCTTCCAGTCCAGCTCGGTGCGCAGCTTCGTGGAATCGATTGCGTAACGGAGGTCATGGCCTGGCCTGTCCACCACGTGGTCGTATGCGTCGATGTCCTGGCCCATGTGGGTCAGGATCAGCTCCACGACATCCTTGTTGTTCTTCTCGCCGTCAGCCCCGATGAGGTAGGTCTCGCCGATCCGGCCCTTCTCGATGATCGCCAGGACTGCGGAAGAATGATCGTTCGCATGGATCCAGTCGCGTACGTTCTCGCCCTTGCCATAGAGCTTCGGGCGGATCCCGTCGATCACATTCGTGATCTGGCGCGGGATGAACTTTTCCACGTGTTGATAGGGGCCGTAGTTGTTCGAGCAGTTGCTGATGGTGGCCTGCAATCCGAAGGAGCGCACCCACGCGCGGACCAGCAGGTCCGAACCGGCCTTCGTCGAGGAGTAAGGGCTGGAGGGGTTGTAGGGGGTGTTCTCGGTGAACCGTTCCGGGTCATCGAGCTCCAGGTCGCCGTAGACCTCGTCGGTGGAGATGTGGTGGAAGCGCTTGTCGTGCTTCCGCGCGGCCTCGATCAGCGTGTACGTGCCGATGATGTTGGTGTCCAGGAACGGACGCGGGTCATGCAGGGAATTGTCGTTGTGGGACTCTGCGGCGTAATGGACCACGACGTCGGCCGACGCCACAAGGGGCTCGACGACGGACGGGTCCGCAATGTCTCCCTGGACGAACGTGAGCCGCTCGCTCGGCAGGTGCTTGATCGACTCCAGGTTCCCGGCGTAGGTGAGCTTGTCCAGCACCGTGACATGGTGGTCCGTGTTGGCAATGACGTAGTGGACAAAGTTTGAACCAATGAAGCCGGCGCCGCCGGTGACAAGGAGTTTCTGCATGCAGACAGCTTACCGGCTGAATTTCCCGGGCCCGGTGGCCGGCAGTGGGCTTACTACGGGTGCAGCCCTCAACGTTGCGATGCGAGGAACCGCCGTCGCGCCTCAAGCATTAGGCGAATCAAGACCACCCGTGCCGCGAGAATGACACGAAGGGACCTCCAGCCGCGAGGCGTTGCATTGTCCTCATGGAGTCGCCGAAGCAGGGTGCTGCGGTCCAGGTGCGTTATCGATCCCGATACATTGCCGACTATCGCCAGCCATAAGTCGTGCGATTCGCGAAGATACCCAGGGATCGGACTGAACAGCTCAAGGATGTCCCGGCGGAATGCCATGCCGCAGCCATAGTAGGCGCGATAGCCTACGAGGATTCCGAAGAGGTTGGCCAGGTGGCGCTGACTGTCCGCTGAATCCAGCTTGGGAATGCTTGGCCTTGGCCCCCCATTCAGGACGTCAAAGTTGCTGGCGACGACGGCGGACGTCGTCAAGGCCGTCAGCATGGAATCAACGCGGCCTGCTGTCCACACGTCATCCTGATCGGCCAGAAAGATGAACCTGCCTCGGCTCGCGAGGACTGCCTGCCCAAAGGACTTGACGTACCCTTGGTTGGTTTTCGCACGAATCAACCTGATGCGCGGATCGGCAAGAGCCAAGATCTTTGCGACCGTGTCATCCGTTGAAGCATCGTCGACAATGACCACCTCGTCATCCCCAGAGAGCTGGGAAAGGATCGATTCCAGCTGCTCGTGGATAAATTTTGCCCCCATGAACGTAGCCATGCAGACACTGACTCGGGTGCGCGGCGCGGAATCTTCTTCTGCGTAGTTCATGTCCCCACAGTTCAATCGTGTGAAATAGGTGTTTTGGCTGGCGATGGTTGTCGGCCGACCGCAGCACCATCTTAGGCGACGGTCACGGGCACCGCCCGGTCCTGCGCCAACGGTCCAGATGTCGTACAGACGGCAAATTGATATAGTTTGGACAACATGGAACCCTCCCCCACACCGCGCGTCTTGGTGATCATGCCTGCCTGGAACGAGGCTGAAGCCGTTGGCGACACCGTCCTCGAAGTGCTCGCAGCCAGTGACCACTATGACGTACTGGTGGTTAACGACGGCTCCACTGACGACACTGCCGCGATTGCCGAGCAGGCCGGCGCCACAGTGTTGAACCTTCCTTTCAACCTAGGCGTTGGAGGGGCGATGCGAGCCGGCTTCAAATATGCCCGCCGCCTAGGATACGAGAGAGTGATCCAAGTCGACTCGGACGGCCAGCACGACCCCCGCAGCATCGATGAGGTGTTAGCCGGACTGGAGCATGCGGACATCTGCATCGGGGCCCGCTTCGCCGATCGGGGGAACTACAAGGTAGGCGGCCCGCGCAAATGGGCCATGCAGTTCCTTGCGAAGGTCATCTCATCGCTCGCCAAAACTCGCCTGACCGATGTCACGAGCGGGTTCCGCGCGGCGAATGACCGCGCGATCAGCCAGTATTTGGACCACTACCCGGCGGAGTATCTCGGAGACACGATCGATTCCCTGGTCGTTGCAATTCGATCCGGGTGCACGGTAACGCAGGTGCCGGTGGAAATGAGGATCCGCCAGGGCGGAACTCCTAGCCATAATCCAGTCAAAGCAGCAGTCTATTTAGGAAGATCCGTCTTCGCGCTCCTCTTGGCCCTCACCCGGAAGCCCTCGAGAGCGCGCACGGCAGCACCCGGTCTTCCCGAAATCTCAGGAGTCTAGCGTGGCAAATCTCGCCGCTTTCCTGGTAGCGCTCGTTATTGTCGCGCTCGTCGTCGAAATGCTTCGCCGGAAAAAACTTCGCGAAAAGTACGCCGCGCTTTGGCTCCTTGTCGGTGGTGCCACACTTATCCTCGCGGCATTCCCAAGGCTGCTGAATATTGTCGCTGAGCTTGTCGGCGTCCAGCTGCCTTCAAACCTCCTTTTTGCTATGAGCATCCTCATGCTCCTTGGCGTGTGCCTGCACCTGTCCTGGGAAATCTCCGTCGTGGAGGACGAGACAAGGGCCCTTGCCGAGGAAGTGGCCATCCTGCGGACGCAGCTGGAATCGCTCGCTCAAGGCACCTCTTCCCGCGACGCAGGCACCCGCATGGCTGAGGCCAAGGCTGAGTCCCAAGCCATAGACCCGTTGCGAAATCCTACGGAAAGTTCAGACGCTTAAATGCCACTAGACATCTTTATCCCTTACTGGGGCGACCCTGACTACATGAAGGAGACCGTCTACAGCGTTCTCCGGCAGGACAACGAGGATTGGCTGCTGACAGTAGTCGACGACGCCTACCCCGGAACCGAAATCAGCGAGTTCATGGCGGGCATCGAGGACCATCGGGTCAAGTACATCCGCAAGGAACAGAACGCTGGCATTACTGAGAACTACCGGACCTGCGTCTCGCTTGCCACCCAGGAAGTGATGGTAATTCTCGGCTGCGACGATATCTTGCTGCCGAATTACGTGGACGTCATTCTCGCCGCCCATCGCAGCTTTCCTGACGCCGCTATCATCCAACCCGGGGTGGAAGTCATCGACGAGAAAGGGCAGCCCGTGCCCACCCTTGTCGATGTGGTGAAGCAAAGGATCATCAGGCCCAAAGGCGGTGGTCGGCAACTGATGGCCGGAGAGTCAATCGCGGCCAACCTCATGCACGGAGACTGGCTTTACTGGCCGTCCCTTGCCTTCCGCACGGACAAAATCCGACGGGTGGACTTCCGCGACGGCTTCCCGATCATCCAGGATCTCGCCTTGATCATGGACATGATCTTCAACGGCGATCAGCTACTTATCGATCCACAAGTTTGCTTCCAGTACCGCAGGCATTCAAACAGCGCATCTTCGACCAAACTCGTGGATGGCTCCCGCTTCGCCGGCGAACGGGAGTACTTCGAGGTGGCCGCAGCCCAAGCCGATGAACTCGGTTGGACGAAGGCGGCCCGGTCGGCAAAGCTCAGGCTAACCTCCCGCGCACACGCTGCAGCCCTCCTTCCCAAAGCGGCCGCAAGTCGCAACAACGCCGCCGTCAAGGCCCTCGTCCGACACACTTTCGGAAAATAAGTTCCGCTACGAAAGGTCCAATGGTGACTTCTGCAACTAGTCCTGTCCGCCCCGGCGGTACCGTCCTCGTCACGGGCGGCGCCGGCTTCATCGGCTGCGCTGTTTCCCCCGCACTTGTCGAAGCCTTCGACCGGGTAGTCGTTGTCGACAACCTGCATCCCCAAATCCACGCTTCCGGTGAGCGGCCCGCGGAACTGCATCCGAAAGCCGAGCTCGTCGTCGCCGACGTCGCCGATGCTGCAACCTGGGACACTGTCTTGGCGGATGTGACTCCCGACGTCGTGATCCACCTCGCCGCCGAAACCGGCACAGGCCAGTCCCTGGAAGAGTCGACCCGCCACACTCACGTCAATGTCGTAGGCACTTCCCAGCTTCTCGATGGCCTGAACCGCCACGGCAAGCTCCCGCGGCGGATCGTGCTGTCCTCGAGCCGTGCGGTCTACGGCGAAGGCGCCTGGGCAGACGCCGACGGCAAGTTGTTCTACCCTGGCCAACGCACCAGCCAGACCTTGGACAAGTCCCAGTGGGACTTCCCGGGCGCTACCCCGGTAGCCATGAAGGCGTCCGAAACGTTCCCCGCCCCCGTCAGCGTCTATGGGGCCACCAAGCTTGCCCAGGAGCACGTCCTGCAGGCCTGGGCAAAGTCCTATGGCGTCGAAACCGTCATTCTGCGGCTGCAGAATGTCTACGGCCCAGGCCAGTCGCTTATCAACCCCTACACGGGAATCATGAGCCTGTTCTGCAGGATGGCCATGGGGGGCAAGTCAATCCCCCTTTACGAAGACGGAGAGGTCCGCCGTGACTTCATCCTGATCGACGACGTCGCGTCGGCCATCGTCGCGGGGGCGGTCTCCTCCACCGTCCAGGGTGAGCCGATGGACATCGGTTCGGGCGAGTACCAGACCATCGGCACGGCTGCTCAGCTTATCGCCGCGCACTACAACGCCCCTGCACCCCACGTCACCGGCCAATACAGGCAGGGCGACGTCCGTCATGCATGGGCAGACGTCACGGCCGCGGCAGAGGTCCTCGGCTGGAAGCCGCAGTACAACCTGGCCCAAGGCATCGATCGCCTCGCTAACTGGATCGACGTCCAGCCCGACGTCCAGCCAGCCTGACGAGGACGGAAAGACGTTGTCTTCCACTGCCGCTATCGTTTCCCTGTATAACCCGTCCGAGGACGTGCTCGCCAACGCCGCGGCACTCCTCAAACAGGTGAACAGCGTGGTCGTAGTGGATGACGGTAGCCCCAATGACCCCACCAGAATCCTTAACGAACTGGCCGGGATGGGTTGCAACGTCGAGCGTCTCGCTGAAAACTCCGGAATTGCCGCCGCGCTGAACGCCGGCATTTCCGTCGCCCTTTCGGGGGCCGCTAAGCCAGACTACATCCTCACGATGGATCAGGACTCGCTGCTCGACGACGGCTATGTCGCCGCCCTGCTATCGGCGGCGACGGCCGCCTTTGCCGCTAATGTCCGCGTCGGCATGGTGGCGCCAGGTTCCGTCAGAGGGCTCCCTGTTCGACGCGGACCCGTCATGAACGGCATACAGCTGGGCGGCGAACCCATCCAGTCGGGACTCCTTGTACCAGTCCCGGTGATCGAGCGGCTAGGCATGTTTCAGTCCAGCCTTTTCATCGACGGAGTGGACAGCGAGTTTTACCTTAGGTGCGCCGCTGACGGACTGTGCGCTGTGATCGCTCCGGATGCGGCTCTGAACCACACACTGGGGAGTCCTGCCAGGGCCACGCTCTTTGGCCGGGAGCTGTCCTTCGCCGGCCACCCGCTGAATATCCGTACCGCGGCTGACTGGCGCTACTACTATCTCTTTCGGAACCGGATCCTCCTGTCGAGGCAATACGGCCGCCGATTTTTGCTCTGGACCGTGAAAGGGTTCATGGCGGACTACAGGCACCTTGCCATCGTTACCTTGTTTGCCCCGCATCGGCGAGTCCGACTGCACAACGCACTGCGTGGTGTCATAGACGGCTTGCGTGGCGTTTCCGGTCCACGGCGTGCCGCGAGTGCGATTCGTCCCCGCATCCGAAAATAGACACGATCGGCGCGAAGTTCGGACCGCTAACCCGTCGCAACTGGGTTGAGCACGTTTTTGATCAACGGGGCAAGTTCCTCCGATGCCAACGCACTTATGTGGTTGATGTCTGCGTACAGGGCCGTTCCGCCGATAAAGGCAGGACACCGTCCATCGACGCAAAACCAATCCTTCGTTGGAACGAAGACTGCGTTGGCACCGACGCTGGAAATCGCCCGGGCCTCGACTGCGCTCTGGTTGTCGAATTCAGGTTTTCTGACCGTAATGCAGTCGCCCGGAGTGCTGAACCTCGTGATGCACTGGCTCGGTTCGGCCTTGGCCGGGGCCGGGGCCTCCAACAAGACGTAGCGCGCACCAACCGACGTTACAAACTTCCCCATCTCACTGATGTTGTGCTGCCACTCGGCGTCCGCAGCAGCGCCTGTCGCCTTACTAGCCAAGTGCCCATCGTTTCGCAGGAATGACGACACCACCGTGTCGGGTCGAAGTCGCTTCATCTCGCCCTGAACCCAACTCTTGAACTTCACGCATTCCTCGGCCGATGCATCCGCTGCCGGCTGGACCAACGTCGGCGAACATGCGGCCACCGTGTAGATGTAAACCTTCCAGTCTCCGCCCTCCAGCGCCTTGCGGATCCCCGGCACAAAACTCATCGTCGTAGAGTCCCCGAAAACCATGAGGGTCCGTTTCGCGGACTCGGGCCCGTAGATGCAGCGCTTCGCGTTCACGATCACATCTTTGTCGTGCGCCAAAGGAGACAGAGTACCGCCCAGGCAGCCGTCCTTAATCCACTCAGTGGGTTTGGCCAGAGCACCATCGGGACCCATTTCGGCCGGGTTCGGCGTAAGTGTCGGCCACACGCTGGCCCCCAAAGCTGCTTTCAATTGTTCCTGGCGTCCGGAGACGGTTGCTGCAATTGAGTTCTGCTGGCCCGCGGCGTCAGACGTCGCCGGGCCAATGGTCGCCGATTGTTGACCGACGGTCGCAAATGCGATCAAAGGGGCACACACAACTATGGCGACGAAAGCCGCAGCACCTGCAATCGAGCGTCGACGTCGAGCAGGACCAGAGCGCTTAGGCAAAGACGCAGACCTCTGGAGCGAACCCCAAGGTGACTTTCGAATCGGATCCTCGACAAACTTGAACGATGCGATCGACAGTGCGGCCATTACTGCCACAGCGATTACGTAAAATCGTTTGGATTCAACCGGGACAAAGGCGACAAGCAGAACTATCACCGGGAAATGCCAAAGGTAAAGCGAGTAAGAGATTTTGCCGATGTACCGGCTGACGGGATTGGTCAGAACCCATGCGTGGCGATCATAGTGGCCATCATGGGCGCCAGTCCCGGCAAGGATGACCAAGCATGATCCGAGGACTGGGAACAGGGCAAATGGACCGGGAAACGGCGTTTCGGGCGTGATGAGCAGCACCGAAGACAACAGGACTGCCAAGCCCAGCCACAGCAAGGCGACGCGGATTTGCCGGACAAAACCCTCGAAGTTTGCGGTGAGAACTGCCAACAGAGCGCCTGCAGCCAGTTCCCATCCTCGGGCGAAGGTGGAAAAATAGGCAACCGTGTGACTTGTTTGCGTTTCCCAAAGCGAGAAAGCAAAAGACAACGCCAGGGGTAGCGCTATGACGACGGATAATATCGTCAGGGTTCCCCGGTTGTTTGCCTTCCAACGACGCGCAAGGAAGAGTGCGCCCAGGATGATCCACGGCCAGACAATATAGAACTGCTCTTCGACACCCAGGGACCAATAGTGTTGAAGAGGCGATACGGAGGAGCCCGAATTCATGTAATCGGTCCCAAGAATCGCGAATCGCCAGTTAGCTGAAAAAAGCAGTGCCCAGAATGTGTCTCCGGCGATGGCCGCGGCGCGTCCACCGTAGAAAATAATGTACGCCGCGGTCAAGGTTGCGCTAAGTACCAAAACGGCGGCCGGCAAAATGCGTTTTATTCGGCGAATATAGAACTGCTTAAAGGAAATCCGTCCAGTGTCCATGGCCTCCCGAAGGAGTATTCCGGAAATCAAATAGCCGGAAATGACGAAGAAGATATCCACGCCGACAAAGCCGCCTTGGGGCCAATGGACGAGGTGGTCCAGCACAACCGCTAGCACTGCAACTGCGCGGAGGCCTTCAATGTCCAGCCGGCGCTTGTGTCCCGAGGATTTCTGCCGCGCCCGAGTCGCAGTCCCGACAGCCGTTGCTGAAGACATATCTACTAATTCCACTCATCTCGGCTTCCAGGACCCGTTGATCTTACCAAGCAGACGACCTCTGGTTTGCCGTGGCGGGCCCTATACGGAAGGATTGAGCCCATGCGTGGAATAATCCTGGCCGGTGGAACTGGATCCCGGTTGCACCCGATCACCTTCGGTATCAGCAAGCAACTAGTTCCGGTCTACGACAAGCCAATGATCTACTACCCCTTGTCGACGCTCATTCTGGCTGGGATCCAGGACATCCTCATCATCACTACACCCCACGACGCGGAGCAGTTCCAGCGCCTCCTCGGCGACGGCTCGCAGTTCGGCATCAACCTCAGCTACGTTCAGCAGCCCTCCCCCGACGGACTGGCTCAGGCCTTCATCCTTGGCGCGGACCACATCGGAAACGACACCGTCGCTCTGGTCTTAGGCGACAATATCTTCTACGGCCAAGGGATGGGAACACAGTTGCGCCGGCACGCCAACATCGACGGCGGGGCAGTCTTCGGTTACTGGGTCGGCGACCCCAAGGCTTACGGTGTGGTGGAATTCGATAAGACCGGGAAGGCAATCTCCCTTGAGGAGAAGCCTGAAAAGCCGAAATCCCATTACGCCGTTCCGGGCCTGTACTTCTATGACAACGA
Organism: Arthrobacter bambusae; assembly: GCF_030812595.1. Classification (GTDB taxonomy): domain Bacteria; phylum Actinomycetota; class Actinomycetes; order Actinomycetales; family Micrococcaceae; genus Arthrobacter; species Arthrobacter bambusae_B. The sequence goes on from NZ_JAUSSZ010000004.1 coordinate 100,768, forward strand.
CGTCGTCGATATTGCCAAGAATCTGCAGCCGTCAGCACGAGGCGAGCTGGAAATAACCGATGTGAACCGCACATACCTCGACAGAGAAAAACTTCACGTCGAAATTCTCCCCCGCGGAACGGCGTGGCTTGATACCGGGACCTTCAACGACCTCAATGATGCGTCCAACTTCATCCGTACGGTAGAGAACCGTCAGGGCCTCAAGATCGGCGCGCCCGAGGAAATCGCTTGGCGCCAAGGCTTCCTGACTGACGACGAACTCCGGCAGCGGGCCGCTCCTCTGGTGAAGAGCGGGTACGGCCAATACTTGCTAGGACTCCTCGACGGCTAGGACCTCAAATTCAAAGGTCGTCGAACATCCTTAAGTTACAGGTGGAGTCCAATTGAGTTGGTATGCAACGCTTCCAGTTTTTCTTGCCAGCTTGGCGGTTCTCTTTGTTCCCGGGGGCTTGATCGCAGCATCGCTTGGCCTACGGGGTCTGACGTTCCTCGCAGTCACACCTGCGCTCAGCGTTTTCGTTGTCGCCGGCACCGCTATCGTCCTTCCTTATTTGGGGATCTCCTGGTCGTTGATGCCCGTCATCGTCGCTGCCGTCGTGTTCGCGGCTGTCTTGTTTGCGGCGAGCTATCTAACCCCGGACAAGCTCTCCTTAAGATTTGGACTAAACCTCAAGCGGCCCACAGCCACTGCATACGCCGCGATAATCGGTTTTTTGGTCGGCAGTATCTCCATAGCGTTCCAACTTCGTCAGGCCTTCGATCGGCCGGACAACATTTCCCAGACGTTTGACAACGTTTTCCACCTCAATGCAGTCCGCTACATCCTCGACACCGCCAATGGCTCGTCGCTGACTCTCACGAGCATGACCAATGGCGACAATCCGCCGTACTTCTACCCTGCGGCCTGGCATGACCTCGCATCCCTCGTAGTGCAGATCACCGACGCTCCAATCAGCGTCACGGCGAACGTCCTGAATATCTGCATTGCGGCAGTAGCCTGGCCCCTCGGTTGCATGTTCCTGACAAAGGTGGTCACCAAGGGAAATGGCTACGCCGTAGGTGCCGCGGGCCTCCTCGCGGCCGGGTTCAGCGCGTTCCCCCTATTGTTGTTGGATTTCGGCGTTCTGTACCCGAACTTCCTCGCACTTAGTATGCTTCCGGCGGCATTGGCTGGGGTCGCCGTATTTTTTAACGCCGGCAATGTCACGGGGATACCGTGCCTCGCTCGTTTTGTGCTCGCGCCGAGCCTTGCAGCTGGACTCGCGATTGCGCATCCGAATGGCCTGATGTCCCTCGTGGCTCTGTCTGCGCCCATCCTCCTCTTCAGCTACGGTCGGTATTGGGTACGTAAACATAAGCAAGGTGAGGGCTACAGAGGCGTCGCCCTTTTTGGAATCGCCTTGCTGCTCGCCTTCGCCATCATGGCCGTCATGTGGAAGCTGATCAGGCCGCCAGTGGAAGCGTCGGGCTGGCCGACCGTACAGACTGTGGGCCAGGCGGTCGGAGAGGTCGTTACGAACTCTCCAATGCGTCACAGTCCGGCTTGGGCGGTGAGTGCTTTGATGCTTTTAGGAATCGTGGTCGTGGCACGGCGACGGCATAACTTGTGGTTTCTAGGGTCATTTCTCGTCACGGCGGTACTGTTTGTCGTCGTCTCGGCGGGACCGGACCAGTGGTTCCGGAATCAATTGACCGGTGTCTGGTACAACGACAGCTACCGGCTTGCTGCCCTGCTGCCAATCGTGGCCGTGCCCCTCGCCGCGGTCGGTCTGGGTTGGCTCATCGGGCAGAGTCGACTTTGGTGGATCTCAGGACGAAGGACTGGACGCCGATGGTTCGTAACGCAGAACCGGGCTCGGGCGACCGGGGTCGTTGTGTTACCCCTGGTTCTGTTTGGGGCCGCTCTCGCGCTTCAAATGCCTCCGATCGGTGGCGAAATAGCTTCCGCCCACAAAATCTACGCAACGACACCCAACGCTCCCCTGGTGAGTAAAGACGAAATGGCTCTGCTTGAGGAGCTCGACAATTACGTTCCGCAAAACGCCACGATTGCGGCCAATCCTTGGAATGGCTCGGCGATGGCCTTCGCCCTGGCCGACAGAAACACAACATCCAAGCACACTCTTACGACGTATACACCTGCGGTCCTCGTGCTGAACGACCACCTCCGTGACGCCGCCGGCGACCCTGAGGTGTGCAAGGCGGTCCACGCGACCGGCGTCGGCTATGCATTGAATTTTGGGACTCAAGAGGTTCATGGAGAGAACCACGGATTCAAGGGACTCTTGATTGAAAACGGGACTCCGGGCTTCCAGCTTCTAGCGCAGGTCGGCGAGGCGAAGCTCTTCAAAGTGACTGCTTGCGGTTAGTTTGACAGCCCCCGGTCGCTAACGCCCCCCGCCGGAACGTCGCAGCCGCCAGCCGAGGGCCCCTCCTCGCAGCCACGCTGGAAGGCATTGACCGCGCTCGGCGCCGGGCCGGTTCCGACTGGCGGGCGCCAAGCTAGGACCCTGAGCCCCGAAATGCGCCGAGACGCCCCGCCAGCGGCGGGGCGTCTCGTGACTTTTGTGGGCGCTGCTTAGACTTGACTGCGGAGCTGAGCTACCGCGTCATCGATGGCTCCATCAAACACGACGTTCCCGTGCTTGAGAACGACGCCTCGATCGCAAATACGGGAAACGAGTTCAAGGTCGTGGCTGACCACGACGAGGGTTTTCCCCGCCGCAGAGAGCTCCTTGATCCTGGCGAGGCACTTACGCTGAAACGGCTCGTCTCCGACTGCCAGTATCTCGTCCACGAGGAAAACCTCGGGATCCGTGTGAACGGCGACTGAGAACGCAAGGCGAAGGTACATTCCGGAGGAATAGAACCTGACCTCCGTGTCGATGAACTCCCCGATCTCGGAAAACTCCACGATGGAGTCGAATTGTTCGTCGATCTGGGCTTCCGTCATGCCCAGGATCGCGCCATTCAGGTAGACGTTTTCCCGGCCCGACAGGTCATGATGAAACCCTGCGCCTACCTCGATCAGGCCTGCGACTCTACCTCGCGTCCGTACAGATCCACTGTCAGGCAACATGACGCCTGAAATGTGCTTGAGCAGCGTGGACTTGCCGGATCCATTCAAACCCAACAGCGCGACAGTCTCACCTTGCTGGATTTCAAGATCGACATCGTGAAGAGCATGGAACTTCTTCGAGATGTCGCCCTTGCGGCCGGTGACGAGCCAGACAATTGCCTCCTTCAGGGAGCGCGTATGCCTCAGCACGAACTGCTTATTTAGTTTCTGAACTTCAATTGCAACAGACATCGTCACAGCTCCTGCGCGAATCGGCCCTCAAGCCGGCGGAACGCCCACTGGCCGAGAATAAGAACTGCAAGGGAAACCACGATTCCCACGGGGACCCACAGGGGCAGAAGATTCGGCGGCATGGGGGCGGTTTCATCTGTGGTCGGAAGCCAGAAGGCATAATGGAATGCTTCGACGCCGATCGTAATGGGATTTGTCTGGTAGACGGCGTACCAGCTCGCGCCGAGTTTGCTCTGCACCATGGTCCAGGAGTACATGATGGGTGAAGTCCAAGTCGCAACCATCAGCAGCATGTCGACGATGTTCTCTGAGTCCCTGAAATAGACATTCGCAGAGCCAAAGAGGAGTCCTAAACCAGTAGCCAACATGGCTACGATTACGAAACCCGCAATGGCTGCGACGAGCTGCAGCAGGCTCGGGTGCCACCCGGCGAAGACGCAGGCGACAACCAGCACAATCAACTGCGGAATGAAATGTACGGCGGAAACCCAGACCGAGGCAACGGGGAAAAGCTCACGTGGCAGGTAGATCTTCTTGATAAGCCCACCGTTGCCCACAATGGAACGGGCTGCGTTGCTGAGCGCCTCGGTGAAAAAGTTGATCAGAACGATTCCGGAGAACAAGTACACGGCGTAGTTGGCCAAACCATCCGGGTTTCGAGCGCTCTTCTCGAGTCCCAGAAATACGCCCAAGGCAATGTAAAAGACGAGAAACTGGACGCCCGGCTTTACGTAGGACCAAAGAAGCCCAAGAACCGACCCCTTGTAGCGGATCTGCAGTTCCTTCCGAACAAGGAGTTTGAGCAGGAATCGCTGCCTGAACACGTCCGTGAGACCGCCCCCCACGCCCGGACGGACGAGCGGGGCGGTCTCGTTGAAATCACTCGCAGTTGTCACCCGTTGGCCTTTTCCTGCGGAGTCGTAGTGCTCACCGCGTCGAAAGTCTCGCGCCACGCCTGCTGCGACGTGAACTCGGGAAGGCTCCGGGAGTACTCTTCGGAAAGTTTTTCCCAGTCCTGGAGAAGTTGCTGGTGAAGCTTGATGCTGCGAGCCATCATTTTGCGGAAATGCTCAGGGTGGCGCTTGTACCAGGATGCACCGGTTCCGTCGGCGGACGAGACGATTGCGGAGTCCAACTGGGACAGCCGCCACCAGCGGGCATCCATAGCCGGAACGAGGGCCTCGGGGTGCTCCAGGGCTCCTGGCCGCACACCTTGCACCTGACGAATTCCTGCCGACGCAGCAGTCGCGAGGGCGGCGAAAATGGACTTCGGCGAAGAGGGCTTCTTTCCACGCTTAGGCGGCTTAACGCGCTTTACTTGCGGGAAGGTTGCTACCTCCTTTGTGATGCGGGCATCATCGAAGTCTGCGCGTCGTGCACGGATTTCGGGCAGCTTGGTCCGAATCGTCTGGTGCAAGTGCGACGGGCCCTTGAGTAGATCCTCAAGGGCATCCAAGCGAAGCTCGACCGCCGAGTACTGCATCGACAACAGGTGCTTGACGTCCACCATGAAACTCTGGCGCGGCAGGAATCCGCCCTTCTTGTAGGGCGAGTAGACCAGCGCTGCAAGCCAGCGGTTTCGCTGGTGGAAGTAGGCCTGCCAGTCGATAGTGTCATCCTTTTCAGTCCAAGGCATGTGCCAGACAGCAGCCCCCGGAAGGGTGACGGTCGGGTAGCCGTGGCGGCGGGCCCGAATGCCGTATTCGGCGTCGTCCCACTTGATGAATACAGGGAGGGAGAGTCCGATGTCGCGCAGGACACTGGTCGGGATCAAGCACATCCACCAGCCGTTGAAGTCCACATCGATCCGGCGATGCATCCACGGCGTCGTACGAAGGTTGCTCGCCGAAAAATCGTGCGCCTCTTTCGTGCTGTCGACCGCACCCCACTGGAACTTGTACTCGTTGACTTCTTCGCCGAAGCTGTGCATCACCGAGCGTTCATACAGGTTGAACATGTGACCGCCGACGATCGTCGGCTTTCGTGTGAAGTCAGCGAAGTTGATAGCGCGCAACACGCCCTCGGTCTCGATGATCACGTCATCGTCCAACAGAAGCACGTACTTGCTCCGGCCGTCCTCGACAGTCTCGTGCATGCCGCGGGCAAAACCACCCGAACCGCCGAGGTTTCCCTGCTCAATGAGTGCGAACTTGTCCCCGAGTCGAGCCGCGGCCTCTTCAAACCCTTCCTGGTCCCGCACCTTCTGCGTACCTTGGTCGGTGATCAGCAGCCGGTCCATCACGTCCAGGAGCTCAGGAGAGTCGGCGAATGTGGATAGGTGCTTGACGCAGAAGTCAGGGCGGTTGAAGGTGGTTACCGCTACCGTGGCGGTGCCTGCCTCGAATCCTTCAGGCTTCCGCACGGACCATTCGGCGCCAAGGAGTTTGACCTGCTGAGACGAAGCCACAAGGTCAAACCAGTACCAGCCGCCGTCGCCGAAGTTGGCCAGCGGCAGGACAACGTCCACCGGCTGTCCGGCGTCCACGCTGATGCTTTCCACCCTGTTCGAGGTGCCCCTCGCCGTGGACCGCAGAATCACAACCGTTGCCGGGGCATCGACAGCGACGGTAAGGCGCACGCTGGTGACATCAGTGTGGGCTCGCCAGTAGCTCGCGGGGAAGGCATTGAAATACGTGCCGAAGGAGAGGCGCCGGTAGGCCGGCAAATGCAGCTGGCGCCGGTTCTCGATGAAGTCCGAACGGATCTTCGCCCCGGTGGAAGTGACCGCCGTGACGCCCGAACCGGACTTGGAAGTCTGGGATTCTTCCGAGACAACCCGCTGAGCCGCGTTGAAGTCCAAGTACAGCGGAAGCGTGTCGGAGTCGCCATCCGTCGGAAAGACAACACGATGGACGGTTTGCCATTCGTCGCCCAGTACGGGCGTAACGCCCTGGTTCATGGGCTCTGTTGAAACGCTCATGCGTCCACTCCTCCACTTTCAATTTCTGTGCCGCTTTCGAAGTGCGGACGAATCTTGTTGTCAAACATGGACAGGGCAGAGCCGATGGCCATGTGCATATCGAGGTACTTGTAGGTGCCGAGACGCCCGCCGAACAGCACGTTCTTTTCCGCAGCCGCGAGATCGCGGTACTTCAGCAGCTTTTCGCGGTCATCCGGGGTGTTGATCGGGTAGTACGGCTCATCGCCGCTTTCGGCGAACCGGGAAAATTCACGCATGATGACGGTTTTCTCCGTCTGGTAGCCACGCTCCGGGTGGAAATGGCGTGGCTCGATGATCCGCGTGAACGGGACGTCGGCGTCGTTGTAGTTGACGACCGACGTTCCTTGGAAGTCCCCCATGTCCAGGACTTCTTCTTCGAAATCGATGGTGCGCCAGGACAGATCACCGGCGACAAAGTCGAAGTAGCGGTCCACGGGCCCCGTGTAGACGACGGGGATCTTGCCGACAACCTTGTTTTTCGAGTATTCATGCGACTCGTCAAAGAAGTCCGTGTTCAGGCGCACTTCGATGTTCGGGTTTTCGGCCATCTTCTCGATCCACGCCGTGTACCCGTTGGTGGGCAGGCCCTCGTACTTGTCGTTGAAGTAGCGGTTGTCGTAGTTGTACCTGACAGGAAGGCGCGAAATGATGCCCGCCGGTAGATCCTTGGGGTCTGTCTGCCACTGCTTGCCGGTGTAGTGCTTGATGAATGCTTCATACAGCGGGCGGCCGATCAGCTGGATGCCCTTGTCATTGAGATTCTGTGGATCGGTTCCGGCGAGTTCGCCAGCTTGTTCCTTGATCAAGTCCTGCGCTTGGCCAGGAGTCAGGTTGGCACGGAAGAACTGGTTGATCGTTGCCAGGTTGATGGGGAGGGAGTAGACCTCGCCCTTGTGCACGCCGTACACCTTGTGCACGTAGTTGGTGAACGTCGTGAACCGGTTGACATACTCCCAAACGCGCTCGTTCGAGGTGTGGAAGAGGTGTGCGCCATAACGGTGCACCTCGATTCCAGTCTGCTCTTCCGTTTCGCTGTATGCGTTGCCACCGATGTGGTGCCGGCGGTCAATGACAACAACCTTCAAGCCCAGCTCAGTGGCAGCCTGTTCTGCGATTGTCAGGCCAAAAAAGCCCGACCCGACGATGACGAGGTCAGCGGTCACAAATACTCCTGGTTCGAATGCGGGCAGCCTGATGATGTGCATTGGCTGCAGGTCAAGCCTACCCGAGATACCGCATCCAATTGCCGCTGCGCTCGTTCGCTACCCGGCGAACACAGCGTTATCCACATAGGCCAACCGGCCGGGAACACCCGCTCCACATCACAAATATCGTGGAGATCATCAGTCGCCCGAGCCGAAGGAGCGGACACGGTGACATTCCATTGCACCCTTGTCCGGGGCCCGTTTGCATTGCTGCACGGCGAACCCGTCGAGCTGGCTTTAGCCGCCGGCAACGGCACCCCTGGCGCCGTTGTCGAGGCTGCCGTCGCGGACGAGTTCGGCACGGGAAAACTGACAGTCGATGGGCTTCCACTCAGCGTTCTTACCGTGGGCTCTGCGCCACTCATGTCCGGAGCTGTGTTGGTCGACGGGGCCGGCTCGGAGGCGCGGGACGCCCCCGACGTCGAACGCCGTCCTGCGGCGTTGTCCTTGCTGGTGCACACCGGACCTGCCGCGGGCCTGGTAATTCCACTGGAACGTGGAAGCTACAGGATCGGCAGGAGCAAGGCGGATGTTTGCCTCCCGGATCCTGATGTTTCCCGTGTTCACGCCGTCCTGACGATCTCGGAGAAATCCGTCACCGTAACCGACCACGGTAGCGCGAACGGAACCATCGTGGATGGGCGCAAAGTCCGCTCCGCCACTCTCTCAACCGCCTCCAGGTTCCGATGTGGCGGCTCTGTCATGTCGGTGGTTTTCGGCGGTGGAGGATCGGGAACGGAGTTATTGGAGGAAGCAGGGCTGGGCATCGCAGAACCGCTCTCGGTGCAGCGGCGCAGTGATGCGGGCGGCCGCGCCCACGTTCTTCTCGCGGCCGGGCTTCCCTTTTTGCTGGGCGTTGGAATGGCCCTGGCCACCGGCATGTGGATGTTCCTCGGCTTCACCGCAATTTCTGCCATCGCGGTCCTGGCCCCGGCCATCTCGGGAAGACGCGACCGCCGCCTCCTGGCTGCCGCGATCGCCGCGGCTGTCGAACAAGACCGCGCCCGACGACGGCGGTGCTCGCCGTCCGCCGCGGAGCTCGCCCATGCCGTCCGCCCAGCTGCTCTCCCCTCAGGAGGGCACGGGCGAATGCAGGTGGCGCAGGCACCGGTGGGCTGCCACGATGTCTGGCTCAGACTTGGCACCACTCCGCAGAACGCCCGGGTTGCGCTCGATCCGGCTGACCCAGGATTCCAGCCACCGCCGTTGGGCCCGGTTCCGGTCCTTCTGGATCCCTCTATCCAGGCCGTTTCCTTCGCCGGACCAGAAGCCAAGGTGCAAGGAATGTTCAGATTTCTGCTCATGCAACTAGCGGCCTTTCCCAGCGCAAGCAATGTCCCTGTCCTCGTCCACGGACCGATCGCCCACTTGCCCTTGAGCGCCCGGTTCCTCCCCCGCGTCACCTTGACCACCGACCCCGCTTCAGCCGCGGCCGCCCTTTCCATGCTCGCGGAGGGACCCGGAGTACTGCTTCTGGTGGGACCCGAAAGCGACCCAGCCGTCGACCCACTCCGGCTAACGGCAATCGGATCCGGCTGGAGAATCTTCCAGCGCACGGCGAGAGGAGACAAAGGCGGCTCCACGGTCGAACTGTGGAACAAGCGGGCCGTCCTCCGCTCGCATCTTTCAGAAACGGAATTCGACCCCGACCTCGTCCCGCACCCGGTCTTCGACCGCTACTGCCGCTGGTTGGCAAGAGCGCCGCACCTGGCGACTGGAAGGGTCCCGCTGGTTCCCGCGAGCTGCCAGCTGGCCGAGCTGCTTCCCTATGAGCCCTCAATGATCACGGACCGCTGGAATGCATCTTCAATACGCGCAGGGCTATCCGCGGTCATCGGCAAGGGCGCCGACGGACCTCGGTCCCTGGACCTGGTTTCGGACGGCCCGCATCTCCTCGTTGCTGGAACCACGGGGTCTGGAAAGTCCGAACTTCTGCGCACGATCGTGTCGGCGATCTCGCTGACCCACAGCCCGGACAAGGTCAACTTCCTGTTCGTTGATTTCAAGGGAGGTTCGGGGCTCGGGCCATTGGTCGACCTCCCGCACTGCGCTGGAATGCTCACGGACCTCAGCGAACACGAGCTCGAACGTACGCTTTCGTCCCTACGCGCCGAAATTCGGAGGCGGGAAGCGATCCTTGCCAGGGCGGGCGTCCCTGATCTGCCCGCATACTGGGCCAAGGACGGAGGCGGGGCCGGACGGAAAAACCAATTTCCAGTGCTGGCCCGTTTAGTCCTTGTGATCGACGAATTCAGGATGCTCATTGACGACGCCCCGGATGCCCTGGCCGAATTGATGCGGATCGCCACCCTTGGCCGGTCCTTGGGCATCCACCTGATCATGGCAACGCAACGTCCGCAGGGCGCGCTGAATGCGGACATCCGGGCCAACGTCACCACCAGCATTGCTCTTCGCGTCCAGTCAGAGATGGAATCCCGGGACGTCATCAACTCTCCGGCAGCGGCATGGATTCCAGTATCGCTACCTGGCCGCGCCTACATGGTTCGTGGACTAGAGGATGTGGGCCCCTTTCAGTGCGCGACTCTCGCCGGCACTGAAACAACCCGGCCGCTGACGAAGGCCGGTACTCCGCCGGAAGCAGGGTCCCTCCGCTTTGGCGGTTGGACCGAAACTGCAGACACAGAGACCCATGGTTCGATTGTGTTGCCCACAGAAGCCGCGCGGCCCATCATCCAGGCGATCGTGCAGGCTTGGGGCTTTCAGGGAGGTCGACCGATCCGTAAACCTGTTGCACGTCCGCTTCCTGAGTCCATTTCGTTTAGCGATTCCTTCGGCATGCCGGCAATGCCCGCAATGACGCCAGTGACCGCAATGACAGGCAAGCACGCCGCAGCCAGAACGCCAGCAAGCCCGACAGCCTACCTCGGCTTGGCGGACTTGCCCACGCAGCAACGGGTTGCCGGCCTGTGCTGGACACCGATGGTCCACGGGAACCTGGGACTCGTTGGTCCTCCTGCAAGCGGAGTCGAAGATAGCTGCCGGGCAGCAGCGGCGGCGCTTGTTGGAGGTACCGAGGAACTCCACGTGTATGTCCTTGACGGGGACGGATCCTTCACCGATGTGGAAGCCCAGGGACGCGTAGGGGCAATAGCGTCCCTCCGGGACGTCAGAAGGGGCGTCCGCATCCTGGAGAGGCTCGCGGCTGAAATGTCGGCGCGGCAATCCCTCGGGACTGTCCTCGGGCTAGTTCCCCTTCTCGTGATCATTTCGAGCTGGGGTTCGTGGGTCTCCGAGTTGCGCGCCGGCCCGCTCGCCTGGGCCGAGGACCTTGTCCACGCCATGGTCCGCGATGGACCGAAGTCGGGACTGGCCGTTCTTGTCACGGGCGACCGCGAACTGGTTGCGTCGCGTATGTTTGCGTCAATCCCAAACCGCGCATATTTTCCCGCCGGGAGCACGGAAGAAGGGCGGTTGGCGTGGCCGCGTTTCGCGGAAATGAAGCCGCTGAGGGGCCGGGCTGTGGTGAGTGGCAACTTTATTGAAGTCGACGCTGCCGTCGGTCAGCTCGTGACACCGCCGCCGAACACGGCATGGCCGTACTGCGAGCCCCGTCAGCCTGCACGGCGCCCATTCCGGGTGGATCCCTTGCCGCAGTTCATTCGGGCTTCGGATCTCGCGGCGGACAGCCGGGCCGCACCCACTGCTGATTCCCGCGCTCGAGCGCCGGCGTCGGTACTGCTCGGGGTTGGAGGGGACGAACACGAACCTGTTTGGATCACGCTGCCGCGATCAGCCGTCTTCCTCACCGTCGGCACCCCCGGTTCCGGCAAATCGTCTTTGCTTACGGCACTGCGTCTCCTCAATCCAGGCCATCAGTGGCGGACAGCACCCCATGGGGTCGATCCTGATGCCTTTTGGACGGAATTCCACCGGGATGCACGCCGGAAGCTCGTGGGTGCAGCAGTCATCCCCCTGGTGGACGACGCCGACCGCCTGAGCAGCGAAACCGGCGTCCTCCTCGCTGAACTCCCCGCCATGGGTTTCACCGTGGTGGCAACTGCGGGGCACAGCCCGGCCCTCCCGCAGCGGACGCCTCTTGCTTCCCTGGCCCGTAACCACGGAAGTGGCATTCTCCTGGGGAATCGAGCGCCTAACGCCGGAGACTTCTTCGGCGTGCGCGTCGGGGTCGACCACGCGGCGCCGCCTGGTCGTGCTGTTCTGATCGATAACGGGGAAACACGGTGTCTCCAGATCGCAGCTCCAGACTGAGAAGATGCGCCGAAGCGAAGAACAGTCAGAGTGCGGCGCGGGATCCGCCCGTTCGGGACGCGAAGGCAATGACCCGCTTGTCGAACAAAAAGACAATCCCGGCGAGAGCCGGCACCAGCATGGCCAGGCCTTCGAGAACCAGCCCTCCGGTCAGGGTGGGAACCCCGATTGTCAGGGCAAATAGCTGGGCGACCAACGCAGGCGCCCGGGTCCAACGGTAGCCACGGAACAGGAAGTGCCCCACCGCGAACAACAAAGCAGAAAAGGCCAGCAGAAGCCCCAAGGTAAATACCGCTCCCCAGAACGAGGCCACCGGAGCCCCGGTCACCAGCTCATATATATACAGTGCGCCGGCGGCCAATAGTGCGAGCGCCTCCAGTACAACCACGATGGAAATAACGACGATTCCCACAGGACGCGTTGCAGGGCCAGCTCCGCCAGGGCTGCCGTGGCCGGTCCCTTGGCCGTCCTCGCCGGGAGCCGCATGGTCATGATCGGGGTTCAGAGGGGGTCTTGACACACTGGCACACTACCGGACATAGTCGAATACCTGTGAGTAGATCGGCAGCCAGTGTGATGCATCGCTCATGGTTTCAAACGCTTGAACCCCTTGTTTACATGGCGTTAACATGACACGCTTGACTCAGATGACCAAGGGGGCCCAATGGGTCCCCTTTCCTATGAAGCCTCTCGTGAATATTTTCACAAAAGGCTTAACTAGTACTCACGAATGGAGTGACTGATCAGCATGGATTGGCGTAACCGCGCAGCCTGCCTTGACAAGGACCCGGAGCTTTTCTTCCCAGTAGGCAACACCGGACCTGCGCTTCTCCAGATCGAGGAAGCGAAGAGTGTCTGCCGCCGCTGTCCCGTCGTGGACACATGCCTTCAGTGGGCCCTCGAATCGGGCCAGGACGCCGGCGTCTGGGGCGGTATGAGCGAAGACGAACGGCGCGCACTCAAGCGCCGCGCCGCCCGCGCACGCCGCGCTTCCTAAGGATCTGAGGCTGACAAGGTCCTGAGGCTGACAAAGCACAGCGCCTGAGGCAAGAGAACATACGAGGATGGCCCGGACCGAAAGGTCCGGGCCATCCTCGTATGTTCGATCCGCGGTTATCGACAGGGCTGGCTGCCTGGTGCCCGAGTCAGCTTCGCTCCAGGTTCAGGACAATCTCGACGGCGGTGCCACCGCCGTCGCGCGGCATCCACTGGATGCTGCCGCCCAACTCGCTCGTGACAAGTGTCCGCACGATCTGAAGGCCAAGACCCTCCGTATACGATCCCTCGGGCAATCCAACGCCGTCATCGGCGATCGTCACGGTCAGGAGTTCATCGCCCCGCTCCCCCTTGGAACGATCTGCCATCAGCCACACGGTTCCGGCCCGCCCCTCAAGGCCGTGCTCCACGGCATTCGTCACGAGCTCATTGATGACCAGCGCAAGCGGAGTCGCGAAGTCGCTCGGCAATTCGCCGAACAAGCCTGCCCGCTCAGTCCGGACGTGCTGCGAAGGGGACGCCACTTCTGCCGAGAGCCGGAACTGGCGTCCGATGAGTTCATCGAAATCAACGCTCTGCGTAAGCCCCTGCGAAAGCGTCTCGTGCACCAACGCAATCGTCGCCACTCGCCGCATTGCCTGTTCCAGTCCCTGCTTCGCCTCATCGCTGACCATTCGTCGCGACTGCATGCGCAGCAAAGCAGCCACCGTCTGCAGATTGTTTTTGACGCGGTGGTGGATTTCACGAATCGTGGCGTCCTTGGTCACCAGCTCGAGCTCACGGCGTCGCAGTTCGGACACGTCGCGGCACAAAACCAAGGCACCGAAGCGATGCTTCTCGTCGCGCAACGGAATCGCGCGCAACGACAGGCTGACACCGCGGGACTCAATTTCGCTCCGCCACGGCATTCGACCGGTCACCACCAGTGGCAACGTCTCGTCCACCATCCGCCGATCCTTGAGGAGTCCAGCGGTTACTTCCGCGAGCGAACGTCCTTCCAGGGTCTCCACTTCGCCGAGGCGACGGAATGCAGAGACGCCGTTCGGACTCGCGTACTGGACGATCCCATCGGCGTCGAGCCTGATGAGGCCGTCACCAACGCGGGGAGCGCCACGGCGGGAACCCGTCGGTGAAGCGAAGTCCGGCCATAGGCCCAGCGTGCCCATGCGGAGCAGGTCGTAGGCGCATTGCCTGTACGTAAGCTCCAGCCGTGACGGCATCCGTGAACTGGAAAGGTCCATGTGCGACGTGACGACGGCAAGGGTCCGTCCGTTCCTGACCATGGGCACCGCTTCGACCCGCAGGGCCATCTCGCTGCTCCAGCTCGTTTCGCTGGAGCGTTCGATGGAACGGCTGGACCACGCCTTGTCTACCAACGGTTGCAGGTCCGAACGGATCCCTTCCCCGACGAAATCCGCATGGAACACGGTGTGGCTCGTCGACGGCCTGACGTGTGCAAGCGCGATGTAGCCGAATTCAGGATGCGGAAACCATAGGGCCAAGTCCGCGAACGCCAGGTCGGCGACCATCTGCCAGTCGCCGACCAGGAGGTGCAGCCATTCGGCATCTCCAGGCCCGAAATCAGCGTGCTCCCTGATGGGGTCTGTAAAGATTGCCACTGCACCTCCATATGACGCCCGGGGTTGTTCCCCTAGCGTCGAACGATTGACCTCAAGAGCCTCAATGCTACCGACAGGGAAGCCATGTCGTCGGCCTCGAGCGCGTTGACCTCGTCAAACATGCTCTTCGCACGCCCCAACTGCTCGGCGTTGAGGTCCTCCCATGCCCGCAAACGGGCCTCGGCGTCGAGGCCGGCGTCGGTCGAATCGAGCACCGACGTCGTCATGTCCGCCACAGTCGAGTAGAGGTCGTCACGCAGGGCTGCACGGGCAAGCGCCTGCCAACGGTCATCGCGCGGAAGCGCGGTGATTCGCTCCAGCAGGGAATCGACGTGGAAGCGGTCGAACACCGTGTAATAGACGTGGCTGACCTCTTCCACGCGGGCCTGGCGGCTGTGCGTGATCTTGGCGATGTCCAAGAGCACGAAACTCTCGAACAGCTCGGCCCAGCGGTGGGACAACGTGTCGGGAAGGCCCCACGAGTGTGCCCTTTCAAGCCAAGCGGTGACGCGCTCTTTGTCGCTGCCCCGCAGGTATTCGAGGACCTTGGCCCGCATCGGATCCATCATCGGCTTGAATTCCGCGACGATCTCCGAGATCGGCTTCGAGGCGTTGCCTTGGCTGAGCAGCCACCGAACGGCCCGGTCCAGAAGTCTCCGGATATCGAGGTGGACGGTGCTCCAGTGTTCCGTGGGGAACGAAGCAGGCAGGGCATTGAGCTCCCGCACCATCGAGTCGAGTTCGTAGATCTCGCGGAGTGCGACGAATGCCTTGGCGACGGCGACCTCCGTAGCCGAAGTCTCCTCCATGGTGCGGAAGGCGAAGGTGATGCCACCCAGGTTGATCATGTCGTTGGCCACCACGGTTGCGATGATCTCGCGACGCAAGGGATGGGTGTCCAATTCGGCGTCGAACCGTTCGCGGAGCTGCTTCGGGAAGTAAGAGCGAATCGTCTTACGGAACCACGGATCATCCGCCAGATCGCTGTCCCGCAATGCCGAGCCCAATTCGATCTTGGCGTACGCGGAGAGGACAGACAGTTCCGGGGACGTCAGGCCCTGGCCCTGTTCCAACCGTTCACGAAGCGTCTCGGTGGTCGGCAGCGCTTCAAGATCCCGCTTGAGGTCGGCTGACTTCTCGAGCCAGTCCATCAGGCGCTCGTAGCTCGGGCTCCATTCGGCGACGCGGGCGCGGTCGTTGAGCAAAAGGATGTTCTGGTCAATGTTGTCTTCGAGGACGAGGCGCCCGACCTCGTCGGTCATGTCGGCGAGGAACGATGTGCGCTCGGAAGCGTCCAATTTCCCTGCGGCAACCATCCGGTCGACGAAGATCTTGATGTTGACCTCGTGGTCGGAGCAATCCACGCCGGCCGAATTGTCGATCGCATCGGTGTTGAGGATGACACCTTGCAATGCTGCCTCGATGCGTCCGCGCTGGGTCATTCCGAGGTTGCCGCCTTCGCCGACGACCTTGACGCGAAGCTCGCGCCCGTTCACGCGGATGACGTCGTTGGCCTTGTCACCCACTTCGGCGTTGGACTCGGTGCTGGCCTTGACGTACGTTCCGATCCCGCCGTTGTACAGCAGATCGGCCGGAGCCAGGAGGATCGCACGGAGAAGTTCCGGAGGACTCAGCTGAACCGTCCCGTCCGGCAGGCCGAGGGCCTTGCGGACCTCCGGCGAAATCGGAATCACCTTGGCCTGGCGGGGGAAGACGCCGCCGCCCGCGCTGATAAGCGAGCGGTCGTAGTCATCCCAGGAGGAGCGGGGCAGGTCGAAAAGACGCTGCCGCTCGTCGAAGGACGAAGCCGCATCCGGCGTCGGGTCCAGGAAGATGTGGCGGTGGTCGAAGGCGGCCAGCAGGCGGATGTGCTTGGAGAGAAGCATTCCATTGCCGAACACGTCACCGGACATGTCGCCGACGCCGACCACAGTGAATTCCTCAGTCTGTGTGTCGAGGTCCAGCTCGCTGAAGTGACGCTTGACCGACTCCCATGCGCCGCGGGCCGTAATGCCCATGGCCTTGTGATCGTATCCTACGGAGCCACCGGAGGCGAAGGCGTCCCCGAGCCAGAATCCATACTCTGCGGCCAAGCCGTTCGCAGTGTCGGAGAAGGTTGCCGTGCCCTTGTCCGCGGCGACCACCAGGTACGAATCGTCGTCGTCCTGACGGACAACGTCCGACGGCGGCACGATCTTCTCGCCGTCGGCCGTGGTTACAAGGTTGTCAGTGAGGTCGAGCAGGCCGCGGATGAAGGTCTTGTAGCTTTCGATGCCTTCAGCCATCCAAGCTGCGCGGTCAAGTGCCGGATCCGGAAGTTGCTTCGCGAAGAATCCTCCCTTGGCGCCGGTCGGCACGATCACAGCGTTCTTTACCGTCTGCGCCTTGACCAGCCCGAGGATCTCGGTCCGGAAGTCTTCACGGCGATCCGACCACCGCAAGCCGCCGCGGGCCACCTTGCCGAAACGCAAGTGCACGCCTTCAACGCGGGGCGAGTACACCCAGATCTCGTACTTTGGCCGCGGGAACGGCAGGCCTTCGATCGCGATCGGATCGAGCTTGAAGCTGACGTACGACTTGCCTTGGAAGTAGTTCGTGCGCAGCGTCGACTCAATGAGGTTGACGAAAGTCCGCAGGACCCGGTCGGCGTCGAGCGTGGCCACCTGGTCAATTGCTTCGGCCAGCGTGGCGCGGGCGCTCTCCTGGCGGGCCTGGCGAGCGGACTCTGCCGAAGAAGGATCAAAGCGGGCCCCGAAGAGATCAATCAGGCCGCGGGCAACCTCGGGGTTGGCCAGAAGGGTATCTGCAATGAACTCAAAGGAGTTGGTGTTTCCCATCTGGCGCATGTACTTCGCATATGCGCGAAGCATGACGACCTGCCGCCAGTGGATCCCTTCCTGAAGCACGAGCCGGTCGAAACTGTCGGATTCGACAGCGCCGGTCACCGCGGCGCTGAAGGAGTCGGCCAAGAGCTGTCCGGTAGATACGGGATCCACGCCCGCGGGGTATTTCAGGCCAAGGTCATAGAGGAAGAAGTCCCGGTGGTCGGCGGTCTCGATCTCGAAAGGTCGCTCATCGAGGACCTCAAGGCCAAGATTGTGGAAGTAGGGCAGGATCTGGCTCAGGCTCTTGGGTTCCAGGAGGTAGAGCTTGACGCGGGCATCTTCTTCGAGGAGCTCGCCGGCACCGTTGGGCAAGTAGACATGCACCCCGGGCGCTGCCTGGACGGCGTCCCGATCGGTTGTGGCGGCGTACTTCTCGAAACGCTCAATGTCCTTGAGTGCGTCCTCGACTTCGTAGTCCACGCGGTAGCCGGCGGGGAACGCGTCCGCCCATAGGGCGGACAGCCGCTCGGCGTCCAAACCGCTGGTGTTCTCACGGAGCACCTCCGCAATGCCTTCAGCCCACGACCGCGAAGCCCGGACAAGCCGCTTTTCGAGTTCACCGGCGTCGACGTCCCGGAGCTCCGCGTCCCGGGGCAGCCGGATACGGAAGAAAACCCTCGCGAGTGCTGACTCCGTGATCCGGGCCTCGAAGTCGATGCTCTCGGCTTCGAAGGTCTCGCGGAGTTCCTGCTCGATCCGCTGCCGGACGTTGGTGGTGTATCGGTCACGCGGCAGGTAGACCAAGGCCGACATGAACCGTCCGTAGATATCAGGGCGCAGGAAAAGCTTGGTTCGGCGCCGCTCTTGAAGCCGTTGAATACCCAAAGCCGTAGCTGTCAGGTCTTCGGCTTCGATCTGGAAGAGCTCGTCACGCGGATAGGTCTCGAGGATACCGACAAGGTCCTTGCCGGAATGGGAGTCCTGCGGGAAACCGGCCGAGCGAAGCACAGCGTCGACCTTTTCCCGGACGATGGGGATGTTCCTCACGGAACCGGTGTACGCGCTCGTGGCGAAGAGGCCGATGAATCGACGCTCGCCGTTGACGTTACCCGCCAGGTCAAAGCTCTTGACGCCGATGTAGTCCAGGTATGCGGGGCGGTGCACCGTGGACCGCGAGTTGGCTTTCGTGATGACCAAGGCACGCTTCTCGCGCGCTTTCCTGCGTCCGGCGTCGGTGAGGTGCTGGATTTGGTGCGGGTGGTCTCCGGCCCTCAAGAGTCCCAAGCCGCTCTCTTCGCGCAGCTCAAGAACGTCTTCACCGTTTTCGTTGATGAGGTCGTATTCCCGGTAGCCCAGGAACGTGAAGTTGCCGTTGTCCAACCAGCGCAGCAGATCCTGGGCTTGCCTGAGCTCCGCGATGTCCTCCGGGTGGGTCACCTTGTCCAGGGATGATGCCAGCTCAAGGGCCTTCGTGCGCATTTTGGGCCAGTCTTCGACGGCGGCGCGGACGTCGTTCAGGACGCGGTGGATTCCGTCCACGAGTTCCTGCTGGAAGTCGTCTGCGACCCTGTCAATCTCGACGGCGATCCAGGACTCCATGTGGGAGACGTTGTCGCCTTGCGAGATGAGATGGGCGATATTCGGCATTGCGGCGGTGTCACCGCTTGAGATGCCGATGTTTGATGGCACCCGGGCGATGTCGGACAGATCGCCCGTGCGGCGATCGCGCGAAACCACGAAGAGCGGATGCATGACAAGCCGGATAGCGCAGTTCTGCTGAACGAGTTCGGCATTCACCGAGTCCACCAGGAACGGCATGTCATCCGTGACGATGTAGAGGATGCTGCGGTCACCCTCGTTGGCAATCTTGACGTTGGCGGTGCCCGGCTGGCGGCTCTGTCCTGCTTCCCGGTGTGCCTCTGCCCTGGAGGTCAGCTGCTCGGCAGTGTATCCGCGGGCGTCCTCCTCTGCGAGATGCTCGTAGTAGTCTCCGAAGAACCCTTCCCGGACTACTGCAGGTTTAGAACGATCCTCCACGCTGGATCCTGACGACATCGACAAACGCCTCCATCACATCTCGATTGCTGCGTCTTTGCAGCCCACATGGCGAGCCTAACGCTTTAGCCCTCGCCTTGCTCTGGAATAAATGACAGAAGATTTGCCATTTTGCTGGACAGGTGAACAGACCATTTTGGCGATTGCGAGCCGCAAGGCAGATTCGGGCGCAGCTTCGAAGAGCACGGCACCGGACAACAAGGCGGCGTCGCACGCTCTAGGATCGGATGGAAGGAATACCTCGATTCCACGACCGGGGCCGTACCGTTCCCAGGCTTCGCGGAGCTCACGCTCTGGAGAGCGGCCCGCGGATGCTGCCCGGACCTTGTTCAAGACCACCAATGGAGTTGCGTGCGGGACGGCCCGCTCCAGTTCCGCGAGGCCACGCACGAGTCGCGGAACCCCGATGGCATCGGCCGCGCCCACGGCGTAAAGGGTGTCCGCCAGTTCGATACTGCGCAGGGTTGCTGCATTGCGTCGAGGGGCCATGGTGTCGAAGCTGAGTTCCTCGTCGGCTTCGAGGCAGAAACCTGCATCAACCACGACAACCTCCGCGATCTCCTTGGCGAGTCCAAGTACCGAGGAGAGCGCGGCTGCCCGGAGCTCCGCCCACCGGTCCGCGCGGGTGATGCCGGTGAGAACACGGAAACTGGTGGCTTTAGCGAAGACGGGCGCCGCGATCCGCTTGAGCGATCCGGCATCCAACAATCCCTGATCTGCCAGTCGACAAGACTGCGCCAGTCCGGCGGATTCGTCCAGCAAGCCCAGCGACGCCGCGACGCTGGGCCCATAGCTGTCTGCGTCGACAAGCATCACGGACTTGCCTTCAGCCGCCAGCTCTGCAGCAATGTTGACAGCCAAAAGAGTCCTCCCGGGCGCCCCGGTTGGACCCCAAACCGCGATGATCCGCCCATCCCCCGCAGGCACTTGTTCCGGTTCTTCCGCGGCATCGGTGGGACGCAGTTCTGCCGCGGTGTCCGCAAACCCCGAATCCCTCGGCTCCGCGCGTCGCCTTCCTTGCCCGGGCAGTTGGCCAACGGCGTCGGAGATCGTGGAAGCCAGCGTTGCCGAATCCACATCCAGCGCCGCTGTCACCACGCCTATGCTGCGCAGGCGGCTCTCCTCCCCCGCGTCATCGCTCAGGGCAACGACGGAGACTCCTGCGGCCGCCAGCCGCTCTATTAGCGATGCCGTCAGTTCCTCCGCACCCTCGGCTATGACCGCCGCACGCGCGAGGCCGCTTTGGCAAGCGGCCAGAAGTTCCGCGAGCTCGCCGCACCGACGCACTACCGTGACCGGCCCGTGGAGCCGCTCAAGTCCCCCGACCAAATCTTCCCGGGACTGCCCGACGGTGACGACGGGGATACTCACTGGCCGGCACCGCCCGGATTCCACACCACCGCAATCTTCGCTTTATTCGCCTGCGCTCCAAGAAGTTTCGGCATGTGCTCATCGTTTACGAGAACCAGGACCACCTTCTCCTTGGAGGCTCCGAGGGTGGAGGCGCCCTCTGTGACCTGGGAGATCTCTGCACCGGGCAACAGCAACTGTGGTGTGCCGAATCCGTTGCGCGCATCGGGGAGGGCTACCCAGACGTCAACGCGGGATCCCGCCACAGCTTGGGAAGGCAGCGATTCCTGGATCGCGATCGCCACCGGTTTGCGGTTAAGGGAATCTGCGGCTCCCAGGCTCTCCCGCGGAACGAGTTGGTTCTTGGCAATTCTTTGAACGGCAACTTTTCCTTCGGGCAGACCATCGGCCAGCGTCACGTAACTGGACTCAACGTCGTCAAGCCGCACTTTGACGATCGCAAGGTCGTCCTTGCTGATTCTCTGGCCCACGGCAATCGACTCGCTCGCTGCGTACACCTGAATGGTGCGGTCCGCGGATCCGACGAGGGCGACGACTCCGGCCAGCGAGGCCAGGACCAGGAGAATCCCCACGAAAAGTCGGGGGTCCCTCCATGACGGTTTCCTAAGCCGCGCTGCAGCGGCCACGGTAGCTACACCCATCCTGCTCCCCCAATTGAGTAGTCTGTCGGCGTCGACTTTCGGTGGCCTTTATTCTGACGGCAAGTGGGTCCTTCCGAAAGCTAAATGCCTCAAATGACGCCAACTGTGGATAACGCCGGCAAGCGGGCAGAACAGTGGCAAAATGGATGCATGCCCCGATTCCTCACTCTGGCTGATGTCGCCGAACAGCTTCAGATCAACTCCCCGCAGGCCTACGCTTTGGTGCGAAGCGGTGCGCTCAAGGCCATTCAAGTGGGTGGCAGGGGCCAGTGGCGCGTCGAAGAGAAGATGCTGGAGCAGTACATCGAGGAACGCTATGCCGAGGCCAGCAGGATCATCGAAGAGGCCAAGTCCAAGTCGTCCTGATCTCCGGACAACACCCCGGGTAGCGGCCGCGAAAGATGCTGGCTGGACTAGAGGTCCTGGCCCCGGAATGACCGCAGCGCGGCAAGTGAATGGAACGGAACTGTCTCCACAGCCGCGACATTGCCGGATCTCCGGAACTCGCCCGGCACCATGACGGCGAGATCAAAGTGGTCCTTGCCCACGCGATCAATGACGCCCCGCATCATCGGCTCCTCCCGCGCCGGTTCAAGCAGGTAAACTGCCAGTTCTGCCCTGTCGCGGGCCAACATTCGGAGGGCACTGGCCAAGCCAAGCCGCTCTGAGCCCTTCCCGTGGCCGGCGCGTGCCTGCCGGCCCAGACCCTGATATGTCAATGCGGCCGATACGGGCACCAACCACTGGTGCGGACCTACGTCCAGGACCAACGATTCGCTTCCAACATGGCTCAGCGTCCCGGACACCCGAGTGCCGGACCGAAGCTGGACATCAATCTTCTGGCCGACCGCTCCACGCAGCCGGGCGGATACCTCGATTCCGGCCATCTCCACTCGTGCGCGCTCTGAAATTTCGGATTCAAGGTCCAGCAGTCGTTCAGAGGCAAGTTGCGCCTCCATGTCTTCAAACAGAGCATCCCAACGCATTGCGTCAGCGTAAGCGGGCACCCCTCGATCGTCAATCTTTCTTGATCTAAGCCAAGTCCTAGACAAACGATATGCATTGCGATCAAACTGGTTTAAACATCACCAAAGTAAATCAAATTACATCAAAACGCATCCTATGCATCAACCGTATGCATCAACCGGGCAGGGGAACCCATGGAACGAACCGCCAGACCCGTTCGGAATGACGTTGCGATGGCGGCGACAATCCTGGTGCTCGCGCTTTTTCTCGCAGCCACGGGATTCATATTGATTGACCGATGGCACTCCGCGGCAGGACGCCTCCAGGCTCCCGCGTTCGAAGACCTTCTCGGACTCATCGCAACCGCCGCCGGCCTGGGGATCGTGGCCTGGTGGGTCGCCACGTTCCTTCTGGCGATCGCTTCCGCGCTGCTCCAGCAATCGGGTAATGAACGCTGCGCGAGCGCCACCGCCAAACTCAGCCCTGCCTTTATGCGCAGACTGGCTGTTGCCGTTCTGGGACTGAATCTTGCGGGGATTCCGCTGGGGAATGCCTCACCGGCACAGATCGACCCGGCGTGGAGCCCGGCGAACGGCTCGGCACCGTCCATCGGAATCTCGGCTCAGTGGGCACCTGGTTCCACTTATTCTCCCGGTGTCCCGGCACCGCTTGAGTCCGGCTCACCCGGGATCGACCCGCATTGGCAACCCCGCGCACCTGCTGCTGAGCCCGGGCTTCTGGGAACCAGGCCCCAGCGGGCCGCGGAACAGCCCGCCTCGCCGAGCCAGGACGAAGTGGTGGTGAGGCGTGGAGATTCGCTGTGGTCAATTGCCGCCCGGCAGCTAGGCCCCATCGCCAGCGACGTCGACGTTGCCCTCCACTGGCCAAAGTGGTACGCCGCAAACCGGGATGTCATCGGAGACGATCCGGGTCTCCTGTTCCCTGGCCAGGTCCTGCAACCACCGCCCAAGTAACTCCCACAAGACGAACTACCACCGTCCGCCGCCAACCAGCGATTCGTATCCGAGGAAGTCCATGTGCTCATTACCGGCCATCCACACCCTGCCCAATGCAATCCGGCTGGCGAGTTCGCCACCCGCTGCCCGAGCAACCGTGGTACCGAGCCCCAAGGCCCGGACGGGCGGGCCCTCAGGTGAGGGCCCGCCCTCTACCCGCAACACGCCTCAGCTCCTCAGCGTCGACGGTGAAATCCGCGCATTGGCCCGTAGTATCGCCCAGGCCGCGGTGGAAGTCCTGGCCGGCACCCGGCCGGTGCAGCAGCTCTCACGGACCCTCGACCCACGATGCCTCGCAGCGTTGCAACACCGGGCCGAACTGACCCGGGGCCATGCTGCCAGCGCCCAGGGCGGCCAGTCCAGGCTTCACCGAAGCCCCATGGTCCGCTCCGTGCATGTCTGCGCGGTGATGGACGGAGTGTACGAGGCCAGCCTGGTGGTGTCGGAGGAACTCCGCTCCCGCGCCGTCGCCATGAGGCTTGAAGCGAGCAACGGCGCGTGGAAAGTCACCGCACTCGAAATCGGCTGACGGCAGGTCCGTCAGCTACATTCGCCGGGCGATCGCAGTGTCAGCGGCGCTTCTTCTTGTTGGATGCGCGCTGCCTGCCATCTTCGGCAGCCTTGGCAGGATTGCCTGAGCGTCCCGAGGACCGGCCCTCAACGCGGGTCTGGGTCCCACCGTCTTCACCAGGTGCCGTGTACTGCAGTTGAACAGGCTTCTCCGGGGCTTCGAGACCGGCCGCGCGGATCTGCGGATCATGATGTTCCACGTGACCGCCCTCGGGGCTGCCGTCCACCACGACTACGTCTTCGGCAGGGGTTACTTCTACCTCCAGGTTGTAGAGGAAACCCACGCTCTCCTCGCGGATGGCCTCCATCATGCTCTGGAACATCGTGAAACCTTCACGCTGATACTCGACCAGCGGATCCCTCTGGGCCATGGCGCGCAGACCGATGCCCTCTTTGAGGTAATCCATCTCATAGAGGTGCTCCTGCCACTTGCGTCCAATGACGGAGAGGACAACCCTGCGCTCAAGCTCACGCATGTTCTCGGAGCCAATGGCTTCTTCCCGTTCCTTGTAAACGAGCTTCGCGTCCGAAAGGATCTCGTTTTTGAGGAATTCAACGGACACGCGGGATTTGCCGCCGGCCTCGTCAATGATGTCCTGGGCCGTCACGGTTACCGGGTAGAGCGTCTTGAGGTTGGTCCACAGTTGGTGGAAGTCCCAATCATCGCCGGTTCCATCCGCCGTCGCGGCATCTATCAGGGCGTTGATGGTGTCTTCCAGGAAGTACTGGACCTTTTCGTGCAGATCGTCGCCTTCAAGGATCCTGCGACGGTCGCCGTAGATGGCTTCACGCTGGCGGTTCAGGACGTCGTCGTACTTGAGGACGTTCTTGCGCTGCTCGGCGTTCCGCCCTTCGACCTGGCCCTGGGCCGAAGCGATCGCACGCGACACGAGCTTCGATTCGAGGGCAACGTCGTCCGGCACTGAGCTGTTCATGAGGCGCTCGGCGGCACCTGAATTGAAAAGCCTCATGAGGTCATCGGTCAGCGAGAGGTAGAAACGGGACTCCCCCGGGTCACCCTGGCGCCCCGAGCGGCCACGAAGCTGGTTGTCGATTCGACGGGATTCGTGGCGTTCCGTACCCAGGACGTACAGGCCGCCAAGTCCAAGCACTTCCTCATGCTCGTCCTTGACTGCCTGCTTGGCCGCCTCGAGTGCTTCCGGCCACGCGGCCTCGTATTCTTCGGAGTTCTCTTCGGGGTCCAGGCCCCGCTTTGCCAGTTCGGCGATGGCCGTGAACTCGGCGTTTCCGCCCAGCATGATGTCCGTACCGCGGCCGGCCATGTTGGTAGCGACCGTGACAGCACCCTTGCGCCCCGCCTGCGCCACAATGGCGGCCTCCCGCGCGTGGTTCTTTGCGTTCAGGACCTCGTGCCGGATGCCTTCCTTGGCCAACAGCTTGGCAAGGTATTCGCTCTTCTCCACGCTGGTGGTGCCCACGAGCACGGGTTGTCCTTTTTCGTGCCGTTCCGCGATGTCCTTCACGACGGCTTCGAACTTCACGATTTCGTTCTTGTACACAAGGTCCGACTGGTCGATGCGCTGCATGTCCCGGTTGGTGGGAATCGGAACCACGCCGAGTTTGTAGGTGCTCATGAACTCCGCTGCTTCGGTTTCAGCGGTACCGGTCATGCCCGAGAGCTTGGAGTACATGCGGAAGTAGTTCTGCAGCGTCACCGTGGCCAGGGTCTGGTTCTCAGCCTTGATCTCGACGTTTTCCTTCGCCTCGATCGCTTGGTGCATGCCCTCGTTGTAGCGCCGTCCGGCGAGGATACGCCCGGTGTGCTCGTCAACAATGAGGACTTCGCCGTCCAGGATGACGTAGTCCTTGTCCCGTTTGAAGAGCTCTTTGGCCTTGATCGCATTGTTCAAGAAGCCGATGAGCGGTGTGTTGGCGGATTCGTAGAGGTTCTGGATGCCGAGGTAGTCCTCGACCTTCTCGATGCCGGCTTCCAAAACGCCGACGGTGCGCTTTTTTTCGTCGACTTCGTAGTCGACCTCTGGCTGGAGGCGCTGCACGACCTTCGCGAACTCGCTGTACCAGCGGTTGGTGTCGCCCTGGGCCGGACCGGAAATGATGAGCGGGGTACGGGCTTCGTCGATAAGGATGGAGTCCACTTCGTCGACAATCGCGAAGTGGTGGCCGCGCTGCACAAGCTCGGACTTGTCCCACGCCATGTTGTCGCGCAAGTAATCGAAGCCGAATTCATTGTTGGTGCCATAGGTGATGTCTGCCGCGTACATTTGGCGGCGCACTTCAGGATCCTGGTTGGAGAGGATGCAACCACTGCTGAGGCCAAGGAAGCGGTAGACACGGCCCATGAGCTCGGACTGGTATTCGGCGAGGTAGTCGTTGACTGTAACGACGTGCACGCCCTTGCCGCTCAGGGCATTGAGGAAGGCGGGAGCGGTGGCCACGAGGGTCTTTCCTTCACCGGTCTTCATTTCGGCGATATTGCCGAGGTGAAGGGCGGCCCCACCCATGAGCTGGACATCGAAGTGGCGCATCCCCAGGGTGCGGGAAGAAGCTTCACGAACAGCTGCGAAAGCCTCCGGCAAGAGATCGTCCAGCTTCTCGCCGTCCTCGTGACGGGCGCGGAGCCTGTCCGTCTCCTCGCGCAATTCGGCGTCGGAGAAGGTCTTGAAAGAGTCTTCGAGGGCATTGATGGAATCGGCATAGGTCCGCAGTTGCCTCAGGGTTTTTTTGTCACCCGTGCGGAGAAGTTTTTCGATAAGTGATGCCACGTAAAGTTGCTCCCAGTCTCAAGCTGCCGAATTCTGGCGGTTTCAGTCTACGGGAGAGACCAACGCCCCGACGCCTGATTTCCCTGAGAGCGGAGTACCGCCCGCTGCGGGAGCTCCGGAATTTCAGTTGCGGGCCACTGCCGAGGCAAGCGCAGGCGAGAGATCGCCTATCGGCGACACGACAACGTCGTCGAGCCCCAGCCAGTCGGCCATGAGGCGAAGCTCAGCAGAAAGCTCGACGGCGGTGTCCGCCGGGGCGTCCGCTTCGGCGTGGGCAGCACGCACCAGAAGCTGCCTGCGCGCGCGGTCGGCCTTGAGGTCTACCCTCGCAACCACGGCGTCACGGAGAAGGAAGGGCAGCACGTAGTAGCCGAACTTGCGCTTTTCCGCCGGCGTGTAGATCTCGATCCGGTAATGGAAGCCGAACAACTCCTCAAGCCTTCTACGCTCAAAGACCAGTGAATCAAAGGGGCTGAGCAGGGCGCGGCCCGTGGCGGTCCGGGGAAGCCTGGCCTCCACATGCCGGTACAAGGCCCGGTCCCAGCCACGTACCGTGACCGGCTCGAGACGCCCGGTGGCTACGAGCCTTTCGACCGATGCTCCAGCTGCCTTTACCGGAGTCCGGAAATAATCGGCGAAACAGCGGATGGTTCCGATGCCATGGGCCTGGGCTGCGGCGTCGATCAGCCGGTCCATGGCCACCGCCGCCATGTCGGAGCCACCGAACGGGAGCAATCCTGCGCGGGCGGTGACGGCAGGCAATCCCGGCGGCAGAACCCGCGATGTGAGCGTGTACCGGCGCTCAAACTGCTCTGTCCTCGACGCGGCCGTCACGAGGCCCTCTTCAAACAAGTGCTCCAAAACCCTTTTGACCAGGTTCCAGTTCCAGCCCCAGTTATCGTGCTGCCGGTCTTCCTGGTGCCCCAGGTACGCGGTCAATTGAGCGGCGGTCATGGGGCGCCCGGATGCGAGCGCCCCGAGGATCCGGTTCGCCATGTCCTCCCGGACTCCCGGTTCCAAGTGGGCCGCGCCAACCCATGCACGGTTCTGCCAGAGCAGCAGGTCCTGGAAGTGTTCCGGGCGGATGAAGCTCGCCTCGTGCGCCCAGTACTCCATCATGCGCCGCGGACTCCGCCCGGCCATGGCATGAAGGATGCTTCGGTCGTAATTGCCTAGCCTTGAGAAGAATGGAAGGTAGTGACTGCGTGAGAGGACATTGACGGAGTCGATCTGCACCACTTGGAGGCGGGCAAAGGTGCGGCCCACCGTCCGTGAGGTCACGGGGCCGGTGGGCCGTTCCTTGTCCAATCCTTGGGCTGCCAATGCAATCCGCCGTGCCTGCGGGAGGCTCAGCGAAGCGGCCATGCCAGTCCTTTCATGGGAAATACGAATGCGGCCTAGGTTGTGGCGGCCTGGTCATTCGAGCGGTAGGCGTGGATCTTTTCCTCCACGGGTTCGTCTCCTGGTTCGCACGTGGAGTCCAGAGTGATGACTCCATAGGTCCAGCCACGGCGACGGTAGACAACCGACGGCGTGTTGGTTTCCTTGTCCACAAACAGGTAGAAATTGTGGCCCACCAATTCCATGTTGTCCACCGCGTCATCAAGGGTGAGCGAAGCGGCGGGGAAAACCTTGCGACGAATCAAGACGGGGGAATCACCGACCGGAATGTCGTTGTCGACATCGTAAGGCGAGGTCTCCACTTGTGGCGTCGTTGACTCCTGGTGGTTGCTGGCCTCGACGTAAATGGGTTCGCTCGCGCTGGCAGGCTCAAGCGTCGCAGTAGCCTCACGAACGGCTTTGGGGGTGTGGCGGCCGTGGTGGACCTTCTTGCGGTCCTTGGCCCTGCGGAGTCTTTCAAGCAGCTTGCTGTAGGCGAGATCAAAGGCGGCAAACTTGTCAGCGGCGCTCGCTTCGGCCCGGATCACAGGGCCCCGGCCCAGAACTGTCACTTCCACCGTGAGCTGGCCCGGTGTCTGGCGCGGGTTGGTTTCTTTTGAAACCTTCGCGTCAACCCTCTGGACTTTGTCCCCAAGCGATTCAATCTTTGAAATCTTCTCGCCGGCATACTCGCGGAAGCGATCCGAAACGGTCAGATTACGGCCGCTGATCATGAACTCCATGGTGCCCTCCAAACAACTCGGTGACACGATAAGGGCGCTTCTCGGGGGCTGATCTGACGGACAGTCGAGCCCCTTTCCGAGCCGCTATCGACAGGTACATCTGTTCTTGGTACCCATAACCGACGTTAGTTCATCGACACGGGTAATTCATCCTTTCGTCATTTATTTTTTGTTTGAGTCGATACGGGACTGAATGCTTGGTCCGCTCCTAGGAAGGTCGCCACCGGCTGGCGGCCGGATGGCTGCGAGGACGACCGCTCCACACACCACACCTCCGGCCGCGGACACTGCCCGGGCGGCTTCGGCGAGGGTGGCACCCGTGGTGAGGACGTCGTCGACGATAACGCAGGCCTTCCCCTCCAAGGAACGTTTGCGGAGCAGCCGAACGGTCATGGAGCCGCGCACACGGCGGGCGCGCTCACCGCGGCCCAAGCCTTTTTGCCCGCTTTCTGAAATGACAACCGGGCCTGGAATACTGTCGAACCTGGCCAGAAGTGCGCTGATGAGGGGCGGCCCTGCGAACGCGGGCGCCTTCTTCAACGCATCCGCCACGCGCAGGCCCGGGATAGCGTCCAGGCGCCGCAGGCGGGCAAGCAAGAGATGGACGGGGCTGAATCCACGACGCCGGAACGCCGCGTTGCTGCTGGGAACAGGCACAAGACAGATGTCTACGCGGTCTCCGACGGCGGACCGGATGGCTTTGCCCAGGGCCGGCGAGAGCACTGATGCGAGCCGTCCCTGGCCCAGGTGCTTGAAGGAAAGCAAGGCTTGGGCAAGTTCGTCCCGATAGTGTCCGCCTGCGACGACGGGCAGAATCACGGACCCATCCACGGTGAGCAGGGCCGGCGCCTGCCCTTCGGCGCGGAATGGACGGTTGCACAGAAGGCGCAACTGACGTGCGCAAGCGCCGCAGAGCGAGGAATCCTCGGAACCACAGCACACGCACTCCACGGGAGCCAGGACGGCGAGCAAGTCGACGAAGGCATCGTCGACACCCTGCGCGAACCTCGCCAATCGGGCGTGCGGCCCCAGCCGGGACGACGTCTAGGTCAGCGTCACGCGCCCGGCTGCGACTTTCAGTACCCATGCCCCAAGCATCCGGCTCCCCTCCCAGGGCCAACACCGCGCAAACGGGCTATGTGGAAAACCCGCACCTGGCCGAGGGCATCTAGCCCGGGAAGGAAGGATCCACCGGGCCCTTGAGTTGCAGTTCCCAGCCGTTCCCCACTCGTTGGAACACACCCGCCCCGGACTGTCCGAAAATCTGCTCGGGTCCGTTGCCCGCGCTGATGCTCGTCAGGTTAGGCCACGCAGGCAACAGCTGCGGCTGGCCCGAGGTCAAGGACAACAGTTCTGGAACCACATTCCCGGTTGACGAGGCTTTCATCACCGCGACCGTCGTGGAATTGACCCACACGCCTTGGTCAACGGGGGAGGAAGAAAACAACGTTGTGGGTGCGGTCAGATCCTTGGGCGTGCCGTCAGGATTGCGGACAATGCCGGTCACCTGCACCGATGACTTGCCGTTCATCTCAGAGATGACCAGCGCACGCGTCCCTTCACGGGATACCCGGAAGTCCCGCACCACGCGCCCTGCCAGCCACGCGGGCGTGATCGTCACGGTGGGGACGGGCTGGCCTTGAGGAATGTCCGACGGTTTGAACGCCACGACCTCTGTGGCACCGCTGGCTCCCGGACCTGCCGTCCAGACCCAATCCTGCGGGCTGAAGGAGGGATGGCTCAGCGTGCTCCTGGTTGTAAGTTGACGGGCAGGTTGGCCGGGAATCATCGAATACAAGGAGGTCCCGGCACCGTTGAGGAAGGCCAC
This sequence comes from Arthrobacter bambusae, assembly GCF_030812595.1. Lineage (GTDB taxonomy): Bacteria > Actinomycetota > Actinomycetes > Actinomycetales > Micrococcaceae > Arthrobacter > Arthrobacter bambusae_B. The sequence continues at coordinate 131,208 of NZ_JAUSSZ010000004.1, forward strand.
GGCCTGGGACGTCGGGGACTCGGCGGGGGCGCTCGGGTTCAGTGCGGCCACCGGCTGCATGTCCGGAAGGGCCGAGACCCTGTTGTTTTCGTAACGCACGAGTTCGTTGTTGCTGATGGCGATTTGTCGTGCCGGAGCGTTCTTCTCAAGGACAGGCGGCAGGACCGAACCGTTGTCCTCCACCCGGACCAGGTCCTGGTCAGCCCGCAGCTGGACGTTGACCACGTCCGGCTGGCTACGGAAGGTCAAGGCCAGTTGGTTTTGCATGCGCTGCCGGTCCTCGGCAGAGGCATCCACGAGTTCCTTCGCGGAAAGATCCACTTGGGCTGCTCCCGACACAACCGGCACCGACTCCCTCGCCAGCTTCATGCCGGAAGGAAAGGCGCTGACCACCGCCCCTTGGAGGTAAGGCGCGGGACCGTCGAGCAAGGCACTTGTCATTGCCTTGACGGTGTTTTTCTTGATGAACCACCGGACGTCCGGAACCGCATAGGTAAACGTGGGGTCATAGAAATAGATGGGCTGGGCCGCGTAGATGACTTTGAACGTCTCTTCCGGGATCGCGGTGCCGTCCGGGACCGACGAGATCCGCCACTCGCCGTCGACCTGTTCGAGCGTCACCGGAATTGTTTCGGTGGTTCCTTCCGGGAACTGCGTCGCAACGCCGTCGGCGTCAACTGAGTAGGCGAGGTCCAGCTGGTACTTGAACTCGTTTTCCACGCCGGTCTTGACGACGGTCGCCTTGCGGAAAACGAGCGTCCGTTTGTCGGACTTCCAGCTGACGGACAGCGCCTGCGTGAGATATTGCCGGGCCACCGCGTAGTCACCTTCGTAACCGCTGCCTGCACCATAGAAGTCTTCGATGATCGACTCCGGGGTGGCACCGGGGTGTGGTGGCGGAGGGAAGAAGACGGGAGCATTCGGGTTGCCCGCGCTCTCGTCCTTGCTCTTGCCTACCGGACCGGACCGCGGGATCTGCGCGCAGGAACTGAGGACCACCATGAGGGCGGCAAGAACGGCGATCATGGACCTCAACAGGTACCGGCGCCGGGCCAGAGAGGAGCGTCGGGAACTCAAGATACCGTCCCCCCTTGGGCATTGCCGGCGTCTTGGGCATTGCCGGCGTCGTCGCTGCCCGGCGGGGGCGTCGAAGGCGGCAGTGACCCGGCGTCCTCCGGCCCCGTATCCGCAGCGGAACCGCGTTCCGCGGGCGGATCGCCCGCATCCAAAACCAGCATCTGGCGCTCCGGAGCGGCACCCGGCAAATTGATGTCTGCGGGTTCAAGCTGCAGAGGTGACTTCACAATCGTGCCACCCTTCTTGAGAGGCAGGGTCAGCCGGAAGTTGGAACCTGCTCCCTTGCGGCCCCAGGCCTGCAACCAACCGTTGTGGAGTTTGGTGTCCTCCGCGGCGATCGAAAGGCCCAGTCCGCTGCCGCCAGTGGTCCGGGCACGCGCGGGATCGGCGCGCCAGAAACGGTCGAAGACCCGCGCGGCTTCCGCCGGGGTCATCCCGATCCCGAAGTCACGCACCGAGATGGCCACGGAGTCTTGGTTCGCTGCAACGGAAACGTGGACAGGTTTCCCCTCGCCATGTTCGAGGGCGTTGAGCAGCAGGTTCCGCAGGATGCGGTCGATCCTGCGGGCGTCCATCTCGACGATGATGCGCTTGTGGCGCGAGGCAAGGCGCACTTCGGAGCCGTACTCCGCGGCAACGGGCGAAGCGCCGTCGATGACATGGGACACGACTTGGAAGATGTCGGTCGGCTCCGCGTCCAGTACCGCGGCACCGGCGTCGAAGCGTGAGATCTCCAGAAGGTCCGAGAGCAACGACTGGAAACGCTCCACCTGGTTGTAGAGCAGTTCCGCGGAGCGCTTGTTGATGGGGTCGAAGTCGTCGCGGGCATCGAACAACACTTCCGCTGCCATCCGAACGGTGGTGAGCGGTGTCCGGAGTTCATGGGACACATCAGAGACGAACCTCTGCTGCATCTGGGACAACGTGGCCAGCTGCGTAATCTGCTCCTGAAGGCTCGCGGCCATGTGGTTGAAGGAGGCGCCGAGCCTGGCCACCTCGTCTTCGCCCTTGACCACCATCCGCTCCTGCAACTGGCCTGCGGCCAGCTTCTCGGAGACGACGGCGGCGTGGCTCACGGGACTCACGACGTTCCTGGTCACGTACCAGGCGATACCGCCGATCATCAGGATCAGAGCGGCGCCGCCGGCCCACAGCACATTCTGGATTTCGTCCAGGGTTTGTTGGGCGGTGTCCAGGTCATAGAGGAGATAGAGCTCATAGACCGTGCCGTTGAACGTGACCTTGTTGCCGACCGCGATGCCGGGGTGGTCCTGGTTGCCCACAGGGAACTCGGTGGAAGCCCAGTATTGGTCCTTGCCCGATTCCTGCACGGCCTTACGAAGAGCCGGAGGAATGACACGGACCGTCAACTGATCCGAGGCCCGCGATTCCACCCACCGGTTACGCGGCTTCGTTTGTTCGGGCATCGCTTCGAAGACGTAACGCCGCTGAATGACCGAGCCGTTGCCCTCCACCGCTTTCAGCGTGTCATAGACGAGGGTGATCACGCTGGATTGGTCGTTGGCTTGTGAACCGTCGAAGGTGTCCTGGACCTGCTTGACGTAGTAGCGGCTCTCTGATTCGGCTTGCTTCAAACGCTCCTGGAACAAGTTGTTCGCTATTTGGTTGGAGAGGTACGCGCCGACCACCGCAAAAGACACCATCGACAAAACGATCGTCACCGCGACGGTCCGGAATTCCAGGGACCGGCGCCAACGGCGCAGCAGGGCGCGCCACAAATACCGGATCCCCGGCCGGATGTGGCGGAGTCCGGTCACCACAAGGCGGGAGACACGCAGCGCGAGGATCAGGGCACGGCGCGTCCAAATGCGGGTGCGCTCCAGGATCCACGGGAGATTCAGTGCCCGGGCGTCCGTGTGTTCCGGGACAGGATGTCCCGGAACGGGATGTTTGACCTTGGTCGCGGCCTCGTGGTCAGTGCCGGGCTCGCCGGTGGAAGACTCAGGCGCCTGCTTTATATCCGACACCACGAACCGTCAATACAACTTCAGGAGCTTCCGGGTCACGCTCGATCTTGGACCGCAGCCGCTGGACATGGACATTGACCAAGCGGGTGTCGGCAGCGTGGCGGTAGCCCCAAACCTGCTCAAGGAGCAGTTCACGGGTGAAGACCTGCCAGGGCTTGCGGGCCAGGGCGACCAACAGATCGAACTCCAGGGGAGTCAGCGAAATCCGCTCTCCGCCGCGGGTGACCAAGTGGCCCGCAACGTCGATGGTGACGTCGGCAATCCGCAGGGTCTCGGGCGCCTTCTGGTCTCCCGGGCGCAGCCTGGCTCGGACCCGGGCCACGAGCTCGGCCGGTTTAAATGGCTTGGGCACGTAGTCGTCTGCGCCGGATTCGAGCCCGCGGACGACGTCGGAAGTGTCCGATTTGGCGGTGAGCATGACAATCGGAACGTCTGACTCCCCGCGGATCTGGCGGCACACTTCGATGCCATCCGATCCGGGCAGCATCAAGTCAAGCAGCACCAGATCTGGCTTCGAGGAACGGAAGACCTCCAGCGCTTGCCCGCCGTCCGCGCAAAAAACCGGGTCGAAGCCGTCGTTCCGCAGCACGATGCCGATCATTTCGGCCAGCGCTTCGTCGTCGTCTACTACCAGGATGCGTGCCTTCATAGTTATATATTCCCTTATCACCAAGCCTTTGTCCCGTTGAGCCCGATCACGGCATGGCGCGCTGCGGCCCGCAAGCGGTTGGGCTATGAGGCGCGGCTGCGGAACTATAGGCTGGTGCGAACGGCCCCTCTCGGGGTCCGTGCATTGCTGCGGACGCATCTCTTGGGGAGGAAAACGTGTCACAGCCAGACCCGGGCAACCGGCCTGAACAGGGACCGCAGCCGTGGGGCGGCCAGCCGCAATGGGGCGGCACGCCACAGCCCGGCCCTCAGCCGTGGGGCGGCCAACCACAATGGGGCGGCGCGCCACAGCCCGGCCCTCAGCCGTGGGGCGGCCAGCCGCAATGGGGCGCGCCGGTGGATCCGCGCTGGCCGGCTGGCGGTCCACCGCCCTATGGGCAGCCGCGCTATGTGGCTCCCCCGAAACCCGGAATCGTGCCGCTTCGTCCGCTCTTCTTCGGTGAAATCATGGACGGCGCTTTCCAGACCATCCGGCGGAACGCCAAAACGATGTTCGGTTCCGCCCTTATTGTCCAGGCAATCACCGGCGCATTGAGCGGGGTGGTCGAGATTGCCACGCTTGGGATGGCCCAACCTCCCGCAGGAGGATTCACGAGCCAGGACGAGGCGACGCAATACCTCAGCCCGCTCCTTGGCGCGACTGCCGGAATTATGGGAATTTCCCTGCTCGCCATGGTGCTTACGGCCATTCTTCAAGGGGTCATGGCCATCCCCGTCGCCAGATCGGCATTGAACCGGCCCACCGGGTTCAAGCAAATGTGGTCGCTGGCCCGCTCGCGCATCTGGCCGCTCGTCGGATTCGCATCCCTCCTCCTTGCCGGATCGTTGCTGTTCCTCCTCGTCCTGTTCTTACTAGCCGCCCTCATCGTGACTGGATCAGGGCCGGCCGGGGTGCTGTTGCTTCTCCCGTTGGGATTCGGCGCGCTGGTCGTATTTGCCTGGATCTACACCAAGCTCTTGGTGGCCCCGGCCGCAATCACCATAGAAGAACTTGGCGTCTTCGCCGGTCTTCATCGCTCGTGGACCCTTACCACCTGGAATTGGTGGCGGATCTTCGGAATCACGCTGCTGGTGTCCTTCATGGTGGGCATCATCGGGGAGGTAATCCAGATTCCCTTGCGCTTGGCGTCCGGTGGAATGACTTCCGTGTTCGCGCCCCACGCCGGTGCCGCCCAAGTGACCACGACGTCGATCGTCCTGCTGGTGGTTTCGCTGATCGTAGGGGCCCTCGTAGGCGCAGTCGGCTTCGCTTTCCAAACCTCCGTAGCAGCCCTGATCTACATGGACCTGAGGATGCGGCGCGACGGGCTGGACGTGGAGCTCCTGCGCCTTCTGGAAACCGGGGAAGATCCCGACGGCGTTCCAGGCCGCCGCCGGGCACGTCAAGCCGGTGCGCAATCGTGGCCGCCGGCAACCGGTCAGGGCTTCCCCACAGGATGATTCCGGCATCCGCAGCCTTCGCCTTTCTTTTCGCTGCCTCCGAGCCTCCCGTTGATCCGGACCGTGGGGAAGCCCAGCGCTGGGCGGTTGAGGAACTGTCCAAACGGCAGTACGCATCGGCCAGACCCAGCTGGATCGATCAGGTGTGGAACCAGTTCATCGACTGGCTCCGCTCCTTGAACGGCGGTTCCATCACCGGTCCGAACTTCAGCTTGCCGTTGATCGGCGCCTTGGCAGTGGTCCTCATTGTGGCCGCCGTGATACTCGTCCGGCCGAGGCTCAACGCCCGGAAGAAGACGTCGGCGGAAGTTTTCGATGGCGAGGCAACAGTCGACGCAGACGGCTTTCGCGCCCGTGCATCCGCCGCTGCAAGCCGTGAAGACTGGCCCTCGGCCGTCGTCGAGCAGTTCCGCGCTGTGGTTCGCTCCGCGGAGGACCGGGCGGTCATTGACATCCAGGCCGGCAGGACCGCGGACGAGGCGGCTGCCCAAATCGGGCGTGCCTTCGGGTCAGCCAGATCGCGGCTTGAGGAAGCAGCCAGGATTTTCGATGGCGTGAAATACGGGAAGGCAACCGCCACCGCTTCCGACCATGCTGCCGTGCTGGCCTTGGACAGTGATTTATCGGCCATGAAACCTGACTTCTCCGGGCAATCCGCCGACGGCATGGCGGTGCCGCGATGACAACCCGCCCCATCGCACCAGGTCCCATCGCACCAAACCCCATGACACCAGGCCCCGGCCAAGCAAAGGCACGAGGTCCGGCAGGCCGATTCCGGGACTGGGCGAGCCACCATGTGGCCTGGATCATTATCGGAGCCATCGTTGCGGTACTGGGCATTGTCACCTTGGCCCAGTCTTCCGCGAACACCGACAAGGCGCCCCTCTCTGCAAGCAATCCCGCACCGGACGGTGCCATGGCCGCGGCCGAAATCCTCAGGCGGCACGGAGTCACGGTCGTGGAATCCGATTCCTTCGCGGCCACGACTTCGCTGCTGGCGGGGAAACCACGCGCCACTGTCTTCCTGTATGACCGCAATGGCTATCTCGACTCGGCGCAGTTGCATAGCTTGCTGCAATCGGCCGGACGCGTGGTGGTCGTAGCCCCTGGCCACCGAACCCTGGCGGGACTAAGCAGCGAGATACATAACGCCGGAGTGGTTCCAGACAGCACGCCAACGTTGGAAGCGGGCTGCGTTCAGGCTGACGCGCTCGCCGCAGGTCGTGTCTCCGGCAAGGGCGCACTCCTTTACACCGGCGCCGAAGAGACCTGCTACAGGCCAAGCAGCAGCGACGGCGGGATCTACGCTGCCAGTGCGGACGGCCGGCTGGTGGTTCTCGGCAGCACGGCCCTGCTCAGCAACGACCTCCTGCAGGCAGAGGGCAATGCCGCCTTGGCCCTTCGAACCCTCGGGCCGACGCCGGACCTCGTCTGGTATCTCCCGGGGCTCGGAGACGTGCCAAGCGACGGCAAGCCGCCGACGCTGAATGATTTGGCGCCGCCGTGGGTTGGCTTCTTGGGATTGTGGTTGGCGGTGGTCGCGTTGCTCGCTGTGGTGTGGCAGGGCAGGCGGCTTGGTCCACTCGTGTTCGAGCCGCTGCCGGTAGTGGTCAAAGCTGTAGAAACCGCCGAAGGCCGCGCCCGCCTCTACCAGGATTCCCGCGCTTTCAGCCAGGCAGCCGATAACCTCCGGGCCGGCACCTTGACCAGGCTTGCCAAGCACTTCCGTCTGGGCCCCGACGCCGGAGCGAATGCCGTCCTCGATGCCGTGTCCCGAAAGATCAACCGGCCGGCACAGGAGCTGCGGATGCTGCTGCTGGACCACCGGCCACGCACGGAATCAGAACTGGTCCAATGGGCACAAAGCATTGAAAAACTCGAGCAGGAGGCAACGGCCCCATGAGCAATCACGCAATGAGCAACCACGCAATGAGCAACCAAGCAAACAGCTTCACCGACGGCAGCGATGGCTACTCCGGAGGCCCGGCGTCGAACGGTCCGCCAGCGCAAGCCCCCAGCCACTCCGACCCTGCCCGCAAGGCCCTGCTGGATGTCCGCCACGAGGTAGGCAAGGCCGTCGTCGGGCAGGATGCAACGGTGACGGGCATGCTCATAGCGCTGTTGTGCGGGGGGCACGTCTTGCTGGAAGGTGTACCGGGCGTTGCCAAGACCCTGCTGGTGAGGGCTTTGTCCACGGCACTGAGCCTGGATACGAAGCGCGTCCAGTTCACGCCGGACCTGATGCCCGGTGACGTCACCGGCTCGCTCGTCTACGACTCGCACACCTCCGAATTCACCTTCCGCGAAGGACCGGTATTCACCAACATCATGTTGGCGGACGAAATCAACCGAACGCCGCCCAAGACCCAGGCTTCGCTGCTGGAAGCCATGGAGGAGCGCCAGGTATCGGTGGATGGACTTTCCCGGCCCTTGCCGTCGCCGTTCATTGTGGCCGCCACGCAGAACCCGGTGGAGTACGAGGGCACGTATCCCCTGCCTGAGGCCCAGCTGGACCGCTTCCTCCTCAAGCTCTCCATGCCGTTGCCCGGACGGGCCGAAGAGATCGAGGTGGTCCGCAGGCATTCGGAAGGTTTTGATCCGCGCAACTTGCTGGCTGCGGGAGTCAGGCCGGTGGCGGGGGCCTCCGAACTCCAAAATGCGCGCGAGGCGGTGGCCGGAGTGACAGTGGCCCCCGAGATCCTCGGCTACATCGTGGACATCGTGCGGGCGACGCGTGCGGCGCCGTCGTTCCAGCTGGGGGTCTCCCCGCGTGGCGCCACAGCCCTGCTGAACACCTCACGTGCCTGGGCATGGCTGTCCGGACGCAACTTCGTCACCCCGGATGACGTCAAAGCACTCTCCCTGCCGTGTTTGCGGCACCGGGTCGGACTTCGTCCCGAAGCCCAAATGGACGGTGTGCACGTGGATGATGTCCTCGGCAGCATCCTGGCTTCTGTCCCGGTGCCCCGCTGATTGGCCGCGCTCATGACCCTTTACTTCAGGCGGTGTTGAATGGCGATCACAGGCCGCTTCGTGCTGCTGGTTTTCGCCGCATTGGCCCCGTTGGTACTGTTTCCTGCCTGGAACACGGTCCTTCTCACCACCGCCGTGCTGCTGGCTCTGGTTTTGGGCGACGTCTTGCTGGCCGCATCGCCTGCGAAGATCGGCCTGCAGCGGAAGGATCCGGGGAACGTTACCCTGCACTCTGAAACGGAATCCTTTTTGACGCTGGAAAACGGTAACCGGCGGACCTTCCGCGGGCTGGTGCGGGACGCCTGGCAGCCCTCCGCTGGAACGGTCACCCCGGTCCAGCGCGTCGAGATTCCGGCTGGGGAGCGGCGGCGGATGTCGGTGCGGCTGAGGCCCACACGACGGGGCGAGCTGACCGCACCGCACGTTACGCTGCGTTCGTTTGGCCCGCTTGGCCTGGCTGCCAGACAACGCACCGTGGCCCTTCCTGGCCGTCTGCGCGTGCTGCCGCCGTTCCATTCCAAGCGGCATTTGCCGTCCAAGCTCCGGAAATTGCGGGAGCTCGACGGCAAAGCGGCCGTGCAGATCCGCGGGGCCGGCACCGAATTCGATTCCCTCCGCGATTATGTCCGGGGCGACGACGTGCGCTCCATCGACTGGCGGGCAACCGCCCGGCGCACCGCCATCGTCGTCCGGACCTGGCGACCGGAACGGGACCGCCGCGTCGTGATCATGCTGGACACCTCGCGGACGGCGGCAGCCCGCATCGATGACGAGCCCCGCCTGGACACCGGCATGGAAGCGGCCCTCTTGCTGGCAGTGTTGGCCGAGCGGGGAGGCGACCGCGTGGACTTCTTCGCGTTCGACAGACGCGTCCGCGGGCGCGTCGATTCGGCGGCGAAAGACAATCTCCTCGGTTCCTTGGTCCAGGCAATGACTCCGCTTGAGGCGGAACTGATCGAGATGGACTGGGCCAGGATTCCGGCCGAGGTACGGGCCATTTCGGCGCACCGTTCCCTGGTGGTCCTGTTGACCTCACTCGACAGCGGCGCGCCCGAGGAAGGACTCATTCCCTTAGTGGCGCAACTGGTGCGGCAGCATGTAGTCCTGCTTGGATCGGTGCGGGACCCCTTGCTTGGGCGGATGAAGGAAAAGCGCACGACGGCGAGCCAGGTCTTCCGGGCCTCGGCCGCCGAACGCGCCCTGCTGGACCGCGAGGCCGTGAGCGCCCACTTGCGCCAGCTCGGGGCGGAAGTAGTCGACGCCGAGCCGTTGGAACTGCCGCCGCTCCTGGCGGATGCGTACATTCGTCTCAAGGCCGCGGGCCGCTTGTAGCCTGCCCAGGCGCCGAGTCCAGAAATCAACCATCCGAATCCGAGGAAAACCACATGAGCACACCCATCTACGAGTTGGCGCTGGGCGCTAAGTTCCGTCAGTTGCAGCCTGAGCTCCAGGACTATTTCTCGCTTGCCCCGGACTCCGGATCCTACGGAATCGGCGAGGGCGTGTTCGACGTAGTCGGTTGCCGGCAGAAGTGGCTCCGTCCGCTCCTGGCCACCGTTGCAAGTGAAGAGGCCTTCTTTCCCGAGTACGGCGAGCGGATCCCTTTCCGTATCGAAAATCATGCGCACCTTGACCCGTTCGGACGTTCCAGCCTTACGGCCCGGCGTGAGATTTTCTTTGCCGGGCGCACCCGGTTGTTCCATGACACCACTGTCGCGGAGACCACCAACGACGGCGGTACCCGCCTGGTCGACTACTTGGGCCGGTACCGCAGGCTCGCCACGGCATTAGACCTGGATGTCACACCGGAGGGGCGGCTTCGCGGGGTCTCGGGTGCCTCGCGGTTGTTCCTGGGTCCGCTGAGGCTCACCTTGCCGGCTTCCCTGGATGCGAAGGCCTACGCGGAGCAGTGGTGGGACGGGGCGGAAGGCAAGCATCGGATCCAGGTGAAGGTGCTTCAGGCACACGTGGGCCTGGTCCTGGTCTACGCGGGCTCCTTCGATTACCGTTTGGCGCCCTCGCTACCCCAGACGGATGGCGCCGCGGCTGCACGAAGCGCTACCGCCGCCGTCGGGCTCCCCCGCTATGCCGAGCCGGACCGCTGGGAACGGCGCGTCTAGGAACGGCGCGTCTTGGAAGGACCCGTCCGGGAAGTGCAGGACAGCAGGCTAGCCGAGCGCTAGCTGGTTCAGCCCGTCCGCAAGCCGGGTCAAGCGGCTCAGGACTTCTTTGGCGCCCGATGGCGAGAATCCTGCCAGCCCGTCGGACGGTGTGACGCGCAAGGCACCCAGGCTCGACGCCGACAGGCCGAGTTGGCGCCAAGGCCGCCAGACGTTGTCCACCAGTTCAGCGGTACGTGGCGCCTTTGACTGCGGATCCTCTGTTGGCAAAGCGCCGGCCCACAGTCGCTTGCCCGCTTCCACTGCGGTGGCAATCTGCTCCCATTGGCGCGTGGTAAGTGCTTTGAGTGGAAGGGCGACGCCATCGGCTCCTGAGGAGAGGATCTGCTGGATGGGGGCCTCGATTTCGGGAACCGAAATCACTGTCTCCGTCACTCCTGCGACCCGCAACGCGTCGATCACCAACCGCCAGGCTCCCGTGGCCTCTTCCGCCGGGATGGCGCGCAGGGTCCGGTAGCCGCTCGCGGTGGGAATGGTGCCGGCCAACACGGAAGCAATGTCCGGCTCGTCGATCTGGACCACTATTCCGGCACCAGGCACCGCGGCGCGGACGCGGGACACGTGCTCGGCGACTCCGGCGGCCAAGGACTCTGCAATGTCCCTGCGCGCTCCGTAATCGAGCAGGGCGCGTTCACCATTGTGCAAGTAGAGGCCCGCCGCAAGGCTCAGGGGGCCACGCAACTGGATTTTCAGTGCCTCGGCTGAGGTCTCTTCCGAGCCGGCGACGTCGGCCAGGACGTTGAGATCCGTGGCAAGGGCGGACTTGGCGCGCCGCAGGTCTTTGCCAGGACGGTCGACCAGGCGCCAGCCGTGCGGCTGCACATCGATGGCCAGCTCAACCAGGAGGGATGCCGTCCGGCCGAGGGCATCGGAGCCCACACCACGGTCCGGCAGCTCGGCGAGGAACGGCAAGTGGGGGCTGCCCAGTTCACCACGGATCACCCGTGCTGCCTCAGCAGGATCCGTTCCGGGCCAAGGACCCAACGCCGTGGCGGTGACTTGGTACTGCTCGGTTTCGGCGTACTGCTCGGTTTCGGCGGCCACGGGTTCAGGCCTGCGCAATGGAAGCCTGGTGGTCCTCGGCGATTGCCTCGTGGTGCCGGATGACCTCACTGATGATGAAATTCAGGAATTTCTCGGCGAAGGCAGGATCGAGGTGCGCTTCTTCGGCGAGACGGCGGAGCCGCGCAATCTGGGCGGACTCGCGTCCCGGGTCCCCTGCAGGCAGCTTGTGCGTCGCCTTGAGGACTCCCACCTTCTGGGTGGCCTTGAAGCGTTCCGCGAGGAGGAAGACGAGCGTGGCGTCGATGTTGTCGATGCTGGAGCGGATGGAGAGCAACTCGTCCATGACGGCCTGGTCCACGCGGCCGGCGAGGGAGCTGGCGGAAGGATCGAAGGAGTCGGCGTCGGGGAGGGCGTGGTTCTGCTCGGTCATTCCTCCAGTCTATGGTGTGCCGGGCCGGCCTTGAGGGGCAGAATGGGCATGTCCGCGCCGATGATAAGGAGAGCCCGAATGAGAATCGCAGTTCTTGGCACCGGAATGGTAGGGCATGCCCTCGCAAGCAAATTGGTGGCGGTAGGCCACGAGGTCATGATGGGATCCCGGGAGGCCGGCAATCCCAAGGGGACGGAGTGGGCGGCGCAGGCCGGACCGGGAGCGAGCTCCGGCTCCTTCGCGCAGGCGGCAGCCATGGCCGAGACCGTGGTCAACGCGACCCCGGGAACGGTCTCGCTTGCGGCATTGAGCGAGGCCGGCGAGGCAAACCTGGCGGGCAAGGTACTTGTGGATGTGTCCAATCCGCTGGACTTTTCGGCCGGATTTCCGCCGTCGCTCTCCGTCTGCAACACCGATAGCATCGCCGAAACCATCCAGCGTGCCTTCCCCGAGGCACGCGTCGTCAAGACCCTCAACACCCTGACTGCTCCCCTGATGGTTGATCCACTCAGGTTGGCCGACGGAGCCCATGACGTCTTCGTAGCGGGGAACGACGACGACGCGAAAGCCACCGTCGTCGGACTCCTGCGGGAGTTCGGCTGGCGTCCGGAACATATCCGCGACCTGGGCGGCCTCGAGGCCGCCCGAGGCCTGGAAATGTGGATGCCGCTATGGCTCCGGATCTTCATGGGCCAGCCGAAGGACAAGCTCTTCAACATCAGCATCGTGTCCGAATAGCCGTGGCGGAACGGACATGCCCGCCTTTCGTGGAGAAGGGCGGGCATGTCCGTTCTTGTGGCTGACGGGCTAGATGCCCAGCAGCGCGCGGTTCTCTTCGCGGCGTCGGGCCTGTTCCGCAGGATCCGGCACCGGCAGCGAGGCGATGAGCCTGCGGGTGTAGTCGTGCTGGGGAGCCCCCATAATCTGGCTGCCGATCCCCTGTTCCACGAGCTCACCCTTGTACAACACGCCCACCCAATGGGAGAGGATGTCCACGACGGCGAGGTCGTGGCTGATGAACAGCGCGGCAAAACCGAACTCTTCCTGGATGTCCTTGAACAGTTCCAGTACCTTTGCCTGCACGGATACGTCGAGGGCCGAGGTCGGCTCGTCGGCGATCAGGAGGCGCGGGTTGAGCGCGAGCGAACGTGCCAGCGACGCGCGCTGGCGCTGCCCGCCGGAGAGCTCGTGCGGGAAGCGTTCCGCGTACGACGCCGGCAGCTGCACCGATTCGAGCAGCTGCGCCACGCGCAGGCGTGCCTGGGCCGGGCTGGGGTGGGTATGGATGAGCAGCGGTTCCGCGACACACTCACCGATGGTCAGGTGAGGGTTGAACGAGGCGGCCGGGTCCTGGAAAACGAAGCCGATGTCCTTGCGCAGCGGCTTGAAGGTGTGCTCCTTGAAGCCCAGCATTTCGTAGCCAAGGACCTTGAGGCTGCCGCCGGTTGCCCTGTTGAGGCCCGCGATGGCCCGGCCGATGGTGGACTTGCCGGAACCGGACTCGCCAACCAGGCCAAAGACCTCATTCTCGGAGACCGTGAAACTGACGTTGTTCACGGCCTTGAACCCCGGCTTGCCGAGACGCCCTGGGTACTCGATGGTGAGGTTCTTGGCCTCAACCAGCACCTTCCCGGTCTGGTGCAACCGCTCGGTGGCCCCTTCGGACGCTGAGTTGCGCCCAAGGTGCGGTACGGCGGCCAGCAGCTTCTTGGTGTAGTCCTGCTTGGGCTCGGCGAACAGGACCCTGGAGGTGGCCTCTTCGACGACATCGCCTTGATACATAACCACGACGCGGTCGGCCAGGTCGGCCACGACGCCCATGTTGTGCGTAATGAGCACAATCGAGGTGCCGTACTTGTCCCGCAGGTCTCGGAGCAACTGGAGGATCTCGGCCTGGACAGTGACGTCCAGTGCCGTCGTCGGCTCGTCCGCCACGATCAAACCAGGGTTCAAGGCGAGCGCGGCCGCGATGACGACGCGTTGCTTCTGGCCTCCGGAAAGCTGGTGCGGATAGTAGTTGACACGGATTTCGGGATCGGGGATGCCCACCTTCCGCAGGGCTTCGGTGGCCCGCTTCTTGGCTTCCTTGGCCGAGATCCGGTGGCCGTCGGAGGCATGGGCCCGGATGCCTTCGGCGATCTGCCAGCCGACCGTGAACACCGGGTTCAGGGCCGTTGACGGTTCCTGGAAGACCATGGCGACGTCGCGGCCGCGGATCTTGCGCAGTTTTGAGGCACTGACACTGATGACGTTGTTGCCGTTGATCAGCACGGCTCCCGAGCTGATGGCAGTTTCAGGGAGGAGCCCCAGGATGGTCTTGGCCGTGACGGTCTTGCCGGAACCCGACTCGCCTACGATCGCCACCACTTCGCCGGCTTTGACCTCGAGGCTGACGTCCTTGACCGCGTGGACGTCGCCGCTGTCGGTGGCAAAGGTGACTTTGAGCCGTTCGATGTCCAGGACTGGCTGCCCGGAGGGCAGCGGCTGGTCCGAAATGTTGCCGATGTTGGTGGTCATGCCTTACCTGCTTCTGGGCTGCCTGTTTCCGGTTGGGGAGTTCCTGCCGCGGCCTTGGCGCGGGAAGCCTTGCCCCCGGCACGCTTGCGGCCGCGCAAGCGGGGATCGTTGAGATCGTTGATGCTCTCGCCGACCAAGGTCAGCCCCAGCACCGTGAGGACGATCGCGATACCGGGGAAGACGCCGGTCCACCAAATGCCGGAGGACGCGTCTGCCATGGCCTTGTTGAGGTCGAAGCCCCATTCTGCCGCCGAGGACGGTTCGATGCCGAAGCCCAGGAAGCCAAGGCCGGCAAGGGTCAGGATCGCTTCGGAGGCGTTCAGGGTGAACATCAGCGGAAGCGTCCTGGTGGCGTTCTTGAAGATGTGCCGGGTGATGATCCGGAGGCTGGACGCGCCCAGCACCATGGCAGATTCCACGAACGGCTCGGCCTTGAGTCTGATGGTTTCGGCCCGGATCACGCGGAAATACTGCGGAACGAACACCACAGTGATCGAGAAGGCGCAGGCGAGGATGCCGCCCCAGAAGCTCGACTGCCCACGGCTGATGACGATGGACATGACGATCGCCAGCAGCAGGGAAGGAAAGGCATAGATGGCATCTGCGATGACCACCAGCACCCGGTCCAGCCAGCCGCCGAAGTAGCCACTGAGCAGGCCCAGCGCCACGCCGAGGAAGATGGACATCGCCACGGCGACGACGATCACGGTGACGGCGGTCTGTGAACCCCACAGGACGCGCGAGAGGACGTCATAGCCGCCCACCGTGGTGCCGAGCAGGTGCTTGCTGCTGGGTGCCTCCTGGGTGGGGAACGAACCGGAAGCGTCACTAAGTTGGGAATAGCCGTACGGCGCGATGAACGGCGCAAGGACGGTGGAGAGGAGGAAGAGCCCGGTCAGCACAAGCCCGGTGATGAGCATGCCGCGCTGGAGGCCGACGCTCTTGTTGACGTGGGAAATGACGGGAAGTCCGGACAGGAAGGACTTCTTCCGTCCTGAAATTGTTGCAGTGCTCATGTCAGTACCTCACTCGCGGGTCGATCAGCGCGGCGACGACGTCCACGACGAAGTTGGTGATTGCGACGATGACGGCCAGCAGCACCACGATGCCCTGGACCGCCACGAAGTCCCTGGCGTTCAAGTACTGGACCAGCTGGTAGCCAAGTCCCTTCCATTCGAAGGTGGTCTCGGTGAGGACGGCGCCGCCGAGCATCAGCGCGATCTGCAGGCCCATGACGGTGATAATGGGGATCAGCGCCGGCTTGTAGGCGTGCTTGGTCACGAGCCGGAACTCGCTGACGCCGCGGGAACGGCCGGCCTCGACGTAATCCTTGCCCAGCGTTCCGATGACATTGGTCCGGACGAGGCGCAGGAAGACGCCGGCGGTCAGGAGACCCAGGGCAATAGCGGGAAGCACGGCGTGCGACACGACGTCGCCGAGTGCGTTGAAGTCGCCGCTGCGCAGGGCATCAAGCCAATAGATGCCGGAGGGGGCGGCCAGTTGGCCCATGGTCAGCTCGGTGCGGGTAGACACGCGCCCGGCAACTGGGAGCCAGCCGAGCCAAACGGAGAACGTCAGCTTGAGCAGGAGCCCGGAGAAAAAGACCGGAGTGGCGTAGCAGAGGATGGCGAAGCAGCGCAGGAAGGCGTCCGTCGCCTTGTCGCGCCGTTGCGCGGCGATCATGCCCAGCGGAATACCGACCGCGAGAGCCACGATCAGCGCGTTGATGGTCAGCTCCAGGGTGGCCGCGCCGAAGGTCGAAAGCATTTCGACGACGGGGCGCCGGTCCGTGATGGTGGTGCCGAAGTTACCGGTGACCAACTGGCCCAGGTATTCGAAGTACTGGAAGATGATCGGCCGGTCGTAACCGGCGTCGTGGATCCGCTGTGCCAGGACATCCGGAGGAAGGCGGCCGCCCTGTGCTGCGGTGATGGGGTCACCGATGACCCGCATGAGGAAGAAAACCAGAGTCACGAGGATGAAGATCGTGGGAATGATCAGGAAGAACCGGACCACGATGTACCTGCCCAGACCCCCGCCCGCTGATTTGCTCTTGGGAGCGACCGCGTCCGGTTCGACGTCGGGCACCTCTATTAGTGTTGTCATTGCTACCTAAAGTTCATTGCCCGCGGATCGCGCGGGTTTTTGCTCATATGTGAGGCAATCAGCAATAAGGGGAGGCAAAGCACCTGTTGGCACCCGCCTCCCCCTACCGGCTGCTTACTTTGAAATGGTTCCCAATCGGAACTTGAAGGAAGCGTCAAGCGTCTTGTCGACGCCGTTCACGCCCTTCGCCGAGATGGCAACCTGTGCACCCTGCAGCAGCGGCAACGTGGAAATGTCCTTTGCCAAAGCGTTCTGGGCGTCCTTGATGGTGGACTCGCGAGTCGACTTGTCCGTTGCGGTGAGCTGCTTGTTGATCAGGTCCGTCACGGCCGGGTCGTTGAAGTGGTTCTTCAAGAAGCCACCGTTCGGGAAGAACGGGGTCAGGTAGTTGTCCGGGTCGCTGAAGTCAGGGAACCAACCGAACTGGAACAGCGGGTACTCGTCCGCACGGCTGGCCTTGCTGTAGGTCACCCATTCGGTGGACTGCAGGTTCACCTTGAAGAGGCCCGACTTCTCGAGCTGGTCCTTGATCATGGCGTACTCGTCACCCGAGGACTTGCCGTAGTGGTCCGGGTTGTACTGGAGGTTCAGCGTCACGACATCCTTGACACCGGCGTCGGAAAGGACCTTCTTGGCCTTGTCCAGGCTCGGCTTTCCGTTGTCGCCATAGGCATCCTTGAACGACTCGTTGGCGCCCAGGAAGCCGCTGGGGACGTTGGAGTACAGCGGCAGGTATGTGCCCTTGTAGACCTGGTCCGCGATTGACTGGCGGTCAACGAGGTTGGCGATCGCCTGGCGCACGGCAAGTGCCTTCGCCGGGTCGGCGTCCGGCGCCTTGGCGCCAAACGGCATGGTGTTGAAGTTGAACGTGATGTAGCGGATCTCGCCGCCGGGACCAACGTTGACCTTGACCTTCGAGTCCTTCTTGAGGTCGTCGACGTCGGTGGCGCTGAGGCTTCGGTTCGCAACGTCGATGTTGCCCTGCTGGATGTCCAGCTTCATGTTTGTCGGCTCAGCGTAGTACTTGATCGTGGCGGCGTCGTTGGCCGGCTTGCCCAGGACACCCTGGTAGTCAGGGTAGGCCTTGAGGCTGATGAGTTCGTTCTTCTTGTAGCTGTCGATCGTGTACTGACCGTAGAACGCCTTGGCCTTGATGATGTCATCATCGGAAAGCAGTTTGTCGGCCGGGAAGACCTGGTGGTCGACAATCGGCGCGGCCGGGCTGCTGAGGATCTGCGGGAACGTCTGGTCGTTGGCGAGCTTCAGCTTGAAAACGACAGTGCTGGCGTCAGGGGCGGTGACGCTGTCCAGGTTTGCGAGCAAGCTTGCAGGACCCGCGGGGTCGTTGATCTTGAGCTGCCGGTCGAATGAAAACTTGACGTCGGCCGAGTCGAGCGTGTGGCCGTTGGCCCACTTGAGCCCGGGCTTCATCTTGACGGTGTACTCGGTAGGCGAGGTGAACGATGCCGACGCCGCGAGGTCCGGAACGGGTTCGGCACTTCCTGGCTTCGAGTTGAGCAGGAAGGAATAGACCTGGTTCATCACCATGAAGGAACCGTTGTCATACGAACCCGCGGGATCGAGTGCAGTCACCTTGTCGGTGGTGCCATAAGCGATGGGGCCGCTGGCCGCTGAGGAAGCTGAACCGCCGCCGCCCGCCGGGCCCGTGCAGGCCGTCAGAGCGAATACGGAGATGCCCGCGAACGCGATAACGCTGCGCAAGGCTTTTTTGTTCAATGCCATCAGTGAACTTTCTGTTCGATGGAAACGGCGAACTGCCGTGGGTAATTTTCTCGGAGCACATACTCCTGACTCCACGATTCAACCAGACGGTTTTTTGGTGAAACGTTTGATTTTGTGAGTTGAGACACAAAATTTACTTTTCTTTTGGCGTGAAGTCCGCTAGGAACGCTTCACAGTTCAGGCAGAACGGGGCACGAGAAATTTGTTAGCGCTAAAAAATGGCCGCGGAAACCCCAGGAGGAAGTCTCGGGGATTCCGCGGCAACACTACGCGGCGGTGCTGTCCGGCCGATCAGCGGACCGGCGCCAGCATTGCGTCTGGCGGGCCTAGAGCTCCGCGCGCTGAAGGGACCGGGCGGCGTCGATGGTTGCCTGGCCCAGGACGCGGGTGCCTTGGTACAGCACGATGGTCTGGCCTGGCGCGACCCCGCGGAGGGAATCGACAAGGGTCACTACGAGGCCTTCGCGCTCGACGCCGGCCTCGTCGACACGCCGTTCAACGGATGCCTTGGCGGGAACCGGGTCCCCGTGGGCGCGGACCTGCGCGTAGCAATCGAATTCGGCGCCGGTGGCAACCTCGGCAATAGGTAGTCCCGCCCAGGACACCTTGATTCCACGGATCTCGTCGATGGCCAGCAGGGCCTCGGGACCGACGACCACTTTGTTTTCCTTGGGCCGGATTTCCAGCACGAAGCGCGGCTTGCCGTCAGCGGCGGGAGTGCCGAGCTTGAGGCCGCGGCGCTGGCCTACGGTGAAGGCATTGGCCCCGGCGTGCTCCCCCACCTTGGTTCCGGCCTCGTCCACAATGTCGCCCGTGGACATGTCGATCTTCTCGGCGAGCCAGCCGGCGGTATCGCCGTCCGGGATGAAGCAGATGTCATGGCTGTCCGGCTTGTTCGCCACGGACAGGCCGCGGCGCTCGGCCTCTGCGCGGACCTCGGCCTTGGACGGAGTCTCCGCCAGCGGGAACATGGAGTGCTTGAGCTGTTCATGGGTCAGCACACCGAGCACGTAGCTTTGGTCCTTGGCCCAATCGGCCGCGCGGTGGAGTTCGGGATTGCCGTCCGCGTCCTGGATGACCTTGGCGTAGTGCCCCGTGCAGACCGCGTCGAAGCCCAGTGCGATGGCCTTCTCCAACAAAGCGGCAAACTTGATCCGCTCGTTGCAGCGCATGCAGGGATTGGGAGTGCGGCCGGCGGCGTACTCGTCGATGAAGTCTTGGACCACGTCTTCCTTGAAGCGTTCCGAGAAGTCCCAAACGTAGTACGGAATCCCCAGCACGTCGCAGGCCCGCCAAGCGTCGCGGGAGTCTTCGATGGTGCAGCAGCCGCGGCTGCCGGTGCGCAATGTTCCGGGCATGCGGGACAGCGCCAAGTGGACGCCGACGACGTCGTGCCCTGCCTCGACGGCGCGGGCGGCGGCAACGGCGGAGTCGACCCCGCCGCTCATGGCTGCAAGAACTCGCATGCTGGCTTTCTGTAGATGTTCAGGAGGAAGAGGTATGCGCCGAAGACACTAAGGGCGCCCCACTATTCTAGCGCCCGCGGGAATCCGCCCCAAAAATGCCTTGACCACCGTCGGGGTGGATTCTAAAGTCAAAACAAACAGTTTTAGATTGCGGCCGCGTAGGCGTTTGCGCACACGCAGCCTGGCCCCGCGAACGGACCCACTCCCCGCGAATCGAGTCACCATGGACACTGAACACATCCTTATTGCAGGTGGCGGCCTGGCTGGCGCCACGGCGGCCAAGACCCTGCGCTCGGAAGGTTTCCAGGGCCGCATCACCGTGGTTTGCGCCGAGAATGAACAACCCTACTTGCGTCCTCCCCTCTCCAAGGAGTTCCTCCTCGGCAAAGCCGGCGAGGATTCCGTCCCGGTGCTGGCGGCCGGCTGGTACCAGGAGAACGGGGTCGAACTCCTCCTGGGCGAGACGGTAGCCACCGCCGACCCCGGAGCCCACACGGTACAGCTGGGATCGGGAACCGAACTTCAGTTCAGCAAACTCCTGATCGCCACGGGGGCGCAGCCTCGCCGGCTTCCGCTCCCTGGTTCCGATCTTGCGGGGGTCACGACGTTCAGGACATTCAATGATTCGCGCAGGCTCAAGGAGGAACTGGCCCGCGGAGGCCGGAATGTTGTGATGATCGGCTCGGGTTGGATCGGCATGGAGCTTGCCGCGGCCGCGAGCATCTACGGCAACTCCGTGACGCTGCTGGGACTGGAGGACGTGCCGCTCAGCATGGCCATCGGCCCCGAACTGGGTGCTTTCTTCCGCAGCGTGCACGAAAAGCACGGCGTGCAGTTCCGGCTCCCCGCGAGCGCGGCGGAAATCACCGGTACCGGGAACAAGGCGAGCGCCGTCGTCACCAACTCCGGCGAGGTCCTTCCGGCCGACCTGGTGGTTATGGCCGTCGGCGTGGCTCCGGATACGGCGCTGGCCGAAGCCGCCGGGCTGGAGATCGGCAACGGCATCCTGGTGGACTCTTCGCTCCGGAGCAGCAGTCCGGACGTGTTCGCGGCAGGGGACGTCGCCAACGCCCTCCATCCTTTCACCGGCGACCACCACCGCAGCGAGCACTGGTCCAACGCCCTCAATGGTGGCAAGGTCGCGGCCAAAGCAATGCTGGGACAGGACGCGATGCTGGACGTGGTCCCGTATTTCTATACGGACCAGTTCGATGTCTCGATGGAGTACTGGGGATATCCCACGCTCGCGGCGGGGTCCGCGCCCGTCATCCGCGGCAGCTTGGCGGAAAACACCTTCCTCGCGTTCTGGCTACGGGACGGCGCCGTGGTGGCAGGCATGAGTGTCAACCAGCAGCGGGTACAGAAGCCGGTCAAGGCACTTATTTCGGGGCGCGTCCCGGTGGACGTGGACCGCTTGACTGATCCGGCCGTCCCGATTGATCAGTTGCTTCCCAACTGATCCCCTGCCGGGCCGCCGGCAGGGACGTTCCCGTGGTTACGGGCCGCCGTAGCGGCGGTTTGGATGCTGGACTCGTGGCCGGCCATTCCGGCGAGCTTCGCCCGGGCATAGGCGTCCGGGAGAGCCTTGAGCAGGGCGTCGACGTCGGCGTCGTTCGATGGGTGCCCCAGGCTGAAACGTTGCGCCCCGCGGGCGGTGTCCTCGTCCAACCCCATGGCCAGGAGGACGTGCGAGGGCCTGGGCACTCCCGCAGTGCAGGCGGAGCCGGTTGATGATTCGATGCCCGCGAGGTCCAGGAGGAACAGCAGGGAGTCCCCTTCGCAGCCCGGAAACGTAAAATGCGCGTTGCCGGGGAGCCTCGCGTCGCCGGTTGCTCCGCGTAGCACTGCCTCGGGGATGGCAGCCTTGACGCCGTCGATAATCCGGTCCCGCAAGGCGCCGATTCGCGCGCGCTCTGCAACCAGGTTTTGAGCCACCGACTCCGCCGCGGCGGCGAATGCCGCGATGGACGCAGTGTCCAGGGTTCCCGAACGGACGTCGCGCTCCTGCCCTCCCCCGTGCTGGACCGGAGTGACCTTGGTGGATCGCCCCAGGAAGAGGGCGCCGACGCCCACGGGTCCGCCGATCTTGTGGCTGGAGACCGACATCGCAGCGAGCCCGGATTCGCGGAAGCTCAGCGGAATCGAACCGAACGCCTGGACTGCGTCCGAGTGCACGGGGATGCCGTGGGCGGTGGCGATTTCCACGATCTCCTTGACGGGTTGGATGCTGCCCACCTCGTTGTTTGCCCACATGACGGTGACCAAGGCCACCGATTCAGGATCGCGTTCGATCTCCGCACGAACGGCGTCCAGCCGCACCACCCCTTGGGGATCGACGGGGAGCCAGACCGCTTCGGCGCCTTCGTGCCGTTCAAGCCATTCGACGGTGTCCTGTACCGCATGGTGCTCGACGGCGGAACAAAGGATCCGCTTGCGCCGGCCGTCTGCGTCGTGACGGGACCAATAGAGGCCCTTGACGGCGAGATTGTCAGCCTCGGTGCCTCCTGACGTGAAAATGAGTTCAGAAGGATGCGCCCCGGCCGCTGCCGCAATCGCCTCCCGCGCGTCTTCGACGGCTCGGCGGGCACGCCGTCCGGAGGCGTGCAGCGATGACGGATTGCCGGTCCGTGCCAACTCGCGGGTCATGGCAGTGAGGGCGACGGTGGCAAGGGGCGTGGTGGCGGCATGGTCCAGGTAAACAGGCACTACCCAAGTCTATCGAGCGAGGCGAATCCAGGCTCGGGCGGCGGGCGGGCCTTCGCGGGCGGTGCCTTCCCGGACGGGGCCTCCCTGGGCGGTGCCTTCCCGGACTGCTCGGCCACGTCCGCGGAACGGATCACGATGTCGGACGGATTCTCGCGCAACAATGGCCTTCACGGTTGTCATTTACGATCCGGTCCTCGGCGATTCCACACGCGGCAGCCGCGCCGCTCAGGAAGGCGCCGTTCAGGGCGCAGACGACGTCCGTGTGGCTGTCGGCCAGCCGGCGGAACGGGCAATTGACCAGGGAGTACCCGCCGTCGTCGTCAGCTTCCGGCCTGTACCCATAGTTTGCCAAGACATCACCGAAACGCGGCTCCGCCATTCCGGCTTCGCGGCCCCGGGCGTAGGCGGTTTCAAGGAGGGCTTCCCGGGGAGAGCCGCCCTTGGCCATTAAGTCCTCGATGGCGGTGGCCATCACTTCCCCGGCGAGGTCATAGTGGCGCTCCGGAACCGAGGCGCCGATCTCTTCCACGACGGGCGTATAGAGCTTCGCAGGGCGCCCGGAACCCGGACCGACCTTGCCCCCGAGCTTACGGAACTCAACACTCAAGAGCCCGTCGCGGACCAGCCGGTCCAGGTGGAAGGAGGCGGTGCTGCGGGGAAGTCCGAGGGCCAGCGCTGCGTCGTCGCGGCTGACCGCACCGCGCGCACCGCGGACGTGCTCGTACAAGCGGCGGCGGTTCCCGTCGTCGAGGGAGGCCAAAGCGGAGAGCCGCCGCAGCCAGGGGAGTCCGGTCATGCATTCAGCTTAACTCTAAAATCAACACTCATTGCTTAATCCCGGGTGAACCCTTCCGGGGCATGGACGGGCATGATCATGCCACCGGCAGCGGCGGGACCCGGGGAACTAAAGCGCGGGCCGCGGTCGTTTTCAAGGCGGGCTGGCTAGACTTGCCAAGATCGCCGCTCCACTCCGGTGCGGCGTGAATATTCAGTATCCCAGAGAAAGGCCCGTGGTTGGTTCAGGGCAGCAGTTCCCACTATCAGATCCTCCGGGTTCCCGTCACTGCGACGGACAAGGAGATCAAAGTGGCCTACCGGAAGGCTGCGCGGAACGCCCACCCGGACCACGGCGGGGACCCCGAAGTCTTTCGGCAGGTCACGCTCGCGTACGAAATACTGATCGATCCAAAGCGACGGGCGGAGTACGACCGCCGCTACGCGAGCGGCGCCACGGGCAGGACGAGCCCCTCCCCCACGCAAAGACCGGACTACGGCGGGGCCGGTGCTCCCGGATGGGAAGCCCGCACCAGCCCAGGGGTCCGCAGGCCGAACGCCCCTCGCAATACCGCCGGCGACGCCCCCGTCTATGTCCCGCCCTTCGATGATCCCCACGAGGTGCCCCTGCTCTCCAAGGGCGACGCCGCGTTGCAGATCCACGGGATTCCCCGGAAGCGTGGAATCTTCGGCGCTGAAGCCCGCATTCAGCGCGAAATGCGCACAGTCCAGCTCATCAGCCGCCAGATCCTGACTGCCATCCCCTCAGCCCGGCTCATCAACGGGCTCCGCTCCCCTTCGGACGACAGCCACATCGATCACGCGCTGCTTGCCGGCTACCGCTTGGCGCTGATCGGTTCCATGCTGCTGCCCAAGGGCGCCTATGCCTGGGACGGCGTGGCGCTCAAACACGGCGGCCGTTCAGTGCCACCGCCGCAACTCGAGCTGATTGTTCGCCACACGCAGGAGATCTTCCCGGAGCTGAATGTAACCGCTTGGGTAGTTGTCCATAGCCCGGACGGCAACCCGCACGAACCCGTCATCGACCACTACCGGTCGCGCACGGACGGGGCTATGGGCTCGGTGCAAATTGTCAACGCATCAGGGCTGGCCCGCGGACTCAAGCAGTTCCTGAGTTCAGGCCCGGTGCCCAATACCGTGGTTGTCCCGGTCCTGGCCCGGCTGCTGCGCGGCATGCACTGAGCCTGCAGGCGCAACCCTGCATATTCGCTGGCTAGGATTGATACGTGTTCCGTATCCTCTTCCACACCCCTGAAATCCCCGGCAACACGGGAAACGCCATCCGGCTCGCCGCCATCACCGGCGCTGAGCTCCACCTCGTGGAGCCACTGGGCTTCGACTTCTCCGACGCGAAGCTGCGCCGTGCGGGACTCGACTACCACGACCTCGCGGTGGTCACGGTGCACAAGGACATCGAGGCTGCCTGGGCGGTATTGCAGCCCGAACGCGTCTTCGCCTTTACCTCCGAGGGCGAATCCTCGTACACGGACATTGCCTACGAGGAGGGCGACGTCTTGCTGTTCGGTCCCGAGTCGGTCGGACTTCCGGACTGGCTGAAACAGGACCCGCACGTCACAGCCCGGGTCCGGCTCCCCATGTTGCCGTCGCTACGCTCACTGAACCTGGCCAACGCCGCCTCCATCGCGGTGTACGAGGCCTGGCGCCAGCACGGTTTTGCCGGGGCAAAGCTCTAGCCGGCAGGCCTGGCCGCCGGACTGTCGCCGACGTCACTTCCACGGATCACCCATCCAACGCCCGCCCTGCGCCGAATACCATTTACAGGCGCCAGAGCCTGGGCAGGCAGCTGGCCTGCGAAGCAAGGGACCCGCGGAGCGACGGGCCTGTGGAGCGACGTCCGGAAGGGGCGCAGGTGACTACTCTCAACACCCGCAGTGCTTCTGGTACTGCCAGGGTCGCCGGCAATCTATGCTGGACGGTGATGGATACACCGAATGCACAAGGCCCCGAGGCTCCCAGCCTGGTTGCCGGCTCGAATGCGCAGCTTGCGGAATTGCTGGGGTTGATGGCCGACGGCGACCGCGGCGCCTTCAGCGAGTTCTACCGGCTTACGGCGCGGAGGGTCTTCGGCATGGCCAAGCGCGTGTTGGTGGACGCCGGCTTGAGTGAAGATACCACCCAGGAAGTGTTCATCCAGGTCTGGCAGAACGCGGACAAATTCGATCCTGAGGCAGGCAGCGCGCTCGCGTGGCTCATGACCATCACCCACCGGCGTGCGATTGACCGCGTCCGCTCGGCCCAGTCCGCCACGGACCGCGAAGCGAAATACGGTGCCGCGAGCCAGCTCCTTGACCACGATTCGGTGGAAGAGGAAGCCAACAGCCGGCTCGAGGCCGAGGCCGTCACCCGTTGCCTTGGCACCCTCACCGAGACGCAATTGGAATCCGTGCGACTCGCCTACTACGGCGGCCTCACCTACCGGGAGGTTGCCGAACAACTCGGCGCCGCGATTCCGACCATCAAGTCCCGCATCCGCGATGGACTTCTCCGGCTCAAGACGTGCCTGGGGGTGAGCTGACATGACCGAACACGATGACAACAACCAGAACTTCGGGAAGGAAGGTTACCTCCGCAGGATGTTTGCCACCGATATAGCCACTGATCTCGCCGAAGGCCGGGTCCTGGAGCTTGCCGAGATCTACGCCCTCGATGCCTTGGACGAGGCCGAGCGGGCGGAAATCGACCGCTACATTGCCACCGCGCCGGAACGTTCGGCGTTCCTGGAGCGGGTCAGGCAGTCACGCGAAACACTCGCCACGTCTTTCGCCGACGAGGCCGATCCGCGGCCGGGGCTCCTGCAGGACATTCTGCGGCAGCTGCCGCAGCAACCGCGCGAGGCATCCGCGCCGTCATCGGTTCCCCAAGTTTCGGCTAGGCCTGCAACACCCGTTGCCCCCGGCGTCGTGGACCTCGCCGCCTCCCGGACCAGGCGGGATCGCCGACGTTTCGGCGGCGTCCGCGGTTGGGTTGCGGCCGCTGCGGCGGCGGCTGTGATTGCTCTTGGCGGTGTAGGAGTGGGCGTCTACGTAGCGGGGCAGAATGATCCCGTTAACCAAGTACTGCAGGCCGGCGATGTCCGGCAAGCCACCGTCGATGTCAACGGCGGCGGCACCGCCACGGTGTCCATCTCCAGCTCGAAGAACGCTGTGGTGGTCCGTATGAACGGAGTTCCGGCTCCCCCCGCCGGCAAGGTCTACCAGATGTGGCTCATTCCCAAGGACGGCTCCGATCCCGTATCCCAGGGACTCATGGATGCCCAGGCCTTGAGCCGTCCGGCGGTTGTCTCCGGCATTGCCAGTGCCGCGTCACTCGGCATCACGGTTGAGCCCGTAGGCGGCTCCAAGAAGCCGACGCTCCCGACGGTCGCCGCAGCTCCCCTCACGTAGCAGCGAGGGACCGCGGACAATGAGGGTCAACGAGCCCGGCTGGCGACGGTACTTGACCTTGACGTTGCGTCAACTTCTACGCTGGTTACATGAAGCAGGACGACCGCGGCACCTGGACCATTTCCGAACTGGCCAAGGCAAGCAAGGTTTCCTCGCGGACCTTGCGCCACTATGACCAGCTAGGTCTCTTGGAGCCTGCCCATACGGGGCGCAATGGCTACCGGTACTACGGCCAGCCTGAGCTGCTGCGCCTGCAGCGGATCCTCCTGCTTCGTGAACTTGGCCTTGGGCTCGAGACCATCGGCGAAGTTCTGGATGGCCAGGCCGACCCTGTGGAGGCACTTGCGGTGCACAGGAACTGGCTGCTGGCCGAGCGCGACCGCCTGGACCGCATGTCCCGGACGGTCGACGCCACTATCGCAGCACTACGTCAAGGAGAAGCCATGACCGCGGAGAACATTTTCAAGGATTTCGACAACAACCCCTACGAAGCCGAGGCACGGGAGCGTTGGGGTGATCGGGCCGTCGACGAGAGCAAGGCCCGCCACTCGGCGATGACAACGGCCCAAAAACAGGCCTTCATGGAGGAATACTCGGCGCTGAACCAGGATCTCGCCCGGTGCTTCGACGAGGCACTCCCGGCGGACCACCCGGACGTCCAGGCAGCCGTCGGCCGGCACTACAAGTGGATTTGTGCCAGTTGGACGCCCACCGCCGAATCCTACGTTGGCCTGGGACAGATGTATGTGGACGACCCACGGTTCACTGCCAATTACGACAAGGTCCGGACCGGGCTGGCGGCCTACCTGCTGGAGGGCATCAAGGTTTACGCAGCGGAAAAGCTCAGCTAGTCCCTTCCTCCGGAAAGTACGACGGCGGCCTGTCCCGAGGGGACTCCCCCAGGGGACAGGCCGCCGTCGTACTTTCGTACTGGCTGCTGGCAGTAGCGCTAAATGATCAGCGAGAGCACCATGATGAAGGCGAAGGCGACCACCGAGATGAGCGTCTCCATCACCGACCACGTCTTGAACGTCTGCCCGACCGTGAGCCCGAAGAGTTCCTTCACAAGCCAGAACCCTGCGTCGTTGACGTGGGACAGGAACAGCGAGCCGGCACCGATGGCCAACGCGAGCAGTGCGGCGTGCGTCGGGCTCAGGCTGCTCGCCAATGGAGCCACGATGCCCGCAGCCGTCACAGTGGCAACCGTTGCCGAGCCCGTGGCCAGGCGAAGCGCCACAGCCACAATGAAGCCCAGAATCAGCACGGACATGTGGGCACCTTCGGCCCATTTCTTGACCGCGTCGCCGACGCCGGCTCCGATCAGGGTCTGCTTGAAGCCACCGCCCGCGCCCACGATCAGCAGGATCGCGGCAATCGGTCCGAGGCTGCTGCCGAGCTTGGCGGTGATCTTGCTTCCGGTGAAGCCGACGGCGTAGCCGAAGGTCACCATGGCCGCGAGCACAGCCAGGGTCATCGCCACGAGCGGCTGGCCGACGAAGTCAAGGATCGTACGGATCATCGGAGCGTGGGCCGCGTCGGGCCAGACAATGTCCGCGATGGCCTTCAGGAGCATGAGTACCACGGGGAAAATGATGGTCAGCAGCGTGACGAGGAAGGTCGGCTGGCGCTTCACTTCGCTGAGGTCGACGGCGTGCTTGGTGTCGACGCCGCCGGCCACTGCCGGGGCATCCACGGGAACCCAGCGTGCGGCCAAACGGGAAAACAGCGGTCCGCAAATGATTACCGTGGGGACGGCAACCAAGAGTCCCAACGCGAGGGTGGTGCCCAGTTCAGCCTTCACAGCGCTGACGGCGATGAGTGGTCCGGGGTGCGGCGGGATCAAGCCGTGCAGCACGGACAGGCCGGCGAGCGCCGGGATAGCGATGCGCATGAGCTTCATCTGGGAGCGCTGGGTGACCAGGACGATCACCGGAAGCAGCAGGACGAGGCCGATCTCAAAGAACATCGGGAGGCCGATGATGACCGCAACCAAGGTGATCATCCAGACCACTTTGTTGCCCCTGGCCTTCTCAAGCAAGGTGTCAACCACGCGGTTCGCGCCGCCGGAGTCCGCGAGGAGCTTGCCCAGCATCGCGCCGAGGGCAATCAGGAGGCCGACTTCCTTGAGGACGCCTCCCACGCCGTCTTCGAAGTTGCTGACTACCTTGTCGAGCCCGACTCCGGACGCCAGGCCGACGAAGGCTGAGCCGAGTACCAGGGACAGGAAGGGGTGGACCTTGAATTTTGCGATCAACAGCACGATCAGCGCAATGCCGATCGCCGCGACCACGAGGAGTTGGGTATCGTGCCCAGTCCAGTTCACGCTACGTCTCCAATTGTGTGTGCCGGCTGTGCTTCGAGGCTGAGCCGTTCGATGATTTCTTCTGCCTCTTCGGCGGGGGAAGCAGAGACGCACAGCGAGATGTGGTTCTCGTCCTCGGTGGGCGCCTCCAGGGCTTCGAACTGGGACTCCAGCAGCGAGGCGGGCATGAAGTGCCCGTGACGCGAAGCCAGCCGGTCGGAAATCTTGTCCTTGCTCCCCTGAAGGAAGACGAACACGACACCCTCGCCGCGCAGGACGTCCCGGTACTGCTTTTTCAAGGCCGAGCACGTGATGATGCCGGGCTTACCTGCTGCGGTACGCTCCTTGATCCAATCGGCAATGATGTCCAGCCACGGCCAACGGTCCTCATCGCTGAGTGCGTGCCCCGCCTGCATCTTTGCAACGTTTGCTTCCGGGTGCAGGTCGTCGCCTTCGGCGAGGTCCCAACCCAGCCGGCCGGCCAACACGCCGGCCACTGTCGATTTACCGGAACCGGAGACGCCCATGATCACCAGTACCGGTTGTTGTGCAGTCTTCGCCATCAAAGTCTGCCTCTCTCAATTAAATATGATTTAAACGAAAGTAAGCATATGACAGAGATTACACATCAGCAATTTCAGAAACCGGCGATGGTTTGGGACCCGTTGACTTCCACCACATGGAACGCCTCGGCGGCGCGTCCCGCGGGCATACCGGCGCGGGAGGCATTGTGCCGGAGCATGCCCCGGACAGCCCGCTCCATGCCCTCCAGATCGGGGTGCTGGCTCGCGTGGATCCGGATGGCGGCCAGTTTCGCGTCGATGTGTTCAGTGACATCAACGAAATAGTTCTCGCGGGCTTCGGGACCGGCGAAGAGCCACAGCCACGGCAGTTTGAAGGCCTCGAGGCCGGCTTCAGCCAGTTCCGGATAGGCGAAAGGGTTCTCCAGCGCCGGGTACACCGCACGGGTCACGATCTCCCCCACGGCGAGGTGGTCGGGATGGCTCTTCTGGATCCTGTCCCAATTGCGTTCCGGGTGCATGGCCAGCACGATGTCGGGTCGGATTTCGCGGATGAGCTTCACCACTTGTTTGATCACCCCGTGCGTCGGTTCCAAGTAGCCGTCGCACTCATGGAGATAGTGCACATCCGTCACCCCGACGAGGGCGGCGGCTTGTCTCTGCTCCTCTGCGCGCATCGCAATGATCTCTTCGCGGTTGGCAGGATCGAAGCCTCCGGCGTCGCCGTCGGTCATGACGCAGTAGCTGACCTCGACGCCGGCAGCGGTCCAGGCAGCAATTGTCCCGGCTGCGCCAAAGTCGACGTCGTCCGGGTGGGCGGTAAAACAAAGCACCCGCTCAACGCGCTCCGTGGAGGCGTTGAACGGGCTCTTTGCTGACGTGGCGTCAGAAGACAAAGGGATCAGCCTTTCCGCTTTTTGATCTCATCCGTGGCTTGGGGAACAACTTTGAAGAGGTCGCCGACGATGCCGAAGTCCGCGATTTCGAAGATCGGCGATTCAGCATCCTTGTTGATCGCGACGATGACCTTGGAGGTCTGCATCCCGGCCTTCTGCTGGATCGCCCCGGAGATACCCGCCGAAATGTAGAGCTGCGGGGACACGGTCTTGCCCGTCTGGCCAACCTGGTAGTCATGGCCGATCCAGCCCGCATCCGTCGCGGCACGGGAAGCCCCCAGTGCACCGCCCAGCGCGTCGGCCAGTTCCTCCAAGGGGCCAAAGTCGCCGTCGACGCCGCGTCCACCTGCAACCACGATCCGGGCTTCAGTGAGCTCAGGACGGCCGCTGGCCGCCTTTTCCGTACGCCCGGTGACGCGGGCGGCGTTCGCGGTGGCATCGGCCGGGACATCGATAGTGACGGTTTCGGGCGTGCTTGCCGCGGCCGGGGCCACGACGTCGACACTGTTCGGCTTGACCGTGAGCACGGCGATGGAGGTCCGAGCCTTGGCCGTGGTGGTGTAGGAGCCGGCCAGGACCGACTTGTGGGCCGTGCCGTCTGCGTCGACCCCTACAACGTCGGTGATGACGCCGGCGTTGAGTTTCACGCCAAGACGGGCCGCGATTTCCTTGCCGTCCGCCGTGTTCTCCAACAGGACGGTCCCGGCCCCGGAGGCCTCGACTGCCGCCGCAAGATATGCGGCTTTCGGCGCAATCAGGAAGTCGTCAAGATCCGTCGCGGACGGGCGGTAAAGGGCCGAGGCGCCTTGCGCCCCAAGGGCGGCGACGACGTCGTCGTGCAGCTCGCCGTTAAGGGCGACCACCGCCTCCCCGAGGGAACGCGCGATGGTCAGGAGTTCCAGGCTGCTCTTCTTGAGGGCCGCGCCCGGGTTGTCAATGAATACAAGTGCTTTTGCCATGTGTCGGAATCCTCTTAGAGCAGCTTCTGGGCGGCCAGGAACTCAACCAGCTTGATGCCGGCGTCGCCTTCGTCGGTGATGATGGTGCCGGCAGTACGCGGCGGCCGTGCTTCAGCGGTCTCGACGGCAGTCAGCGAACCTGCCGCGCCCACCTGCGCGGCGTCGACGCCGATGTCGGCCAGCGTGAGTGCCGTGATTTTCTTCTTCTTGGCCGCAAGGATGCCCTTGAAGTTGGGGTATCGCGGCTCGTTGATCTGGTCCGTCACGGATACCAACGCGGGCAAGGTTGCCTCCACTGTGTCCGCGTGGGCATCACCGTCACGGCGCGCTACGACGTGTTCGCCGTTGACCTCCAGGGAGGACGCAAAAGTGACTTGCGGGAGTCCGAGCCGCTCAGCGAGTTGTGCCGGGACCAACGACGTTTCGCCGTCGGTCGAGGCCATGCCGGTCACCACGAGGTCCACGGGCGAGTCCGCGCCGAGATGGCGGATCGCAGCGGCGAGGGCAAGCGAGGTAGCGGCGGCGTCGGATCCTGCCAAGGCATCGTCGCTCAAGTGGGCTCCCGAGGAGGCGCCGATCTGCAAGGATTTCTTGACGGCGTTCACGGCACCGGCGGGACCCATGCTCAAGGCGATGACCTCATTGCCTGCCTTGGCACCCCCACGGGCTTCGCTCAGCTGCAGCGCAGCTTCAAGCGCATACTCGTCCAGTTCGGACAGAATGCTCTCGTCGCGGTCCACGGTGTTGCCTGGGCCGGTGAGGTGTCGGTCGAACTGCGCGTCCGGGACGTGCTTGACCAGAACAACAATCTTCAATGTATCTCCCACTGTGTTCGAGGCAGCCTTCCATACTCGGGAATGGCCAGCAACGGGGCGCATGGCCAAGAGTGCCCGGCATACGGGCTCGTCCTAGCTAAGCATATTGCGGGACAAGTCGGACAACACCGCGCACCCGCGTTAACTCCTGTTTCGTGGATCGCTCCCGCGGAGGGCAGCCGAGCAAATGTCGACGGCGGGCCGCACCGCTGTGGTGCCGCCCGCCGTCGTCCATTGCTAGCTGCCTGTCCAGTGCAGGCTGCTGCTACGGAGCTGCATCCAAGGTCACGTCGAGCTCCTGCGACTGGCCGCCGCGCTGGATGGTCACCTTGACCGTTGCACCTGCTGGCTGCTCGCGGACAGCTGCGGTGAGCTGCTCGGGATCGGTGATGTCCTTGCCTGCGAACTTCGTGACAACGTCGCCCACCCTGAGTCCGGCCTTCTCCGCGGCGGAGCCCGCCGTGACGGCTGCGACCTGTGCACCTACTGAGAACCCTGAGCCGCTTCCGGTGGCCGACTTAGGCTGCACGCTGACGCCGAACTGCCCGTGGGTGGCCTTGCCGTTCTTGATGAGTTCCTGCGCAATACGCTTCGCGTTGTTGATGGGGATGCTGAATCCCACACCAATGTTGCCGCTTGACGACGAAGAGGCACTGTTGCTGCCGGCAGAAGCGATCGCCACGTTCACGCCGATGACCTCGCCCTTGGTGTTGACGAGCGCTCCACCGGAGTTGCCCGGGTTGATCGGCGCGTCCGTCTGGATCACGTTGAGCGAAACGGAGCCCTGGCCGGCGCTGCTCTGGCTCTGGCCTCCGCCCGGAGGGGCGAACTGGAATCCGCCCTGGCCGCCGTTTTGCGAATTGTCGGAGCCGCCGTTGGGAACGGCCGAGGACGCCACGCTGATGGTGCGGTTGAGGGTGGACACGATGCCGTCGGTGACAGTGCCCGGCAGGCCAAGCGGAGCACCGATGGCGATTGCGTTGTCCCCTACGTTGAGCTTGCTGGAATCACCCAAGGTGGCCGGCACGAGGCCGGAGGCATTGTCCACCTTGATGATGGCGAGGTCCGACAGAGGGTCGGTGCCGACTACCGTCGCCTTGAGGACGCGTCCGTCGCTGAGCCGCACCTCAATCGCGGCGTTCGCGCTCGCACCGTCAAGGGTCACCACGTGCGTATTGGTCAGGATGTGGCCCTGGTCGTCGAGGATGATACCCGAACCGGTGCCGCCCTGGTTTCCGCTGGAGGCCATGATGGTCACGACGCTGGGCGTCGCTTTGGCAGCGGCTGCGGTGATGGCGTTGACATTGTCCGTGTTATTGACAATCACCGTTCCGGCCTGGCCGCTGCTGGACGCTACCGGTGTCCGGCTGCTGAGCAATTGATCGCTCG
Source organism: Arthrobacter bambusae (assembly GCF_030812595.1). GTDB lineage: Bacteria > Actinomycetota > Actinomycetes > Actinomycetales > Micrococcaceae > Arthrobacter > Arthrobacter bambusae_B. The sequence continues at coordinate 164,589 of NZ_JAUSSZ010000004.1, forward strand.
CGGCCACGACGCCTCCGCCCACGAGGCCGGCTGCGAGGATGCACGCTACCAAGGTGCCGACGCCGAAGGCCGGCTTGCGCTTGGGGTTGGCCGCCGGACCGCCCGGGTGGGCCGGGAACTGCTGCGTGGAATAGTGCTGTGCAGGATTCGGTCCGCCGTAGAAAGGCTGGTGCTGCGGGTAGGGGTGCTGCGGTCCCCCGCTGTGCTGGGGGCCGCTGTGCTGGGGGGCGCTGTGCTGGGCATGGATCTGCTCGGTAGCGTTTTCGGCCCGGCCCTGGCCCCAAGGTGCAGGCGCTCCGGGAGTCTGCGCCGCGTGGTGTGCCGTATATGCGGGCTGCGCTGAATATTCGGGCTTCGCCGGGTATTCGGGCTGCGCTGAGTATTCGGGCTTCGCCGGGTATTCGGGCTTCGCCGTGAAATCCTGACCCGGCTGGTATGCCGGCAGCGGGGCCGTAGGCTGGGAATTGGCTTGCTTGTCCGCTTCCGCCTTGCCGGTGCCGTCAGGACCATGGTTCTCGGGGCCATTGTTCTCAGGCGCGGCGCCCTGTGCTGGGTTCTCCGTCATGGGACTTCCTTTCTTCCTCGTCCCCTTAACTATCGTCGCTCTTGCTGGATCAAGAGTCGACGTTCGCTGGGAGCTTGCTGAACGCCGTCGTCGCAGCTGTCCGGCGCGCTTCCGTGGCACCGACTAGCCCCTCAACGTTGGGGAAGGGCAGATCTCTCCCCGTTTCGCTGGCGGCATATTTACCGCTGTGGACGCTCCAAAAGGTGCACCATAGTATCAAGTGGAATTGCCACAGCGACCTGCGGCTTGATAACCATGCGTGGGGGCGCTGATGCATTCTGTTTCGATTGCTCCGGCCCGGACCAATCGCAGACGTGCTGAAGGGTTGCACATGCGGTCAATGTTGAAACGTGTACTCGCCGTTATCGGTTTGGCTGGAGTGCTGGTTCTCCCGGCTGCTGGAGCCTGGGCAGCCGACCCGGTGACCATCCCGTCGGGCCAGAACATCACAGATGACGCCGGGGTCCTTCGCGACAAGGCCGCTGTTCAAAACGCCATCAAGTCCCTCTACGACGACCACAAGTTCAATCTGTATGTCGTGACCGAAAAGACCTTCACCAACCCGGCAACGCCCAGCGACTGGGGCAACGCCGTGGCAAAGAAGAAGTCGTTCGGCTCCACGGACGTCCTGCTGGCAATCGCCACGGACGACGGCAAAGTGAACATCACGCGCGGGCCCGGCAGCAAGATCACCGACTCCCAGCGTGACGACATCCTCAAGAACGCCGTCTTGGCGAACCTTGTCCAGGGCAAGAAGAACTACGACCAGGCCGTGATTGATGCCGCGAAGGCCATCGGGGACACCCAGAATTCCGGCGCGGGCACTGCCGTGCTGGTCGGTGCCGCCGTGGTTGCTGCTGGAGGCGTCGGCACGTACTTATACTTCCGCAACCGCCGCAAGAAGGGCACTGCCTCCGGTACAGGCTACGGCCCGCAGGCGGAACAGCTCGACCCACTGGCCTCCTTGAGCATCGCGGATCTGCGGCGCAAAGCCGGCTCCCTGCTTATCGAAGCTGATGACACCATCAAGTCAAGCGAGCAGGAACTCGGGTTCGCCCAGGCGCAATACGGCGATGCCGCCGTCGGGAACTTCACCAAGGCCTTGCAGGACGCGAAGAACCACATGAGCGAATCCTTCAAGCTGCAACAACAGCTCGATGACCACATCCCGGACACCGAAGAGCAGCAGCGCAGTTGGCTTGGTGAAATCATCCGACGCTCGGAGGCTGCCCTCGAATCGCTGCGCGAACAGAAGGCCGACTTCGATTCCCTGCGCGAACTTGAGAAGAACGCACCCCAGGCGTTGGCCACCGTTGCCGCCGGCGCCAACGACGCCGAGGCAAAGATCGGCAATGCGGATCAATCCCTCAATGGCCTGCGCGAGAAGTACGCAGACAGCGCACTTGCCCACGTGAGTGATAACATCACCCAGGCCAAGGACCGGCTCGCGTTTGTGCGGCACGCCGCAACCACGGCACAGGAAAAGCTCGCCGCGGGTGAGGGCAGCCTCGCCGCAGTGGCAGTCCGCGCCGCGGAAGAGGCACTGCACCAGACGAACGTGCTCATCGATGCCATCTCCAAGGTGGCAGCCAGCCTTGACGAAGCCCGGAACTCGCTCGAGGGTGCCGTGGCGGACACCACCCAGGACCTGGCACAGGCCAAAGCGATGATCCAGTCCGGCGAACACCCGGAACTGGCGGGCCCGGTGGCCGGAGTCGAAGCCGCGCTGGCGCAGGTCAATACTGAGCTTCAGGGCGGGAAGATCGATCCCGTCGCCACCTTGGACCGGGTGGAAAAAGCGCATCAAGCCTTGGACCAGTCCCTCACGGGAATCCGTGACCAGCAGGAACAGGCACGGCGTGCGCAGGCCGCGCTCCAGCAGACCATCATGGCCGCCCAGTCCCAGATCAGCGCTACCTCGGACTACATTGCGGCACGGCGCGGGGGCGTCGGCCCCGAAGCCCGTACCCGTTTGGCCGAAGCCCAACGGAACCTCGACTACGCCCTCTCCATTTCACGCAACGACCCCGTCACCGCGCTCACGTACGCCCAGCAGGCCCAGGCCCTCGCGGCACAAGCCGCACAACTGGCCCAGTCCGACGTCGATCAGTTCGGCGGCTTCGCCAACCAAGGCTACGGCCGTGGCGGCATGTTCGGAGGCGGAGGCAGCGGCGGTGGCCTCGGCGGAGCAATCCTCGGCGGCATCCTCATCAACTCCATCCTCCACGGAGGCGGAGGCGGCTGGGGCGGTGGAGACAACGACGGCGGAGGCGGCGGTGGCTTCTTCGGTGGCGACGGCGGAGGCGGAGGCTTCTTCGGCGGCGACGGCGGAGGCGGGGGCTGGGGCGGCGACTCCGGTGGAGACGGGAGCTTCTAGCTCAAAGACTAGGTGGGGACCAGTCTCCCACGTAGAAGCGGTACAACAACTGATCACTGGATTCAGTGGGCACCACTGAGCAGGACGAAAGGCAACACCATGGTTAAGCAGTCCATTTTCGGGCGGATCGCACAGCTCGCCAAGGCGAACATCAATGCCTTGCTCGACCAGGCTGAGGACCCGCAGAAGATGCTGGACCAAATGGTCCGCGACTACTCGAACAACATCGCCGAGGCAGAGTCCGCCGTGGCGCAGACCATCGGCAACCTCCGCATGCTCCAGGCTGACTACAACGAGGACCTCAAGAACGCCCAGGACTGGGGCAACAAGGCCCTCGCAGCCTCCCGAAAGGCAGACGAGTACCGTGCCGCCGGCAACTCCGCCGACGCCGTGAAGTTCGACAACCTTGCCAAGGTGGCCATCCAGCGGCAGATGTCGGCCGAGAACCAGGCCAAGGCGGCCGAGCCAAACATCGCATCCCAGTCGGAGGTCGTCGACAAGCTCAAGAGCGGTCTCGACCAAATGAAGGGCAAGCTCAACGAGCTTACGAGCAAGCGCAATGAACTCGTTGCCCGCTCCAAGACAGTTGCTGCACAGACCCAGGTGCACGACGCCCTCAAGAGCATCGACATCATGGACCCCACCAGCGAGGTGGGGCGGTTCGAAGAGAAGATCCGCCGTGAGGAGGCCAAGGTCCTCGGCCAGCAGGAGCTGGCGGCCTCCAGCCTGGACGCCCAGTTCAACCAGCTTGAAGACCTCGGAGAGCAGACGGAAATCGAGGCCCGCCTGGCGGCCTTGAAGTCAGGCGGCTCAAAGGCCGCGATCGGCACCGGTGCCACTGCTCCGGAGGATGACACCGTGGACGAGGCCGACTTCGACAAGCTCTAGGGCCCGCGGTGCAGACTCCCCCGGCGGCATCCGCCCGCCCCGATTGAGCCGCCAAACGAACGGCCGGGCCTCCTGGAGGCCCGGCCGTTCGTTCTTGACTCAGGCTTTAAGCCCCTACAGCGAGCCGTCCGACGATGAGTCTCATGATTTCGTTGCTGCCTTCCAGGATCTGGTGGACGCGCAGGTCCCGGGCAATCTTTTCGAGCCCGTATTCGGACAAGTAGCCGTAGCCGCCGTGCAGCTGGATGGCCTTGTTCGCCACGTTGAATCCAGCGTCGGTGGCCACTCGCTTGGCCATTGCGCACAACCGCACGGTGTCCGGGGCTCCACGGTCCAAGGCGTCGGCGGCCCGGAGAATCAAGGTCCTGGCAGTTTCGAGTTCCGTGTCCATGTCGGCGATATCAAACAGCAGGGACTGCTGGTTGATGAGCGGGCCACCAAAAGCCGAGCGTGACTTGAGATAGGCGATGGACTTCTCCAGGGCCGCCTGGCCACCTCCCAGGGAACAAGCGCCCATGTTGACCCGGCCTCCGTTGAGGCCCTTCATGGCGATGCCGAATCCGCTGCCTTCCTCGCCAAGCCGGTTCGCCACAGGGACCCGTACGTCCTCGAAAATGACCTGCCGGGTGGGCTGGGCGTTCCATCCCATTTTCTTCTCGTTCGGGCCGAAGGACAGGCCCGGCGCGTCCGCGGGCACAACGATTGCGGTGATGCCCTGGCTTCCCGTGTCCGCGGTCCGTGCCATGACCACATAGACGCTGGAAACTCCTGCGCCCGAAATGAACTGCTTGGTGCCGTTAAGAACGTAGCTGTCGCCGTCGAGCACTGCTCTGGTGCTCAGTGCGGCGGCGTCCGAGCCGGCTCCCGGCTCCGTGAGGCAATAGCTGCCCAGAGCCTCCATCGAGGCGAGCTGGGGCACCCATTTGGCCCGCTGCTCATTGTTGCCGAAAGCGTCGATCATCCACACCACCATGTTGTGGATCGAGATGTAGGCCGCGATGGTGGGGTCGGCCTTGGACAGCTCTTCAAAGATCAGCGCCGCATCCGTGCGGGAGAGTCCTGAGCCGCCGAACTCTTCCCGGACATAGATGCCTCCCATGCCGAGGGTGCCCGCTTCACGCAGGACATCCACGGGGAAATGCTTGGTCTCGTCCCATTTTGCGGCGTGCGGCGCGATGGCCGTTGTGGCGAAGTCGCGCACCATCTCGACCACCGCTTGCTGGTCCTCTGTGAGCTCAAACATTGGCACTCCTTTGCAGTTTTCCCAGTTCTCCGGGTTGTCCGGTGTTTCTGGCTATTCAGTGCGTTTAGCTAAGGCTTTTACTTGCTGACTTTGCCCATCAGCGAAGCGACAGGACGAAGGAAAAGCGGCCTCGCGAGGAACCACGCGCCCACGATCACCAGGAGGGATACGGCGAAAATGCCGAAACCAACCCAGTTGATATCGTCGCTGCCTCCATACATGTGGTTCAGGTTGCGCAGCGCCCCGGTAGCGAGGACAAGGGTGACGTGCACGATCGTAAAGAGCACGAAGTACACCATCACCGGGAAATGCACTGCCCGGGCCAGTTCGATGGGATAGAGCTTGTTCACCGTGCTCGCCTTCTTCGGCCAGGCAGACGATGTGCGCAGCCCGCTGATGATGGCAAGCGGGGCGGCGATGAAGACCGTGACGAAGTACGTCAGCAATTGCAGGGCGTTGTAGTTCACCCATCCGTCTTCAGTGGGCCAGTTCAACGATGCGTATTGAAGGGCTGCGGAAATGGCGTTCGGGAAGACGTCCCAGCTCGTCGGGATGATCCGCATCCATTGCCCGGTGGCAAAGATCACGATGACAAAGATGATGCCGTTCAACACCCAGAGGGCGTCCAGGGTCAAGTGGAACCACAGGTCCAGGCTGATCTTGGTCGGCGGATTCTTGGTCCGGATGAACCCCTTGTTGTTGCGGGTCCATTGGGCCGGCGGCCTCTTGGCCGTGCGGACCTGCCAACCGGATCGAACGATGAGCACCATGAAGAAGACATTCAGGAAGTGCTGCCATCCGAGCCATGCCGGGAAGCCTACGGGAGCGTTCTCCGGGAGGCGGGATGCGCCCGGGAACTCGTGCAAGAAGGACTGCACACCCGATAGGCCCGTCAACCATTTGGCCAACAAGACGATGAGCAAAAGTACGACCAGCACGCCCGGAACCACCCAGACGGGTTGGGACCATCTGCTCTTGGTTGCTGTCGACTTTTTGGCGGGGGTGGACATCTTCTCAGGCACCTCTCGGAAGAACTTGCAATCGTCGGACGCATCAAGCTAACAGGCTTTGGACCGAAGCTCCCAAAGCCTGTTACGCCGTCAGTTGGAACGGGCTTTGACGGCCTCGATGAGTTTCGGAACCACCGTGAAGACATCGCCCACAATTCCGAAGTCGGCCACCTCAAAAATGGGCGCGTCCTCGTCTTTGTTGATGGCCACAATGGTCTTGGCGGTCTGCATGCCGGCGCGGTGCTGGATGGCCCCGGATATTCCCAATGCGATGTACAGCTGTGGGGATACGCTCACACCGGTCTGGCCTACCTGGGCCGTCTGGGCAATGTACCCGGCGTCGACGGCGGCGCGGGACGCACCGACCGCCGCGCCCAGGGTGTCGGCGAGCTGTTCGACCAGCGCAAAGTTCTCCGACGAACCCAAGCCGCGCCCGCCTGAAACCACCGTAGTTGCAGTCCGCAGCTCGGGCCGGCCGGAGATTGCGGCATCGTCGTTGAACTGCTCGACGACGGCGGTACCCCCGGTTCCAGCTTCCAGGGAGACTGTGCTGACTTCCGGTGTGGCTGCCGGAGCCTGCCCTTCGATCGCTCCCTGCCTGATGGTGAGGATTGGCAGCGCGCCTTCCACCGCGGAATCGACGGTGTAGGCCCCGCCAAACACAGAATGCCGGGCAAGAACGGTTCCGTTGTCGCTGCGCACCTGCACGACGTCGGCAAGCACGCTCCCGCCGACCCGCACAGCAAGACGGGCGGCAGCTTCGCGGCCATCCACCGAGTTGGCGGTAAGGACGGCAGCCGGTTCATAGGCGTCGACGGCCCCGCTCAAGGCATCGACTGCAGGTGACACCAAAACAGCGCCGGCGGCAGCTGAGGCAGCCGAGTAGATCCTTGCCGCGCCCAGCTCACCAAGGCGCGCGACGTCGTCGTCCGCCAAAGGACCAGCCGAGACGACGACGGCGACCGGCGAGCCCAGCGTGGCAGCGGCAGCCAACAGCCCCCGGGCGGAAGCGGCGATCCCGCCCCGGTGGGAAACCTCAATAAGTGCCAAGACGTTCGACATTTCTTTTCCTCCCTCAGACCAGCCGGTTCGCAACGAGGAACTCGGCCAGTTCGTTGGCCGCGGTCCCATCATCGATGACTTTTCGTCCAGCTGCGCGCGGTGGCCGTTCAGCGACGGAGAGCACGACGGTGCGGCTTTGGCCGGCCGGGACGCCAAGTTCGGCGACAGTCAATGTAGTCACGGGTTTGCGTTTGGCCGTCAGGATGCCCTTGAAGTTGGGGAACCGGGCCTCCGGGAAACGTTCGGTCACGGTGAGGATGGCCGGCAGTCCGGCACGGACATTGAGGGTTCCGTCCTCGCCTTGGCGAACGCCGCGTACGCCGTCGTCGGCGATTTCCGCAGAGATCAATGATCCCAGCAACGGCAGCTGGAGATGTTCGGCGATCATGGCGGGCACGACGCCGGCGCGGCCATCCGTCGATTCGTTGCCGGCCATGACCACATCAAATCCGGTAGACCTCAACGCTGCGGCCAGCGTGGCGGCCGTTCGGCCGGTGTCGGCGCCGCTCAGGGAGTCGTCCACGATGTGAACCGCTGAATCGGCTCCCATGGAGAGAGTCTTGCGCAAGGCCTGCGCGGCGTCATCAGGGCCCATCGTCATCGCCACCACTTCGGTACCTTTGTTGGCATCCTTGATGCGCAACGCGGCTTCGAGGGCGCGCTCGTTGATTTCATCGACCACGGAGTCGGCTGCCCCACGGTCGAGCTGGCCCGTTTCCGGGTCGAGCTTCCGTTCCTCGGCCGTATCCGGCACCTGTTTGACGAGCACGACGATCTTCATTCAACAGCTCCCTCGATGCAAATGGCTGACGCTTGGAATCGAGAATACTAGGAACTCCTAGTATTTACCATGGAGCGGAGGAAGGAATGCTTGGAACTCCTATTGATTTCTCCGCGGGCCGGGGTTTCCGCCCGGGCACTGCCGGCAACTCTTCAATCACCCTGCCCGGCGGCGGGCATCAGGCTTTGGGCGGCCCAGCGTGGCGAATGCGGCGCCCACCTCGAGGAAGACGGACCTGTTAGAGCTCCGAGGACTTACTGTCCCTGGACGCGTTGCTCGTTCGCACCGCCAGCAACACGCTGACAAGCACCGCGAACGCCGTGATCACACAACTTCCGGCGAAGTTGGGCTGGAATTCCAGCGCCAATGCCCCGTTTTCGCTTCCGGCGGCCGCGGTAAAAAGGCCCGGGAGGGTCGCCCGGGAGCCCGTCCAAAAGGAGATCACACTCGTGGCCACGCAAAGAAAGAACGATAGTGCCAATCCCCCGGCCATTCCGCCGAAAGCCGCACCAACGATCTTCGAGATCTTGTTCATCGAAGCTCCTCAACTGACCGAGTTTCGCTGCCTGAAGGAACACCGCCCTCAGCAACGCAAGCCCAACGGCCTCCGCCCCAACAAAATAGCGCGGTATTCCACCTCTCAATGCTCGAAATAGCCAAAATCCGTGCAATTTTGCCCAAATTCAGTGTGTTTTTTGGGAATCCCAGTGTGCACAAAGGCACGTCTACGTGTGAAAAAACGTTTCACCCGGAGAGGGCCGGCGGAGCGGTCCACGCGCGTCCAAGATGGGCACCTCCAGCCGGCATTCGCGCGCCCGTTGGATTCTGCTGGATCATTCTCTTCGTTGCGGTTGCGGGTCCCGTGATTCCGCGGGCCCGGAATTTGTCTATTCGAATGATTGAGCAAAATCCGATATCCGCCCACAACATGAGAGCGGCCCACGAGGGTTAAACGAAAGAGTCCGCCTTCTCGGGCGGACTCTTTCGTTTAACTGGTTGCGGGGACAGGATTTGAACCTGTGACCTCTGGGTTATGAGCCCAGCGAGCTACCGAACTGCTCCACCCCGCGTCGCAGGATCAAGTCTACCGCACATTCCGGGACGGCCCTGACCAACCGTGTATGGGCTGCGGCACGTCGGGATCCAAGGTGCTCGACGCGCCGTCCTGACCTTCTTTGCCGAGAGAAAGCGCTTACGACACGGCGAGTTGCGTCATTTGGGGGCCAAGGAAGCCCAAAGAGGGTCAGGACGGACGTGACAAAGGAAAGGAAAACAAAAAAAGATCCGGCACAGTGTTTCCACTGTGCCGGACCTTTTCTCCAGTTGCGGGGACAGGATTTGAACCTGTGACCTCTGGGTTATGAGCCCAGCGAGCTACCGAACTGCTCCACCCCGCGTCGCAAGAACTACTTTACCTGCAGGTGAATGTCAGGCCAAATCCAGAAGACGTGACCTCCGTCTCCTCGGCCGGAAGCAGCCGCAGGTGGCCCACTGCCCGCACGCCGCCCGCAGCCCGGACGCCGCCCGCAGGCCCCCAGTCCCAGGCGTCGCCCCAAAGAGAAGACCGGGCCAGCCCTGCTCCTGGGCTGGCCCGGTCCAACGAATCACCAGCTAGGCCGACATCAGCCAGCTGGAGAATCGCCTACTTGCTCGGCGAAGGTGACGGCGAGGACGTCGGGTTCGCAGAAGGGCTGGCGCTTCCCGACGGAGCCGGAGTCACACCAAGCCGCGACTCGGCGTCGAGCGCTTTCTGTAATGCCGCCGACAGCAGGCTCTGCTGGGCGCCGTATCCGGCGAAGTCGCCCTTGGCCAGGGCAGCCTGGCCATCCTGGATGGCCTTGTTGGCTTGATCCAGCGCAGCCTTCAGCTGGGCCTTGGCGTCCGCTGCAGCCGGAGGTGTAGTAGCACCAGGCGGACTGGTGGTCTGGCCGTTATTGGCCGAGTCTCCTGCCGAAGCCCCGGAGTCACCGCCGAACAGAACCTTCAGCGCGGCATCCAAGGTAGAGGCAAAACCTACTTTGTCCCCGAACGCTACGAGGACTCGCTGAAGCGTCGGGTAGGACGTTTCACCGGTTGACTTCACGTATACCGGCTGCACGTACAGCAGGCCCCCGCCCACCGGCAATGTGAGGAGGTTGCCGTTGAGCACATCAGAGGCACCCTGCCTGAGCAGGTTAAGTTGCTGCGAGACATCAGGATCGGAGTTGAACTTGTTCTGGGCCTGACCCGGGCCGGGCACCTGGGTGTCGGTGGGCAACTGGAGCAATCGCAACTGGCCATACGAATCCGCCTTCACCCCCTTCTGGTTACCCGCATCGGAATCGGCCGCCAGGAAGCCATACAGGATGTTCCGGGCGTTCCCATTCACCACCTGCGGGATAAAGGACGAGGTCAGCTGGAACGCTGGCTTGGTCTGGCCGGGCATCTGCAGGGACAGATAGTACGGAGGCTGCCGGACCGGATCCGTGACCGTGGGATCGTTCGGCACGCTCCACGCATCGTTGTTCTGGTAGAAGCTGTCCGCATTGGTGACGTGATAGCGCCCAAGCAGCTCCTGCTGAACCTTGAAGAGGTCCTCCGGATACCGCACGTGGCTCATGAGCTGTCCGGACATCTCGGAGTACGGCTTGATGGTGCTCGGGAAGATCTTCTGCCACGACTTCAGGATGGGGTCCTGGTCGTCCCAGGCGTACAGCGTCACTGAGCCGTCATAAGCGTCAACCGTGGCCTTGACCGAGTTCCGGATGTAATTGACGCTGTTGTTCGGCAAAGCCGCAGTGCGTCCCGAAGTGGTCTGCGAGTCAGCTGTCGCGGTTTGCAGTTGCTGCTGCTGGGAGTACGGGAAGTACTGGCTGGTGGTGTACCCGTCCACAATCCACTTCACCCTGCCGTCCACCACCGCAGGATAGGCGCTGCCATCCACGGTCAGGTAGGGAGCGACCTTTTGAACGCGCTCGCGCGGGGTGCGGTCATAGAGAATCTGGGACTTCTCATTGACGCCGTCAGAAAGCAGGAGATCGGAGGACTGGAACTTGATGGAGTACAGGAGCTTGTTGAACCAGTTACCCACGCTGGGTCCACCGTTGCCGGTGAACGTGTACTGGGTTTCAGTCGTGCTGTCCGCGGCGGCCGGACGGTCTTGCTCGCGGTGCGGAGCGCCATCCGGGGCGCCGACGACCGAGTAGTCGGGCGAATCCAGGCCGAAGTAGATGCGGGGCTGGTAGCTCGTATCGCTGCCGAGGACACCCATCGACGGGATGCCGGACAACAGGAAGTCCGGCTTGCCGTCATTGGTGACCGTGTTGCCCTTGGCCGCCACGACGCCATAACCGTGCGTGTAGACGATATGCCGGTTGACCCAGGTCTGCTGGCTGGCGTTCAGCCCGTCCTGGTTCAACTCACGGACAGCGATCACGGTGTCCTGGGTCTTGCCGTCCACCGTGTAACGGTCGACGTTCAGGGCCTTGGGGAACTGGTAGTACGGGCGGTACTGCTCCAACTGCGAGAACGCAGAAGAGACGAGGTTCGGGTCCAACAGCCGGATGTTGGCGGTGGTCTGAGCATCCTTGGCAAGCGCTCCGGTTTTGGCGTCGGTAGTGGCGTTGTACGGCGAGACTTGGATCTTGTCCAAACCGTAGGCGGCCCGGGTCATCGAAATATTGCGATCGATGTACTTGTTTTCCAGCGTCTGCTCAGAGGGACGGACCTGGAATTGCTGGATAACCCACGGGTAGACGCCGCCCGCAAGGATGGACGTGATGATCAGCATGGCCGTGCCGATGACCGGCAGCCGCCAACGCCCGATTACGGCGGCCACAACGAAGAGGATAGCCACGAGCCCCGCGGCAACGGCCAGGATCGTCTGCGTGGGGATCACGGCGTTGACGTCGGTATACAGGGCGCCGGCCCAGTGCCCGCCTTGGTTTTGAACGGTGTTGTAGACGTTAAGCCAGAAGTTGACTCCAAGAAGCAGCAGGAAAACCGCCCCGGTCACGGCGAGGTGGATTTGGGCCGCACGGCTCGTGAAGATCCCGCGCTCCATGAGCCGGATGCTTCCGTAGAGATAGTGGGTGAGGATTCCGGCGATTCCGGCAATCACCACCACACTCATGAGGAAGCCCGTGACGAAGCCGAGGAACGGCAAGGTCATGAGATAGAAACTGATGTCCAGGCCAAATTGCGGATCGCTTTGGCCGAACGGTACCTGGTTGAAGAACAAGAGCACCGCTTGCCACTGGCTCGCGGCGGCGCTGCCGGCGAAGAAGCCGAACAGCACGGGGATGCCGATCATGACCACGCGACGCACGGGTTCAAGTTGGGCCTGGTACCGGTTCAGGTTGTCCCTGACGTCGGCATCCGGGGCATAGACCGGCCGCGCATGGTAGGCAACGCGGATGGCGTAAAAGACCGGTACGGACATCAGGAGGAAGCCCGCGAGGAAGATCAGGATCCGGGTAAGGTTCTCCCTGAAATAGACTTCGAAGAAGCCAAGCTGCTGATACCAGAGGACGTCTGTCCACACATTGGCGAAGAAAATGAACCCCACCACGACGACGGCGACAATGATCAAAGTTGGAGTGAGGGCACCCCGTCTGCGCTGCGGTCTTCCGGGCGGGCTGGTGCTGGCTGGACGGGACAAACTCGATACCTCATCGCTGGTCGTCAGTTAACGGTCATCAGTGCGTGTGTTCGTCGGCCCCGGTGCCGGGTGCTAATGGCGGAGGCCGTCACTAGTGCCACGAGTGGCAGTGGAGCTAAGTTCCATGATCAGTCTAGTTGTTGGAGCATGTCGGGAGGCGGGACACATCCTGGCCCGAGCCGAATCGTTCCACCGCTGATTTTGCATCCGCCAGAGTGTCCACTTTGACTACCTGTAGCCCGTCCGGAACATGCCCGACGACCTCGTCGCAATTCGCGGCAGGCGCGAGGAAAAAGGTGGCGCCGCCGTCGCGGGCGCCACGCATTTTCTGGGCGATTCCACCAATGGGTCCGACGGTGCCGTCCGGGGTAATGGTGCCCGTGCCGGCCACGTGCTTGCCACCCGTGAGGTCGCCCGGGGTAATGCTGTCGATGATGCCCAGCGCGAACATCATGCCGGCGCTTGGTCCGCCCACCTGGTCCAGGGAGATCTTGACGTCGAACGGGAACGTGAACTTGTACTTCAGCAGTACGCCCAGGATGTACTTGCCGTTTGAGCCCTTGCCCGGGGTGATGCTCACCGTTACCGGTTTGCCGTTCCGGTCGACGACGACGACGGCAGGCGCGCCCGCGCCGTCGGCCAGTGCGGTTTGCACGACGTTCAGCGACGTGATCGCCTTGCCGTTGATTGACGTAAAGACGTCCCCCGTCTGGAGTTTGCCTGCGGAGGCCGAGCCGTCGGACAAACCAGCGACTTCAAGCTTCTGCCCGAACGGAATGTTCTCTTCCTGGAGGGCCGACGCAACAGCATTCTCCTGGGAGGTAGTCATGGCAACCGCGCTTTCCTGTTCGGATTGCTGCTTGGTGACGCCCTTGGGATAGAGAAGTTCTTCGGGGTATACAGCCTTCGAACCGTCCAGCCAGGCCTGGAAGGCCTCGAAAATGTTGACCGGTCCGTTGGGGCCGCCGTTGATGTAGACGGTGGTCAGGTCCAGATTTCCCTTTGCGGGGTACGTCGGGTGCCCGGAGATGCTAATGACCGGTTTGTTGTGGTCCGTGCCCAAGGTGTTGAAGGTTGGACCGGGAGATTCCACGACGTAGGGAACAGGGAGAACGGCCGCGGCGATTCCCAACACGATGGTCAGGGCGCCGGAGACCAACATCGCGACATACCGCCCGTCGCGGCGCCGCGGCGGTTCGGGCGCACGGGAATGTTCCTGTCCCGGTTCCTGCGATGGTGAAGTCTCCCCCGCCGGGGAATCGCCCTGCGGCCTCGGGAGGTCCTGGGGGTTGGAGGTGCCAAGAGGCTGTCGCGGTTCCCCGGCAGCTCCGGGGTTCGGCAAACTAGTCAAGGAAAGGCCTCTCCGCGCCGGGGCATGCGTGCCCGACGCTACCGTTTCGCCCCCTCAGGTGGAGGCCAGTAAACATACCAACGATCCACCCTACTTGCTGTGCCCGCCAGACGTGCTTTGCCTAGAGCGAACGACGCGTTCCTGAGGCAGACAGCCCCCGGGCATCGAGGTACCTTGAAAGTGATCACCAGTCACACCGACGATCGGCGGCACCATGACTTCCAACCCCAATACCCCCTCCAATGGAGACGATTCACCCGTGGATCCCTTGGCGGAAATGCTGAAGAACCTGATGGGCGGGCAAGGCATGGGCAACATCGACCCCGCCGAATTGGCGAAGGCCGCAGGGCTGCCGAACGACCCCAACATGCTGCAGCAGATGTTCGCCCAGGTGCAGGCCATGATGAGCTCCACTTCCGAGGGCCCCGTCAACTGGCAGCTCGCCCACGAGAATGCCCGGCGTGTTGCCGCCGCCAGCACGGATCCGTCAGTGAATGCCTCGCAGGCGCGCGAAGTCGACGAAGCACTTCGGCTCGCGGAACTCTGGCTGGATCCGGTCACCGATCTTCAGGCGACGGGCCTCATCGGACGCGCTTGGTCCCGCGCTGAATGGGTCGAAGCCACCCTCGCAACGTGGAAGAGGCTCACCGAGCCGGTGGCCAACAGCATCGCCAATGCCCTGTCGGACGCGCTGACCCAGCAGATGCCGGAAGAAATGAAGGCAATGATGGGTGGCACCTCATCCATGTTGCAGAACATGGGCGGCGCCATCTTCGGCATGCAATTGGGCCAGGCTATTGGCGCCCTGTCCGCCGAGGTGGTCAGCTCTACGGACATCGGTGTTCCGCTCGCCGATCTCGAAATGGCGTTGCTCCCGGCCAATGTGGCGAAATTCGGCGAAGGCCTGAGCGTCCCCGAGAATGAGGTCCGGCTGTTCCTGGCCGTCCGCGAAGCCGCGCACGCCCGGCTCTTCGTGCAGGTTCCCTGGCTGCGAGGCCATCTCCTCGGCGCGATCGAAGCTTACGCCCGGGGCATCCACATCGACTTGTCCCGGGTCGAGGACCTCGCCCGGGATCTGGATCCAAGCAACCCAGAGGGCATTCAAGCAGCCCTCTCCCAAGGGGTATTCACGCCCGAGCGCACTCCAGAGCAATCAGCTGCCTTGGAGAAACTCGAAACGGCCCTGGCGCTCGTTGAAGGCTGGGTGGACGAACTCACGGCCGCAGCCAC
Organism: Arthrobacter bambusae; assembly: GCF_030812595.1. Lineage (GTDB taxonomy): Bacteria > Actinomycetota > Actinomycetes > Actinomycetales > Micrococcaceae > Arthrobacter > Arthrobacter bambusae_B. The sequence continues at coordinate 179,735 of NZ_JAUSSZ010000004.1, forward strand.
CGAGAACGTGCTGCCATCCGCCGTCGCACTTCGCGAGATGGTGCGCAGGCGCCGCGCAACGGGAGGCCCCGCGGAACACGCGTTCTCCTCGCTGGTGGGACTCGAGCTGCGCCCCCGGCGCCTGCGCGAAGCCGCCACGCTGTGGGCTGTGTTGAAGGAAGAACGCGGACTCGCCGGCCGCGATGCCATCTGGCAGCATCCCGATCTGCTGCCCACGGCGCAAGACCTCGACGACCCGGCCGGCTTCACCGAACGGCGCCGCCTCGCGGAAGCCAGCGACACCGAAGTGGACGATGCGCTGCAGAAGCTCCTCGAAGGGGGCTATGACGCTCCGAAGGATGAGGAGAACACAGAGGGCACCCCGGGGACGCCTGGTGACGGAGACACCCCTGACGGCACGGAATCCGGCGAGCCCAAAGCCTAGCGGCGCTTTGGACACCTAATCGGAGTCGGCGTCCCTGCCCCCGGCCGGGACGCCGATGCCTTCTTCATCCGGCCCAAGCCCCCGCGACGTCGCGAATGCGACGCCCTCCAGGAAGGCCTTGGCCCGCTGCGTTTCGGGGTATGCCTCCAGCAAGCGCCAAAACGCGGCGTTGTGCCCTGCCACGAGCAGATGCGCGAGTTCGTGGAGCAACACGTAGTCGATCACCCATTGCGGCATGGACCGGAGCTTGTCGGAAAGGCGGATACTCCCGTCCGCCGGGGTTGCCGACCCCCACCGTGACTTCTGGTTGCTCACCCAGCGGACCGACGTCGGGGCGGCACGCCCGCCCAAATACTTTGCGGAAAGTGCCGCGGCATGCCCGGCAAGGGCTGCGTCGCTCGCGGGCCTCCTCTTTCCGGCACCTTGGGCGCCCCTCTCACCCTGCCTCTTGAGCTTGTCCAGCATCCGCCGGACCCATTCGCTCTCTTGTGCCTTCGTGAAATGGGCCGGGATCGCGACGACTGCGTTCCCGTCCTCCCAGAAAGCCGCCACAGTATGCCGGCGGCGGGTCGAGCGACGAACGACGACGGGAGCGCCGTCGTCGGTGGTCAGCGGCATAGCGGGCTTTCCCCCAAGCCGCGGCACTAGGCAGACCCGTTCTCGACCAGGACTGCCAACACGGCTTCACCGTATTTTTCCAATTTGGAAGGCCCCACTCCGGCGAGACTTGCCAGTTCTTCAAGCGAAGCAGGCCGGGCCTCGGCGATGGCAGTCAACGTCGCATCCGTGAAGACCACGTAGGCGGGAACATCATTGCTCAAGGCCTCTTCCTTGCGCCATTGCCGCAAAGCCTCAAAGGTCTGTTCCTCGTACGTGGCCGGGCACTGGCTGCAGCGGCCCATTTTGCGTTCGGCGCCAGTGACGAGCATCGTGCCGCAGACCCTGCACGACGCCGGTGCTGCGGCCTTGCGCCGTGGCGTGGCGCGGCTGCGCGCGCTGGCTCCGAGCACCGAATCGGGCCGGAGACCGTCAAGGAATCGCGACGGCTTGCGGTTGGCACGGCCACCAGGCGTTCGGGCCGTGGACCAGGACAGATTCAGGTGCTCGCGTGCCCGCGTGATCCCGACATAGAGCAAGCGCCGTTCCTCGTCTACGCTCTCCGGAGTGTCTGCGAAGGAGATAGGCATCAGTCCCTCGCTCAAGCCCACCAGGAACACGGCATCCCACTCCAAGCCCTTCGCCGCGTGCAGCGAAGCGAGGGTCACGCCTTGGACCGTTGGAGCGTGCTGGGCCCCCGACCGCTCCTGGAGTTCGTTGACGAACTCCATCAACGTGAATTCCGGCCCGCGGCTGATAGCGAGTTCGTCCGCGAGTGCCACCAGCGCTGCCAGCGATTCCCAGCGTTCGCGGAGTGCGCCTCCGCTGTGCGGGGCGGAGTCCGTATAGCCGAGCGAAGCCACGATGTCGCGGACGAGTTGCCCGAGGGGCTCCTTCGCCGAATCCTCGGCTACGGCACGCGTGGCGGCGCGCAGCTGCAGGATGGCATTGCGGACTTCCTTGCGCGCGAAGAAGCGCTCCCCGCCTCGCAGCTGGTAGCCGATGCCTGCCGAAGCAAGAGCCTGTTCGTACGTTTCTGATTGGCCATTGGTGCGGAAGAGCACGGCAATCTCGCTCGCCTTGGTGCCGGCGTCGATCAACTCCCGGATCCGCCCCGCGACCACGGCCGCCTCGGCCTCGTCGTCAGGGCATTCCATGAACCGCGGTTCCGGTCCGGCCGGGCGCTGGGCCACCAGCTGCAGGGGCTTGGCCCAGGCTGCGTCGGCCACCGTTCCTCCACTGCGCCGGGAGCCCAGGAGATCGTTGGCCAGCTTCACTACCTGAGGCGTGGAGCGGTAGTCACGAACCAGTTTGACGACCGTCGCCGAAGGGTATTGACCCTTGAATCCCAGGAGATGTTGAGGAGAGGCTCCCGTGAAGGAGTAGATGGTCTGGCTGGCGTCGCCCACCACGCAGATTTCTTCGCGACCGCCAAGCCACAGCTCAAGCAGCCTCTGCTGCAGCGGGGAAACGTCCTGGTACTCGTCCACCACAAAGTGCCGGTACTGCTCGCGGACCGTAGCTGCCACCTTCGGGTCTTCCTGGAGGATGCCCACGGTGATCAACAGGACGTCCTCGAAGTCGATCACGTTGCGGTCCGTCTTCACATCCTCGTAGGACTGGAAAACCCGCGCGACGGCTGTGAGGTCGAAACCTCCAGGCGTGCCCCGGCCGTGCGCGTTCTCAAGGTAGTTGGCTGGTGTCAGCATTGAAACCTTGGCCCACTCGATCTCCGCCGCAAGGTCACGGATGGACGCCCGATCAGTACTCAGCCGGAGCCGCCGCGCGGCTTCGGCGATCATGTTCGCCTTATGGTCCAGCAGGTTTGGCAGGACACCGCCGATCGCCTGCGGCCAGAAGAACTGCAATTGCCTCAGCGCAGCGGCGTGGAAAGTGCGTGCTTGGACATTACCGACGCCAAGATCCCGCAGCCGGCTGCGCATCTCGGCGGCGGCCCGGGAGGTGAAAGTGACAGCAAGGAGCCGCTGGGGGCTGTACACCCCGGAATGGACACCGTAGGCAATGCGATGGGTGATAGCCCGCGTCTTTCCCGTACCCGCTCCGGCGAGGACGCACATGGGCCCTGTGAGGTTGCTCGCGACTTCCCGCTGCTCGGTATCCAGGCCGCCAAGAATCCGTTCCTCAAGGGAAAGGGTGTCGCTGAAAATCCCGTCGGTCACGGCTGGAGGTCCTCGATGACGCCGCCGTACCAGTGCTCGATCAAAGAACGCGCGATCGAAAGCCTCGTGGGGATCGTGATCTCACCGTTGAGCACGGCTGCCTGGAGTTCCGCGCGGCTGTACCAGCGTGCCCGGGTGACCTCGACGCCGTCGGGCCGGGCCTCGGCGTCGTCCGTTGTTGCGGTGAACCCGAGCATGAGCGAAGCCGGGAACGGCCACGATTGCGAGCCAAGGTACTGGCAAGCGGTGACCTGCACGCCTACCTCTTCCCCGATTTCGCGAACCACGGCCTGTTCGAGCGATTCCCCGGGTTCAACGAACCCGGCCAAGGTGGAGTAGTTCTTGGCATCGATCGGCCCTCCGCCTCCCAGGAGCAGCCTGCCGTCGGGTCCGACCACGGTGACGATGATGGCCGGGTCGGTCCTCGGATAGTGCTCCGATTTGTCCCGCGGGCACCTCCGAACCCAGCCGCTGGCTTCGATTTCCGTGGGAGTTCCGCACTGAGGGCAGTGGGTATGGGTGGCATGCCAATTGGAAATGGCACTGGCCTCAACAAACAAGGCCGTGTCCATGGCCCCGAGGCGGGAAGCAACCTCCCGGAATCCTGCCCACGAGCCATCGGCCGGAAGGCCCGCGGTGCCGGGCGGGACCGGCTCGGCGGGCACGAAGAGGACGAGGGGCGTTTGCTCCGGAACAGACGAAGCGGCAAGGGTCCGACCGAGATAAATCGCAGTGGGGCGGCCGCTGGCCGCCCGGAGGGAATCGAAGAGCGGTGCGGCGTCCCCCAGCCACAGCTCGTCACCGACTACGAGCGCTTGGCGCTGAGACAACACCATGGCCTTGGCCGAACCGGAGGAGATCAACTCGTCAAGCATGCCCGGGTTCAGGCGTTCAGCAGATCCGCGGTCAACCATGGCAGGGCGCACCGGAAGAACAGTATCGATAAGGTGGTTTGCCGGCGCCTGGAACTCGGTGAAACTCATGTACCTACCGTACTGACTCGCACCGACAATTGACATTTGGAGCCATCGGCGACGCACGGCCTCGAATGCTGTTTTCCAGCCGATCTGAAGACTCGCCGCACTGCATCGCCGCCAGAGGCGCATGTCAATCTACCGTGGAAGGCGTGAGAAGAACACCGTTCGAACTGGCCGCTGTAGCTACTGCGGCGGTGCCCGGCCTGACGCCAACGGCCGCCGCCTCCGCCCCGGATGATGCCGCCGATTTCGATTCGGCGCTTCTGCTGGATTCAGAGGGCAAGCGCTGGCGCGTCCGTTCGCCACGCCACCCGGAAGCCAGCGCCCGGTTGGAAACCGAATTCATGATTCTGCGGGCTTTCGCGCCGGCGATACGGGCCGAGTTGCCTTTCCTGATGCCCACCGTGGCCGGAACGGTTCGCCAAGGCGCCCTGAGCACATTTGTCTACGCCCATTTGGCGGGAGCCACGCGCAGCATCGAAGAGTTGTCGGGCTGCAGTGAGGCCTTGGCCAAGGAGATAGGTGCGGCGCTCGCTGCCGTACACGACCTCCCCCAATCGCTCGTCAACAACGCCGATCTTCCCAGCTACACCGCCAACGAATTCCGCCAGCGCAAGTTGAACGAGCTGGACCAGGCCGCCACTACCGGCAAGATTCCGCCGGCCCTGCTGCGTCGCTGGGAGCATGCACTGGAGGACGTGGTGCTGTGGCGCTTCAATCCGTGCGTGGTGCACGGCGATCTCCATGAAGACAATTTGCTGATCGACGGCGACAGCGTGACGGCCCTGACGGGGTGGACCGATCTGCGCATCGGCGATCCAGCCGATGACTTCGCCTGGCTCGTGGCGTCGAACGAACAGAACTTCGTGGAGTCCGTCATGCGGCACTACACGCAAGCCCGACGGGATACTCCTGACAGCCACCTGCTGCGGCGCTCGGCACTTCTTGCCGAATTCGCCCTGGCGCAGTATCTCGTCAAAGCCTTGGCAGCCGGTCACGCCGAGATGACCGCAGAAGCAGAGGCGATGCTCAAGTCCCTCGCCGACGACATCGAGGAGCAAAACGCGTTGGCAGCCGAGGAGTCGGCTGCCGCCGCGGAGCGCGCCGCCGCGGATGGGGTTGCAGCACCGGGAGTCGGCGTCGCTTCGGAAGCCACGGCCTCTGATGGCGGCCCAGCCAAGCCCACAGTGAGTGTCACAACCATCCCGGAGACGGCCCGCGAAGATCATCCCGAAGGCCGTCCGGAAACGGCCAGCGCAACGCCGTCGGTCACTGTCGAACCCGTGGAAGAAGCCGCTGCGGACGAAGCAATCGAGGAGCCTGCGGGAGAACCGGCCGACGCGAGCGACCCGACGCCGGAGGCGGCGTCTGAATCGGACGACACCTCGACGACGGCCCTCCCGGTAGTAGAGTCCACCCCGCTGCAGGACGCCAAGGACCATTAGCCCGTCCTGGCTTAGTTGCCCTCCAAGCGGTTCCGTGTGCCGAGCGCGGAAGCGATGACCTTCTCCAGCTCTTCGCCCGTGCCCAGGTCGTGGGGCCTCACGACAGCGTCATCGGCAACGTAGTAGAACGCCGCACTGACTTGCTCCAGCGGCACATTTTTAAGGCGCGCCCATGCCAGCCGGTAGACGGCCAACTGCACGGCGCGGGTCTTGAGCTGCCTGCCCGCCGGGCGCTTGCCCGTCTTCCAGTCGACCAGTTCCCATGTGCCGTCCGCACCGCGGAAGACAGCGTCTATCCGTCCGCGCACCACGACGTCCCCGATCCGCGTTTCCACGGGAACTTCGACGAAGGCCGGGGAACGGTGTGCCCATTCTGAATTGCTGAACGTCGCGACCATCTCATCAAGCCCATAGGCTTCGTCGATGTGGGAGTCAGAGCCGGGCGCTTCCTCGAGATCCAGCATGCCTGTGGTTCCGAAGTACTCCTCCACCCAGGAATGGAACGCAGTACCTTTGCGTGCCGAGATCCCGGGTTGCCGAGGCACGGGTCGCCGGAGTTGGGCCAGCACCGCAGTTGGATCATCTCCCAGGTCGACGAACATGGATGCCGAGATGTGCCCGGGCAAATGAACGTCCTGGACGGGTTTCCGCCGCAGTTGCCGTTCCAACAACAATTCCGCTTCGGCTGCCCAGCCGGCGGCGGCCCCGTGGAGGGAGTTCGGCGAGCCATCGATGACCAGCGGAGAATCCGCCCGCAGTCCCTCAATGGCGTCCCTGACCCTGATGGCTGCCGTCTCCATGGCGGCCCGGCGACCCGGGACCAAGCGGAGCCGTTTCCCCGTGCGTGGGTCGCTCGGTCCCTCGAGCGGGTCGTAGGGGAAGATTGCCACCTCCGTCCCGACGGTCAGGGGACTCTCGGTGGGCAGCGCATCTTCGCTGAGCGACTGGGGGTGTATGGCCGCGGCCGACGCTCCACGGGCATCGGCGCCTCCCTCACCGGCAAGGGATGCCAGCTCAGAAAGGAAGGGTGACGTCTCGGCGATCCCTGCCCGGGAACCATTCCACGCGGCGCTCGATGCCCACAGGACGAACTTTGCGCGGGTATAGGCCACATACGCGAGTCGCCGCTCTTCAGCCTCACCGTGGTGCTGGACCTCCGATTTGAAGTCCTTTTCGGCATCAAGCCACCCCTTTTGGTCCGGCTGCTCCAGATCCCATTGAGGGAGGTCCGCCCGGTCGCCACGGAGGGGCCATGGAAGCGCTGCAGCACCGCTGCTCCATCGGGAGTCCCGGCTACTCGGGAACGCCCCGGCGTTGAGACCGGGAACAAAGACAACGTCCCATTCCAGGCCTTTGGACGCGTGCACCGTTAGCAATTGCACGGCCTCGTGGTTCACCTCGGCGTCGGCCATGTCCAGTCCGTCTTCTTCTGATGCGGCCGCTTCAAGCCATCCCAGAAAAGCCAGTAGATCCACACGCTGCGAAGTCTGCAGGAAACCCGCCGCGGCATCATGGAATGCGTCCAGGTTCCGTCGAGCCTGGTGGATACTCGTCCCGGGCTTCGCCGCGACTTCAATATCAAGCAGCATGGCACGTTCCACCTCGCCGATCAGCGTGGTCAGGTCATCTCCGATGAAGCCCCGCAGGTTCCGAAGCTCCGCGGACAGCCGGCCAAGCCGGTCCAAGGCCGCTGCGCTGAGGGAGCGCCCGTGGCCGGAGGTCCACCCCGGGCGTGGCAGGAAGTCCAAGGCCTCCACCAGGCTGGCAGCGTCGGTGATGTCGCTCTCCACGACCACCTCCATAGGGCTTTCGTCCGCACTCGACGCTAAGGCGCCGTCTCCCGCAATGCCGTCTCCCGCGCCGCCGTGGGATCGCCGCCGGGCCAGGAACCGGGACCAGTCGCTGAAGGCCATCAGGTCAGCAGTTCCAATCCTCCAGCGGGCGCCGGCCAGCAAACGCATCAGGGCATCCGAACGGCCGGGATCGGCGAGGACCCGCAGCTCAGCCACAAGATCCACTACTTCAGGGGTGTCGAGGAGCCCGCCGAGGCCGACGATTTCGTACGGAATCCCCTGGACCTCGAATTCCCGCCGCAAGCACTCCATCTGCGCCCGACGGCGGCAGAGTACTGCCATGGTGGGAGAAACCGGCGTACCGTCGGCCGCGGTTTCAAAGACTGTGCGCCGGTAGCGGCGGACGTCCCGCCCGATCGCTGCGGCTTCGTCTTCGTCCGTGGCAAAACGTCCGAGAACGACGTTGCCGTCCACTGCTGCCGGGCTCGGCTGCAAGGGAGGTACCGCCACGGAGCTCTCTTCGGTCCTGGCGCCCGGGGCTCCCTCATGCGCGGCGGCTTTGTTGAGGGGTGCAGAAATGACATTGGCAGCGGCCAGAATGTTGCGCCCGTTCCGCCAGGCAGTGGTCAGGTACGAGGTGGGTGCGGTGGCAAGGGACGCCCTTCCAAAGCCGTCTTCCACCCGGACGGGAAATTCCTGGACAAAGTGGAATAGCTGGCCGGCCGAGGCACCCCTGAACCCATAGATGGATTGGTTGGGGTCCCCGACCGCCGTCACGGCGTGCCCGCCGCCGAACAGGCGGGAGAACAGGACCAATTGGGCGTGCGAGGTGTCTTGGAATTCATCCAGCAACACGACCTTGTAGCGGGCGCGCTCTGTGGAGGCCGCCAAGGGTATGTCCTGGGCAATCTTCGCAGCGAGCGCAACGAGGTCTCCGAAGTCGAGGACACCGCGAGTTCTCTTGGCCTCCTGGTAACGCCCTACCATGTCCGCGACGCTGGCCCTGGTCCGCAACATGGCGCCGAGATCGCCGGCAGCTTGGGTCGGGTTCTTTTTCGCCGCAGACATATAGGGCAATTGCGCGAATTCGGACACGCGATCCAATAGCCACCGTTGGACCTCGGCGGGTTCACGCAAGTGTTCGGCACACTCGCCGGCCAACTGCATCACGGCGTTGACCAACGTGGACTTGGCAGCGGTGAAGTGCTCATAGTCGCCGTCGTACGCTTCGACCACTTCGCTCGCAAGCTGCCAGGCCTGGGCGCCGCCGAGCAGCACGACATCCCGCTCTATGCCCAGGCGCAGGCCGTAGTCGGACACGATGCCGCTGGCATAGGAGTGGTAGGTGGACACCTTGGGTTCAAGCTCATCTGAGCCTGCAACACCCTCCGGGAAGTTGTATTGCCCGTTGTCCGAGGAAGCGATGCGCTGCAGGGTAGCCAGTTTCGCGCGGATACGGCTGGCCAGTTCTCCTGCCGCCTTACGGGTGAAGGTGACGCCAAGGACCTCTTCGGGGCGAACCCAGCCGTTCGCAACAAGCCACACCACCCGGTCCGCCATGGTTGCGGTCTTCCCGGACCCGGCGCCGGCGATGACCAGCCGGGGGGTCAAAGGTGAGGCGATAATGGCGGATTGCTCTTCCGTGGGACGGTTCTTTTCGCCCAGGATGCCGGCCAATTCGCCGGGCGAGAATCGAGGTTCCGGCAATACCGCGGCGCCGTCGGCGGCTTCTCCGGGACCGATTCCGGCGAGTGTCTGGACGGTCATTCAGTGACCTGCTTTCCCCTGGCGCATAGCGGGCAAATATCGGGCAGTCGGCAGCCGTGGCCTCCGTGGCTGCCTTTTGAGGGATCGTGACGTGCTTCGAAGCTTGCCCCGGCCATGAGCACAGCGGCCTCGCTCACAAGGTCCTGCGCCCAGTTATCTCCCGGGTCCAGGGGCTCCTGCACCTGGACCGCCGGCGTCTTCGTCTTGGTCCCCAGCTGCGCCAGCACCGCACCACCAGGAACTGATCCTGGAACGGTTTCCTGGAACGCCCCGTGCAACACGGCAGCTTGATACGCGCCCAACTGGGGGTGCCTGGCGAGTTCGGCTTTGCCGGGCTGGCGTTTGCCCGTCTTGAGGTCCACAATCACCAGCCTGCCCTCCGCATCTATTTCCAAACGATCCACTTGACCCCGAAGCACGGCGTTCCGGACAGCGCCGGCATCCTCGGCACCGTCCAGCCGCACCTCCGGGAGGGGAACCTCGAAGTCAGTTTCGACGCCTACGAGGCTCCGGCCCTCGCTCCGCATGACGAGGACGTATTGGGCGAGTTTCCGGACCATCTGCTCCGCACGTTGGAAGTCCAGCCTGCCCTCCCAGTTGTCCTTCATGCCAAGCGTCGGCCAGCGACGCACGAGCTCCGCGACATACTCGGCGCCGGAAGCATCGGGCAACTCCTGGGCAATCGCATGCACCAGGGTGCCCAGGCTGCGGGCAAAGTCGGTGGCGGCCTCTCCCCCGGCCGCCTGGACAAACCAGTCCAGCGGCGATTTGTGCACGCTTTCCACCTTCGAAGGAGAAACAAACACCGTGCCCTGCCCTGGGACCACCGGTGCTTCGCTGCTAAGTGGTGCCAGCCCCCACCAGGAGTCCGGATGCGCGCCTGGCACTGCGGGATCCGCGGTGGCGAGGTGTGCCAGCACACGCGCAGCTTCCGCGGCTTCCTCGGCCACGCCCGGCCGCACAAGCGCGGCGTCATCCGGCTGAACGCGCTGCCTCAGCTCGGCCACCAAGGCGCGCAGCGTCATGGGCCGGCCAACTGGCGTGTACTCGCGCCGGTACTGACCCTGTTCCAAAGGGGCCACGTAGTCGAGAAACGCCGACTGCTGCTCGTCCTCGGAAGAAACCGCCGTGCAAATGAGAACTTCCCGGGCACGCGAAACGGCCGTCGAGAAGCTGCGCAGTTCGTCGTAGCGGATATCCCGCAGCCGGCTGAGGGGGCCGCGCTGCAAGGCGTGTTCAACCCCATGCTCCACGGCATCGGCAAACAAAGTACTGCCAAGGAGTTCACCCCGGAGCCTCGTGTTGGGCCAGACGCCCTCCTGCAGGCCAGCGACGATGACCACGGCCCACTCCCGCCCGGCCGCGCTGGCTGGCGTCATGAGCTCCACCGCTTCCTCCAACTGGGCCCTGGCGGCAAGTGTGTCCATGGGGAGTTCCTGGCTGAGCAGGTACTCCAGGAACTGTTCGGGACCTGAGCCGGGAAGCTGGTCGACGTAGCGCTCGGCCGTGTGGAACAGGGCCATCATGGCGTCAAGGTCCCGGTCCGCACGGGCGCCGGACGCGCCGCCGTCGAGCGCCATTTCCGTCCAGCGCGAAGCCAGCCCGGTGGCTTGCCACAACGCCCACAACACGGTCTCGGCGTTGGCTCCTGGTTCGGCGGCGGCAAGCCGACCCGCCGCGATCATGCGGGCCAGGCGCCGTGCCGAGCCGCCCTCGATGCCCAAGGACCCCAATGCCCCCGGCTCCAGCAACGCTTCGACGAGCAGCGCGTCGCTGGACCGTCCGCCACCGCCCAACAGCTCCTCCCTGCGCAGGGATTGCCGCAGGCGGCGCAACTCGATGGCGGTAGCACCGCCGATCCTCGAGGTGAGAAGGGAAACCGCAGACTCCGGCGTCAGCTTGGCGGCGTCCAGCACCACTCCGTACACCTCAAGCAGGGGACGGACAGCCACTTCGTCGCGGACGGCGGAATCAGCGACAGGAACACGGACGGGTATTCCTTGACCGCTCAAGTAGCGTTGCAATTGCGCCAATTGCCCACCGTTGCGCACGATCACTGCGATGTCCCCGAACTCGTGGTTCTCGCGCAGCTGGGCTTCAAGGATGCGCTGTGCCACGTAGCGCAACTCGTGCACTGTGGAGGGAAGGACATGTCCTTCCACACGGCCGGCGGCCTGCCGACTTCCGGAACGCGCCTCCGCGGCCGGTGCGGGCAGCGGGTCCAGGCGCCTGGCCATTTGCCCTCCGGCACGCTGCGAAATGCGCGCAGCCACGCCTGTCCACGCTTTCGCGATATCGGGAAGGTGGCGGTGGGTATGGCGCAGGGGAAGCTCCTGCACAGTGCCATGGCCCCCTGGGGATGTGCCTCCGAGCAGCCGGGGCAGCTCGGCGACGAGGTCGGGCCGGGCGCCGCGGAACCCTTGGACGACGGTATCCGGGGAGAACGCCACCAAGACATCCTTTCCTTCCGCGATGTCCGCAAGCAACTCGAACACGGCAGGGTTTGCCTCCTGGACGTCGTCCACCAGGATCAACTGCAACCGCTCGCGCTCTGCCTCCAGGAATCCGGGTGAGTCCTGGAAGATCTGGCGCGCCGCGGTGATGATTCCTGCGGGATCAAAGGCTTCCGGCATGCGAAGGTCCAGGACGTCGCGGTACTCCGAATAGAGGTCCGCGGCAGCAATCCAGTCAGGTCTGCCGCATTCGTAGGCAAGCGCCCTGAGGTCTTCGGCGGTGCGGCCGGATTCGATGATCCGGTCGAAGAGTTGCCGGATCTCCTGCCGGAATCCGCGAGTAGGCAACGCTGCGGACAGGTCCTTCGGCCAAGGAAGTCCAAACCCCGGCCGGGCGTGCCCCTCGAGCAGCTCCTTGATGATGAGGTCCTGCTCCGGCCCCGAGAGCAACTTGGGCGGCCGCTGCAGCGGCAGGATGCCCTCCGCCTTGGCTCGCCGGATCAGATCGAAAGCGTAGGACGCCCAGGTTCGCGCCGGCGTCGTACTCAAGCTGCGGTCCAGCCGCCCCGTAAAGGTGTCCCGCAGCGCCGACGCCGCATGCCGGCCAGGTGCCAGGATCAGGATCCGTTCCGGGTCAACGCCGTCACGCTCAACGCGCCGCACGGCGGCTTCCACCAGTACAGTCGACTTCCCGGTGCCCGGCGCGCCCGGCACCAGGACCGGCCCGGATCCGAGCGGGAGCCCGACGACGGCGGCTTGGTCGGCGGACAACTCCGGGGCAGCGTAGTGGACCTCGCGGGGCGGAAGCAGGCGCAACCGGGAGGACGACTGCCTCGACTGTGCCTGCCGCGGTTCCTGCGTTTTTTCCTGTGTTGTTTCCTGTGTTGTTTCCTGTGTTGTTTCCTGTGTTGTTTTTTCCTGCGGTGCTTGAGGCGTCGGTGTTGGACTCACACTGTCATTTCATCATCGGGCACAGACAATTTATGGAGCTGGCGTTCGAGTTGCTCAGAGATCGTATCGATGCTGTCGAAGTCCCGGTCCGTCGGAGCCCACCGGGCCAAAGGCAGGTCCACCCGCCAGCGGCCTTCGCCTGTCCGCATGTATTCCTTGTAGGCGCCGTGCAGCGGCGTTCCCTCGTCCAGATAGTGGCGCAGCGCTTCCGGCTCAAGGCCCGGAGGAGCCTCACCGCTTGCACGCAGAACGCGCCACCAAGCCACAGTGCTCCCATGGTGGCTCATGACGGATCCGATCTGCCGGGGACCGCCCGAGCCCAGGAGCTCGGCGACATCCCCATATGACACGGCAACACCGGGCGGCATGAGATCCACGACGGCAAGCACCGCCGTCACAAACTCCATCCGCATGCCACCAGCCTATCGGCATGGGCCGCCGGATCGGCGCGGAAGGAGTGTCGGTCCGGATCTTGTCGTAGGGCGCCGGTAGCGTTGAAGCATGAGTTCCTGGAACACCCTCCCCCGCGCCGCGTTCGACCTTGAGACCACGGGACGGAACTCCCGTTCCGCCCGGATCGTCACTGCTTCGGTCACGGTGGTGGGCGATGACGGCGCCGTCATCAAGGAACTCGAATGGTTGGCGGATCCTGGTGTGGAGATTCCCTTGGAGGCCAGCGAGATCCACGGCATCACCACGGAAAAGGCGAGGGCCGAGGGCCGCCCGGCTTCAGAAGTCACGCGCGAAGTTGCTGCCGCGCTCCAGGAACTTTTCGACGACGGAGTGCCCGTCATTGCGTTCAATGCCAGCTATGACTTCACGGTCTTGGCGGCAGAATCCGCCCGCTACGGGGTGCCGCAGCTGAGCCGTTTCCCCGTGCTTGACCCCTACGTCATGAACAAGCAGGTCGACCGTTACCGCAAGGGCAAGCGGACCCTGACCGCGCTGTGCGAAGAGTACGGCGTAAACCTCGAGAACGCCCACACCTCCGCCGCTGACGCCCTCGCGACCCTGCGCGTCCTGGATGCCATGGCGGGCAAATTCCCGAAGCTGCAGATGCCCGCTTCCAAGCTGCACCAGCTCCAGGTGGATTGGGCTGCCGCACAGGCCGCCGATTTCCAGACGTACCTGCGCCGGACCAAACCAACAGCCGTCATTGAAGGCAATTGGCCGGTTCTTCCCCCCGAAGATGCCAGCCGCGGAGACTTCTAGGCGCGAGGCTTTCACGGCGTCGTCCACGGACCGGACGCTTCCCGAGCGCCCGCATGATGGGACGCACGTCACATAGCACTGGTTGCCTGAACGGGAGCTGGACGTCAGTCATGAATTCCCCCCGATGCCGGAGGGCTCGTCACTTTCAGTGGTAATTTCCCTCAGCTAGTGAATTTAATTCGGAGTTCCGGGGAATCGAGCGTCTTTTTGCCGTCAATTTCTCGCTGAATACGCGAATGACATAATTAAGTTTGGCGGGTTGAGTTCTGATATTGCAGCCCAAGCCAGCTTTGGCTGCGTTCCCCGCCCGTCTCGATACGAACGCGTTGTTCCCCGATGAAAGTGATTTGCTTGATGAAAATCAAAGCCCTGAAGTGGTTCTCTGCCGTCCCCGTGGCTGCAGTTCTCGCCGTCTCGCTTGCCGCCTGCGGCGGCGGAGCCGCCAGCACCGGCAGCGCCTCGCCGACCGACGCCCTCCAAGGCAGCGACCAGAAGACGCTGGACAAGTACACCACCAAGGACGTTACTCCGCTGGACAAGATCGACAAGTCCAAGCTGGGTCTCATCACCGACGGAACCCTGCGCGTCGGCACCCTCTCTGACGCGCCGCCTAACATTTTCATCGACCCCTCGGGCAAGTTCACCGGCTATGACAATGAGCTCCTGCGCGCCGTAGGCGCCAAGCTGGGCCTCAAGGTCGAATTCGCCTCCACCGACTTCTCCGCGCTGCTCTCCCAGGTCAAGAACAAGCAGTTCGACGTCGGATCCTCCTCGATCTCCACCACGGACAAGCGCCGCGAGACGGTCGGCTTCACCAATGGCTACGACTTCGGCTACATGGCCGTCGTGACCAAGACCGACTCCAAGGTCAAGGGCTTCGCGGACCTCAAGGCCGACACCCGCATCGGCGTGGTCCAGGGCACGGTCCAGGACGACTACGTCACCAACACCCTCAAGCTGGAGCCTGTCCGCTTCCCCGACTACAACACGGTTTACGCCAACGTGAAGAGCGGCCAGGTTGACGCCTGGGTCGCCCCGTCCCAGCAGGCAACGGGACAGGTCAAGGACGGCGACAACACCAAGATCGCCGAAAAGGTCGTCAACACGCAGAACTTCACCGCCTGGGCCGTGAACAAGGACAACCAGCCCCTGATCGACGCCCTCAACTCCGGCCTTGACGCCGTGATCGCAGACGGCACCTGGACCAAGCTGACGGCCGAGTGGTACAAGGACCGCCCCACCACGGCGGAGCAGACACCGCAGGGCTGGAAGCCGGGTAGCAAGGCCGTCCAGATCCCGGCCAAGTAACCTAGGCGTTCCATGGATCTCCAGGAAATCCTCAAGCAACTCGGCGAGACCTTCCTCGATTGGAAGGCGATAGGCGAAGTCATCCCCAAGATGTTCGCGGTGGGCTTGCCGAACACCCTCGTCCTGGCCATCGCGTCCGGCGTCATCGGAACTGTGCTCGGCATGGTTCTCGCCCTGATGGGGATCTCCCGGAATCCGGTGGCCCGGTGGATAGCGCGTGTGTACACCGATATCCTGCGCGGGCTGCCGCCCGTCCTCACCATACTCGTGATTGGCCTTGGCTTCGGCCCGATCATCCGGCAGCTGAGCGGCTCCACGAGCCCGTACCCGCTCGCCGTCGCGGCGCTCTCCCTGATGTCGGCAGCGTACATCGGCGAGATCTTCCGCTCCGGTATCCAGAGCGTCGACAAGGGTCAGCTTGAGGCAACCCGTGCCTTGGGGTTCGGCTACGGCCCTGCCATGCGGCTGGTGGTCGTTCCCCAGGGCGTCCGGCGGGTTCTGCCGGCCCTGGTCAACCAGTTCATTGCGTTGATCAAAGAGTCGTCACTGGTCTTCGTCCTGGGCCTGCTGGCCTCGGAGCGCGAGATCTTCCAGATCGGCAAGGATGCGGCCTCCACCAGCGGGAACCTGTCGCCTTATGTAGCGGCGGCAATCTTCTACTTGGCGCTGACCATTCCGTTGACGCATTTCGTGAACTGGATTGACCGCCGCCTGAGGACCGGACGGCCGGAGAAGAAAGAACCCGACGAGGCAGCTGCCGTCGTCGGGAAGGGAGCCCAAGCATGAGCGAGTTCGTTTCAGGAACCCTGACTGCGAAGAACATCCACCTGTCCTTCGGGTCCAACCGTGTCCTGCGCGGCATCGACCTGCACGTCGAGAAGGGCACCACGGCTTCCGTGATCGGCCCTTCCGGTTCGGGGAAATCCACGCTCCTGCGGGTCATGAACCGGCTGATCGAACCCGAACAGGGCGACATTTTGCTCGATGGCCGTTCGGTGCTCAAGGACAATCCGGATGAACTGCGCCGGCGGATCGGGATGGTTTTCCAGCAGTTCAACCTGTTCCCGCACAAGACAGTCGCGGAAAATGTCTCGCTCGCACTCCGGAAACTCCGCGGCATGTCCAAGGAGCAGGCGCGGGAGGATGCACTGGCCCAACTGGACCTCGTGGGACTCAAGCACAAGGCGGACGCCCGGCCGGCCAATCTTTCCGGCGGCCAGCAGCAGCGGGTGGCCATTGCCCGCGCGCTTGCCATGAAGCCAGAGGTCATGTTCTTCGACGAGGCAACATCGGCCTTGGACCCTGAGCTGGTCAAGGGCGTGCTCGCGCTCATGACGGATCTGGCTAAGGGCGGAATGACCATGGTGGTGGTAACCCACGAAATGGGCTTCTCGAGGAACGTTTCCGACACCGTGACGTTCATGGATGGCGGCGTCGTCGTCGAGACCGGATCGCCGGAACAACTCTTTACCGAGCCCCGCACCGAGCGCCTGAAGGGCTTTCTTTCGGACGTGCTCTAGCGCAGGCGCTAGGAAATCCCCGGCTTCCGGACTCCGGAAGCCGGGGATTTTTCGTGCCGGGCTACTTCCCGGCTTTCACTCGAAGAACAGTCAATGCCGCGGCATCCACTGATTTGCGGAAGCCAGGATCGCTCTGCGCCCGCTGCAGGACATGGGCGTACATTGCGGGAACTGAAGCAGGGTCTGCGCACAGGACCATGGTTCCGCCCGCGCCGATGAAATTCGTTGCCCTGTCCCCCACGCTCCATGGTGAAAGTTGCACGGCGTTGCACAAGTCATCGGACACGATGATCCCGGTGAATCCCGCGTCCGTCCGCAACATAGTGCGCATGATTATGGATGAAAACGGCGCCACGTGGTCCGGATCGATCTTGTCGTAGTAGGCGTTGGAAATCATGACCCACCGCAGTCCGGCGTCGATCGCAGCCTTGAACGGCATCAGGTAAGGATCCGTGCGGGTTGTTTCGGTGTCGTGGACATTCGCGCTGACGTCAGTGTTCAGGCTTACACGCCCCATTCCCGGAAAGTGCTTGGCCACCGGGGCCACCCCGGCGTCCCGCAGTCCGGCCGCCATGGCGATCCCGTGTGCGGACACAGTAGCCGGGGTGAAACCGTATTCGCGCTTGAACGCACCAATGGGCTTATTCGAGGAAGCAAACTCGGGGCCGGGAACCGTATCCAGTACAGGCCCCAGATCAACGTTCACTCCGGCCTGCAGGAGCTCGGACCCCCAGTTCCGGGCGTCGGCGCGTAGTTGATCGGGATTCACGTTGCCCTGGTCCAAGGCCGCAGGAAGGGGCGAGAACCCCGGTCCGTTGAGGACTTGGACGGCGCCGCCTTCTTGATCGGTCCCGACGGACAGCGGCAACCCACTGCTTGAGGCCGGGGAAATGGCCGCCCTCAGTCTTGCCACGACTGATGCCGTCCCCGCAACCCCCGCCTGGCTGCGACCGGCCAGGTAGATGTTGCCCACGTGGTTGTTCAAGAGATCAGCCACGGTGCCCGCATCGCTTCCGTCAGCCTTGGCTGCCACCATGAACAACTGACCGACCCTTTGTTCCAGGGTCAGGTCCGCGAGCCGTTGTTCCGGCGTCGGGTGGGGAGGCGGGGGTAGCTCAGGCCGGGGCTGCCCAGAAGAAGCAGCCGGCGATCCAGCCGGCGGGGACGTGGGAACCTCCGGCATGGGAGCGGCCTGTGGGGTACCTGACGCCCGGGAGGGGCCGCCAGCGGCCCTGACCGCTGGGTCAGGGGTGTCGGCATGCGCAATTCCGGTAAATGCCCCCGCCATCAGGGCGAAGAGAATGAGCAGTGAAATTCTGGACGGCTTGAGCAGAAGAATCATCGCCTTGTCGACTCGATCGTTGCCCACAGCCTGCTCCCGCTCCAGGAGGCGCGTCTAGGGAGCAGGCTGTGAACATCGGAAATGCGCCGTTACACGGCGGTGGCTTCAGCGGCCGCCTTGGCTGCCGCGGGCAGCGCATCGAAGATCCGGTTCATGGCGGCGTCGTCATGGGCAGCGGACAGGAACCAGGCTTCGAAGACCGACGGCGGCAGGTAGACGCCGGAGTCCAGCATGGAGTGGAAGAACGGCGCATAACGGAAGGCCTCTTGGGCCTGCGCGTCGGCGTAGTTGTGGACGCCGCTGGCCGAAGTGCCGAAGGCCACGGAGAAGAGGTTCCCCGCGCGCTGGATCGAGTGGTCTACTCCGGCTGCGTCCAGCGCGGATGAGAGCGCTGCCGAGAGTTCCAGCGAGCGGGCATCCACAAAGCTGTAGACCTCCGGGGTCGCGAGTGTCAGCGTGGCAACGCCGGCGGCCATCGCCACCGGGTTCCCGGACAAGGTTCCGGCCTGGTACACCGGGCCCACGGGCGCGAGGTAATCCATGACGTCGGCGCGGCCGCCGAGTGCCGCCGTCGGCATGCCTCCGCCGATGACTTTGCCGAAGGTCAGCAAGTCGGGCATCCAGCCTTCCTGGGCGCCGGTGAGGCCCCAATAGCCCGCGTAGCCGGTGCGGAAGCCCGTGAGCACCTCGTCCAGGATCAACAGCGCACCGTGCTCGCGGGTGATGCGGGACAGCCCTTCGTTGAAGCCTTCGTTCGGCGTGACGACGCCCATGTTCGCAGGTGCGGCTTCGGTGATGACGGCCGCGATGTTGTTGCCGTGGGCAGCGAATGCGGCCTCCACCGCGCCGAGGTCGTTGTACGGCAGGACGAGGGTTTCAGCAGCGGCAGCTTCAGTGACCCCGGCGGAGCCGGGCAGCGCCATGGTCGCAAGTCCCGAGCCGGCCGCGGCGAGGAGCCCATCGAGGTGGCCGTGGTAGCAGCCGGCGAACTTCACGATCAGGTTGCGGCCAGTGAAACCGCGGGCCAAGCGTACGGCGGTCATGGTGGCCTCGGTGCCCGTGGACACCATGCGGATCCGTTCGACGGCGGACACGCGCTCCTTGACGATCGCTGCAAGGTTTGCCTCGTCGGGCGTGGAAGCGCCGAAGGACAAGCCGCGGTCGACGGCGGCATGGACGGCTTCGAGCACGGCAGGGTGCGCATGCCCCAGCAGCGCCGGACCCCATGAGCAGACGAGATCGACGTATTCGCGGCCATCCGCATCGGTCAGGTAGGGACCCTGCGCCGAAACCATGAACTTCGGGGTGCCGCCGACGGATCCGAAGGCGCGCACCGGCGAGTTGACGCCGCCGGGCATCAGGGAACGGGCGCGGTCGAAGAGGAGGTCGGATGCAGGGGTGTTTGAAGTCATGGTGTCCATTCTTTCAGGGATTGGAGGTGGTTCAGGCGTGTTCAGTCGCCGGCGAGCAGCTCAGAGACCAAGGGCGCCACCAAAGTGCCGAAGAGTTCGATGCAACGCATCATGGATTCGTGGGGCAGCGTCCCGTTGCTGTATTTGAGGTCGAAACGGTCAACGCCGAGGTTCTGCTTGAGCAAGACGATCTTCCGGGCGACCGTTTCCGGGGAGCCGACATAGAGGGCCCCGGTGGGTCCGCACATGGCGTCGAACTCTCCCCTGGTTGCCGGTCCCCAACCGCGTTCGGCGCCGATGCGGTTGCGCTGGGCCAGCCAATGCGGGAAGAGCTCCTCCCGCGCCTGCTCATCGGTTGGAGCAACATAGCCGGGCGAGTGCGTGGCGATCTGCTGCATGGGGTGTCCGTATTTCCCCATGGCCTCGCGATAGAGCTCCACGAGCGGCGCAAAGCGGTGCGGTTCCCCGCCGATGATGGCGAAGATGATCGGATAGCCGTACTGGGCGCAACGCAGCACCGACTCAGGCGTACCGCCCACCCCGATCCACGTTGGAAGCAAATGGTGTTCCAGCGGTGGAAAGACGCTCATTCCGTGCACGTTTGGCCTGGTGCGGCCTTCCCAATGCACGGGTTTCTGGGCCCGGACCTTGTCGAAGAGTTCCAGCTTTTCCTCGAACAAGACTTCGTAGTCCGCCAGGTCGAGCCCGAACAGGGGGAATGATTCCACGAAGGAACCGCGGCCCAACATCACTTCCGCACGACCATTGGAGAGCGCGTCAACGGTGGAGAATCGTTGGAAAACCCTGATGGGGTCATCGGAGCTGAGCACAGTGACCGCCGAACCGAGCTTGATCTGCGATGTCCGTGCCGCCGCGGCAGCGAGGAACACCTCCGGCGCAGAGACAGCGAAGTCACGCCGGTGGTGCTCCCCCACCCCGAAGGCATGAAGCCCGACGGCGTCCGCCAGTTCCGCTTCCGCCAGCAGCTCCCGCAATACCCGGGCGTGCGGTTTCGGGTTGCCGTCGACGTCCACCCCGGCGTCACCGAACGTGTTCAGTCCGAGGAGGATCTTCCCGGGACCGACCGGAGCCGTGGGAGTGGAAGCCGGATCGCTCATCAGGACTCCTTGAGCCAGCGGGCAAGCTCGGACGCCCAGTACGTCAGCACCATGTCGGCGCCTGCCCGTTTGATGCCGAGCACGGATTCTGTGATGGCGCCGCGGCGGTCGATCCAGCCGTTCGCGGCAGCCGCTTCGATCATGGCGTATTCACCGGAGATTTGGTAGGCCGCCACGGGAACCGGGCTCATGGCGGCGACGTCGGCCAGGATATCGAGGTAGCTCATGGCGGGCTTGACCATCACCATGTCCGCGCCCTCTTCGAGGTCGAGTTCCACCTCGATGATGGCCTCGCGGCGGTTCGACGCGTCCATCTGGTAGGTGCGGCGGTCGCCTTTGAGCTGCGAATCAACGGCCTCGCGGAAGGGCCCGTAGAAGGCGGAGGCGTACTTGGCCGCATAGGCCAAGAGCGCGGTGTTCCGGTGTCCCGCTGCTTCCAGCGCTTGCCGGATGACGGCGATCTGGCCATCCATCATGCCGGATGGCCCCAGGACGTGGGCACCGGCGTCGGCCTGCGCCACAGCCATCTGTGCATAGATTTCCAAGGTCGCGTCGTTGTCCACATAGCCGTTGGCGTCGAGGACACCGCAATGGCCGTGGTCCGTGAATTCGTCCAGGCATACGTCGCCCATGACCACGAGGTCATCGCCCACCTCGGCGCGGACGTCCCGGATGGCCTTGTTCAACACGCCGTCGGGATCCAGGGACGCCGTG
The DNA here is from genome assembly GCF_030812595.1 of Arthrobacter bambusae. Taxonomy (GTDB): domain Bacteria; phylum Actinomycetota; class Actinomycetes; order Actinomycetales; family Micrococcaceae; genus Arthrobacter; species Arthrobacter bambusae_B. The sequence continues at coordinate 200,948 of NZ_JAUSSZ010000004.1, forward strand.
CCACGGGCATCGCGGACCTCGGGGACACCGAAAAGCATGATGCCGCTGACACCGAGTTCCACGGCTTCTGCAGCCGCGCGCTTGAGCGAGTCGGTGGTGTGCTGCACAACTCCGGGCATGGAGCTGATCGGGGCCGGCTCGCTGAGTCCTTCGCGAATGAAGGCCGGCAGGATGAGGTCCGCCGGGGCCAGGCGGTGTTCGGCGGTCATGCGTCGCATGGCGGGTGTGGTGCGGAGCCGGCGGGGCCGGTGGTTTGGAAAGCTCAACTTTCGTTCCCTTCGGTTGCGAATACGGTGCGTAGGGCGGCCACGATGCCGGCGGGTGTGGGTTCCTTGGCGGTTGCCGCCACCGGAAGTCCGAGCGCGGCAGCCTCTGCCGCCGTCGAGCGCCCGATCGCGATGAAGCGGCAGTCTTCCAGCGGTGCCAGCGAAGCCTGGATGCGGCGGGCCGCGCTGGGCGAGGCTGCGACGACGGCGTGGAGGCGGCCGCGGGCAAGTTCGGCCCTTGCGGCTTCCGGGGTGAGCTGCGGCGCCCCGGATCCGTCCCCGGGTTGCCAGCCGTTCGCCGCTGCAAGGGTGGCAGTCAGACGCCGCTCGGCAACCGCCGGGTAATCCACGGTGTGGTAAGCCGTTACTGCCTGGACCACTGCGCCCTTGGCTTCGATCCCTGCCGCCAACACGTCGTCGGCGATGTCCGCTTGCGGCAAGAATACGCTGGCCGGGCCTGCGGGCCAGACCGAGACCAGTCCGGCGGCCGACTGGACATCGTCCGGCGCGAGGTCCACGGGGATGCCTTCCGCTTCGAGGACTCTCCGGCTCGACGGCCCGATCGTCGCAACCCTGACTGACTCAGGAATAATTCCCCTCAAGTCCAAGCGGCGCTCGGCTGCTTTTTCCTTCAGGGCGCGCACGGTAGTGATGCTGCTGACCACCAGCCAGCCATACGCTCCCGCGCGCAGCGCGTCCAATGCGACCTCGAGGGAATGCTGGTCGCGGGCACGCTCGAAGTCGATCAAGGGCAACAGGAGCGGCTCCGCACCTGCTCCGCGCAGGGCGTTGACAAGCGGGGCCGCACGATCCGGGCTGCGCGTCACAAGGACCCGGGCGCCTTCCAGTGCCCGGGCTTCCCCCGACTTCACTGCGCTGTGCCGTCCCATGGTCTCCTGTTGGCTCCGGTTATCGGGAAGCGGCAAGATCTGTGATGTCCGCAGCGCCTGCGGCAAGCAGGAGCTCGGCGACTTCGATGCCCAGCAAGGTGGCGCCCACCTCAGTGAGTCCGTCGGTGGCCTTTTTCTCGCGCACGGACTTGCTCCCATCCACGGCGCAGACAACGGCTTCCAGGTACAGCATGCTGCCCTTGCGGTAAGCGTAGGCTCCCACGGGCGCGGCACAGCCGGCTTCCAGCCGTGCCAGCACGGCGCGCTCGGCGGTGACCGCCAGCCGGGTGTCTTCATCGTTCAAAGCGGCCAAGGCCTGGGCGAGTACACCTTGGGAACCCTCGGCCGGTCCGGGCTGTCCGGGTGCGTCAGCCGTGCGGCACTCGATCGCGAGTGAACCCTGTCCGGGGGCAGGAAGCATGACGTCGGTCCCAAAGAACTCTGTCACGACGTCGAGCCTGCTGATCCGTTCCAGGCCCGCCGCGGCGAGCACGACGGCGTCAAGGTCGCCGCTCTTTCCGGGAACCAGCGCTTCGGGCGCATTGCCGGCGAGCCCGGGAACGCGGCCCAGCCGGGTGTCCACATTGCCGCGGATGTCCACCACGTCGAGATCCGGACGGGCGGCGCGCAGCTGGGCAGCGCGGCGCGGCGATCCGGTGCCGACCTTTGCGCCGGCCGGAAGGTCCGCCAACTTGAGCCCGTCACGGGCGCACAAAGCATCGCGGACGTCGACGCGTTTGGGCGTTGCGGCAATCGTGAGTCCCGGTGCCGCACCTGTCGGGAGGTCCTTCAGCGAGTGCACAGCCACGTCGCACGCGTTCTCCAACAACGCGTCGCGGAGGGCGGCGACGAATACTCCGGTGCCGCCCATCTGGGACAGGGAACCCGTCCGGACATCCCCTTCGGTCTTGATGTGCACCAGTTCAACGGGAAAACCGCCGACGGCGGCCAGCTGGTCCGCTGCCTGCTGGCTCTGGGTGAGGGCGAGCTTGCTCGCCCTGGTACCGATCCGAACGGTCATTTCGCGCTGTCTCCTACGGGGTAGGCATCATGTCCGGTGCCGACCGTGGTGTCCGCACCCGCAATCGTGGGCTTCTCTCCGCGGAAGTTGGCGCAGCAGCCCGGACGGCAAATGTCATACCAAGGCCCCAGCCCGGTCATGGCGGGGCGATCGGCGATGTTGTTCTCCACTGTCCGCTCACAGATGAGGTCCACCAAGCCGGAAACGAACTTGCGGTGGGTTCCCGGGGTGGGCACCCGGGTCGCGGCGAGCCCGAGGTTCTTGCACGTTTCGAGGGCCTCGGTGTCGAGGTCCCAGGCGACTTCCATGTGGTCGGAGACGAAGCCAAGGGGAACGATCACGACGCCTTTTATCCCCTGCCCGGCCAGTTCCTCAATGGCATCGTTGATGTCCGGCTCAAGCCACGGGACATGCGGGGCGCCCGAGCGGGACTGGTACACCAAGGACCACGGCGCGGTGAGCCCGGATTCGGCTTCGACTCGCCGAACCACCTCGGCGCCGGCGGCCAAGTGTTGGGCCACATATGCCGAGCCCTGCTCGAACTCGCGGGGCTCGGCGTCCGAGCGCCCTGCGGCTTCGGCGTCACGGGTCGGAATGGAGTGCGTTGCAAACAGGATGTGGACCGGGGCGTCCTGGAGGCCGGCCGCTGCCAGTTTCCCCTTGACCTCGGCAAGTCCTGCAGCCGTTCCTTCCACGAAGGGTTCGACGAAGCCTGGGTGGTCGAAGTACTGGCGGACCTTGTCCACCTCGAGTTTGCCGTCAAGGCCGGTTTCCGTCAGCGCGATGCCGATGTCCTCGCGGTATTGCCGGCAGCTGGAGTAGCAGGAGTAGGCACTGGTGGTGACCATCAGCAGCTTGCGGTGGCCCGCGTCGTAGGCGTCCTGGAGAGTCTGCGGAATGTAGGGATCCCAGTTGCGGTTTCCCCACAGCACAGGCAGGCTGATGCCCCGGGCTGCGAGTTCCGCCTCGATGGCAGCCTTCAGGTTCCTGTTTTGCTCGTTGATGGGGCTGATGCCGCCAAACGCGCGGTAGTGGTGGGACACCTCTTCCAGACGCTCGTCCGGGATGCCGCGGCCACGGGTGACATTGCGCAGGAAGGGAATGACGTCGTCCTGGCCCTCGGGGCCGCCGAAGGAGGCGAGGAGGACGGCGTCGTACTCCTTGGGAGCCATGCGTCCGGCCTCGGTGACGTCATTGACCTCGGTGAGGCTGGCCGGCCCGGTGGAGTGGCGGCCGCTCACGCGAGAACCTCGGCGATCTCGGCGGCGGTGACGCGGCGGCCGGTGTAGAACGGGATTTCCTCGCGCACGTGGTTGCGGGCATCGGTGGCACGCAGGTGGCGCATGAGGTCCACCAGGTCAACGAGCTCGGGTGCTTCCAATCCGAGGATCCATTCCCAGTCCCCCAAAGCGAAGGAGGATACGGTGTTGGAGATGACCTGGGGGAAGTCGCGGCCCAGCATGCCGTGATCGCGCAGCATCTTTCCACGCTCTTCGGCGGGCAGGATGTACCACTCGTAGGAGCGGACGAACGGGTAAACGCACAGCCAGGTGCTGGGCTCGACGCCGCGGGCGTAGGCCGGGACGTGGTTCTTGGCGAATTCGGCTTCGCGGTGGACGCCCATGGCGGACCAGACAATCTCGGTGCCTGCGAACAGGGCGCTGCGGCGGATGTCACGGACGGCCTGCTGCAGGGCCTCGGGCTTGGCTCCGTGGAGCCACACCATGATGTCGGCGTCGGAGCGCATCGCGGAGACATCGTAGCTTCCACGAAGGACAACGCCGTCCTCGGAAAGCTTGGCAGCCAGCTGCTCGAAATCCTGGACAGCGTCGGCGCTGCGCATGACATCGCCCGACCGCTTGAACACGGTCCACAGCGTGAAGAACTGCTCTTCGGATTCGGCAGTTTTAGTGACAGATTCGGCGGAAGTGTGGCTCATGGTACAAGTCTGCCCCGTGGATGCCGCTAAGTCGAAATGCACCACTTCTACAATGCGTAGAAGTGGTGCATTTCACAAGATCGCGCCGATTTGCGCGGAAGTGTCGGCGACCACCGCAGCCAGGCCGTTTCCGGCGAGCCAGCCACCCACAACAGACAAGCCTTCGGCTTCGGCGCAGATACGGCGCACCTCGGCGACGCGCTGTTTGTGACCGACTGCGGCGAACGGCAGGGCGCCCGCCCAACGGACAACATCCCAATCGAGCACGTCTTCACGCACAATAGGAACGGTCAGCAAGGTCGAGGCATCGCGGAGCGCAGCCTCAAACAGGGCATCATCGTCTTGCACGGCGACGGATCGTGCGGCCGCTGATTCACGGGCGTCCACACCCTCGCCCCGCCCGTAGGACAAGCGCAGCACGTGCGTGCCGGGGCCGGCCTCTTCCGCCAGCCAGTCCCACTTTGCCGTGGCATGGGTGAGCGCTTTCGCCTCGATCCCCTCGGTTTGAGGCGCCACGAGAATACCTGTGCCGCGGGGACGCCGGTCCAGTTCGGGCACGTCCACCACCAAGGTCACCAGGCTCACCATGGGTCCCGCGGCGGGACGCAGCGCGGACAATTCCGGAATCCCCACCTCGAGCAGCCCGATGGCGGCCGGACCGTCGAGCGCCACCACCAGCCGTCCGGCGTCGTACGTTTTGCCCGCAGCAGTGGCTTGCCAGCCGTTAACGGTGCGGGCGATCGAATCCACGTGCGCGCCGGAAACGAGGGCGACGCCCTGCGAACGCAGCTCCGCGACGATGGCGGAGACAAGGGTGTTCATTCCGCCTATCAAGCCGCCGACGGCGGATCCCGCTTTCGCAGTCCCGCTACTGTTTTCGCTCGAAGCCGGCCGTGGAGCGGCCTTGCGTTGGCTGGCTACCGCCGCCGCCAACGAACCCTGCTGACGCAGTGCCGCACGCAGGCCCGGGGCCACCATGTCGACGTCGAGGAGCCCTGGATCTGCGGAGTGCACCCCTCCGACGACGGGTGCCACGAGTCGTTCGAGCACCCGCTTGCCCATCCGCGCCCGGACCAATGAGGAGACGCTGGCGACCTTGGCGGAGGTGCCCAGCGATGCGGGCAGGTAGCGGTCAAGCGAGGCCCGCAAGGACCCTGCGAAGCCCAAGGAACGCCGGACCTCGGGGTCCCAGGGGTTCGCCGGAATTCCGAGTACTCCGGTTTTGGGCAGTTCCTGCGGGCCGTCGGGCAACTGAACCCAGGCACCTCCGGGATGGGGCGCGACGATGTTGCCTCCGAGCCCGAGATCGCGGGCCAGATCGGCCACCGCGGTGGAGCGCGTCGCGAAGGACTCCGCTCCGCTGTCCAGCGTGAGGCCGCCAACAATGTGGCTTCCCACGCAACCGCCCCACGCATCGCTCGCTTCGAGCACCGTAACCGCGAATCCCGCCGTGGCCAGTCCCCGTGCCGCGAGCAGGCCGGACATGCCGCCGCCAACGACGACGGCGGCCGGGCCGGCAGATGAATCTGCGGGAATTACGTGTTCGGGCTGTGCGTGTTCGGACTTTGCGTGTGCCCCGCGCATGCTCGCTAACCTGCCGGGATCGAGTGGATGAGTTCCACTACCCGGGTCAGGACAGCGGGGTCCGTTTCGGGCGGCACGCCGTGGCCGAGGTTCAGGACGTGGCCCGGGGCCGCGGAACCGGCCTCGATGACCGCGCGCACATGGGCCTCCAGGACTTCCCAAGGGGCCGAAAGAAGGGCGGGATCGATGTTGCCCTGCAAGGGCACCGTGCCACCCAGTCGCCGGTTTGCCTCGTCAAGCGGCAGCCGGTAGTCGACGCCTACGACATCCACGCCGACGTCGCGCATCGCGACAAGCAACTCGGACGTTCCAGTTCCGAAGTGGACCAGCGGCGCGCCAAGCTGGCGGACGTGGTCAAGGGCGCGGGTCGAGGCGGGGGCGACGTACTTGGCGTAGTCGGCCAGGCCAAGGGATCCGGCCCAGGAGTCGAACAGTTGCCCTGCGGAGGCACCTGCTTCCAATTGCGCCCGCAGGAACATGCCGGAGGCGTCGGCTGCCCAGTTGGCGAGGGCGGTCCAGGTTTCCGGATCTGCGTGCATCATGGTGCGCGGACCGAGGTGATCGCGGGACGGCTTGCCTTCCACCATGTACGCGGCGAGCGTGAACGGTGCACCGGCGAAGCCGATCAGGGGCGTCGTCCCGAGCTCGGCCACCGTCAGGCGCACGGCCTCGCGGATCGGTTCGAGCGCTTCCCACGTCAACTGCGGCAAGGCGGCTACGTCCGCGGCGGTGCGGACAGGCCTGTCCAGGACGGGACCGACGCCGGGGACGATGTCCACGCCGACGCCTGCCAACTTGAGGGGGATGACGATGTCGGAAAAGAAGATGGCTGCATCGACGTCGTGGCGGCGAACCGGCTGCAATGTGATCTCGGAAGCGAGCTCGGGACGCAGGCAAGAGTCCAGCATCGCCACGCCTTCACGGACTTTGAGGTATTCCGGCAATGAGCGGCCGGCCTGTCGCATGAACCACACAGGGCGGCGGGACGGCTTGCCTCCGCGGTAAGCCTGGATCAGCGGGGAGTCTGCGGTGCGGCCATCCATCAGCGGGTGGCCTGCGTCAAGGCCCGAGGCGGCGGTGCCGGAAATGTCGTCGGCCGACACGGAATGAGGCAGTGCGGAACTGGAAGTCATGCCTTTGATTGTGCCGAAAATCGGTGTCAAAAGATAACGACAGCCTGTCCCCCGTTTTGCAGGGTGACGGCCGTCACTACCGGCAGTGCGGAGAAGCACTGGCTCGCATTGTTCTACATGGCGCCGAAAAAGCTATGATTGCTTTGCTGTGGTTCTTTTCTCATTGGTGGCTACACACGCCGACATCGATCTCGAGACCGTCGCTCAATTGAGCAACGGTTCATCTGAGGTTGCCTCGTCCGCTTTGGCCGATTCCCAACTTGTTTCCGGCGCCGTGGTCCTGGCCACCTGCAACCGCTACGAAATCTACGGCGAAACGCCGCATGTCGAGAACCTCGAAGCCGCCCGTTCGGCGCTCGTCACGCAGATCAGTGGCCTGAGCGGACTCAACGAGCAACTCGTTTCGCGCGCCTTCAGCACCCGTACCGGCCCTGAGGTCAGCAAACACCTCTTCGCCGTCAGCTCCGGACTGGACTCCGCCGTCGTCGGCGAACGCGAAATTGCCGGCCAAGTGCGCCGCGCCCTCATCACCGCACAGCACGAGGGAACCGCGAGCCCGGGCCTGGTCCGCTTGTTCCAGGCCGCTTCCAAGACGGCCAAGGACGTCGGGGCACAGACCGCCCTCGGCTCGAGGGGCATGTCGATCGTTTCAGTGGCACTGGACCTGGCCACCGATCTCTCTGAGAATCCCGACTGGAGCACCAAGAAGGTAGTTGTCTTCGGGACCGGGGCGTACGCCGGAGCCACCATGTCGCTGCTACGCGATCGCGGCTGCACCGACGTCTCCGTTTACTCGTCGTCCGGCCGGGCCGAGACTTTCGTGGCGACGCGCGGCGGAACCGCGCTCGACGCCGAAACCCTTCCCGCCGCCGTCGCCGCCGCCGACGTCATGATCGGTTGCAGCGGATCGGACACCCGCGTCGAGGCCGCAGAGCTCGCGAAGGTTCGCGCGTTGTCCCCCCAAACGCTCATCGCGATCGACCTCGCGCTCACCCATGACTTCGACCCGGCAGTGGGCGAGCTCGACGGCGTCGAACTCCTGACGCTCGAATCCGTACGGCTCGCAGCACCCCAGGAACAAGCGGAGTCGCTGGCACAGGCGAGCACTATTGTTTCCGGTGCGGCAGAGGCGTTCGAGCAGGAGCGCGAGGCGCGGTCCGTCGATTCGGCCATTGTCGCGCTGCGTCGGCACACCATGAACGTGCTCGACGCCGAGATGGAGAAAGTCCGGGCCCGGCACGGCTGCACCGCTGCGGCCGAAGAGGTTGAGTTCGCGCTCCGCCGCATGGTCAAGCAATTGCTCCACATCCCCACCGTCCGCGCACGCGAACTCGCTGCCAATGGGCAGCAAGACGATTATGTGGCAGCCCTTGAGGCCCTGTATGGCATCCAGGTGGAGCAGCCGGCTGCGCCACCCGCAGCCGCCTGCCCCGTCGACCACCAACAGCTACCCCAGCAGGCTGAAAGCGCCTAGCACCCGCTACCCTGTCTTCTGCGCACCTGCCCGGGATCCGCTGCCCACTCCCACCCCGAGCATGCCCACCCCTGACCACCAGCACTGGACATAACAGCAATATGTCCAACCCTGAGAACCAACGAGGGGCATGTCCAATTTCGTGACACTCAACCGCCGCCGAGCATGCCCACCCCTGACCACCAGCACTGGACATAACAGCAATATGTCCAGCCCTGAGAACCAACGAGGGGCATGTCCCTTGGTGGCGGGCGCGGAACCGCGTAGTCCTATGCGAAGGCGTTGACGCCCGTCATTTCCGCAGACACTGCCCATAGCCTTGTTGCTGCTTCGGGATCCACCGCGTGCGCATCCACTCCCTGGTACCGGGCGAGCGGCGAGGCGGGGTCGGTGGGCTTGGCGATATCGCAGTCTTCGCAATACACCCCGCCCATGCCTTCCAATGCCGGCGACGTCGCTGCCCATGTGGACGTGGCAGCTCCCTGTTCCGGAGTCTTGAAACCCTCCCGCACGTTGCCCGCGTCGTCCATCCAGCCCGCCGCGACCATCTCTTCGCGGGGCAGGTAGCGCTGGAGCTCGGTCATGATGCCGCCGGGGTGGACGGCGAACGCCCGCACCCCCGAGGAGCGGCCCAGGCGGTCAAGCTCGACGGCGAACAGCGCGTTGGCCGTCTTTGCCTGGCCGTAAGCCTTCCATTTGTCGTAGCCGTTCTCGAAATTGATGTCCTCGAAACGGATGGGCGAGAGTTTGTGCCCGGTGGAGGACAAGGACACGACGCGGGCCGACCCGGCAGCAGCCAGGGCGGGCCACAGAGAGTTGGCAAGCGTGAAGTGGCCCAAGTGGTTGGTGGCGAACTGGGATTCCCAGCCCGGACCCACGCGTTGTTCCGGGCTGGCCATGATGGCCGCATTGTTGACCAGGATGTCCAGGGTCGGGTTCGATGCCAGGAAGCATGCCGAGAAATCCTTCACCCCGTCCTGGTCGGCCAGGTCCAAGGCCTCCACGGTTACTTGCTCAGGCCCCAGCCCGGCCGCGGCGAGGACTTCCTTCGCGTGCTCGGGTCGCCGGGCGGGCACCGTGACCCGGGCTCCGGCAGAGGACAGGGCCCGCACCGTTTCCAGGCCCAGCCCGGAGTAGCCACCCGTGACAACAGCTGTCTTGCCGCGCAGATCCACTCCCGCCACAACGTCCGATGCCGAGGAGCCGTGGCCGAAACCCGATCCGATGGGGTGTTGCGGTGTAGTCATGGATTCCTCGCTCATATCAGGCCCTTTCGTGCGTATCGTTGTTGAGGTTTCAGTAAACCGGCTTGCCCGGCTCGACGTCGCGCACCCACGCCAGGATCCCGCCGTCGAGGTGGCTGACGCGGGTGTAGCCGGCACGCTGGGCTGCCGCGAGCACCGCCGCGGAACGGGTGCCGCCCTTGCAGTGGAACACGATCTCCTTGTCTTGCGGCAGTTCCGTCCAGGCCTCCCCCGCCAGGATGCGTCCCTGCGGGATGAGCACCGAACCGTCGATGCTCACAATCTCGTGTTCGCCGATCTCGCGGACATCCACCAGTTCAAAGTCGCGTTCCCCCGCCGCGCGGGCATCGAGCATTCCGGACAGTTCGGTGGCCGTGACGGTAGGAACCGAGTCGCCTGGGGGCGCCGGGGTGATGCCGCAGAAAGCTTCGTAGTCGGTCAATTCGGTAATCGCTTGGGCTTCCGGGTCTTTCGAAACCTTGATTTCACGCCAGCTGCCGCCGAGCGCGTCAAAGAGCGCCACGCGCCCCAGCATGGAGCGCCCGACGCCGGTGATCAGCTTGACTGCCTCCGTCACCATGAGCGAGCCGACAGCGGCGCACAGCATGCCGAACACTCCACCTTCGCCGCAGGAGGGGACCGAACCGGCAGGAGGGGCCTCCGGGTAGAGATCGCGGTAGCTGGGTCCGTGCTTCTCCCAGAACACGCTGACCTGGCCGTCGAAGCGGAAGATCGATCCCCAGACGTACGGTTTGCCGAGAATCGCGGCAGCATCGTTGACGAGGTATCTGGTGGCAAAGTTGTCTGCGCCATCCAGGATGAGGTCATACCCCGAGAAAATCTCCAAAGCGTTGGAGGAGTCGAGGCGCACGTTGTGCAGTTGCACGTTGACGAGGGGATTGAGTTCCTTGATGGCGTCCCGTGCCGATTCGATTTTCGGCCGTCCCACATCGCCCACCCCGTGGATGATCTGGCGCTGCAGGTTGCTGAGGTCGACGTCGTCGTCGTCCACGATTCCGAGGGTCCCCACCCCGGCCGCGGCGAGGTACAGCAACGCCGGAGAGCCGAGTCCGCCTGCCCCGATCACAAGGACTTTCGCATTCTTGAGCCGACGCTGACCGGCCGCTCCGATTTCGGGAATAATGAGGTGGCGCGAGTACCGTTCCACTTCTTCGGTGGTCAGTTCCGCGGCCGGTTCCACGAGTGGCGGCAGTGCGGAAGAGGGAGAGCGCGGCGACGTTTGGGCGGCAAAAAGAGTGGCCATACTCCAAAGTATGCCTGCCGCTGCCGCCCGGTCATATTACTGCACAGTATTGTGGTCATAACTGCAAAGGAAAGGCGGCAGACAAGTGGCTGAGAGCGCACGAATCAAACACGAGGCAGAGGTCAGGCAAGAGGCCAAGCAGGATCGGGCCGCTTCGCCACGTTCGGCCAGGCTGCCACGCGATGAGCGCCGGGCCCAGCTCTTGAATGCCGCTTTGGAAGTCTTCGTGGCCAACGGCTTCCATGGTGCTGCCATGGACGAAATCGCCGAGACTGCCCATGTCAGCAAGCCTGTGCTGTATCAACACTTCCCGTCCAAGCGGGAGCTCTACATGGCCCTCCTCGACAGCCACCTGGCCACGCTCACGGAACTGATGCTCACGGCGCTTAACTCGACATCGGACAACAAGGAACGCGTCCAGGCCGTCATGCGCGCCTACTACCGTTTCATTGCGGCCGACGACCAAGCGCACCGGCTCGTCTTCGAATCCGATCTCATCAATGATCCGGACGTCAGCTCGCGGCTGGAGACTTTCAACCGCACCTTCGCCGACGCGGTCGCGAAGGTCATCGCCGAAGACACCAAGTTGCCCCCGCTGGAGGCCCAGCTGCTGGGCCGCGGCCTGGCCGGAATGGCGCAGGTCAGCGCCCGCTATTGGCTCGAAACCGACGGCGATTTGGACCTCGATGTAGCCAGCGATCTGATCTACCGTTTAGCTTGGCGCGGAATCAGTCGCTTCCCGAAAGAGTCCTAGACTACAAATAGAGGACTAAGTAATTTCTTGATTGGCTGGGAGGCCCCCCTGTGGAAGTAAAGATCGGCATTCAGAACGTTGGCCGTGAGATCGCGCTTGAGTCCGCTCTCGATGCCGAGTCTGTTGCCAAGATCGTGAGCGAGGCCATCGCCAACGGCACGGACCTGCGCTTGACCGACGAAAAGGGGCGCCAGGTGATCGTTCCCGGCAACGTCCTCGGATACGTGGAAATCGGCGCTGAGGAAGTTCGTCGGGTCGGCTTCGGCGCTCTGTAAGCTTTCACCCCAGAACACCAGCGAGCGAGGAGTCCGCATGCTCTCACTTGTCATCGTGGCGCTAGCCACCATCGCCTCAGGATTCGTCGTCTGGGGAACGGACAAACACCGTGGCACGTACGGAATCACCCTCCCCGCTGGCGTTTCCGTGGCCGTCGCCATGCTGAGTTGGATGATCTTCATCCAACTTGGCTTTGGCTACCTGCCTGGCGTTACATGGATCCCTTGGGTCGCGCCCATCATCCTGGGCACGGCGGCGGCCGTGGCGGCCTCGTACGTCCTGGGCCGGCGTCGGACCCGGCACGACATCGCCCAGTTGACCGCGGCCTTGCGGCTCTAGCGACTTGCGGCCCTAGCGACTTGCGGCCCTAACATCTTGCGGCTCTAGCGAGCCGTCCAGTCGAGCAGTTCAGTTCAGGGCATGGCTTCGGGTTCAGCCACTGCCCCGATGTGCGCGGCTGCCTCGCCAGCGCTCATGGCCGCCCGGACGTCACGCCGCGTTACCCCACTCCCGGCGTCATGGGAGGTGTACCGGATGAGCACCCGATTGTACCGCCAGTCCAGGTCCGGGTGGTGCTTCTGCTGTTCGGCGATGCGACCGACCGCAGCGATCAGTTCCAGTGCGGCGGAGGACGTCGGGCATTTGTAGACGGTGACGAGGCTTCCCTGGCGGAAGCGCCAGTCCGGCAGCTCCGCCAAGGCATCGTCGATCGCGGATCCCTTAAGAATGTCATCCTTGCCGGCCATCGGTGGCTCCTTCACGGACGTGGATTCTTCGCAGGACCCTCCCAAACAGCCAGCGTTAGCCGCTAGAGGAACTCAGCCCGGCCTTCCATGGCCGAGGATGCCAGCGCATGTTCCCGGCGTGGAATGCGGCCTGCCTGCTTCGCCAGCCTACCGGCGATGACAGCGTGTTTGAAGGCCTCCCCCATCTGCACCGGGTTCTGCGCACGGGTCACCGCCGTAGCCAGCAGCACGGCGTCGCAGCCGAGCTCCATGGCAAGCGCGGCATCGGACGCGGTGCCGATGCCGGCGTCGAGCACCACCGGCACCGAAGCGCGGGACACAATCAGCTCGATGTTGTGGGGATTCAGGATGCCCAATCCCGTGCCGATGGGCGCGCCCAAGGGCATCACCGCTGCGGCGCCGAGGTTTTCCAATCGAAGCGCCAGCACGGGGTCGTCGTTGGTGTAGGCGAAAACCTTGAAGCCGCGGTCCACGAGTTTCTCCGTTGCATCCACCAACTCCACGGCGTCGGGCAACAGCGTCTGTTCGTCGGCGATGACCTCGAGCTTCACCCAATCGGTCTCCAAGGCTTCCCGGGCAAGCTCGGCCGTCAGGACAGCATCCTTGGCGGTGAAACAGCCGGCGGTATTGGGCAGGACCCGGATGCCATGGTCAACGAGCAACTGGAACAGCGAGCCTGTTTCCGCGGGTGAGTAGCGCCGCATGGCGACGGTGGTGAGTTCGGTGCCGGAGGCCAGCAGGGCCGCGCCAAGGCCGTCAAGGCTCGGGGCTCCGCCGGTCCCCATGATCAGGCGCGAGCCGAACTCGACACCGTCGATCACCAAGGCGTCGGTCTGGGTGCTTGCTGTTTGGGTGCTTGCAGTAGTCACGTTTCAGCCTCCTTGTACTGCGGTGACGATTTCGAGTTCGTCGCCTTCTGCGAGCGCGGTGGCAGCCCACTGGCTGCGCGGCACCACTTCGGAATTGCGTGCGACGGCGACGCCGATCTTGCGTCCGTCGGCCGCTTGGCCACTGGAGTCTACAACGCGTCCCGTGATGTGGCTGACGACGGTGGTCACAGACGCGTCGTCGCTTAGCGTGTGGTCTGCGCCGTTCAATTTGATGTTCATGCCTGGTCCTTCGGATGGGAATCTAGGGTTGCGGCCTGGGGGCTACCGGTCAGTGAGGCCCAAGCCGCGGAAAGCGGGCGCGAGAAGCGGTCCGGGCGGAATTTGTCCCACCGGGGATCGGCGGTGCCATCCATGAGTCCGACGCAGATTTTCGCGGCGGCTGGAGTGAGGAGCACGCCATGGCGGAAAAACCCGCTGGCTACGATGAGGCCGGGCACGGTCCCTTCGCGTCCTTCCACACGACCGAGGAGCGGTGCATTGTCCGGAGTGCCCGGCCGGGCACGGGCAGTTGCTTCCAGGAGCTCGAGTTCGGCAACAGCCGGGACAAGAACCTGGGCGTCCCGGAGCAACTGGTACACGCCACCGGCCGATACCGGATTGGCCGCTCCACCGGACGCCGACAAGCCGTCTTCGCGTTGCGTTGCCCCGATCACCACGGTCCCGTCGTCGCGGGGAACGACGTACACGGGAACTCCACGCACCATTCCGCGGACCGTGGCAGTGACGAGGGGTTGCAGGTGGTCCGGGACGCGCAGCCGCAGGATGTCGCCGTACACGGGACGCAACGGTAGCGACAATCCATCCGGCAGGCCGGTCAAGCGGGCGGCACCCAGTCCGTTGGCAACCACGGTTTCCGTGGCGAGCACCTTGATGCCGGAGCCGAGCCGCACCCCGACGACGCGCCCGTCCTCCCACAGGAGGCCCGCCGCAGTGTCCTCGACCGCAAAACCGCCGCCGGCCCCTTCAATCCAGCTGGAATCGGCGGGCTCGTGGTCTGCCAGCGCGCCGAGAATCGCGGCCGAAAGCCGGCGCGGATCCACTTGGTGGTCGCCCGGAATGTCGAACGCGCAGGAAATCTGCGGGCTCAGCAGCGGCTCACGCTCCCGGGCCTCGCGCAACGGCACCGATTCCACGTCCAGGCCGTTGGCGAGCTGGACGTCCCGGAGGTCCGCGAGCGCGCGGCGGTCCGCAGCATCCGCTCCGACGGCGAGGGTCGGCGTCGTGCGGTAACCCGTGCTGCGTCCAGTGCCTGAGCCGGTCACATTTCGTTCGAAGCCCGGCCACAACGCCGACGATTCGAGCATGAGCTCCAGGAGGTCCTCTTCCTGGTAGTGCAGTTCGCTGACGGGCGCCAACATCCCTGCCGCCGCGAAAGTAGCGCCGCTTGCCGGTGCGGGGTCGATGAGGGCAACCGAGCGGCCGGACCTTCGTGCTTCCCACGCGATGCCGAGGCCAACGACGCCGCCCCCGATCACCGCGACATCCGCGTGCAGGGGCTCGTTAGCGGGTTCGCGATGAGTGTTTACTTCGTCCATGGAGTCCTTCCCTACGCCGGTATTAGCCGGATCAGGTCAAGCGGTCGGCGCTGAAGCCCTCTCAGCCGCGCGGCGATTGTGACTGCCGCCGCGGCTCCCGCGGTACCACCCCAGTTTAGAGGAACTACTCTGTTTCCATGACCCAGCATGATGTCCACACCACCGCCCGCCTGTACCTCTGCACCGACGCCCGCAAGCACCAGGGTGATTTCGAGGAGTTTGTCGATGCCGCGTTCGAGGGCGGCGTGGACATCATCCAGCTGCGCGACAAGACGATTGAAGCGGCAGAGGAACTGGAGCTCCTGGAGATCCTGCAATCCGCGGCGCACCGCCACGGCCGCCTCTGGGCGGTCAACGACCGCGCCGACATCGCGTCCCTCTCCGGTGCACCCGTATTCCATATCGGCCAAAAGGACATTCCGCTTCGCTCAGCGCGCAAGCTGCTCCACGACCCCACGATTATCGGGCTCTCCACGCACACGCCGGATCAGGTTGACGCAGCCATCGCCGCCTCGCCCGGGCGCAGCGGCCTGGACTACTTCTGCGTCGGGCCCGTATGGGCCACGCCCACCAAGCCGGGACGCTCCGCCGTCGGGCTCGGCTTGGTGAAGTACGCCGCCGACGCCGTGAGGCGGGCCAACGAGGAGACAGTCGGCGGTGTTGTGCTCCCCTGGTTTGCGATCGGCGGCATCGATCTTGGCAACGTGGAAGAGGTAGTGCAGGCCGGCGCCAGCCGCATCGTGGTGGTACGCGCCATCACTGAGGCGGAGGATCCGACCGCAGCTGCCCGGGCACTCCTTGCCGCCTTGGACGCTGCGGCGGCCTAGCGAGACGCCGGGAGATTTTGGAGTTACCCTGACTTTCGTGTCACACCAGCGGATAGCCCCGAACGTCAGTGAGACGTCGAACCACCTCGCGGAAGCGCTGGCGGCGCTTCGGATTGAACTCGAGCTGCCCGCAGGCTATCCCGCTGAAGCGCTGCGCGATGCCGAAGCCGCGGTTTCCGGACACACCCTGCCGACGCTGGACCTCACGGATGTCCCCTTCATCACGATCGACCCGGCCTCTTCCACGGATCTGGACCAGGCTCTCTTCATTGAGCGGTCCGGCGAGGGTTACAGGGTTCTCTACGCCATCTCCGACGTGCCCTCCTTTGTGCCCCCGGGAGGAGCGCTCGACGCCGAGACCCGCCACCGCGGGCAAACCTACTATGCCCCGGACGGCCGCATACCGCTGCACCCCGAGATCATCAGCGAGCAAGCCGGAAGCCTGCTGGCCGGCCAGACTTGCGGCGCGTTCGTCTGGGACTTCGAGCTCGATGCCCAGGCGGAGTTCAGCACCGTCTCCGTCCGGAGGGCGAGCGTACGCAGCCGGGCCAAGCTCAACTACAAAGGCGTGCAGGCGGAAATCGATTCCGGAACGGCTGATCCCGTCCTCCAGCTACTCAAGGAGGTCGGGGTCAAGCGGGTGGAGCTCGAGCGCCGCCGCGGCGGCGCAAGCCTTAACATGCCTGAGCAGGAAATCGTCCAGCTGCCCGACGGCGAAGGCTACCGGATCGTCGCAGCTCCCTCGCTGCCGGTTGAGGACTGGAACGCACAGATTTCGCTCATGACCGGGATGGCCGCCGCCCAATTGATGCTCGACGGCAAGGTGGGAATCCTGCGCACCATGCCCGCGCCCGATGAGCGCTCGTTGCTGCATTTCAAACGGCAAGCAGGGGCACTCGGCAAGCCCTGGACCGAGGGGACCAGCTATGGCGAGTACCTGCGCACCCTCGATGCCAAGGACCCCCGGCAACTGGCCATCCTTCACTCCGCGGGGTTGCTTTTCCGTGGTGCCGGCTACACGCCTTTCGACGGCGAGGTGCCGGGCAGCGTGATGCAGTCAGCCATCGGGGCGCCGTATGCCCACACCACCGCGCCATTGCGCCGGTTGGTGGATCGTTTTGTCCTGGTCATCTGCGACGCACTGAGCAATGGAACACAGATCCCTGCATGGGCCCGGAATGCTTTGCCGAGCCTGCCGGAGATCATGGCGTCATCGGACCAGCTTGCCGCCAGAATGGAGCGCATGGCCCTGGACACCGTGCAGGCTGCCCTTCTCGTGAACCACATCGGCCAGGAATTCGACGCCGTGGTGATTTCCGGATCGAAGCCCGCCAAGAACAACGGAAACGGAAACGGCAACAGCAACGGCACCGGCAACAACGGCAGGGGCAATGGCAACGGGAACGGGAACGGGAACGGAGCCTCGCACGGCCCCTACGGCGTCGTCCAGATCGCCGAACCCGCGGTCACCGCTCGTTGCGACGGCGAAATGGAGTCGGGCACGAAGGTCCGCGTGAGACTGCTTGACGCGGACATTGCCACCCGCCAAATCACCTTCGAACTGCTCCCGTAGCGGACCCCGTTCGCAGGGCCGGGCGCGCGATCCGGGGTTTATGGCCCCCAGACGCTAGACTGGGTGGGTAGTAATGGATGCCCGGTCGTTGATTCAGTTAATTTTTTGACATCAACAAGCCCGCCCCTACGCGATCTTGAGATACACCAGCTGGTCACCAGTGCCAGTATTTAGATAGCCCGCGATCGGCTTCCACTGGATTTGCTTGCGCCCATTCGTGCTCCGGAACGGCCCTGCCACAACCGTTGAGCACGCGGCGCAGCCCAAATGAATAAGGAAAACTCCACTGTGAGTGAATTGCACACCCATGAAGTCCTGACAGACGGCACCGAGACGATCGAACCCGAGGAAACCATCTCCTCGAACGAAACACCCCACGAGATCGCAGAAAAGTCCTTCGCCGACTACAACGTCCGCGCCGACATTGTTGAGTCCCTCGCCGACGCCGGAATCACCCATCCCTTCCCCATCCAGTCAATGACCCTCCCGGTCGCCCTGGGCGGTCACGACATCATCGGCCAGGCCAAGACCGGTACCGGAAAGACCCTCGGCTTCGGCATTCCGGCGCTGCAGCGCGTCGTCGGACCGGACGACGCCGGCTACGACAAGCTCGCTGTCCCGGGTGCGCCCCAGGCCCTCGTGATTGTTCCTACCCGCGAACTCGCCGTTCAGGTGGCCAACGACCTCCAGACGGCATCGAGGAAGCGCAACGCCCGCATCGCCACCATCTATGGCGGCCGCGCTTACGAGCCCCAGATCGAAGCCCTGCACAAGGGCGTCGAGGTTGTTGTCGGCACGCCCGGCCGTTTGATCGACCTCTACAAGCAGAGGCACCTGAACCTCAAGAACGTTCGCATGGTGATTCTGGACGAGGCCGACGAGATGCTCGACCTGGGCTTCCTTCCGGACGTCGAGACCCTGATCGCCGCCACGCCAGCGGTCCGCCAGACCCTGCTCTTTTCTGCGACGATGCCGGGCCCTGTCATCGCCATGGCCCGCCGCTACATGACCCAGCCCACGCACATCCGTGCTGCCGACCCGGACGACGAGGGCCTGACCAAGCGCGACATCCGGCAGCTCATCTACCGTGCCCACAGCATGGACAAGGTCGAGGTCGTCGCCCGCATCCTGCAGGCCCGCGGCCGCGGCCGGACCATCATCTTCACCAAGACCAAGCGCACCGCCGCCAAGGTTGCCGAGGAACTCGTGGACCGCGGCTTCGCAGCCGCCGCAATCCACGGTGACCTGGGCCAGGGCGCCCGCGAGCAGGCACTCCGCGCCTTCCGCAACAACAAGGTGGACGTCCTCGTGGCCACCGATGTCGCCGCCCGTGGCATCGACGTCGATGACGTCACTCACGTGATCAACTACCAGTGCGTCGAAGACGAAAAGATCTACTTGCACCGCGTTGGCCGCACCGGCCGTGCAGGCAACAAGGGCACGGCCGTGACCTTCGTCGACTGGGACGACATGCCGCGCTGGGGCCTGATCAACAAGGCGCTCGGCCTAAGCTACCCGGAGCCCGTGGAAACATACTCCTCCTCGCCGCACCTCTTCGAGGATCTGGACATCCCCGCGGGCACCAAGGGCCGCCTGCCCCGCGACAAGCGCACCCTCGCGGGCGTCGACGCCGAGGTCCTGGAAGACCTGGGCGAGACCGGCAAGAAGAACTCCCGTTCCGGCGGCGATTCCGGGCGTGGACGCACGGGCCGCGATGCCCGTCGTGAAGGTGGCCGCCGCGGTACGAACTCCAGCGATGCTCCGTCCCGCGAAGGAGAGGGTGAGGGCGGACGCAACCGCACCCGCCGCCGTCGTACGTCCCAAGGCGAAGCAGCACCCGCAGAAGCCGCTACCCGGTCCGCCGAGTCCCGGTCCAACGAGCCGCAGTCCGGCGAGGGCGCGGACAAGCCTTCCCGCGCACGCCGTTCCCGCACCCGCCGCCGCAACGGCGAAGTGGTCTCCACTTCGGGTGCGTCCGGCGAGAGCACCGAGGCTTAACGGCCTCAATGACTGACATTGTTTGGGCGCCGGACGGCAGCAATTTGGTGGTTCACGCGGATAACGCGGATTTCCTCCCGACGCTGCCGGACGGCGCCTTCACACTGATTTACGTGGACCCGCCCTTCAACACGGGCCGGGTCCAAAGCCGCCAGGAAATGCGCATGGTCCGCAACGCCGATGGCGACGGCGATCGGCTCGGCTTCAAGGGTCGCTCATATGACACCATCAAGGGCGCCCTGCACAGCTACGACGACGCCTTCAGCGACTACTGGTCCTTCTTGGAACCCCGGCTTGTGGAAGCCTGGCGCCTGCTCGCCGACGACGGGACACTGTACCTGCATCTCGACTACCGCGAGGTGCACTACGCGAAGGTCATGCTGGACTCGATCTTCGGCCGGGAGTGTTTCCTAAACGAGATCATCTGGGCCTACGATTACGGCGCCCGCGCCAAGAACCGCTGGCCCACCAAGCACGACAACATCCTCGTGTACGTCAAGAACCCCGCAAAGTACCACTTCGACAACGCCGAGGTTGACCGTGAGCCGTACATGGCGCCTGGCCTCGTGACGCCGGCCAAACGCGAACTCGGCAAGCTTCCCACGGACGTTTGGTGGCACACCATCGTTTCCCCGACCGGCAGGGAAAAGACCGGCTACCCAACGCAAAAGCCGGAAGGACTCGTCCGACGGATCGTCACCGCATCCAGCCGGCCAGGAGACTGGTGCCTCGATTTCTTCGCCGGCTCGGGCACGCTCGGCTCAGTCGCGGCGAAACTCGAGCGCAGGTTCGTATGCGTGGACCAGAACGCCCCGGCTATCGACGTGATGCGCAAGCGCTTGGACGGCAAGGCCACCTTTCTACCCCAACTGACCCGCCCTGGGAGCCAGACGGGCTGAGGGGACGTCCGTCAGCGGACCACGGAACTTCCCGTGCCCAACTCCTCGATCCGGGCCAGGACATCGGGGGACGTCAGGTTCTCCCCGAGCAGATTGGGCTTGCCGGTACCGTGGTAATCGGACGAACCGGTCATGAACAAACCGTGCTCGGCAGCCAGGCGCCGCAGGAACACGCGGCCTTCCTCGGGATTGTCGCGGTGCTCCACTTCCAGCCCCAGGAGGCCGGCATCGATCATTTCCCGGTAAGTCCGTTCTCCGACCACGCGGCCGCGGGCCGAAGCCACCGGATGCGCGAAGACGGGGACACCGCCCGCCGCCCGGACAAGCTTGACGGCGAGCGCCGGGTCCGGCGCATAGTGCTGCACGAAGTACCGCGAGTGTGAAGTCAGGATCGCGGTGAACGCCTCGGAGCGGCTCCCCACCGCACCGGCCGCCACGAGGGCGTCGGCGATGTGGGGGCGCCCCACGGTGGCACCCGGAGCCACATGATGGATGACATCGTCCCAGCTCAAGGGGTAATCCTCGGCCAGTAGCGTGACCATGCGCTTGGCCCGGATGAGCCTCGCGTCTTTTGCCTTCGTAATTTCCTCTAGCAGGCCGGGATGGCCGGGATCATGGAGATAGCTCAGCAGGTGGACGCTGATCCCTTCCTGGGTCCTGCACGAAATCTCCATCCCGGGGACGAAAGCTACCCCGAATTCGAGCGCGGCGGCGGAAGCCTGATCCCATCCGTCGGTGGAGTCGTGGTCCGTCAAAGCCACCACGTCCAGACCCGCAGCAGACGCGGAAGCGATCACTCCCGCGGGAGCTTCGGTCCCGTCGGAAACATTGGAGTGCGCGTGCAGATCGATCTTCACTTTCCAAGCGTATTTGATCAGGGACGGCTTGGACCGTTTCGGCGTTGGCCTAGTGTCGACCTTGATGGGACTATGGGACGGTGAACGATGCAGATAACACCCAAAACGGTGAAACCACAGCCTCCCAGCCACTGGAGGAGCGCGTCAACAACCGCTCCCAGCGGCCCACATCCGATGCCTTCAAGGCGTTCATGGCCAGCAACTGGGCGCCCGCGCCGCAGGTGACCCCTGCGCGTGACGCCGTCGCAGACCACGCCGCCACGCGTCGTCGGGCCATCTCCGAGAAGTTCCCGGGCCTGCGCCTCGTCATCCCGGCCGGCCCCCTCAAGGTCCGCTCGAACGATACCGACTACCGCTTCCGCCCCCACTCCGCGTTCGCCCACCTCACGGGCCTGGGCCTGGACCACGAGCCCGATGCCGTGCTGGTCCTTGAACCCGTCGAGGAGGGAACCGGCGACGACGGCGGCAACCACCTCGCGACGCTCTACTTCCGCCCCCTGGCCGGCCGGGACACGGAGCAGTTCTACGCTGACTCGCGTTCCGGTGAGTTCTGGATCGGCGCGCGCCCGACGCTCGCCGAGTTCGAAGCGCGCCTTGGGCTCAGGACGGCGCACGTGGACGAACTCGAAATGGCCATCACCAAGAACGTGGGTGCCCCGGAAATCGGCGGCATCGCCGTCCGCCTGGTCCGCAAAGTTGACGAGAACATCGATGCCCTCGTGGACACCGCCCGCTACAACACGGCCAAGGACCCGGAGAACCTGGACCTCGGTGAACTCGATGCCCTCGACGAACTGCTCAGCGAGGCGCTCTCCGAGTTGCGCTTGCTCAAGGACGCCTGGGAAATCGAGCAGATGAAGATCGCAGTGTCTGCGACGGTGGAGGGTTTCGCCGACGTCGTTCGGGCTCTTCCCCGCGCCATGACCCACCACCGCGGCGAACGCGTCGTCGAAGGCGCTTTCTTCGCGCGGGCCCGTGAGGAAGGGAACGAACTTGGCTACGACACCATCGCGGCCGCCGGAAACAACGCGACGGTCCTGCACTGGACCCGGAACACGGGCAAGGTCAACGCCGGGGAACTGCTGCTGTTGGACGCAGGCGTGGAGGCAGATTCGCTCTACACAGCAGACGTCACGCGCACCATTCCCGCCAACGGAAAGTTCTCGGACGTCCAGCGCAAGGTCTACGAAGCGGTACTTGACGCCGCCGACGCCGGATTCGCGGCAGCCCAGCCCGGCGTGAAGTTCCGCGACATCCACACCGCCGCCACCACGGTCCTCGCGGAGCGCCTCGCAGAGTGGGGCCTGCTCCCGGTCTCCGTGGAGGAAGCCATCAGTCCTGAAGGCCAGCAGCACCGCCGGTGGATGCCGCACGGCACGAGCCACCACCTTGGGTTGGACGTCCACGACTGTGCGCAGGCCAAGCGTGAGCTCTACCTGGACGGCGTACTCACCGAGGGCATGGTGTTCACCATCGAACCCGGGCTCTACTTCAAGGAGGAAGACCTCGCCATTCCGGCGGAGTACCGCGGAATCGGCGTCCGGATCGAGGACGACATCCTGATGACCGCGGACGGTCCCGTCAACCTCAGCGCCGCCCTCCCCCGCAAGGCCGACGACGTCGAGTCCTGGATGGCGGGCATCTACCAGGAAGCCGAAGCCTAGGCACTGCGGCAAAATCACTGCGGCAAACACAAGAGGAGGGCTACCGGAGCGATCCGGTAGCCCTCCTCTTTTGCTTTGGAGATGGCCCGCAAACACGTAGACGCCGCCCACCGACCACTTAATTTCGGGTTTTTCACACTGAGATTTGGCGTTTTGACCACTGAGATTGACGAAATCCACACGGAGACGCCCGTCCGCGCTTATACCCTGCACCTATGCGTTCTGGGGCCGTCGAGACATGAGCATTGTCCATCTTCCCGCAATTTGCCTCAAAAACGTTCGTCGCCAGTATGACGACGGTGCCGGAAACAAGAAAACTGCGCTGGACATTGCCGAATTGAAGATCCAGCCTGGTGAACTCGTGGCTGTCATTGGACCATCCGGCTCCGGCAAGTCAACACTTCTTCAATTGGTCGGAGGACTCGATTCGCCAACTGCGGGAAGTATCGACGTAGCAGGGCTCCGGATTTCAGGCATGGACGAAAAGCAGAAGACAATCTTCCGACGTGAGAATGTTGGATTCATTTTCCAGGCATTCCATCTTGTTCCAAGCATGACGGTGGTGGAGAACGCCGCATTGTCGTCGATTGTCGCCGGTCAAGGAGGCTTTCATTGGCGGGCAGATGCGCTGGTGCTGCTCGATCAGCTGGGACTGTTGGAATATGCCGACCGGTTTCCTGATCAACTATCAGGTGGGCAACGCCAGCGGGTCGCCGTAGCCCGGGCGCTATTCGGGGCTCCCAGCGTCGTCTTAGCCGATGAGCCGACAGGAAGTCTCGACTCCGGGAACAGGGATATTGTCCTCCGTCTGATTCGCGACGCGATCGGAGTCGGTCTTCGCACGAGTGGGCTGATCGTCACCCATGATCCGTATGCCGCGAGTTACGCCGACCGGATCATCGCGCTGCGGGACGGGAAGATCGTTGGTCAACTTGACCTGACCCTCAACGGACCGCCTCAGGAGGGAGAGTCTCACCATGATGAGCGCGTTCGCTCGTGGTTTGCGGCAACTTCGCTTTGATTTTCCCCGCTACGGAGTAGCCGCGGTTGCGCTGGTATTCGGCGTTGCGCTCATTTTCGGCACCGTGCTCACGTCGAAGAGCATCAACGACCAGCTGTCGCAAGGAGTCGGTTCGCTGTCAGGCATAGGTGACGTCGCGGTGGTCCCTGCTATCCCGGGGACCACGGTCCCGGAGAGCGCAGGAAGGGCCGTCGCGGATCTCCCTGGCGTTGCGACGCCAATCCCGACTCTGGCGCGGAATACAAGCGTTCGGCCCACGGGAACCGATGGCGCCGGCCATCCTCTGACGATTACGGGCTACCCCACCACGTTCAACACAGAGCTTCAACGCATGAGGCCGGAGCTACGGGGCGGGCTTCCTGCCGCAAACAAGCCCGAGGCCCTGGTTCCGTCTGATGTAGCTTCGCGCTTAGGCGTAGACGTGGGCGATTGGCTGGTGGTCGCGTCGAGCGGCGGGACCACTCAACTGCGGGTCGCAGGCGTGTTCAACGGCAGGATTCTTGGTCCGCTGGCGTACGACAACATCTTTGTCGACTTGGCGTATGCCCAGACGATGTTCAACCAACAGGGCCAAGTATCAAGGGCGGACATCCAGCTGGTAGCAGGCCACTCCGCGGAACGCTGGCAGAGCGAATACTCGTCCAGTCTGCCCCCTCAGTTCAAAGTACAGGACACTTCTGCACTCAGTTCGTCCCTTGGTCCGCTCATCGCTGTTGTTTCCCTCATCTTGATGATCGCTTCCTGCACCGTCCTCGGAATCTCGGTCCTCCTATCGGCAACGGCCTTCCAATCCGTCGTGAATGCCCGCCGGCTCTCCTACGGAGTCATGAGAGCCGTCGGCGCCCGCGGCTCCTGGCTGGCGGGCGCTGTCTTGTGCGAGGCCCTGATGCTCACGTTCGCGTGTTCATTGCTCGGGTTGGGGCTTGGCTTTGGCGTCAGCTGGGTCCTCAACCAAGGCCTATCATCGATCGGCAACATACCTCCAGCAGCCGTGGCGGCAGAACTTTGGCAAGTTCTGCTTGCCATCCTGAGCGGGGTCGCCGCCGGCTGCGCCGGGGCAGTGCGGGCCATAATCAAAGTGCTGCGTCAGGCACCTCTCACGGCTATTTCACCTGAAGCCGCGGACCGCAGGTCAGGGCAGAGACTCCATGCCGCGGTCGGCGTGACGCTCCTCGCGTTGGGAGCCGCCAGCTACTGGCTTGACCCGGTCATTGTGAAGCTCGTTGGATTCGTCTTGTCGTTGGCCGCGGCGGGATTGCTTGCCCCGCTGATTCTCGAGGCCACCGCCACGCTGGAGATCTTTAAACGGTGGACGGCCAAGGCTGCGGCCCAGCGACTGCGCAAACACGCATCGCTCGACTCCACCACGGCCATCATGGGCATTGTCGTCTGCCTTGGGGCCGCCCTTGTGATCGGAGTCGGCTCGGTAAGGAGTGCGATGATGGAGCAGATTGCCCGCCAATTCGGAGCCGACATTCAAATATCCTCCACGACTCCTATCACGGAAAAACTAGACGAACGCCTTGAGTCCATCGAAATGATCGGCAAGGTTTCAGACACAGTTTGGGATCGCGGAGCATTGCAGTTCCAAGGGACCTCGAGCAACGTGGCAATCCTTGCCGTCGATCCAAACAGTTATTTCGCCACGGCACAACTTCCGTGGCGGCGTGGAAGCGACGGGACTGCGCCTGTTGCCTTGGAAAAGGGAGGCGCGGTCATCATTCCTGAAGCTTTAGCCGCGAGTCACGATATTTCCTTGGGCGACACCATCCGACTGGATCGGGCAGGCAAGACACTCTCGCTTCGACTCGTCGGGACGTATGCGTCCTTGGCAACAGGGAACCAAGTGGTGATGAGTCGCGACGAGGCAGCAGAACTCGGCATTTCCGGATCCAATGGCTGGAATGTAGAAGCGAGGCCGGGTGTCGACGTCACAGCGCTCCGGAATACGATCGCTGATTCGGTTGCCGACATCCCTGGGGTCTCGGTGATCACGGCCGCCAAAATGAAGGAGCGCGCAGAATCAGAGCTCGGCTCCTACACGGGAGCCGCATTCGGCATCGTTGTGCTTGCGCTCAGTCTCGGCGCAGTCAGCGCGGCTGGCCTGTTCTCAGTCGGCGTCGCTCGTCGGGAGAAAGAGTTCGGGATGTTGCGCGCGATTGGTGCCACCCGCGGCGACATCATGAGGCTCGTAACCCTTGACGCGATCTTGATCGGAATTGCGGCGCTTGCTTCAGGACTCCTCGTTGGTCAGTTCGCTGGCTGGGTACTAACCCAGCTAGTCGCCGGGGCGCTCGGAGTGGCGCTGAGCCCGCCTGTGCCCGTCCTCGCGTTCGGTGGAATCGCAATCGTCACCCTGGCGGCGTTATCGCTCGCAGCGATAGGACCGGGCCGCCGGGCGGCTCGAATACAGCCCGTGGCGGCACTGAAGACTGACTGATGCTCGGCACAGGAGGAGGAACGAATATGGGGTTCCGGCTGTGCGGCCCACTAACAGTTACTGCTTGGCCGGGTCCTCGCCGTTCGCGGCTTCTTCGCCGGTCCCGGGTTCGTTCACTCGGACACCGTACTGCGGGCGTCCGTCGGGCAGGTCCGGGTAGCGGACGCCGCTGGTTGGCCGCGCGGCCGCTGGCGGGGTATCCGCGGCAGGTTGGGCGGCGTCGGCCGCCCCCTGTCCGGCTTCAGGACCACGCTGGCCGTAGGGATCCTGCCAAGACGCCGGGCGCTCGGGAGCCCCGCCCTGGTGTGCACCGGGATGGGCCGGCGGGTTCCGGTAGTCCTGCGGGGTGTATGCCTGCGGGGGCCGGCCGAAAGCCGCCTCCGAGGGATTCATTGGCAACTGGTGAAGGAGGCGGCGCGCTTCATGGGCTGCCTCCAACGCGACAATGACGTCGTAGTTCGTCGCAACCACCTGGCTGGTGGAGGTGAAGTCCCGCTTGCCTCGCTGCGCGGCGTAAGTGACAATCCCAAAGAGCATGAAGAATGCCGCGCCCATGAGGACCGAGGTCACAATCGAGAAGGGACCGCCGGCCGGCGTAAAGAAGGACAGCATGACGCCCACGAACAAGCCGAACCACATACCGCTCAAGGCGCCGGACAAAGCAACCCGCGGGTAACTGAGCCGCCCCGTGACCCGCTCCACCATTTTCAGGTCGTTTCCGACGATGGAGACATGCTGGACGGGGAACTGCTGGTCGGCAAGGTAATCCACCGCCTTTTGGGCATCGAGATAGGAAGTGTAAGAGCCCACGGTGTCGCCCTTGGGGACGCTCCGGGATTCCTCCGTGGCCTTGGGGGCACCGAAAATGTTCGCCATACCCCCATTCTGTCCCATACACATGTGAACCGGCTGGAATTCAGCTAAAAGAGAGCAGACTCGGTAGCCTGTAAGGGTGAGCACAAATCCTTCACGCGTCTTTGTTGCGCGCCTGCTCGGCCTCGACGTTTTCGACCCCGTGGGCGATCGGCTGGGCCGGCTGCGCGATGTCGTGGTGCTCTCGCGCGGCTTGCGCGGGGCCCCGCATGCAGTGGGCATCGTCGTCGAGGTCCCCGGCAAGAAGCGGGTATTCGTTCCCATGACCCGGCTGACGTCGATGGACCAGGCCCAGATCATCTGCACCGGCCTGGTCAATCTGCGGCGCTTCCAGCAACGCGGTGCCGAGCAGCTGGTGGTCGGCGAGCTCTTTGACCGCAAGGTAACCCTCAAGGACGGCAGCGGCGACGCCATAATCGAAGACATCGCCCTGGACCAGCAGCGCAACGGTGAATGGCTGGTCTCCAAGCTTTTCGTTCGACGCGGCACGTCCACCTCAAGGCTTCGGGGGCTGCGCCGTGGCCACACCCTGCTGGTGGACTGGGCGGAGACATTGCAGGGCTCCGCAAACGATCCCCAGGGTGCGAGCCACTTCGTTGCCACCCACGAGGACCTCAAACCGGCCGACTTCGCGGACGCACTCCAGGAGATGTCGGACAAGCGACGGATCGAAGTAGCCAGCGAGCTGCAGGACGAACGCCTCGCAGACGTGCTCCAGGAATTGCCTGAAGAAGACCAGGTGACGCTCCTGTCCGCTTTGGACAACGAACGCGCGGCCGACGTGCTGGAAGAAATGGACCCGGACGACGCCGCAGACCTGTTGGCGGACCTGCCGTCCGCCAAAGCCGAGGAACTGCTGCTCCTCATGGAGCCCGACGAGGCCGACGACGTCCGCAGGCTCCTGCAGTATGACGAAGACACTGCCGGCGGGCTCATGACCCCCGTGCCCGTTATTCTTCCCCCGGAAGCCACAGTCGCCGAAGCGCTCGCCCACGTGCGCAGCGAGGAGCTCTCCCCCGCGCTGGCCTCGGCGATCTTCATCTGCCGCCCGCCGTTGGAGACCCCCACGGGGCGGTTCCTCGGCGTCGTGCATATCCAGCAATTGCTCCGCAGTGCCCCGCCCGAACAGCTGGGAAGCATCGTGGACAAGAACCTGGAGCCGGTTTCCGATCACGCCAGCGTCAGCGAGGTCAGCCACACCATGGCCTCCTACAACCTCAACTCCCTCCCGGTCGTCAATAGCGCCGGTCGCCTAGTAGGGGCGGTGACTGTTGATGACCTCTTGGACCACTTGCTTCCGGACGACTGGCGAACCCACGACGACGGAGCCCCGATCAGGAAACTAGGAGGCCGAATTGGCTGAGAAGCCCACCAGCGGCGGACTGGACACCCCGCTCGAGCTGCGCTCCCGCATGCTCCCGAGTTTCAGCAGCGACCCCGATGCCTTCGGCCGCTTTGCCGAGCGCTTCGCCCGCTACATGGGCACGGCGAATTTCCTTTTCTACATGACGATCTTCGTGGTCGTCTGGATAGCGATCAACGTCATTGGCTTGTTCGGCTTCCAATGGGATCCCTACCCATTCATCCTCCTCAATCTTTTTTTCTCCACCCAGGCCTCCTACGCCGCTCCCCTGATCCTGTTGGCACAGAACCGCCAGGACGACAGGGACCGCGTGACGATCGAGCAGGACCGCGCACGTGACGAGCGCAACCTGGCTGACACCGAATACCTGACGCGTGAGGTCGCGGCCCTTCGCATCGCCTTGCGTGAGGTAGCCACGAGGGACTACGTGCGTGCCGAACTCCGCTCGCTGCTGTCGGATCTGCTTGACGCCCAGGAGGAAATGGGCACGAACAATCGCGATGGCTCGAATAACGGCGATAAGACCAAGGACAAGCGCGACAAACAGCGCAATCCCAAGACCCAGCAAATCCCGAAAGTCCACCCAGCGCACTCCAGCGCCACTGAAGCAGAATCCGGACTCTCGACAGTCGGCACTTCGCCGAGCACAGGTTCCCCCACCCAGCCCGAAAGCTGAATGCACACCCCATGAGCACCCCATCCGCCGAGGCCCTCAACGCTGCCTTGGCAACCGTCATCGATCCCGAACTCCGCCGTCCCATCACTGAATTGGGAATGCTGGATTCGGTAGAGGCCAATCCGGACGGAACCGTCCGGGTTGCCGTGCTGCTGACCATCGCAGGATGCCCCCTCCGTGAGACCATCACGGCCGACGCCACCGCCGCCCTTGCCCGGGTTCCGGGCGTGACAGGCGTCGAGGTCGAGCTCAAGGTCATGACGCAGCCCCAACGCGACGCCCTCAAGGAACGCTTGCGGGGCGCTGGCGGCCAACGCGGAATCCCTTTCAACGAACCCGGCTCGCTGACAAAGGTTTTCGCCGTGGCCAGCGGCAAGGGTGGTGTGGGGAAGTCCTCGGTGACGGTCAACCTTGCGTGCGCCCTTGCAGCGCAGGGCCTGCGTGTAGGAATCGTCGACGCCGATGTCCACGGCTTCTCCGTGCCGGGTCTCATGGGAATCACGCAGCAGCCCACGCGGGTGGACGACATGATCCTCCCGCCTGTGGGCTTCGGCGTGAAGGTGATCTCCGTTGGCATGTTTGTTTCCGGGAACAAGGCAGTCGCCTGGCGCGGACCCATGTTGCACCGCGCCTTGGAGCAATTCCTCACGGACGTCTACTTCGGCGATCTAGATGCCCTGTTCCTGGATCTTCCGCCCGGCACGGGCGACATCGCCATTTCGGTGGCCCAGCTGCTTCCCAACGCTGAAATCCTCGTCGTGACCACCCCGCAGGCCGCAGCAGCGGATGTTGCCGAGAGGGCCGGGACCATCGCGACGCAGACAGGCCAGAAGCTTGCCGGAGTCGTGGAGAACATGTCCTTCCTGGAGATGCCCGACGGCGGCAGGATGGAATTGTTCGGAAGCGGCGGCGGCCTTGTGCTTGCTGAGCGGCTGAGCGCCGCCGTCGGAACGGATGTCCCGCTGCTGGGACAAATTCCTTTGGACATCCGTCTGCGCGAAGGCGGAGACGCGGGCCGCCCTGTGGTGTTGACGGCTCCCGAGTCGGCCGCAGCACAAGCCCTTCAGGGCATCGCGGGAAAGCTCAACGCCAAGCCACGCGGCCTGGCCGGAATGTCCCTCGGGATCCAGCCGAAATAGCTTCTAGGTGGCCTCGGCGTCGAAGGGCGCTTTCTCGCCGACGGAAAGCCGTTCGACCACCCGTTCGGGAACTTTCGGTCCAGGGTCCGCTGTTGCTACAGCGACAGGCGCACCGTCGCTGACAGGTTTCGTGTCGTCGTCGAGCAGTGCTTCCTTGATGATCCGGCGCGGATCGTACTGGCGCGGATCATACTTCTTCCAGTCGACGTCATCTATATCGATGCCGACTTCTTCCTTGATCTGCTCACGTGCGCCGGAGGCCATGCGCCGCAGTTCCTTGACCAGATTGGTCAACTTCCGTGTGTATTCGGGCAAACGGCTGGGCCCGATCACGATGACGCCGATGATCAGCAGGACGATGAACTCCGAGCCATTGATTCCAAACACGTATCGAAGGTTACCTTGTCCGTTGGTCCGCTCAGAAACCTGCGACGCCTGCGAGGGCATGGAGTCCCCGCTGCAGCCGTTCATTCCAGGTCTCGCCACTGGTTTCGGCGGGCCGGGCAACCACCAGCGAATCGCCTGCCTTCACGAGCTCCGGAACCGCCCTTGCTGACTGATCGGCAGGCATGTCGGAGGAATAGCGCAGCACGGCAACCGGCGAGGAGTAGACGGCTTGCCACGCGGCCCCCTGGGTGATGGAGAGTTGGGTCCCTGAAGTGCCGCTGCCCTCCAAGTGCTGCTCCACCAAGGTGGCGTGGTGGTCACCGTCGCTGAGGTCCAGCTCAACGGCAGGGTGCCCGTCCTGCATCAAGGCCCGGGCGGAAACCATGTGATATCCCATGCTTGCCATTTCGGGACATGCCCAGCCGTCCTTCCGTAGTTCGGACAACTGCTGCTCACTCAGGCTTACTGTCCCTGCCACGCTGACGGGCAGGCTCAGCTGTGAACCTGTCACGGGGAGCTGCTCTCCAGCGTTTCCCGGCACCGTTGAACTGACCAGGGTCCGGATTTCCTGCTCTCCCCGGTTGGATGCCTGCGGCGCAACTTCCCCGCCGAGCGCGTAGGCTGCAACCGCCAGGATCCCGGCGCTCACTGCGAGTCCTCCGGCCGCGGCGCTGGCCAGCCGGATGCCGTGCCACACGCTTCGCTGGGGCACTGGGCGTTCGGGGATATCGGATTGCGCCAACCGCTGGGTATGTTCGATCAGCCTGTTGGTGAAATCCCGGCTGGCCTCGGGGACCGCGGCACGGCGAAGCCGCTCCAGGTACTGGCGTTCCCGCAGGACTGCGGCATGGCACTCAGAGCATTCCTGCAGATGGCGGGGGGCGCGGCTGTGCCGGATATCTCCCCTGGTCAGACCACGCCGTCGTTTCAGCAGACCCATCGGCGCTTACAGGAGACCGGCGATGCGCGGCATCTTGAGCCGCGGCTTGCGGGCTTGGACAGGACGCGGATCCCGGTGCGCCAACTTTTCGCGGAGCATTGTCCGTCCGCGGTGGATGCGGGACCTGACGGTCCCCAGCTTCACGTCGAGAGCTTC
The DNA here is from genome assembly GCF_030812595.1 of Arthrobacter bambusae. Taxonomy (GTDB): domain Bacteria; phylum Actinomycetota; class Actinomycetes; order Actinomycetales; family Micrococcaceae; genus Arthrobacter; species Arthrobacter bambusae_B. Next base: position 232,777 of record NZ_JAUSSZ010000004.1, read on the forward strand.
GGCGACCTCGTCGTATGACAGGCCTTCAAGATCGCAAAGCACGACGGCGGCGCGAAAGTCGGGAGGGAGTTCTTCCAAGGCGCGCTGCACGTCAAGATCGAGGTTGTTCAACTCGAAGCTCTGCTCGGGACCGGGTTCATGCCCCGGCAGCCGGGACTCGGCGTCTTCGGCCAGGGCATCGAAGCGTATGCGGCTTTTCCGGCGGGCTTGGTCGAGGAAGAGGTTGGTGGTGATGCGGTGCAGCCAGCCATCGAGTGTGCCTGGCTTGAAGTTTTCGAGCGAGCGGAAGACCCGAACGAAGACTTCCTGGGTGAGGTCCTCGGCGTCGAACTTGTTTCCAGTGAGTCGATAGGCAAGGCGAAAAACCTTGGCGGAGTGATTCTCCACCACTTCCTCCCAGCTCGGCCTGACCCACTCCTCGGCCGGAGGGGCCGTGTCGGTGGAACCCAGGACTGCTGCCGTTGTCTGGACTGGCGCAGCACTTGATGCCCGCATCGTCCGCTCCCCTCAAACTGTTTGTCATCCTGCCGGTCACTCAGGAGTTCGTTACCGGCCCTCACTTGGATGGCTGGAAATATATCATCCCAGTATTGGCTGAGATTTAGCTGATCATGGCCATGCTTTTCCCGCAGAGCGAACATTGTCCGGAGGACACCCGCAATCCGTCCTGGAGACACAGACCGGAGACACAGAATTGCGGGCCGCAGGCGTCCGGGCTGGGCGGCCCCTTGCCAGTAGTCTGGAAGCAATACCCCTCTCCCTGGAAAGCGAACCCCCATGAGTGCCGACAAGTCAACCAGCTGGTCCTATGCAGAAGACCTGCCTGCCGAGGACGACGTGTTGCTTCGCGCCCGTGAACGCTCCTTCGAGCTGGGCGTTACTCCTGTCAGTCCCGGCGTTGGCGCCGTCCTGACAGTCCTGGCCGCGGCCTCGAAAGCCCAGACGGTCGTAGAGGTCGGATCCGGAGCAGGGGTCTCCGGCGTGTGCCTGTTGCGAGGCCTCAGCCCCCAGGCGGTCCTGACCACCATCGACGTCGACGTCGAGCACCTCAAGGCCGCCCGCGAGGCCTTCCTGGAATCCGGCAGTCCGGCGAACCGCACGCGGACAATCTCCGGCCGCGCAGCCGACGTACTTCCGCGCCTGACCGACTCTGCTTACGACCTCGTGTTCATCGACGCCGACAAGCCCAACTTTCCCGGTTACGTCCAGCAAGCCATCAGGCTCCTCAAGTCGGGTGGAACTTTGGTCATCAATGACGCCTTGGACAAGGACAAGGTTTCCAACCCGGCTGCCAGGGACAGCACCACCGTGGTGCTGCGCCAGATCGGTAAGTCCATCCGCGACGACGAACGGCTCTCCTCTGCGATGCTTCCGACGGGTGACGGCTTGCTGGTGGCGGTCAAGAAGTAGTCGGCGGCCGTTCGCTCTCAGGCTTAAACATGAAAGCAGGGCGCCGGCTCTTCTGCCGGGCCCTGCCCAGTGAATCTATTCGGTAACGCCTACGAGGCATTCCTTGAGGTTCGCCGCCTCTGCTGCGTTGAGCTCGACCACCAGCCGTCCTCCGCCTTCGAGCGGCACACGCATGATCAGGCTGCGGCCCTCTTTGGTTACTTCCATAGGGCCGTCGCCAGTACGTGGTTTCATAGCCGCCATTAGGAAAATCCCCTCCAGTTGTCCCAAGTCCCGCCAACCCGGCCGGGCTGGCTCCGCGTGGAATATACGGCGTCGACAGTCGTGGCTCTTTAGTCGTCGTCGCCGAGCACCCGAGGGTGCTTTTGTCCTTGCTTGTGTCCATTATCTCGTAATTACCCGCCCGTAGCTAATTGATGGACTTTTCCCGGCGGCCCAGGTTCGCGCTTGAACAGGGGAAAGGGACCCGCGGGATCACGGAGGATAGTCGCCGCCGCCCGGCAGCGGCGCCCATGCCCACAGCCAGACAATCCAGACGATCTGGAGGAGGAAGAACATGAGCACCACGGTGCCGCGATAGGCCTTCGAGCGGGACAACCAAGCGGCGCTGAGTGCCAGGGGGAACAGGGGCAGGAGCATCCGGAAGGTACTCGTCTGGGGCTGCAGGAAGACCAAAAGGTAGCCCATGTAGCACGTGCACCACAATCTCAGTTCGGTGCCCAATGCCCGTACGGGTTTGCTCAACATCAACAGGGCGAAGAGCGCAACGAAGAGAAACGGCGCCAGAATACCGAGAACGGGCCCGAAGAGCATTTGACCGGTCTCGAACCAAGGCTTGAATGGAACCAGGTCCGCCCCGCGCCAAACAGTCTCGGTCTTCGTGTACGCCAGCGGATCCCCCGTGACGGCCCAGGCAATGGCCGGCCACGCGAGGGCACCTGCAACGCTGACCACCACGAGGGCGGCCAGGGATCCAAGTTCCCGTAGCGTCGGCACTGTAGCTGTCGGCACGGCGGCAGTCACGGACCCGGCGTCCGGGCGGCGCCTAAGCCTCTTCCACAAGTGGTGGAGCAGGAGCAGCCCCGCCATGGCTGCGAAGGGTACGCCCGTAGGCCTCGAGAGGCACATCAGCAGTACCACGGGCATCGCAGCGAGGTACCGGCGACGCACCACGAGCAGAAGGCAGCCGGCCAGCAGCAAGGTGTTCAGGGATTCCGCATAGGGAACCTGAAGGATGGCCGAGACGGGGAACATCGAGAAGAAGGTCACTGCCCACAGCGCCGTGGTGCGCCCGGCGTATTCCCGGAACAACTTGTAGACCACCAGTGCCGCCCCCAGCCCGGACACCACGGCAACGACTGTCAGGGCCGGCAGGGTCGCCAGTCCGGTGAGAGCACCGAGAGCCCTGCCTAGGTAGGGAAACAAAGGATAGAACGCCCACGAATTTTCCGCGACGCCGCCGTTCGCATTGGCCGGCAAGACAGGCGGATAACCGTTGTCTGTGGCTTCGGCGTACCAGCGCCCGTCCCAGATCGTGATGAAATTCCAGTAGTCAGGTGCGGGCGGAAACCACGGATTGACGCCTTGCTGCAGTGCCGCAGCCATGAAGATACAAGCGCTGACGAGTCTCGAGGCGATGTAGACGAGGCCGACCTGGACCCACCACGGCCAGCCCACGGCATGGGCTCCGAGGCGGCGCAGTCTTCGGGCCAAGGATCCCTTCGGGGTCCTCGCTTCGATTGCCTGGGTCACTCTTTCGGTTCTTCCTGGTCCCCGGTTGCTTCAAGTGCCAGTTTCAGCCGCTCTATTTCCTTCTCCTGGGAGGTGAGCTGATCCCTCAACTCATCGAGCACCTGATCCACCTGGTCCATCCGGTAGCCCCTCAGGCCAAGGGCAAACCGCACGCGGTCGACGTCGGCCCCCTTGGCTCCGGCAGGCAGCAGAACCGGCGGCAGGTTCGGGACGGGTTCGTCCAACCCGGCGCCGGAGTCGAGGCTGGATTTGGCCATTCCGGCGCCGAGGAACACCACGGCACCGATAATGACAATCGCGAGAAAGACCAGAAAAAAGCTCACAACAACCATCGTGCCAGACTGAGCTGGGAGCTCGATGCCGGCAGCGCTACTCCGGGCGCTGGTCCCCGTTGGTCGAAGGCGGACGGGGGATTCCGTGCAGGACGCGGTGAACCGCGTCCGCGGGATCGTCCACAAGCTGGATGAGGTCCAGGTCCTTTTCGGAAACCATCCCTTCGGCCACCAAGGTGCCTTTGATCCATTCGATCATCGGGCTCCAGAAGTCGACCCCCAGAAGGACGATGGGGAACGATGTCACCTTGCGGGTCTGCACCAGGACCATGGCCTCAAACAATTCGTCCAACGTTCCCAGTCCGCCTGGCAGCACGATGAAACCTTGCGCGTACTTGACGAACATGGTCTTGCGGGCGAAGAAGTACCTGAAGTTGATGCCAAGGTCCACCCACCGGTTGAGGCCTTGTTCGAAGGGCAGCTCGATTCCCAGCCCAACGGAAACGCCGTTGCCTTCCACAGCTCCCCTGTTGGCCGCTTCCATGGATCCGGGGCCGCCGCCGGTAATGACGGCGACGCCGGCTTCCGCGAGGTGGCGGCCGACCTGCACGCCCATGTCGTAGAAGCTGGTACCCGGCTTGGTGCGGGCGGAGCCAAAAACGCTGACAGCGGGGCCGAGCTCGGCGAGCGCACCGAACCCTTCAACGAATTCGCTCTGGATCCGCAGGACCCGCCAGGGATCGGTGTGGATGAAGTGGTCGGCTCCCCTGGTGTCCAGGAGCCGCTGGTCCGACATCGGCACTGCGGCCTGTTTACGCCGAAGCTCCAAGGGTCCTTTGTGCTTGGCTGGCGGATCCGCGGCTACGGCCGGAGCTGGCGCTGCCGATCCGTTGCTCATCGCCTTGCCATTGGCGTCTGGACTAGGAACTTGGGGCTGGCTGGTACTCATTGACCTAGGCTAGCGCGGATGGCGGCTGCTGCCGTTCCGGCGCGGCCCTGTAGATTGCGGCGCGCTGAACCCCACCCACTATTTGCTGTCAAATAGCTGCAAGCGAGGTATCTGTTGAATCACGATCCGCGGAAGTTCCTGTGACGTGGCTCAACTTGAATCATTTCTTCGCTAGATTCGTTACATGACTATTCAAGCCACCAGCGATGCCCTCGTTTCCCTGAATGGCGTCAATAAGCACTTTGGTCAACTGCATGTCCTGAAGGACATCAACCTTCAGGTCAAAAAGGGTGAGGTCGTGGTGGTTATCGGGCCGTCCGGCTCTGGCAAATCCACCCTGTGCCGGGCCATCAACAGGTTAGAGACCATCGATACAGGTGAGATTTCGATCGACGGCAAGAAGCTGCCGGAGGAAGGCAAGGAGCTTGCACTCCTCCGGGCCGACGTCGGGATGGTTTTCCAATCCTTCAACCTGTTCGCCCACAAGACGATTCTGGAAAACGTCACCCTGGGGCCGATCAAGGTCCGGAAACTGGACAAGGCAACGGCGGAGAAGGAAGCCATGGCCCTGTTGGAGCGGGTAGGCGTCGGGCAGCAAGCACCAAAGTCACCCGCGCAGCTTTCCGGTGGCCAGCAGCAGCGCGTCGCAATTGCCAGGGCGCTCGCCATGAAGCCGAAGGTCATGCTGTTCGACGAGCCAACCTCGGCACTTGATCCGGAAATGATCAACGAGGTCCTGGATGTCATGGTCCAACTGGCCAAGGAAGGCATGACCATGATCGTGGTCACACACGAAATGGGCTTTGCGCGCAAGGCAGCCGATCGCGTGGTCTTCATGGCGGACGGACAGATCGTCGAGGACGCCAAGCCCGAGGAATTCTTCACAAATCCCCAAAGCAACCGTGCGAAGGATTTCCTCTCCAAGCTCCTGACCCACTAGCACGCTCGCACCCGGGCCGCGGGAGCGGCCGCTCAATGAAAGGAATCCCATGAAGTCTTTTATCACCCGGAGGAAATCCCTCCTGGTCGCCGCAAGCGCGGCTGTCGCCCTGACGCTGAGCGCCTGCGGGGGTGGCGGAGGCGGCGGCACCAGTGCGCCCAGCACCGAGTCCGCACCCTTCACCGTTGCCCAGAATGTTTCCATTTCCGGCAGCCCCACGTTCGACACGATCAAGTCGAACGGCAAAGTCAGGATTGGCGTCAAGCAGGACCAGCCGGGCCTTGGATTCAAGGATGCCGCCAGTGGCGAGTACAGCGGTTTTGATATCCAGATTGCCGAATGGATTGCAGCTTCGCTCGGCTACTCCAAGGACAAGATCGAATTCAAGCCGATCCCCTCGGCCAACCGCGAATCCGCCATTACCAACGGCGACATCGACTACTACGTCGGTACCTACTCCATCACGGACAAGCGCAAGCAGTTGATCGATTTTGCCGGCCCCTACTTCGTGACCGGCCAGGGCCTCCTGGTCAAGAAGGACAACACGACCATCAACAGCGAGAAAGACCTCTCCGGTAAGAACGTCTGCTCTGCAACGGGTTCGACCCCGATCCAGAACATCAAGGCGAACTTCCCCGGCACCAAGACCACTGAGTTCGACACGTACTCACAGTGTGTCGAGGCCCTCAAGAGTGGCCAGGTAGATGCTGTGACTACCGACCAGGCAATCCTGATCGGCTACGCCTCCCAGGACACCGACAACCTCAAGGTGGTCGGCCAGCCGTTCACTGTTGAGAAATACGGTGTAGGCATGAAGAAGGGCGACACAGCCCTCCGCAAGTTCGTGAACAAGATGTTCACCGACGGCGGCTCCGTGTGGCAGAAGATCTACGACTCCACGCTGGGCCAGTCCGGCACCAAGGTCTCCCAGCCCGCAGTGGACAACTACTAAACCCATGTTGAGGGGGCGGCGAATGGCCGCCCCCTCAAACATCGGCTGAAAGCGACCATTCTGTGAATACGCTGCTGAATAATTCGGACCTGTTCATCACAGGGTTCCGGAACACCCTCACCCTTTTCATCGTTTCCGGGATCTTCTCCCTGATCCTGGGCACGATCGTGGCGACGCTGCGGGTTTCCCCGATCCCGGCGATGCGCGCCGCAGCGACTTTGTACATCAACGTTGTGCGGAACACCCCGTTGACGTTGGTTTTGTTCTTCTTTGCACTGGGATACCCGAAGCTCGGCCTCGTGGAGATTGACTTCATGACCGCTGCGACCATCGGCCTCAGCCTGTACACCGCTACTTATGTGGCGGAAGCCGTGCGCTCAGGTATCAATACGGTGCCCGTGGGCCAGGCCGAGGCCGCGCGCGCCATCGGCCTGCCGTTCACCCAAACCCTGACGCTCGTAATCCTCCCCCAGGCTTTCCGAGCCGTCATCCCGCCCATGTTCAGTGTGTTCATTGCATTGCTGAAGAACACCACCGTAGCTGCTGGCTTCTCAGTCGCCGAAGCAGGATCCATCCGTTCGAATCTTTCAGAGCGCGGTGAGCCTGCCATGGCCGGGCTGCTCTGGGTCGCACTAGTCTTCGTTCTGCTCGTTTTCATACTTTCGTTTATCCAGCGGAAGCTTGAAAAGAAATGGAAGGTGGCCCGATGAGCTCGGTCCTTTTTGACGCTCCAGGACCAAAGGCCCGCGCACGCTACCGGATTCTCGGCGTCGTAACCGCCCTGGTCATTATCGCCATCGTCGGATTCATCATTCTTCGCTTCGCCCAAAGCGGGCAGTTCGATGCGAAGAAGTGGCACTTGTTCACCTTCCCGCTGGTCCAGCAGACCATCATCCAATCGGTGGGTGCGACCCTTTCGGCTTTTGCGACGGCAGCCGTATTGAGCCTGGTGCTGGGTGTCTTCCTGGCGTTCGGCCGGCTCTCCGACCGAAAGTGGATCAGCTTGCCCTGCTACGGATTCACGGAACTCTTCCGTGCCATTCCCTTGCTGATCCTCATGATGATCTTCTACTACGGGCTTCCGCCACTCGGTGTCCAGGGCATCACGCCCTTCACGGCAGTCGTCGCAGGCCTGGTGCTCTACAACGGCTCGGTGCTCGCGGAAGTCTTCCGCGCCGGTATCGAATCGCTGCCCCGGGGCCAGAGCGAGGCAGGCTACGCCATCGGCTTGCCGAAAAGCGCGGTCATGACAAACATCCTGCTTCCGCAGGCTGTCCGTTCGATGCTCCCGGTGATCATCTCCCAGCTCGTGGTCATCCTTAAGGACACCGCGTTGGGCTTCATCGTGACCTACAACGAGATCCTCTTCCAAGCAAAGTACTTCGGAAGCCAGGCCCAGTACGGATCGCCCATCATTCCGTCCGCGATCATCGCCGGTGTCCTGTACGTCGGAATGTGCCTGATCCTTGCCGGGATCGCAAAGTGGCTTGAAAGCCGGATGCGCCGCAACGTGAAAGTGGTCAAGGTGGCCAAGTCGGAGATCGTGGCTGTCGAAGGCTAGGCCCAAGATCTCCGAAGTCGTGGGTGTGGCCCGTGAGCTTGGTTCCGGAACCAAGCCCACGGGCCACACCCACGTTCTCAAGCGATGGTACTGCCAGTCCTGCTAGTCCGCCAGCCACGCCCGCAGCGCACGGAGGCACTCACGGATGGCGTCGGCGTCGACGTGTTCGTTGTCTTTGTGCGCCAGAAGAGCATCCCCCGGCCCGAAGTTGACCGCCGGGACGCCCAGCTCGCTGAAGCGCGCGACGTCGGTCCAACCGTATTTGGGTTTGGGTTCTCCACCGACGGCGGCAACGAAGGAGGCGGCCGCCGGGTGGGTGAGGCCGGGCCGCGCCCCGGCGGCGGCATCGGTACGGACGACGTCGAAGCCCTCCAACAGTTCGCGGACATGGGCTTCGGCCTGGTCAGGTGTCTTGTCCGGCGCGAAGCGATAGTTGATCTCCACGACGCAGCGGTCCGGGATCACGTTCCCCGCGGTGCCGCCGTTGATCTTCACGGCATTGAGGCTCTCCCGGTAGTCCAGCCCGTCGACGTTGACCGTGCGCGGTTCGTAGGCGGCCAAGCGGCTCAGGATGGGTGCAGCGGCGTGGATCGCGTTGCTGCCCATCCACGCCCGGGCGGAGTGGGCCGCTTCCCCGACCGTGGTGGCTTCGAAGCGGCTGGTGCCGTTGCATCCGCCCTCCACTGTGCCGTCGGTGGGTTCGAGCAGGATCGCGAAGTCCCCCTGCAGGAGATGGCCGTGGTTCCGTACCAATCGGCCCAGGCCGCTCTTGACGGCTTCGACTTCCTCGTTGTCGTAGAAGACGAAGGTGACGTCTTTGGCCGGCTCCGCGCCGCCGTCGAACATGGTGGCGGCAAGCGCGAGCTGCACCGCGACCCCGCCCTTCATGTCGGTGGCTCCCCGTCCGTACAATTTTCCGGTTCCGGGAACGCCGGACTCCCATGTTGCGGGCACGGTGCCGAGCGAACCTTCCACCGTGGGCAAAGGCACGGTGTCGAGGTGGCCGGCCAGGATGACCCGTTCGGGGCGCCCCAGCTCGGTCCGGGCGATGATGGCGTCGCCGTCGCGCACAAGCCGCAGGCCAGGGATCGTGCGAAGGGCGGACTCAACGGCGTCCGCAAGCGCGGCTTCATTGCCGGACACGCTGTTGATGTCCATCAGCGCGGCGGTCAGCACCGCAACGTCTTGCCTGATGTCAAGAAGGATCGGGGTAGTTTCAACGCTCACCTACCCACTGTATCCCGAGCGAATTGCGACCCCTCCGGTCGGCACCCGGTTTCAAGGGAAGCAATGGCTCTCGATAGACTTGGGCCATGACTGAAACCGCTGCCTCTGCCGCTCTCGATAGCGCTTCTGACAACGATCGCTCCGCCTACGGCTTCGGCCTGGCCACCATCGCCACCTCCGACGCCGGAGAAGCGACCGTGCTGGACGTATGGTTTCCGGCGCCGGCACTCGGTGAAGCGGCCGCATCCCTGCGGGCCGTGGAGCACGCCGACGAGTCGCTGACCGCACTCGCGGCCGAAAGCCGCGACGACGACCGCGGGACGGAGCAAAAGGTGGTCTTTGCCCAGATCAACCTTGACGAGGCCCCCGCGGACACCGTCGACGCCTACCTGCGCCTGCACTTGCTTTCGCACCGGTTGGTCAAGCCGAACAGCATCAACCTCGATGGGGTCTTCGGCAAGCTCCCCAACGTTGTGTGGACGAACTTCGGCCCCGCAGCAGTGGACGGCTTCGAACTGACCCGTGCCCGGCTGCGCAAGCGCGGGACGGTCACCGTCTACGGAGTGGACAAGTTCCCCCGCATGGTGGACTACGTCGTCCCCACCGGCGTCAGGATCGCCGACGCCGACCGCGTCCGCTTGGGCGCCTACCTTTCCGAAGGCACCACTGTCATGCACGAGGGCTTCGTGAACTTCAACGCCGGCACGCTCGGCACGTCCATGGTGGAAGGACGCATCTCGGCAGGCGTTGTCGCCGGTGACGGCACCGACGTCGGCGGCGGCGCCTCGATCATGGGAACCCTCTCCGGCGGCGGCAAGGAAAAGATCGCCCTGGGTGAGCGCGTGCTCCTGGGCGCCAACTCCGGCGTGGGCATCAGCATCGGCGATGACTCCGTGGTCGAAGCCGGCCTCTACGTCACGGCTGGAACCCGAGTGCGCATCCCCGGCCCGAAGGACTCCAACGGCGAGGACACCAGCAGCATCATCAAGGCTGTTGAGCTCTCCGGAGTCCCGAACCTGCTGTTCCGCCGCAACTCCACCACCGGTGAAGTCGAGGTCCTCCCCCGCAAGGGCCAGACGGTGGAACTTAACGAAGCGCTCCACGCCAACTAGCTGATATCTGGATGCGCCGTCTCCGACGCACCATCATCTTGTTGCTGGCGCTTGCCCTGGTTGCTGGTGCCATCTATGCCGTGGTGACTGTGCTGCAGCGCTCCGACACCTTGGTGACGGAGCGGTGCGTCGCCGTCGTCGGCTCGGACTCATACGAGCTGGCGACGGACCAAGCGGCAAATGCCGCCCTCATCGCCGCCATTGCGGTGCAACGGGGGCTACCTGCGCGCGCGGCTACGATCGCCGTGGCCACAGCAATGCAAGAATCCAAGCTTCGCAACATCGGCCATGGTGACGAGATCGGCCCCGATTCGCGGGGACTGTTCCAGCAGCGCCCGTCCCAGGGGTGGGGCACCGAAGCCGAGGTCATGGATCCCGTCTACGCGACAAACGCTTTTTATGACCACTTGGTGAAAGTGCCCGGCTACGAAACCATGGCAATCACTGATGCGGCGCAGGCGGTCCAGCATTCCGCGTACCCCCAGGCATACGCGCAGCAGGAACCGATGGGCCGGGCGTATGCCTCGGCCCTGACGGGACATTCCGAAAGGGCCTTGGACTGCACGCTCCGGGCCGCAGACACCGCCGGTGATCCGACTTCCGTTGTGGCCGCCATGACGAAGGCGTTCGGCTCCCTGCCTGCCGTGGCCCAGGGCCGGACGGTCCAGTTGAACGTCACCGGTGCGCAGGCGTGGTCTGTGGCCCAGTGGGCAGTGGCGAATGCCAAGGACCTCTCGGTGACGCAGGTTGACGTGGCCGGCGCCACCTGGAACCGGCAGGACCACAAGGGTTGGCAGGATTCCGCGGCAGCAGCGGGGTCCGTAACCATCACGGTTTCGGCTCCGAGGACGTAATGCCGGCCGGGGGCGCGGGTTCAGGCGGTGGGGCCCCGGCGTCGCGGCGTCAAGCCTCAGGCGGTAGGTCCCGGCGTCGGGCTCAGGCCAGTAGTTCAACCACCGGCTGGACGTAGCTGCGGAATACCTCCGGCTCCGACAAGAGCTGGTGGCTCATGATCATCTTGTCCGGCTCAAGGTACCAGGCCCTTGGCTCATTGAGCGGCAGTTCGATGATTGTCAGTTCGAAGTCCCGTGAGCTCCGTCCGACTTCCAGAAGCCGGTCCTCCACCATGTCCCCCAGAAGCAACGTGGCGCCGCTCGCTTCGCGTTCAGCCTCCAGCTTTTCGTACTCTTCGAGGCGTTCACGGGCCCACGTGAGGGCGGCCCCGAAATGCGCCTGCAAAACCCGGCGCAGGGCAGGCGAGTTTCCGAAGGCATTGAAGCCCGGGGGCGAAAGCTCGGGCGCGGCATCCGGATACGCCCTCAAGAGCTGCTCCCACCAGGCTTCCCACTCCGTTTTGAGGGCAGGGACCCCACCCACCTCCGCGGTGAGGTGCGTGTGGTCAGCGTGCCTGACTTTGGGTGTGGCGTGGGACAACGTGGGCGTCCCGGCTCCGTCCAATCCAGCGACGTCTCTCAGATACAAGGCAATGAGCATCGGTCCGGAGGTATCCATTGTGATCCGCCACCCTTGACCGCCTGTGTCGTGCATCCGATTGCCTCCCTTGGCAGGTGCCCACTCAGGATTCCAGTCTATTCCCGATGCGCCTTGACGTTAACGGTTGGACGGGACCGCAACAAGAGTCTCAAGATGCGCCGTCAGAACATCGCGGCAGACCTCGGCCGTCATCCACTCAGGCTGCAGCAGGGCATGCATGGACAGTCCGTCGAGGGTGGCCAGGAGGCGCTCGGCCTCGCTCACCAGGCGCTCCTGGACGGATCCGCCGTCGGGCATCAGCCGCATCACCAAGCGTCCGACGACGGCGGCCACGGCGCGGTGGCTGCGTGCGGCTTCCTGTTCGAGCACCGGACGGATGCGGGCAGCGTGCCGGAATGCCATCCACACGCAGGCGTCGACGGCCAGTTCCTCATCGAGCGGCAGGAATTGACCCAGCAGGGTTAACACCGCGGCGTCGTGTTCCGCCGAGCCCACGGCCAAGGATTCGACGACGGTGAACGCTTCCTCGAGGCGCCCGGCGATCCGGTCGACGACCACGGAGAAGGAATGGACCAGAAGTTCATCGCTGCTGGCGAAGTAGTGGCGGACCGAGCCAACGGCAAGCCCTGCTTCATCGGCCACCTCCCGCAAGGAGGCACGCTCAAGGCCATCCGAGGCGATGATCCTGAAGACGGCTTCGACTACATCCTGGCGCCGGGCTTCGGCATCGACAATCTTGGGCACAAAACTTTTTAGCACAAACGTGCTGGAACCGTGCCGTCCGACTCACGGGAGCGGCACGACTGTGGCCTACGCAACACTGAGCGGGCACGTAGCAAATTCGGCTAGCGTTGCTTGCATGAGAATTCTTGTCACGGGTGGCACCGGCTACATCGGATCGCACACCGTCTTGTCCCTGTTGGAAACCGGACACGAAGTGGTCGTAGTAGACAACCTCGTGAATTCAAGCGAAGAATCCCTGCGCCGCGTGGGCGAACTGGCGGGAAAGACGCCCGCGTTCCACAAGGTGGACCTGGTGGATGAAGCCGCGCTTGAGGCCGTGTTCAACGAGCACAACATCGACGCCGTCATCCACTTCGCTGGACTCAAAGCGGTTGGCGAATCGGTGCAGGAACCCTTGAACTACTACTACAACAACATCGTGGGCACCTTGAACCTGCTGCGCGCCATGGACAAGCACGGGGTCCGCTCGATCGTTTTCAGTTCGTCCGCGACGGTCTACGGCGAGCACAACCCCATCCCCTACGTGGAGAAGATGGAGATCGGGGCGAACAACCCCTACGGCCGCACCAAGGAACAGATCGAGGACATCCTCACGGACCTCGGCGCCGCGGACGAGCGCTGGCACATCGCCTTGCTGCGCTACTTCAACCCGGTTGGTGCACATCCCTCCGGCAGGATCGGCGAGGATCCGCAGGGCATCCCCAACAACCTCGTCCCCTACATCGCCCAGGTTGCCGTCGGCCGCCGCGAAAAGCTCATGGTCTTCGGCGGAGACTATGACACCCCGGACGGCACCTGCCTGCGGGACTACATCCACGTCGTCGACCTCGCCGATGGTCACGTAGCCGCGCTGGACTATGTTGCCGAGCGCCCTGGCGTGCACCGCTGGAACCTTGGCTCCGGAAAAGGCACCTCCGTGCTGGAAATGCTCCATGCCTTCGAACAGGCCGTAGGACACCCGCTCCCGTACGAAATCACCGGACGACGCGCAGGCGACCTGCCCGCGTTCTGGGCCGATGCGTCCTCGGCTTTGGCGGACCTGAGCTGGTCCACCACCAAGACCGTGGACCAAATGTGCGAAGACCACTGGCGCTGGCAGAAGAACAACCCCCTCGGCTACAGCTCTTAAAGCAACGCGGGGTCACTTACGGCCCAAGATGTCCCTTGGGACGGACCGAAAGTGACCCCGCGTTAGGCTAGCTCGCCGGGTAGTCGCGCTCCGGCTCTCCTGTGTAAAGCTGCCGCGGACGGCCGATCTTCGTCTGGGGATCGTTGATCATTTCCCGCCACTGGGCGATCCAGCCGGGGAGCCGGCCAATCGCGAACAGCACGGTGAACATCTTCTCCGGGAAGCCCATGGCCTTGTAGATCAGCCCGGTGTAGAAGTCGACGTTCGGGTAGAGCTTGCGCTGGATGAAGTAGTCGTCGGCCAGGGCCTTCTCTTCGAGGCGCATGGCGATGTCCAGGAGTTCGTCGTTGCCGCCGAGCTTGCCCAGGATCTCGTGTGCCGTCGCCTTGATGATCTTCGCGCGCGGGTCGTAGTTCTTGTAGACCCGGTGCCCGAAGCCCATGAGGCGGACGCCGTCCTCCTTGTTCTTGACCTTCTCCATGTATTCCTCGGGCTTGATGCCGTCGGCCTGGATCTGGCGCAGCATCTTCAGCACGGCTTCGTTGGCGCCGCCGTGGGCGGGACCGAAGAGGGCGTTGATGCCGGCGGAAACGGAAGCGAACAGGTTGGCGTTCGAGGAGCCCACAAGGCGGACGGTCGACGTCGAGCAGTTCTGTTCGTGGTCCGCGTGCAGGATCAGCAGGAGGTCCAGCGCCTTGACGACGACGGGGTCCAGCTCGTACTGCTCTGCCGGCAGGCCGAAGCTCAGGCGCAGGAAGTTCTCCACGAGGTTCATGGAGTTGTCCGGGTACAGCATGGGCTGGCCGATGGACTTCTTGTGCGCGTAGGCCGCGATGACGGGCAGCTTCGCCATGAGACGGATAGTGGAAACTTCCACGTGCTCAGGATTGAACGGGTCCAAGGAGTCCTGGTAGAACGTGGACAGCGCGGAGACGGCCGAGGAAAGCACCGGCATCGGGTGCGCGTCACGCGGGAATCCGCCGAAGAAGCCCTTAAGCTCCTCGTGGAGGAGCGTGTGGTGCCGGATCCGCTGGTCAAACGCCTCCAGCTCGGTGGGAGTGGGAAGGTTGCCGTAGATCAGCAGGTACGAAACTTCCAGGAAGCTTGAGTGCTGGGCAAGCTGCTCGATCGGGTAGCCGCGGTACCGCAGGATGCCGGCGTCGCCATCGATGTAGGTGATTGCCGACGTAGTGGCGGCGGTATTCATGAAGCCGGGGTCATAGGCGACGGCGCCCGTCTGCTTCAGCAGCTTGGAAACGTCGTATCCTTCGTTCCCTTCTACAACCTTGATCCGCGGGAGCTCGAGCTCTCCGCCGGCATGGCGCAGGGTAGCGCTGGTGGTCTCAGTCATGGAGTCCCCTTCATGAGGCTCTGGGCCTCGGTCGAAAGCTTGATCCAACCAACATCTGGTGACTCCAACCGGGGGCCTGCAAGTGCAGGCGCCATCGGCCGGACTGCCTTCGTGGAGAAAGCCACCATTGATAGTCAGTTAAAAGCTACCGCCAGTAGGCGGGACAAACTAATCCACAAGCTACGATTACTGGCGGAATGACGCGCCGTGTGCGGCAAGTCACAGCATTGTTATCGAGCGGCGTTCAATCGTTCCACGGCCGCATCGATGCGTTCATCCGTGCCCGTCAGTGCCACACGGATGAAACCGTTGCCGGCATCCCCATAGAAGACCCCGGGCCCGACGACGATCCCCAGGTCCGCGAATCGCTGGACTGTGTCCCACGTCGCCTCCCCTGCGGTGGACCACAAGTACAGGCCGGCCTTGGACTCGTGGAGCTCCAGGCCGAAGTTCTGAAGTGCCGGCAGGAGGCGTTCACGTCGTCCGCGATAGAGATCCTTTTGGGCGAGCACGTGGCCGGCATCGCCGAGCGCGGCGCGCATGGCTTCCTGGACCGGGTAGGGCACGATCATGCCCGCGTGCTTGCGGCTGTTGACGAGATTCGCCACGATCGACGAATCGCCGGCCACGAAAGCGGCGCGGTAGCCGGCGAGGTTCGACTGCTTACTGAGGGAGTAGACGCACAGCAGGCCGTCCATGGACCCTCCTGTGACGCGCGGATCAAGGACGCTCGGCACTGCCTCACCCCCACGCTGGGCATCCCATTCGCCCCAGCCGAGTTCGGCGTAGCATTCATCCGACGCCACGACTGCGCCGATCTCGCGTGCCTGGGCCACGATCTGCCTGAGGGATTCGACATCACGGACGCTGCCCGTGGGATTACCAGGGGAATTGATCCAGATGAGCCGTACCCTGGCGCGGGTGGCTGAGTCCAGCTCGTCCAGGCTGTCTGCGGCGATGGCAGTGGCCCCGGCAAGCATGGCGCCGATGTCGTAGGTCGGATAAGCCACAGTGGGGCGGACCACGACGTCGCCTGCACTCAGTCCCAGCAGGAACGGCAGCCACGCCACCAATTCCTTCGAGCCGACCGTCGGCATGATGTCCCTCGGATCGATGCCCGGGACCCCGCGACGGTTGGCGAACCAGTTGGATACAGCCTCACGAAGGGCTTCCGTGCCGTGGACCGTCGGGTAGCCATGGGCGTCTGCTGCCCCGGTGAGCGCCTCGCGGATCAGCTGCGGCGTAGGATCCACCGGTGTTCCGATGGACAGATTGACTACCCCGCCCTGGTGTTCCGAAGCCTTGGCTACGTACGGCGCCATAGCCTCCCAAGGGTAGTCGGGCAGGTTGAGGCCGAAAGCGGGGGCCGCAGAAATCAAAGGAAGCAACCGTTCTTAGTGGTCTTGGTTCTGTGGAGGCAGCGCAGCGATGAAGGGGTGGTCCTTGCCGGTGTTGCCGACCTTGGCAGCTCCGCCTGGGGAACCTAGGTCATCGAAGAACTCGACGTTGGCCTTGTAATAGTCAGCCCATTCTTCCGGGGTGTCGTCCTCGTAATAGATCGCTTCCACCGGGCACACGGGTTCGCAAGCCCCGCAGTCCACGCACTCATCCGGGTGGATATAGAGGGAACGTTCGCCTTCGTAGATGCAGTCAACAGGGCATTCTTCAATACATGCCTTGTCCTTGACGTCCACACACGGCTGCGCGATTACGTAGGTCACGTCCCTTGCCTCTCCACAGTTGACCCGGACTATTTCCGGGTAGTACCACCGGCCCTGTAGCCGGTACATCGAATTCTGAGCCTATTATCCCCCAGCCGGAACTCAGCAACCTAGCCGGGCGTCTTACTATGAACTGGTGAATCTGCCCCGGCCCCAGGATTTCCTGCTCAATACCGTATCCGGAACACGGGTGGTTGTCCGATACCGGGTGGAGAGCGGCTTCACCGATGCCCTCGGCTACCTCCTCTCGGTCACCGAAGGTACGTGCACCATCCGGACCCGACAGTCCGACGTCGAGATCCCGCTGGCGCTTGTTGTGGCGGCAAAAGAGGTCCCCCCTCCGCCGCTGCGCCGGAGCCCGCGCACAACCGGCGAGTAACCCCGGGCCCCGTGCCCTCCCCACCCACTGGACATGCCCACTGCCCGGCCGAACCACTGGACATGCCCCCTGCCCGGCCGAACCACTGGACATAGTGCCAATATGTCCAGTGTTGGCTCGCAGGGCAGAGCATGTCCCGCGGGAGACGCGGGTCGAACGAGGGACATATCCATTCGTGACAAGCAGCGATGGGCATGTCCCTAGGGACGACGCGGATGCTCGCCCGGGCAGAGGTCAGGCGGCTCGGTCGAGCGACGTCAGGGTGTCTCGTACCAGCGCTACGAATTCGCGAGGCCGGTGCTTCACCAGCGAATAGCTCACCACCAGCGTGGGAACGCCCAATCTTGTGGTGACGTTCCATCGGCGGCGGTCCTCCTCGAAGCTCGGTTTGTCCATGTGGAACCCCGCTCCGTCGGTCTCGATCCCCAGTCTTCCGTCCACCATCAGGTCCAGATGACCCATTCCCGGTATGTGCACTTGCGATTCAACATGGAAGCCGGCTTCGCGAAGGAGGTGCCTGGCGATGCACTCAATGATCGACTGCGACTGGGGAACGATCCGTGACACTAGCCTCCGCTCGCGTGCATCATTCCGCCCCGTCAACCTCATCCTGATGGCCGTTAGAGGCAACTTGCCAAGAGCAACCGCCGATTCAGCAATGACGAGGCCATCCAGATCCGGCAGGCAGCGCAGTGCCTGAATGACGGAATCCGTTAGTGTGGGCGGGGCGGCGGATCTATGGCAGACAAAGCCCTCGTACTTGCGGCTGTGAGGGACTGCCACATGGGGAAACCGAGGGGCGTCCGTGACCCACAACCCGGCCAGCTCGGCTGCGGAAACGCAGGCCGGCTCCGCAGGGAGGGACCGGATTGCGAGCAAGCCAGGATCGGCGCCCGGCACGGCATAAACCCCTCGTGCCACGCGGAGAATCCGGCCGCCTGCCAAAGCGGACTTCAGCTGGAAGTGCGACACCCCGGCCGCAGCGAGATGCTTGGCCCGCGCCACGCCGTCGTACGCTGACATGACGTCGATAATGTTTACCATGCGCCCCATCGTTCCCGCTGATGCGGGCGCCTCGGAAGCGCCGGCATTCGCTATGTGGAAAACATCCCGTCCATTCTTGCGGGGAAACGTTGGACATGTGCCACCGTTGCCGCAGAGCATGCGCCACGTGGAGACCAAGGAATGCGCATGATGCCATTATGTCCAGCGCTTCGGACCAAGGCGGGGCATGTCCCGAGGGGGTCAGGCGCCGTGTACCCCATCCGGCAGCCTGCGCATTCCCCAGAGCGGTGAGAACAACACGGGCGCGACAAAAACGACGCTTCCACCCAGGCCGATCCAGAGCGTCGGGACAAGGCCAAGGCTCTCGGCCAGGAGGCCCGAGACGAGGGCAGCGACCGGCATGACTCCCCACACCACAAAGCGAATAGACGCATTCATCCGTCCCAGGAGCCGGGGCGGACATACCCGCTGCCTCATGCTCAGCTGCATGATGTTGTACACCAGGACTCCGAAAGCGAATCCGAACTCGGAGACGATGAGCATCACCAGGGACATCCAGCGTTCGGGGGCAAGGACAGACAACGGAACCAGGAGGAGGAAAAGGGAGCTGATCATCGACCCCACGGGAATGACGGTCCCCTCGCCGATCCAGGCCGCGATCCTGGGTGCGGCAAGCGCTCCGATCAGTCCGCCGACAGCACCCACCGCCATGATGAGGCCCATGGCCTCCGGACCGAGTTCCAACTCTCGAAGCACCAGTACCGGCATCAAAGTAAAGGCAAGCGTGGTGAAGAAGTTGACCCCGCCCGTACACGTCACAATCCTGCTGATCAACGGATGCGTGACCACGAACGCCAGCCCTTCCCGGATTTCGCTTGCGAGGGGCAGCCGGTCCTTTGCGGGCACGGGCACTTCAGCATCGCGCGTCCTGAGCAGGAAGATGGCCGACAGCAGATACCCCAGCGCCTCCCCGACGAACAGCACCGGCGCGGACACGATCGCCAGCAGCGCACCGCCTGCGGCAGGACCCCCGATCCGCGCGATCTGGGAAGTCGCCTCGAGCTTGGAGTTGGCCTGCGGCACTTTCGCGGCATCCACGAGTACGGGTACGTAGCTCTGATAGGAAACGTCGAAGAAGACGGTCGCGGTCCCGACGACGGCGGCGACGGCGTATAGGTGCCAGATCTGCAGGATGCCGGCCCACCAGAGGATTGGCACGGTCCCCATCGCCGCGGTCCGGACGAGGTCGGCCACAATCATGGTTCGACGCTTGAGCCATCGGTCCACCCAGGCTCCTGCCGGCAGACCGATCAGCAGGAAGGCCGCGAGGCCCGCGGCATTGAGCGCGCCAACCTCGAATTCGCTGGCGCCGAGCAAAGTCACTGCCAGGACAGGAAAGGCCAATTGCCCAAGTTGCGCCCCGAGTTGGCTGACGGCCTGGCCGGACCAGAAGGTAATGAAGTTCCGGTCCCGCCAAAGCGACGCCGCCGGCTGAGCCGCCTGCTGAGCTGGGTGGGCCTGCTGAGCATTCACCCGCCCAGTTTCCAGCAGTGATTGGTATATGTCAATCACTCATAGCTGGCTACACTGGCCACCATGACGGAACACGAGCGGGAGGACAGCGAACTGGTGGCCAAGGGCCGCGCTTTGAGTTCGCCCCTGCGCCTGAGGATTCTCCGGCTCTGCCTGCACCATGCGCGCACCAACAAAGAGATCGCCGGGCTGTTGGACATCAATCCGGCGTCGAGCCTGCACCATGTCAGGACCTTGGTGCGCACCGGTTTTCTCGTGCCGCAGGAAGGCCGGAAGGGGAAGAGGGGCGCCAAGGAGGTTCCATACATCGCCACGCGCACCTCCTGGAGCACGCCCGTCAACGACATTTCCCCGATCCTGATTGAAACCTTCGTCCAGGAAACCCGCGGACTAGCGCCCGGGGACATCGACGTCTGGCGGCTTGGC
Organism: Arthrobacter bambusae; assembly: GCF_030812595.1. Lineage (GTDB taxonomy): Bacteria > Actinomycetota > Actinomycetes > Actinomycetales > Micrococcaceae > Arthrobacter > Arthrobacter bambusae_B. The sequence continues at coordinate 252,734 of NZ_JAUSSZ010000004.1, forward strand.
GTGAAGTTCAACGCGGCACGGCAGGAGGAAATGATGGGCAAGCTGCGGGCCGTCGTCGAAGAATACATGCGGCTTCCGGCGGACGACGACGGCGAGGCCACCTCGCTCTTGATCGCCCACCACCGGGACCCAAGCGCGGACTAGTCAGCCGCGTGGTGGACGCCTGTAACGTCGGCACCACAGCAGCATCACAAAGGTAACGCCCGCAATCCCGTAGACCCACACATTTCCGGGCACGTCCGCGACGATCAGCTGCTTTCCGGATCCGCCCGCAGACAGCGGGCCTACGGTCACGTAACAAACAATGCCCGCCACCGCCGTCGGGAGCAAAGACCGCGACCACGTGCCCAGCAGGAGCTGGAGGGCTGCGAGCAGGAGCAGTGCCGCAGCAGTTCCCCAAAAGACGTCGACGCCGGCAAGGAAGAGCGTCTGCCGGTGCAGGGCGGTCCCTGCGACAGCAGCAAAAAGAGCCACCGGAACAGCCGCGGCAATGCCGCGTACCGTTCCGGTGGCTCCCTTATTCAATGCGTCAATCCGTTCAGTGCGTCAGTACGCAATCAGCGCAGGATCAGACCTTGGCGCGTGCGCGGGTGGCCTTGGCGCGCTCGTTGGCGTCAAGGATCACCTTGCGGATACGGATGTCTTCAGGCGTGACCTCGACGCACTCGTCTTCGCGGGCGAATTCGAGGGACTCTTCGAGGGTCAGTTCACGCGGCGGGGTCAGGTTCTCGAAGGAGTCCGACGAAGCTGCCCGCATGTTGGTGAGCTTCTTTTCCTTCGTGATGTTGACGTCCATGTCGTCGGCGCGGGAGTTCTCGCCCACGATCATGCCTTCGTAGACCTCGGACGTGGGCTTCACGAAGAAGGAACCGCGTTCCTGCAGGTTGATCATCGCGAAGGGGGTAACAACGCCGGCGCGGTCAGCGACCATCGAACCGTTGGTGCGGTATTCGATCGGGCCGGCCCACGGCTCGTAGCCCTCGGAGATCGAGGAGGCGATGCCGGCGCCACGGGTGTCCGTGAGGAACTTCGTCCGGAAACCGATGAGGCCACGGGCGGGAACGATGAATTCCATGCGGCACCAGCCGGTGCCGTGGTTCGCCATGTTGGTCATGCGGCCTTTGCGGGCAGCCATGAGCTGGGTTACGGCGCCGAGGTATTCTTCGGGGACGTCGATGGTCATGTGTTCCATCGGCTCGTGGATCTTGCCGTCGATGGTCCGCGTGACAACCTGCGGCTTGCCGACCGTCAGTTCGAAGCCTTCGCGGCGCATCTGCTCCACGAGGATGGCCAAAGCGAGCTCGCCACGGCCCTGGACTTCCCAGGCGTCGGGACGCTCAGTCGGCAGCACCTTGATGGAGACGTTACCGATGAGTTCCTTATCCAGGCGGTCCTTCACCTGGCGGGCCGTGACCTTGGCACCCTTGACCTTGCCGGCCAGCGGGGAGGTGTTGATACCGATGGTCATGGAGATGGCGGGGTCGTCCACCGTGATGAGCGGCAGCGGCTGCGGGTTCTCGGCGTCGGTCAGGGTTTCACCAATGGTGATGTCCTCGATACCGGCTACGGCAACGATCTCGCCCGGGCCGGCAGATTCCGCCGGAACCCGCTCCAGTGCCTTGGTGGCCAGGAGCTCGGTGATCTTGACGTTCTTGAGTTCGCCGTTGGCGCGCGCCCAAGCGACGGTCTGGCCCTTGCGGAGGGTGCCGTTGTAGATACGCAGGAGTGCGAGGCGGCCGAGGAACGGAGAAGCGTCCAGGTTGGTGACGTGTGCCTGCAGGACACCGTCCGGGTTGTAGGTCGGGGCCGGGATGTGCTCGATGATCGTCTTGAAGAGAGGTTCGAGGTCTTCGTTTTCCGGTGCCGAGCCGTCAGCCGGCTGGTCGAGGGAGGCGCGGCCGACCTTGGCGGCTGCGTAGACCACGGGTACTTCCAGGATCTTGTCCAGGTCCAGGTCCGGAACTTCGTCCGCGAGGTCGGAAGCGAGGCCAAGGAGCAGGTCCATGGACTCGTGGACAACCTCTTCGATGCGGGCGTCGGGACGGTCGGTCTTGTTCACGAGCAGGATGACGGGCAGGTGCGCGGCAAGGGCCTTGCGGAGCACGAAGCGGGTCTGGGGCAGCGGACCTTCGGAAGCGTCAACCAGGAGGACCACGCCGTCAACCATGGACAGGCCGCGCTCCACCTCGCCACCGAAGTCGGCGTGGCCGGGGGTGTCGATCACGTTAATGGTGATGGTCTCGCCATTGGAGGACGGACCGTTGTAGGCAACCGTCGTGTTCTTGGCGAGGATGGTGATGCCTTTTTCGCGCTCCAGGTCACCGGAGTCCATGACGCGGTCTTCCAGGTGGTTGTGCTCGGCAAAGGAGTTGGTCTGCTTGAGCATGGCGTCGACCAGGGTGGTCTTGCCGTGGTCAACGTGGGCCACAATCGCGACGTTGCGCAGATCACTGCGCGAAGCAGTGGCCGCGGCGGTGTTGGTGGTGGTTTCAGACATGCGTAATGGCTCGATTCAGTGGTGAAGTCAGCTGTTGTATCGCGACATTTCCAACCGGAACGCACGACGGATTAGCCCCTTTGACACAGGGCACCTTCCTAGAGTCTAAGCGCTGTGGTATTTATTGGCCTAAAAATCACCCTCAACGCCGCGAAAATGTGCCATTCATCACAACAGGTGGCATGATGGGCGGCGATTTCGGACCTCGCCGGAAACAGCAAAGAGCCGGGACCACTTCCCCCACGGGGGTGGTACCGGCTCTTCGCCTATGTCCGCCTGGCGCTCAGCGGACGGACTCCAGGCCTGTCAGGCCACCACGGGCGGCAGCATCAGGCTGGCACCCGGGATCGCGTGCAGCAGGGCCCTGGTGTAGTCCTGCTGCGGCGAATCGAAGACCTCGTCAGTGCTGCCCGTTTCCACCAGCTTGCCCTTCTGCATCACGCAGACATGGTCGGCGATTTGCCGCACGACGGCAAGGTCGTGAGTGATGAACAAGTACGTCAGTCCGAGATTGGACTGCAGCTCGGCCAAGAGGTTCAGTACCTGGGCCTGCACCAGGACGTCCAGGGCGGAGACCGCCTCGTCGCAGATGATCACTTCGGGATCCAAAGCCAACGCCCGCGCGATCGCGACGCGCTGCCTTTGGCCGCCGGAGAGCTCGTTCGGGTACCGCTGCATGGTGGACTGCGGAAGCGCCACCTGGTCCAGGAGTTCCCGGACCTTCTTCTCGCGGCTGGCCTTGTCACCGATCTTGTGGGTCCGGAGCGGTTCCTCGATGGTCCTGAAGATGTTGTACATCGGGTCGAGCGAGCCGTACGGGTCCTGGAAAATCGGCTGGACGCGGCGCCGGAACTTGAAGATTTCCCGGCTGTTCAAGGTGGAAGTGTCCACGCCGTCGAACACGATCCGCCCCGATGTCGGCGCGAGCAGGTTGAGGACCATCTGGGCCACAGTGGACTTGCCGGAACCCGACTCCCCCACGATCGCCGTCGTCGTCCCGCGTTTGACGTTGAACGAGACGTTGTCCACCGCAGTGAAGTCCGTCGCCTTGCCGATGCCGGAGCGCAGCTTGAAGACCTTGCTCAGGCTCTCGACCTTCAGGACGTCGTCTGGCAATGCCTTTTCGGCCACGGCTTCGGCGGGCGCCAGCAGTTCTTCCGTCTCGATTCCTTCAGCCTTGGCGGCCTGGATCCTGCGGGAAGCCAGGGACGGCGCAGAGGCCACCAACCGCTGGGTGTAAGGGTGTTGCGGGTTACGGAGCAATTCGAGGGAAGGACCGGCCTCGACTACGTTGCCGCGGTACATGACCACCACTTTGTCCGCACGCTCGGCGGCCAGGCCAAGATCGTGGGTGATCAGAAGGACTGCCGTACCGAGTTCCGCCGTCATGGTTTCGAGGTGGTCCAGGATCTGCCGCTGCACAGTCACATCCAGGGCCGACGTCGGCTCATCCGCGATCAGGAGCCGAGGCTGGCAAGACAGGCCGATCGCGATCAGGGCACGCTGGCGCATGCCGCCGGAGAATTCGTGCGGGTACTGCTTGGCGCGGCGTGCGGAGTCCGGCAGGCCGGCCTCCCCGAGGACGCGGGCGACGTCGGCAGGAGCGCTCGGCTTGCCGTTGGCGCGCAGTGTCTCGCGGACCTGGGAGCCGATCTTCCACACCGGGTTGAGGTTGGACATCGGATCCTGCGGGACCATTCCGATGGTGTTCCCACGAAGCTCGATCATCCGCTTTTCCGAAGCGTTCGAGATGTCCTCCCCATCCAGGAGGATCTGGCCGCCCGAAACCCTGCCGTTCGCCGGCAGGAGACCAATGGCGGCAAGCGCCGTCGTCGACTTTCCCGAACCGGACTCCCCCACGATGGCGACGGTCTCGCCGGGCATGATGGTCAGGTGCGCGTTCTTGACGGCCTGGAATTCGCCGCTCGCCGTCTGGAAGGAGATCGCGAGGTCACGGATTTCCAGGAGCGGACGCTCTTCGGTTCCGGCTTCGTCGATGGTGATGTTGGACGTTGTCATGATTGCCTCCTTCATCGCTTGCGGCTCTTGGGGTCAAGGGCGTCACGCAGCGCGTCGCCAAGCATGATGAAGCTCAGGACTGTGATGGACAGTGCGGTTGCGGGGTACATCAGCACCTCGGGGTTGGTGCGCAACGTGTCCTTCGCCGCGGAAATGTCGTTACCCCAGGACATGATGCTGCCGGGCAGGCCAATGCCAAGGAAGGACAGCGTTGCCTCCGTGACGATGAAGACGCCAAGCTCCATGGTGGCCAGGACGATGATCGGCGCAAGCGCGTTCGGAACGACGTGGCGGACCAGGGTGCCGATCTTGGAGACACCGAGCGAGCGTGCTGCGGTGACGAAATCCGCGTTGCGGACCTCGATCACGGCACCGCGGGTGATGCGGGCCATTTGCGGCCAGCCGAGCATCACGATGACCATGACCACGGTGAATACGCTTTTGTTCTCGCGGAAGAAGGGGAGCTGGGTAACAACCAGTGCGCCGAGGACCAAGGGCAGGGCGAAGAAGATGTCGCCGATGCGTGCAATGACGGTGTCGATCCAGCCGCCGAAGAAGCCGGCCAGCGCGCCCAGCGTCACGCCGATGATGAGGACGAAGATGACGGAGACGACGCCGACCGTCAGGGACGCCTGCGTGCCGTGGATGACGCGGGAGTAGATGTCGCAGCCCTGGAAGGTGAACCCGAGGGGGTGGCCGGCCGAGGGGCCCGCGAGGGAGTCTCCCAGCTGGCAGTTGTCGTTCGGGGCCGTCTGGGTGAACAGGCCCGGGAAGAACGCGACGACGAGCAGCAGCAGAATCATGAACGCCGAGATGATGAAGAGCGGCCGACGGCGGAGCTTCCGCCAGGCGTCCGCCCACAGGCTCAGGGGTGCTGCGTCGATCTTGAGGGTATCGGTCGCCAGCAGCGGTGTCTCGTCGATGGGGGCAACATAGTGCTCGATCTGACGGTTACTTTTCATAACGGATCTACTTTTCATAGCGAATCCTGGGGTCAAGCCAGGCGTAAAGGAGGTCCACCAAGAGGTTGGCGGCAACGAAAACAAGTACCAGCACACTCACGATGGCAACGACAGTGGGGCCTTCGCTGCGGATGACTGCCTGGTAGAGCTTCTGTCCGACACCTGGCACGTTGAAAATGCCTTCGGTGACGATCGCACCGCCCATCAAGCCACCCAGGTTGGCACCCAGGTAGGTGACCACGGGAATCATGGAGTTTCGCAGGATGTGGGCCAGGACCACGCGAGGGCGGGAGAGCCCCTTCGCAGTTGCCGTGCGCACATAGTCTGCGTTCATGTTTTCGATCACCGAGGCGCGGGTCAGGCGCAGCACGTAAGCAAAGGACACGAGGCCAAGAACCGCAGCCGGGAGGATAAGGGTCCCCCAGTTGGCGTTGGCGCCGACGGTCGGTTTGGCCCAGCCGAGCTGCACGCCGACGACGAGCTGGAGCACGAAGCCCAGGACGAAGGTGGGAACTGCGATGACCACGAGGGATGCAACCAACACGGTGGAGTCAAAAAGCTTGCCCTTGCGCAGGCCGGCAATCAGGCCGAAGGCCACGCCGAAAACGGCCTGGATGGCAAGCGCTTCGATAGCAAGCATTGCCGTGACGGGGAAGACACGTCCGAGGGTGGCGGAAATCGGCTGGCCGGTGAAGTCCACGCCGAGGTTGAAAGTGAACAGGTTCTTGAGGAACAGTCCGTACTGGACCCAGAATGGCTGGTCGAGGTTGTATTGCTGGCGCAGCGCGGCAATGACGGACTCGCTGGGCGGCCGGTCGCCGAACAAGGCGCGGATGGGGTCGCCGGGAAGGGCAAAGACCATGAAGTAAACAAGCAGGGTGGTTCCCAGGAAGACCGGGATGACCTGCAGCAAACGCCTGAGGATGTACTGGATCACAGCAAGGCTTCCTGAGCGCTCTTGGAATTAACGGGATTCATGTGGGACAGCTTTCGTGCTGGAGCAAGCGCAGAGGGGCCCGGTTTGCGGCCGGGCCCCCATGCGCTAGCGAGCTTGGAACAAAGTCCAGAGGACTACTTTGCGGTGATGTTGTAGTACAGCAGGACGCCGTTCCAGCCGGAGTCGACGTTGCTAACGTTCTGGCTCCAAACAGCCTGGCGAGCCTGGTACCACAGGGGCAGGTTCGGAAGGTCCTTGAAGAGGATCTCCTGTGCCTGGGTGAACTTCTTGTTGGCGTCGTCCGTGGACTTGGAGGCCAAGCCTTCGGTCAGCAGCTTGTCGAACTCGGGGTTGCTGTAACCCTCGTAGTTGGCGCTGGCACCGGTCTTCAGAAGCGGACCGAGGAAGTTGTACAGCGACGGGTAGTCTGCCTGCCAACCGGCGCGGGTGAAGCCCGGGAGGGTCTTGGCCGTGCGGAGGTTCAGGATCTCGGCGAACTTCGCGAAGGGCTGGCCTTCTGCCTGGATGCCGAGGTTGTTCTTCAGGTTGTTGGCAACAGCGTCGATCCATTCCTTGTTGCCACCATCGGTGTTGTACGCAAGCTGGAGAACCTTGCCGGCGGGCCACGGGCTCATGGCGTTTGCCTTGGCCCACAGGTCCTTGGCCTTCGCGGCGTCGAACTTCAGGACGTCGGAGCCAGCCACGTTGGCGTTGTAGCCATCGATGGAGGGAGACGTGAAGTCCTTCGCCGGGATGCGGGTGCCGTTGAAGACAACCTTGGTGATTTCATCGCGGTTGATTGCCATGGAAATGGCCTGGCGACGCAGCTGGCCTGCAGCGCCCTGGAACTCCGGAAGGTAGTTCGGGATGTTCAGGGTCGCGTTGCCGGCGAAGGCCTTGTTCAGGTTGTGGTCCGGGAAGTCCGTGGTGTAGGTCTTCAGCGCGTTCGTCGGCAGGACATCGGTGACGTCGAGGTTGTTCGCCTGGACGTCCGTGTAAGCCGGTGCCGGGTCGGTGTAGAACTTGAAGGTCACACCGCCGTTCTTGGCCATGCGCGTGCCCTGGTAGTCAGGGTTCTTGACGAGGGCGATCTGGCTGTCGTGCTGCCAGGCACCCTTGGCGGCCATCTTGTAAGGACCGTTGCCGATGGGGTTTTCGCCGAAGGCCTTCGGGTCCTTGAGGGCGTCAGCCGGAAGCGGCATGAAGGCGGAGTAACCGAGGCGCTGCGGCCAGTCGGCTTCGGGCTGGGCCAGCTTGACCGTGATGGTCGAATCGTCCTTCAGCACCAGGCCGGACATCGTCTGGGCGGTCGGCGCCGGAGTCGACGTGGTCTTTCCGTCGGCACCTTTGGTCTTCGTGGTGGCGCTGACTGCGTCGTAACCTTCGATGGATTCGAAGAAGCTGCTGCTGGCCTGGGCGTTGGTGCTCAGGGCTGCGAAGTTCCAGGCATCAACAAAGCTCTTGGCGGTTACTGCCTCGCCGTTGGTGAACTTGGTACCCTTCTTGACCTTGATGGTGTAGTTCTGGCCATCGCTCGTGTCGATGGATTCCGCGAGTGCGTTCACCGACTTGCCGTTGGCGTCGTAGCTGGTCAGGCCTTCAAACAGGAGGTCGACAACGCGGCCACCGTACACCTCGTTGGTGTTGGACGGGAGCAAGGGGTGCTGGGGTTCATTGCTGTATGCGGTGATGATTTTGTTCGGATCGCCGGCAGCGGTCGGGCTGTTGCTTCCGGAGGCGGCGCTGCCGCATCCGGTGAGGGCAAGAGCGGCCACTGCCAGCAAGCCAAGAGCTTTGGAAGTGCGCGAAAAACGCATTCCGCCTCCTATGGATTCAGGGGGATGGGTCGGGGCAATTCATGGCTGCCCTCGCGGCCAGGCACAGAATTCTCCTGTGATGTGGCCTACATGGATGTGTAATCCTAACCACACCATGTCCGAAATGCGGAATCCTCTTGGCATGACCATCGAAGTGTGCTCTTGACAGCTTTAGTAATGAAGCAGTCATTTCAAGTAAATGAAGCAGTCATTTCACGAAAAGGCCGCTTCCTTGCTAGACTCCCTACGGATGTTCCCTGATTTTCCGCGGAATTCAGGGGTTTTCGGGCACACCGAAGGTGAGCGAGAGGCCCGCCCAGCGCCTCAATCAACCACGAAAAAGAGCCCCGTCGGCCGACGGCCAAAGGGACTCTTTTGCGGTTAAGGGCAGGAACTGCGTGCCGCTGGGAACGTCTCCGGGTTGCTACTCGATACCGGCAGCCATGAGCTGGGCGCGCAGTTCGCGACGCTCGCGCTGCTTCTCGGGATCCGGAAGCGGCACCGCTGCCAGCAGCCTCTGCGTGTAGGGCTCCTGCGGATTGCGAAGGATCTGTTCACGGGTGCCCTGCTCAACGATCCGGCCCCGCTGCATCACACAGATCCGGTCCGCAAGCACATCGACCACGGCGAGGTCGTGGGTGACGAACAGGCACGCAAATCCCAGTTCCTTCTGCAGGTTCTGGAAGAGTTCCAGGACCTTTGCCTGCACCGAAACGTCCAGTGCCGACGTCGGCTCGTCTGCGACCATGAGCTTGGGCTGCAGGGACAGTGCCCGGGCAATTCCCACGCGCTGCTTCTGGCCGCCCGACAATTCATGCGGATAGCGGTTGCGGTAGTCGCGCGGCAGTTCCACCTGGTCCAGAAGGGTCTCAATCCGTTTCTGCAGGTTGACTCCCTTCGCGACCCCCGCGAGGTACATCGGTTCGCCGATGCTTTCCCCGATGGGCAATCGCGGGTTCAGCGAGGACGAGGGATCCTGGAATACCATCCCGATGTCGCGGCGCACTTCGTGCAGCTGCTTCCCATTCCGCTTTGCTCCGGAAATGTCCTGCCCCACCACACGCATGCTGCCGGCGGCCACAGGCAAGAGCCCGACGGCGGCGCGACCGATGGTCGTTTTGCCCGATCCGGACTCCCCGACAAGGCCTACCACCTGGCCGGGGTAGATCACCAGGTTGGCCCCTTCCACGGCACGGAACGCGGGAACCCGTCCCTGCTTTGGGTACTCGATCGCCACGTCGACCAGTTCGAGTACGGGATTGGCTTGTGGCTTGGCGGCTTCTTCGGCCGCAGCCTGCAAGGCAAGCCGGTTTTCACGCTCCCGACGGACCAGCTCATCGTGCTCAACCGATTCCAGCTCGGAGTTGGTTGCGGCAGCCAATGCCGCGGTGACGTCGACGTCGGCGCTGTCGGCGCCCTGTCCCAGGTGGGGAACAGCGGCCAGGAGAGCTTGCGTGTATTCGTGCTGCGGGTTGCTGAAGATCTGTTGCGCAGTGCCGCTCTCCACAATGACGCCCTTGCGCATCACGGCAATACGGTCGGCGAGGTCGGCGACAACGCCCATGTCGTGGGTGATCAGGACGATGGCGCTGTCCAGCTTGTTGCGCAGGTTACGCATCAGATCCAGGATTTCGGCCTGGACAGTCACGTCCAGGGCCGTGGTGGGTTCGTCAGCGATCAGGAGTTTGGGATCGCAGGACAATGACTGCGCGATCATGGCTCGCTGCCGCTGGCCGCCCGAGAGCTGGTGCGGATAGGACTTGAAGGCCTTCTCCGGGTCCGGGAGCTCCACGAGCTCGAGCATGCGCACTGCCCGCTGCTTTGCTTCGTCAGGGGAGATTGAGTTGTGTAGCCGGAGCGTCTCCACAATCTGCGCACCCACGGTGTACACCGGGTTGAGTGCAGTCATAGGCTCCTGGAAGATCACGGCGACATCCTTGCCCCGGACCTCCCGGATGTTGCCCGACTTTTCACCCAGCAACTCTTTGCCTGAGAGCTTCACGCTCCCCCGGACCCGGCTGTTGCTGGGCAGCAGTCCGAGCAAGGCCATGGAACTGGCACTCTTGCCGGAGCCGGATTCACCGACGATCGCGAGGACCTCGCCGGCCCTGACCTCGTAGTTCAGGCCGATGGCGGCCGGGACCCATTTCTTGTCGACACCGAAGTCGACGCTGAGATCGCGTACTTCCAGGACCATGGCCCCCCGCGGGCTCCTGTCCGACTCGGTTTCGAGGTGGGTAGGCTCCGGTTCGGGGCTGGCGTTGTCAGTCATGTTGGGTCTTCCCTTCCACCCGGGCCACCCTCCAAGGGGTGATTAGTGAAGTAGCCCGGAATCCTGAATTATTAGGGGCATGAGCAGAGAGCCGTATGCCGGAAATGTCGAAATCTTCAAGGCCCGCACCAGCAAGTTGTTTGCTTGGATCTGCTGGGCCGTTGCGGTTTTCGGAGTGGTTGTAACGCTGGTGGCAGCCGGGCCGCGCGCCCTTCCGGGCACCACTCCCCTGCTCTTCGTTGCGTTCCTTGGGTGGTTGCTGTTCTGGCGCCCGGTAGTGCTGGTCCGGGATTCCGGCGTCGCGCTGGAGAATCCCTTCCGGACCTTCGATGTTCCCTGGGACGCCCTGGTGCAGGTTGATACCCGTTACGCCCTCACGCTCGTGACGCCCCGCAAGAAGTACGCGGCGTGGGCCGCCCCCGCACCGGGAATCTGGGGCGGACGGAACGCCCGCCCCGAGCACCTCAAAGGACTCCCGGGGACCACCTACGGTCCCGCCAGCTCGGTTCGCCCCGGAGACCTCAAGAACACCGATTCCGGCGCTGCAGCGCTCCTCGTACGCACCCGCTGGCAGGACCTCGTCGAGGCCGGCCGCGTAGAACCCGGCCGGGCCGAGGACGCTTCCGTGAAGGTCGACGTCGGATGGTTCCGGATAGCGGCGACCATCGCCTTGGCCGCCGCCAGTTACTGGGCGCTCTTCCTCTAGGAGGATTTCCCGGACGGGTAGCACTCAGCTGCCTTTCGGCGCATCGGCAACGGGCGCCGTCGTGCTGGAATGGCGCGTGGTTTCGACCGCGGTCTTTGCCTTGAACTTCTTCTGCCGCGGATCGAAAGCGTCCCGCAGGCCGTCTCCGATGAAGTTGATGCTCAAGCAGATGAGGATGATGAACAGGCCGGGGAACCAGAAGAGCCACGGCCGTGTAGCGAAGGCTTCCTGGTTCTGCGCAACCAACAGACCCAGCGAGGTGTCGGGCGCCTTCACGCCGAGGCCCAAGTAGCTAAGGGCGGTCTCGAGCAGGATCGCCGCGGACATGGTCAGCGTCACGTTGACGATCAGCACGCCGACGGCGTTCGGAAGGATGTGCTTGAAGATGATCCTGGCGTTGGAGGCGCCGGAGATTCTGGCCGCGTCGACGAACTCGCGTTCGCGGAGGGTCAGGAACTCGCCTCGGACAAGACGTGCGAGGCCGACCCAGCTGACGAATCCGAGGAAGACGCCCAGAATCACGACGCCGTTGTTGGCGGCGAATCCGTTCAACCAGCTGCCCTCATCCCGGCGGTTGGCAATCTGGCCCACGACCGCGGCGAGGAGCAGCAACGGAATGATGATGATGACGTCGGTGAGGCGCATGAGAACGGCTTCGACCCAGCCTCGGAAATAGCCGGCAAGTCCGCCGACTATTGCACCGATCGCACCTGCAATGGCACCGATCAGGACCATGACCGTGATGGACTGTTGGGCGCCGCGCATGGTCATGGCAAACAGGTCGCGTCCAATCCGGTCCTGGCCGAACGGATGCTCGCCCCAGGCGATTGGCCACAATGATGAGGTTGGGGCGCCGTCGTTCACGAGCGGTGAGACGTCAACGTGGTTGTATTTCCACCACCCGGGAATCCCGAAGGCGCCCACTGAAGTGAAAGCGAGCAGGAAGATGAGCGCGAACACCGCGAGTCCTATGAGGGCGCCTGTGTGGCCGAAAAACCTTTTGCGGACAATCTGTCCCTGGCTCAGGCCGCTGGTGACTTCGCTGCCTGCTTGGGTGGCTGCAGCTTCTGAGAGCGCCTGTTGCGCGAGGAGTTCGTCCTCTTGGGTTGGCTGGCTCATGCTTTGATCCTTACGCGAGGGTCGAGTGCGGAGTACGCGAGGTCCGCTATCAGGTTAAAGACCATGGCGGTGATGGCTACACACAGGAACACACCCATCACCGGGTTCGGGTCCGTGTGCAGCAGTCCGTCAATGAACAAGAAACCCATGCCGCGAACGGAAAAGACGGTTTCGGTGATGACGGCTCCACCAATCAAGGCACCGATGTCGAAGGCGACGATTGTCGCGATCGGAATGAGCGCGTTCCTGAAGGCGTGGCCCATGATGACCGAACGTTCGCTCAAGCCCTTGGCTCGCGCCGTCCGGATGTAGTCCATGTTCATGATCTCGAGCATCGACGACCGGGTGAATCGAGTGTAGCTGGCCAATGACACAAGGATCAGGGCGATCGTCGGCAGGACCAGGTGGGTCAAGGTATCAGTGGACATGATCCAGAAATCGCCCTGAATATTCGGGGTTCCTGCTCCGATCGTGGCGATCGGGCGTCCGCGTACGCGGCTGTTGTTGAAATATTCCGGCCAGGCCTGCATGAATCTGTCGACAACCACCAGGGCGCCCACGAGGAAGGCGGTTAGCCCCGCGGCGCGCATGGACTGTCCACGGTCGTATCCGCCCATGAAGTAACCGACGGCCACACCAATGAGGATGGCGGCGATGGCGAGGAGGAAGATCATGAGTCCGGTCGCCTCGTTGAGCAACGGCTGGACGGCAAAGTAGGCAATGACGCCGATGCCGACCACAATCAAGCTCGATTGCAGTGCCTTGCGGTTCTTGAGTCCGGAAACCAGGATGGTCACGCCGACAGCGATTCCCGCTCCCATGATCGCGATGATGACCGGGCCCAAGCCCGGATTGCGGAACCACTGTGTCAGCGAGAAGTAGAAGAGAATCAGCGAAACGGCAGCGAAGACCGAACCGCCGACGATCAGCCGGCGTTTCGTTTCACCGCCCACCGCGACGGCTGTGATGATACCGAGAACCGCACCTATTCCAAGCGCCACAACCGGTGGTATTTCCGGATTTCGAAGGAAGTCATTGAAGCCGATGGCGCCGAATTCCTTGAGGAGTACGGCCACCCAGAAGATCGGCAGCGAGAAGAACAGGAATGCCATGAAAGTCACGCCGTAGTCCAAGGCGCTGTACTGACGGAGCGCGGTGACGATTCCGAGCGAAATACCGATCAGGATCGCAAGGATGGTCGCACCGGTGACAAGTGTCAGGGTCTGAACCAAGGCAAAGCCGAGGGCCTCGGTGATTGGCTGCCCCGAGATGTTCTTGCCGAGATTACAGGCGTTGCTGAACGGAACGAGACACTGGGCAGCGCCTCCCAACCACTTGAAATAGCGAAGCGGCGCAGGAGTGTCGAGATCAAGCAAATTGATTCTCGCGTCCATCAACGCTTGCCGGTTGGGTGCGCTGCTGGTGCGGAGCTCCTCCAGAGGATCTCCGGACAACGCTGTCAGGAGATACACCAGGAACGATGCTCCAAGAAGTATGAGTGCGGCGGTTACCAGCCGCCGGACAATATAGGTCACCATCGTGAAGAACCTCGAAATCCAGGCCCGGGGTCGCCGGCGCCTATAGCAGAATCGTGCCCCTTCCCCGCTTGAGGTCGTTGGGAAGCAGACAATATGCCGGTTTACCAACCCGAAGGCGCCGGGACCATGATACGTCGGTCCCGGCGCCGCGGTTGATGCTATTTCTAGCTGAGTTTGGTCTTACTTCTGAGCCCACTCCCAGAAGTTCCACCAAACGCCAGTCTGGTTCGGCATGAGCTTCACGCCGGTGATGCGGTCGCTGTAGGCATCCACGTTCACGGACTGGAAGAGCGGCACACCGTACGCGCTGTCCCAGATCTTCTTGTCGATCTGCTTCTGCAGGTCGTCCTGCTTGCTGCGGTCAGTAGTGACTACGAGCTCTTCCATCAACTTGTCCGCATCGGTGTTGCTGAACTGGTTGAAGTTGTTGCCACCGTTGGTCTTGAAGATCTGCGGAACACCGGAAACACCGACGCCCGGGTTGATCCAGCCGAAGATCGTGGCGTCGTAACCACCCTTGCCCAGAGCCTTGCCCCAGTCGGACTTGCCCAGGCCGCCGTCGACGATCTTGAAGCCGGCCTTGGTAGCGGACTCGCGGATCAGCGAGAAGGCGTCCACACGGTTGGGGTTGTCCTTGTTGTACATGATGCGGATTTCCGGAGTTGCACCGTTGAGGAGCTTCTTGGCGCCGTCAATGTCCACGTCCTGGTAGGCGGAGGAGCCGTTGTTCTTGACGGAATCCGCGTAAGCAGCCTGCTGCGGGACGAAGATCTGCGAGTCAAGCGGCTTGGCGTTCGGGTCAAGCTTGCCAATGATCTTGTTGACGATGTCCTTGCGGGGCACAGTCTTCAAGAAGGCCGTACGCACGTTCTGGTCGGCCAACGGGCCTGAGAAGTTCAGGTCCAAGTGGTCGAAGGCCAGCTGGTTGCCCTGGTCGACGGTAACGCCCTGGCTGGAGAGCGCCTTCAACTGGTCGAGGGTGTCAGCGGAGGCCTGCGGGGCAATAATGTCTGCCTCGCCGTTCTTGAGCGCCTGGACCTGAGCCGGTGCCGATCCGATGTAGCGGACGGTGATTTCGTCAAGGCTGGGCGTCGGACCCCAGTTGTAGTCCTTGTTGCGGACCATGGTGAGGGACTGGTCCTGGTTCATGCTCTTCACGATGTAAGGACCGTTGGAGAGGAACAGGGTTGGGTCTGCGGGCAGCGTCTTCGTGTCGAAGCCCGTGTTCCACATATCCGACATTGCCTTCAACTTCGGGTCCGCGGGAAGCGGTGCCTGCGGATTGCCGCGCGGCTTGCTCTTGAAGAAGTCAATCAGGGCCTGGGTGTCCTTCAGCCCTGCCTTTTGGGCGACAACGTGGGCAGGAACGTCAATGCCCGGGCCACCCAGCACGATTTCCCAGTCAGCAAACGGCTTGGAGTACTTGAGCGTGAGGGTCTTGTTGCTGTTGCTGATCTCCGGGAAGTCCGTCAGGCTGAGGCCCGTGTTGTCCCCCGCGTAGGAGAAGTACGACGTGCCGGTCTTGGCTTTCGGATCGGCGTCGTCGTAGTAACCGGAGAAGGCTGCCCACTGCAGGAGGAGGTCCGCTGCGGTGACCGGGGTCCCATCGGACCACTTCACGCCATCGTTAATGGTGTACTTGACGGTCAGCGGGTTGTCCGAGACCTTTTCCATCTTGCCGAACTTGTCGTTGTGGACGACATTCAGCTTGTTGTCGATGTAGTAGAAGCCCGAGTGCGTCGCGTAGCTGATCTTGGAGTTAATATCAGTGTTGCCATCGGCCGTGTTGGGGTTGAACGTATTGAAAGCGTTGACCTCGACCACAGTGGCCGTGCCACCCGTCTTGGCTGCTCCGGTGGATGGGGTATTGCCACCGGAATTGCCGGCACAGGCGCTCAGTGCGATCGCGGCGATTGCCGCAATACCCACTGCTTTGGAAGTACGTCCGAAACGCATTCCGCCTCCTATTTTTTTGAGTGGAAAAAGCCGGCGCTGTTGGCTCCGGCAGACTGCCACAATCCCCTCAGCAGGCTTGTGGCTCGTCTCACATGAGCAGTAGCCTAGCGTTCGGAACGGATGTTTGGGTGCAAAGTTTCCCGTCGGTAACGTTTGTTATCGAGATGCAATCATTGAAGGACGTCCAAGTGCTTCCGTGATCTGCGCCAATATGACATAAGCCCCGATTCAAGGCGAATCGGGGCTTATGTCGGTTAATTCTCCATCACTAAACCTTCCCGGCGGAGAAGGTCGGGAAGAGACCGCACAAGCCGCTTGCCGGGCGCAGGGGTACCCGCACGTGGGCTTGGGGTCTACGTTGGGACCTATGAGCGAGAAATTCACTTATCAGGGCGGTCCCCGCGATAAAGAACGCAGCGAGGGCGAGGTATCGGACTTCCCGGAGATCCACCAAGGCGGCGAGTACCAATGGTCCGGCTTGGCGCACGGCCAACCGCTAGGCGATGAAACCGCCAGTGAGTCCGACGACGGCGAGACCGCAACCGTGGTTTGGTATCCGAAAACGCCCGATTAGTCTCGCTTTCCCCGTTACGCAGGCCTAGTCTTCGCCGCCAGCAGCACCGGCCGCACCCGCAAATCCTGTCCCAGTAGCTCCGCAACCCGCAGCACCCAACACGGTCCAAGGAATAATCCCTGGAGCCTTCTGTCCTAATGCCGACGTTGGCATGCAAGGCATCGCCGCAAATGGCCGGACCTACGTCTGCTGAGGCAAAGGCGCCGACAAAAACGGCCACTACCACTGGAACGTCTAACGGCAGCGTCACCCGTATAAGCGGCGTGTCAATTGACTGATACACACGGAGGCCGGGATGCCGCAGTGGGTCATTATCCTTCTGGAGTTGTCACCGCTGGTGCTGGGCGGCGTTTTGGCAGTCGGCGCCTGGCTGGGGACACGGCGACACGGCACCTCGCTCTCCGGCCGGGCCGGTGTTCTCGCTGCCGTCGGCGGTTTGGTGCCGATGGTAGTCAGTTGCCTGTACTCGATTGTGGGGGTCACGCCGCAACTGCTCACAGCGATAGGGCCGGACGCGGGCATGGGCGTTCTGGAGGTCCGATTCGTCACCCCGCTGGCCGCCGGGCTCGTCGCGTTGGTCATGCTCTGTGTCCGCGGCCGCCGCAAACCTTCCACGGCAACCGCAGGCATCGCCCGCCGGACAGCATTCACTTTCCTGTCCGCAGGCTGGACTGTGGCCGTGGTGGCGATTGTCGTTGTCACGATCGGTCTCTCGCTCGCGGCAGGGCTGGCATCTGTCCCTGACCGGGTCGGCAACTACACCGTGCTTACTTTCCAGATCGGCACCATGAGGGTGGGGACCACGATCTATGGCTGGTACTACTCGGTTCCGACGATGTTCCTGCTGATGGCTCTGATCGGCACCGCGTGGTCGGAGCCGCAACATCGCCGCGCTCACCACGGGCGCTATCGCCTTCCACCTCGCCGCGATCCTCGGCTCACTCGCAGGCACCTCCAGAACGGGAGGCGGACTCTCCACCGACAACGCCGGAGTAATCAACGTGGGGTCCCCGTTCCAGCGGGCGCTTAAACTCCAAAACCTCTCGTGTTCTCTCCTTGGGGTCGAGGCCAAATTCTTATTCGATAAATCTGTTTTTGTCGCGCAGCCCGCTAGCCTCATCGGAGGATTAAGGGGAGATCATGCTGGAAGTAGCACTGAGCTGCACGAACGCAACGTTGAAAATGGACGCGGACGGCGTCTTCCATCTGCGGTGGAACCCTGGTTCCGACGTGTCGTCGGCTGACGCTGATGCTGTCGTCGCGGCCGTCCAGGGAATGACCGGAGCCAGCCTTCAGCCCATGCTGGTCGAGGTAGTGGACGTGTGCATGAGTCCCGCGGCGAGAGTGACGCTGTTGGGAGTGCGGTTTGTCTCTGCCGTGGCGCTGGTCGGTGCCACGGTGGTCGACCGGGTGGTGGCCGGGGCTTTACTGCGGAATCAAGAGTGCCCCCATGGATACTTCACCTCTGTGGAGGACGCCCGGGAGTGGTTGGGCGGGTTCCCGTCCCCCGCGAGCTGGAGGGGTCTGCTTCCTGACCGCGCCAGCGACCGGTTGCTGAGCGACACCCTGTACTGTTCACGCCGCCGTCGGGCGGGTGATTAGGCTAGGTGGATGGCGACAGTTATTCTCGTGCGGCACGGCCGCACCACAGCCAATGCCACTGGACTGTTGGCCGGCCGGGCCGTCGGCGTCAGCCTGGACCAGGTCGGGCTGGACCAGGCGGCCCTGGCCGGAGACCGGCTAGCGGCCGTGCCCTTAGTGGGGGTGGTGTCGAGCCCTCTTGAGCGTTGTCAGCAAACGGCCCAGCTCATCCTCGATCGCCAAGCCGGCACGCCGTACGCGCCGGTCGATCCCGATCTCACCGAGTGCGATTACGGCCAGTGGCAAGGCCGCATGCTCAGCGATCTCGCGAGCGAGGATTTGTGGACGATGGTGCAGTCGCAACCGTCCGCCGTCGTCTTCCCCGGCGGCGAATCCATGGCCGCGATGCAGGCTCGTTCAGTGGCATCGATTCGACGCCACGATGCCGCATTTGAAGCCGAGCACGGTCCAGGGGCCGTGTGGGTGGCGGTGAGCCACGGTGACATCATCAAGTCAATCCTCGCCGACGCGCTCGGCATGCACCTCGACCTGTTCCAGCGTATTAACGTAGGCCCTGCCTCCGTATCGATCGTGCGCTACAGCCCTAGTCGGCCGAGCGTCTACGCGACCAACACTGACGCGGGTGACCTGTCGTGGCTGGCGAACGGCATCCAATCTGGCGATGCGCCTGTGGGCGGCGGTGCAGGGCAAAAGGCGCCATGAACCTCATGTGCCTAAAATACTGATATGCCTACACGTGTTCACGAGTTTTCCTGGCCTGATCGGGTGGTCGTTGGCACCATTGGCCTTCCCGGGGCGCGCACGTTCTACCTGCAGGTGCGCGCGGGGACGCAGATCGTGAGCATTGCCCTGGAGAAGCAGCAGTCGGCTCAGCTCGCGGAGAAGATCGACGAAATACTCGACCAGCTCATCACTATCGAGGGCAACCCCTTCAGCGTTCCCACGGGTACTCCCATTGAACTAGTCGACAATGACGAGCTCGAGGCCGTTCAGGAGCAGTTTCGCGCTGGCGCCATGAGCCTGGGTTGGGACCCAACCACGGCCCAGATCGTCATAGAGGCCCACCCCATCACCGATCTCGATGCTGATGACAACGACGAATCGCTCGATGGGGACGACGCTAACGAATCCGAAATGATGCTGGTGCGAATGCCGGTCGGCACCGCCCGCGCATTCGCCAAACGCACCCGGGAGGTCGTGGGCGCCGGGCGTCCGACGTGCCCGCTCTGCGGCAACCCCATAGACGCCGACGGACACATCTGCACCTTCCCCGAGATCTGATGCCAGCTCCGGACCTAGTGACCGCCGAGCTCAGGCTGACCGGCCGCATCATGACGGCTTCAAACGCTACATTCCTGGGCAGCATCGGCGACGTAAGGGTCGTTTATAAGCCGATAGCCGGCGAAAGTCCGCTATGGGATTTTCCCGACGGCGCCCTGGCCCACCGGGAGGTGGCCGCTTACCTGGTCTCGCAGGTCCTAGGTTGGGACATCGTCCCGCACACCTGGCTGCGCGATGGTCCGATGGGCGAAGGAATGGTGCAGCTCTGGCAAGAGCGAGACCCGGCCCAGAGCCCCGTCGACGTGGTCGCGACGGACGACGTGCCGGAGACGGGCTGGAAACAGGTTCTCGAGGGGCAAGATGAAAACGGGCGGATGGTCGCCCTCGTTCACGAAGACTCGCCAGCGCTCAGGCGCATGGCGGTGTTCGACGTCGTCGTCAACAATGCTGACCGCAAAGGCGACCACATTCTTGCCATGGCGGACGGACACCGGCACGGCGTGGACCATGGGCTCACCTTCCACCGTGACCACAAGCTGCGCACTGTGCTGTGGGGATGGCTCGGAGACACTCTGACCACCGAGGAACGCGACGGCCTAGATCGAATCAGCGAAGGACTGCGCGGTGGACTGGGCCGAAGCCTCGCGGACTTGCTCAGCGCCGAAGAAATCGCATCGCTCGCCGCGCGCTGCGCCCGGTTGCGCTTGGCAGGGCGGTTTCCGGCTCCGAGCGGTGGGATGCCGGCGGTGCCTTGGCCGCTGTTCTAGCCGGCTCCTCTGTGACTGTGGGTTGAGAATGGCGGATGTTCTCCCCCGCCTGGGCTAGACGATCACACCGGCGGTGAGCTGCCGAGTCTGGGAACGACGGGGAAGACCATGTGCCCAGAACGCGATCATTAGTCCGACGGTGGCGCCCCCGCCGGCAAGAGTCCAGGGTGAAGACCAAGACCCTTCCGGGGTGGGAATCGCGAAGGCGGCCGCGACGGTGGCGGCTCCGAGAAGAACCTCTACGGCGGCTTGCAGTGGCCTGAGTCGGTACTCACGATAGGCGAGGCGGATGAGAGGGATGAGCGGGAGCAGGAACAGGCCCAGGCTGGGGAACGGGTAAATTGCGTTGAAAGTGAAAATCGCGAGACCCAGTACGAGAAGGCCCAGGAACTGGAGAACTTGCAGCACTTTGAGTGGGTTCTCCGGCGTCCACTTGCTCACTAGAAGCCCCCATGCCGGCAGGCCAAGCAGCCATCCGCCGGCCCAGAATCCGAGGTTCAGCACCGCCACGACGGCGAGCAGGGCTCCGGGCATTAGGAACGCCACGGCTTGTCGCGGCGACGGAAGCTTTCCAAGCGGGCCGAAGATGCAGCCGCCGATCAGCAGGTAAGCGGCGATGTACCCGGGCAGAAGCTGGATCGGGGGCACTTGCGACAGCCCGAACAACAGGAGTGCCACCGCGGCGACCATGACGCACACCGCGGCGAACGACCATGGGCGGCGGGCACGAGTAGGTTTTGCATCCCCCAATGTCATGAAACGCACTTTACAGGTTCGCGCCGGGGCGCACGGTTCGCGTCAGGCGATATGCGTCATTTGCACGCGCCGTCCGTAAGCCGGTGGCTCAGCGGGCGCGAGTGGGCATCGTAGCTCGGTAGTCAGCCGAGCTCGGCTCGGTGCTCGGCTCCGTACTCTGACCACCCGCCTGGGTAGAGACGGCCCTGGCCGAGTCCTGCATGCTCGAGAGCGAGAAGATTGTGGCAGGCCGTGACGCCTGAGCCACAGTAGGAGATGACGGCAGTAGCGTCTTCGATCCCAACCTTCGCAAACGCTCGTCGGAGCTCTGCGATCGGGCGCAGGCGTCCATCGGGGGCGAGGTTCGCACGGCAGGGGACGTTCACTGCGCCAGGAATGTGTCCGGCTTGGGGATCGGTAGGCAGCTGAAGGCTTCCGTCGAAGCGTTCGGCATTGCGGGCGTCGACGATGATCCCGGCAGCCCCTGCCGTGATGTCCTCAAGCTGGGCGAGACGTGCCTCAGGCCACGGAGACGGCGTGAAGGTCACCGGCGTCGGCTTCACGGGCGTCGTCTCCAGCGGTCCCGTCCATGCGTCGAGCCCACCGTCGAGCAATGCCGCCCTGTGCCCGAGCGCACGCAGCATCCACACGAGCCGGGCGGCGATTACTCCCCCCGCGTCGTCGTAGGCGACTACGGTCGTGTCGTCGCCGATTCCCAGGGAGGACATTCCATGTGCGAACACTTCAGAGTCGGGAAGCGGGTTCAGCCCGTGTGGTCCGGAACTGCCCGACAACCATGCGTCCAGGTCCACGAACACCGCATCTGGAAGATGTCCACCGTCGTACGATGCACGGCCCGATGCACCGTCGAGGTACCAGCGAACATCAGCGGTTACAACATTGCTTCCGTGCGCCTTCAGCCACGCGGCGTCAACAAAGGGCGGAAGATCTTCTTCGGTTATCCGGCTGACGTCCATACAGTGCAGGCTAGATCAAGTGTCCATACTCTGAGCAAAGATGTCCCAAAATATGGACAGCCACGAAGGATGGGACGCACCACGGCTGGTTCTAGCGGTCGTTGCAACACCCAGAATTTTTTGGGAGTTGCAACGACCGTGTCGTCTTTAAAGAAGGAGCCGGTAAACCAACGGAGGT
>NZ_JAUSSZ010000005.1 GCF_030812595.1 Arthrobacter bambusae
TGGACCACCGGCGGCGTCAAAGCACCCGTGGCCTCCACGATTGCCCACACCGGCACCGGTTCGGCGTTGCTGGGCCTGGCATCCGGTGCCGAGCCATTGGGCGACAGCAGCCTGTCCCAGACCATCACCGTTCCGGCCACCGGGACATCCACGCTGTCCTTCTGGTACCAGCCCCACAGCCAGGAAGACCCCTGCACCGGAAACGCCTGCCCGTACGACTGGATGGAAGCCCAAGTCCGATCCACCACCGGCACCACCCTGGCCAGCCTGCTCAAGCTCTGCAACAACAACGGCACCTGGACCCAGTTCAGCGCCGACCTCACCGCCTACAAAGGCCAGACCATCACCCTCTGGTTCAACGTCCACCTCGACGGTTCCAACCCTGCCGACGACACGTGGATGTACCTCGACGACGTCACGCTCACCAACGGCTGACCCCGCGAAAGAACCAGACGCCAAAAATCCCCGCCAGCACGCGGCTGACGGGGATTCCGACTCGGAGCTCCTCCGACTGGACTTGAACCAGTAACCCTTCGATTAACAGTCGAATGCTCTGCCAATTGAGCTACGGAGGAATGAAGCGTGTACAAGCCTAACAAAGGGCTGCCGGGAAACGAAATCGGCGCCAGCCGAAGCCCTTAGCCCTCCATACGGAGGGCGCGGCGCTGCATTTCAAGCTCCATGAGTTCCCGGTTGAGGCGTTGGAACTCTTCCGGCTGGGCCGTGGCATCAAGTCGCTGCAGCTGGCCCATCTTGTCCGCCTTGATCCTGGTGATCTGCAATTCGAAAAGCCGCGCCAGGATGTCGCGGCAGTACCGCTGGAGCGCTTCGGGAGTGCTGGCCGGCAGCGGAACGACGGCAAGCTCGGAGACCAAGCCCTGGAGCGGTTCCGGAACCTCCCGGCGAATCCCTTCGACCCAGGCCACGGGGTCTCCCACGTGGGCCAGCCCGGCGGCCCGGATGGCGGTGTGCACAGCAGCATAGGCCGGGGTGACAAAATGGGAGGCTTCGAACCGTTCCCACGCTCCGATGTTGGGCACGGCTCCACCGCCCAGCGCAGTTTCGCCGCCTAGGACGGCAGGGTTCTGGATGACCACTTCGAGGGCCTGCCGTTCCATGGCGGCGATGGGATCCCGCGGATCCGGGCGCATGAAGGCGATGGGAGCAGCCGATGGCGGTGCTGCCGTCGGCTGGCCGGCTTGGCCCGGCTGGGTGCCGTGGCCGACCCCCGGGGCTCCCGCAGTTCCTGCTGACCCTGCAGTGCCAGCGGTGCCCGTCTCGCCGGAAGCAGCCCGTTTGGCAGCCAATCCCACGGCCCGGCTGACCTCCTCAATGGGCGTGCCAAGCCAGCCGGCCAACTCCCGGACGTAGGCCGGGCGGATCCCCGAATCACGGATCTGCGCCACCACCGGTGCCGCCTCACGGAGAGCGGCGACCCGGCCTTCCACGGTATCGAGGTTGTGGCGTTTGAGTGAGGCCCGGATCGCGAATTCGAAGAGCGGCCGGCGGGTGCCGATCAAGTCCCGAACAGCCTCGTCCCCCTTGAGTTGGCGCAGGTCGCAGGGATCGGCTCCGCTCGGTTCCACGGCCACGTACGTCTGGGCGACGAAACGTTGGTCCTCTTCGAAGGCGCGCAGTGCCGCCTTCTGTCCGGCGGCGTCGCCGTCGAAGGTGAAAATGACCTCACCCCCGGTGCCGTCGTCGGACAGCAAGCGGCGGGCGATCTTAATGTGGTCCGTACCGAATGCCGTACCGCAGGTAGCCACAGCGGTACTGACGCCGGCAAGGTGGCAGGCCATGACGTCCGTGTACCCCTCCACCACCACGAGCTGCCGGTTCTTGGCGATGTTCCGCTTGGCGAGATCGATGCCGTAGAGGACCTGGGATTTCTTGTAGAGCACAGTCTCCGGAGTGTTCAGGTACTTGGGACCTTGGTCGTCCTCGTAAAGCTTGCGGGCACCGAATCCGATAGTGTCACCGGCAATGTCCCGGATAGGCCAGATGAGCCGGCCCCGGAAGCGGTCATAGATCCTCTGCTGGTTTCCGGGTCCCCCGGCCGAGAACATCCCCGTCAATTTCAATTCAGCGTCCGTGAATCCGCGCCCGCGCAGGTGCTTCAGGAGCGAGTCCCAACCCTGCGGCGCGTACCCGACGCCGAACTGTTCGGCTGCGGTCCGATCGAAACCGCGCCCATGCAGGAAGTTGCGGCCCTCGGCGGCACCTGCCGTGAGTAGTTGGGCACGGAAGAACTCGTCGGCGATCTTGTGGGCATCCAGCAGCCGTTGGCGTTTGCCGACCTCTTCCCGGCTGGGGCCGGTGCCGCCGTCTTCATAGCGCAGCTCGTAGCCGATCCGGGCAGCGAGCTTCTCCACCGCTTCGTGGAAGGAGCTGTGGTCCATCTTCTGGACGAAGGAGATGGCATCGCCGTCCTCACCGCAGCCAAAGCAATGGTACCGGCCTACTTGGGGACGGACGGTGAACGACGGCGAGCGCTCGTCGTGGAAGGGGCAAAGGCCTTTGAAAGTGCCCAGGCCGGCGCCCTTGAGGGTGACGTAGCCGTCCACCACTTCCTTGATATCGGTGCGCTGGCGTACTTCGTCGATATCTTCACGTTTGATCAGGCCAGCCACGTCACCATCCTAGTCCTCCGCGTGGCCAGCCCCTGCGCGGACAGCCCCGGGGACGGCCGACAACTCGACGACGGCCTACCAGAGCGAGGGCAGGCTACCCACCAAACGTTCGTACATCGCCAGCGCCGAAGCATCCGTCAGGGACGCCACCTGGTCGACGACGACGCGAAGGCGGGCGCCGTCGTCGGGAGCGTCCCGCCAGTCCGCGGCGAACATTGGTTCCAGGTGCCGGTCTCCGCTCGCGTTGAGTACGCCAACGAGGGCATGCAGGACTTCGCGCTGCCGCTCATAGACGGGCTGCCGATGGTCGGTGGAGATCACGAACGTCGTGGCAAGGCCCTTCATGGCGGCGATCTCCGTGACGGTTTCCTCGGGAACCATGAGTTCGGCGCCGTAGCGCGTGAGGCGGTCCGGGCCGAAGTGGGCGCGAGTGGTCTCCAGGGCGCTCTGGCAGAACCGGCCGATCAGCTGGCTGGTCATGTCCTTCAGCGCAGCCATCGCCTTGCGGCTGCCATCGGCCTCGCGTACCCACACGCTCGTGGCTTCGAGGCGGGCAAGGGCGGCGTCGATTTCCGCAGGATCGTTGTGGGGCAGGTACCACTGCTTGGTGTACCCCACCACGCGGGCACGGTGATCAGGATTGTCCAGCCACTTCAGCTGGAAATGGCCGGCAACGATGGCGTCCTCAACGTCGTGGACGGAGTACGAGATATCGTCGGCCAGGTCCATCACTTGGGCCTCGATGCAGGAGCGGTTGCCCGGAGCCCCGTCACGAAGCCAGGCAAAAACGGGCAGATCGTCTTCATAGGCACCGAATTTGCTGCTCCGCTGTCCGTGGATGACGGGGGCATCGACGGCGGACCACGGGTATTTGGACGCGGCGTCAAGGCTGGCGCGGGTCAGGTTCAGGCCCGCGGGACGGCCGTCGGCGGTGAGCACCTTGGGCTCAAGGCGGGTCAGGAGGCGCAGCGTCTGGGCGTTGCCTTCGAAGCCTCCGATTCCGTGGGCTACCTCGTTGAGGGCGGATTCCCCGTTGTGCCCGAAAGGCGGGTGGCCAAGATCGTGGCTCAGGCACGCGGTGTCCACAACATCCGGATCGCAACCTAGCGCGCGGCCCAACTCGCGGCCCACCTGGGCGACTTCAAGGCTGTGGGTCAGCCGGGTCCGGACGAAATCGTCGGTATCCGGGGCCACCACTTGGGTCTTCGCCCCGAGCCGCCGGAGGGCAGAGGAATGCAATACCCTCGCCCGGTCCCTCTCGAAGTCCGAGCGGTAGGTATTCTTCCGGGGTTCCTGGACCCAGCGTGCCGAGTCGGCCTCCACATAGCCTGGAATACCCGTCGCGTTTTCGGCCGGGCGTGCTGCAGACATCGCTTCAGTTCCCATGGGCATCCGCCTCCTCCGCTTGCCGTGCACCAGCATCTCTGCAGCCAGTGCCTATGGAGCCAGTTTTCCATGACTCTGGCTGTGCGCGTGCACGCGGCGATCCGGGCCGCGCTTTAGCCGCCCGAGACGTCCAGCTCGGCTGCGGCGATATCGCGCGTCTGATCCGCGTCCATCTGCCGGCTGAGCAGCCAGTCCTTGGGCAACGCCGGCTTCTTGGGGGAACCTGCGCGTCCGCGCGGGCCCTCCGAGTCGACGCCCGGGTACGGCAAGTCCATATCCAGTTCGTCCAGCAGCTCGCGCAAAACCTCGAGGGTCGGAACGGTGGCAAGTTTGGCGCGCAGTTCCCCGCCAACGACGTAGCCCTTGAAGTACCAGGCCATATGCTTGCGGATCTCGCGCAGCGCCTTGTACTCGTCGTTGCCGAAGGTTTCGATCATGAGCTCGGCATGCCGGTAGACGCCGTCGGCTACCTCGCGCAGGCCCGGACGGTGGCGCCGCTCGCTTCCTTCGAAGGCGGCCTGGAGGTCACCGAAGAGCCATGGGCGGCCTTGGCAGCCACGGCCCACTACGACGCCGTCGACGCCGGTTTCACGCACCATGCGCACTGCGTCTTCGGCGGACCAGATATCGCCGTTGCCCAGGACGGGAATGTCCGGGAGGGCTTCGCGCAGCCGAGCGATGGCGGACCAGTCGGCCTGGCCGGAGTAGAACTGCGCGGCCGTGCGGCCGTGGAGCGCGACGGCGGCAACGCCGGAATCGCGGGCGATGCGGCCGGCGTCGAGGTAGGTGAGGTGGTCCTCGTCGATGCCCTTGCGCATCTTGATGGTCAGCGGGATATCGCCTTTGGAGGCTTCCTTGACAGCGGTCTGGACGATGGAGGTGAAGAGGTCGATCTTCCAGGGAAGCGCGGATCCGCCACCGCGCCGGGTGACCTTGGGCACGGGACAGCCGAAGTTGAGGTCGATGTGGTCCGCCCGGTCTTCTTCAACGAGCATGCGCACGGCCTGGCCCACGGTGACGGGGTCCACGCCGTACAACTGCACGGAACGGACCTTTTCGTCGTCGTCGTGGGAGATGATGCGCAACGATTCCGGGGTACGCTCCACCAGCGCACGGGAGGTCACCATCTCCGCGACGTACAGGCCACCGCCGTATTCACGGCACAGCCGGCGGAAGGCCGAGTTGGTGATACCGGCCATCGGCGCAAGGATCACAGGGGTGTCCACGGTGATCCGGCCGAGCTGCAGCGGGGGCAGTTCAAGCTTGGGCGAAGGGGGCGTTGCTACTACAGTCACCCGTCCATTGTCTCAGACTGGGCAGGCTCAATACGTGGGTGCGGGCCCACGGCTGCGGTCGGGAACGCAGCTCCCGGCCCGCACCCACGTTCTCGGCACAAGAACTCAGAGCAGCCAGCCGTTGTCTTCGGCGATCCGCGCGGCCTCGGCCCGGGTACGGCCCCCGGTTTTCGCCATGGCCGCGGACAAGTAATTCCGCACTGTCCCTTCGGAAAGCATCGCCGACTTCGCAATGTCGGCCACCGTTCCGCCGTCGGATGCTGCCTTGAGCACCTCGCCCTCGCGTTCGGTCAGCGGACTGTCCCCCGCGGTCAAGGATTCGGCAGCGAGCACGGGGTCCACTACCCTCAGCCCCTGGTGGACGCGGCGCACCGCTTCGGCCAATTGCCGGGCTGGCGTGTCCTTGACGACGAATCCGGAGGCACCGGCCTGCATGGCGCGCTTGAGGTAGCCTGGCCGCCCGAAGGTGGTGACCATGAGGACCCGGCACGACGGCGCGGCCCGCCGCACGGCCGCTGCCGCGCTGATCCCGTCCAGGCCGGGCATCTCGACGTCGAGCATTGCCACGTCGGCGCGGTGCTCGACGACGGCGGCAGCCACCCCGGTCCCGTCGCCCAGTTCAGCGACCACCTCGATGTCCGGTTCCAGCCCGAGCAAAGCCGCGAGTGCTCCACGCACCAATGCCTGGTCGTCTGCGATCACCAATCGGATGCTCACACCTCCACCGCCAATCTGAACCCTCCCAGGTCACTCGGGCCAATGCTGACTGTTCCCCCGGCGGCACCCACGCGTTCGCGGATCCCGTCCAGTCCGTTCCCGGAGCGGCCCCCGGAGGCCGGGCCAACGCCGTCGTCCTCCACCAATACGCTCGACGCCGTCAACCGGACGCGGCAACGCGCGGCGCCGGAATGCCGAACAACGTTCGTGATGCCTTCGCGCAGCACCCAGCCGAAAAGCTCCCGGTGGCGGGCTGGAACCTGTTCCACGGTTCCCGGCAATTCGGCATCGATCCCGGCCGATTCCAAAGCCGTCCGGGCGACCGCGAGCTCCGCCAGGACGTTGACGCCGCGGTACCCGGCCACCGTGGCGCGGACGTCGGCGAGCGCACCGCGGGCCAAGTCCTGCACAGCAGAAATCTCGGCGGCTGCCCGGTCCCGGGCAGGGTCGCCTCCGGGAACGGTGTCCAGCATCCGGCCGGCCAACTCGGCTTTCACGGCGATCACCGTCAGGGAGTGGCCCAGGATGTCGTGCATGTCCCGGGCCACTCGGCTGCGTTCCGCGGCGACGGCGGCATCGGCCAGTTCAGTCTGCGCTTCCCGGAGACGTGCGGTCTGCCGGATCAGCCGCGCGAAGGCGGACATCATGAGGCCAAGGGACAAGATGATCCCGGCCTGGAGCAAGGCCTGCTCACCGTTGCCCGTCACCAGCTGGGTGGAGAAGGACACGAGGGACAAGCTGACAATGAGGAAGAAGTCCATGCGTGGCGGAAGGGACGTCATGGCGATGGCGCACGCAAGGAACGTCCAGGTCCACAAGGCGTCCCTTCCGAGGAGGAGGACGATCACGCCGTTCAGCACCAGGAGGATGCAGACACACACGACGCCCGTCCGGACGCCCAGGCGCCAACTGAGCTGGGGCAGGAAGACATAGGCGGCGAAGAACACGATCAGGGATGCCGAAGCCGCCGCTTTCCAAGCCAGCGGCTCGTCCACGGACCACACGGTGTTCCACGTCGGCCACGCCCAAAGCAGGATGGAGAGGCCCGCACCGATGAACCAGCCTCGTGGCCCCGGGGAGCTGAACACCGGCCCGCGGGCGCGGAACACCGAACCACTGAACACCGGGCCGCGGGGCCCCTTTCCGGTGGGCACCTCCCTGAACGAGGCTCCGCGTTCTTTGCTGGTCATGGTGCCCACCCTAGCGGCCGATCAGACACGTTTCGTGTCGCGGCGGAACGCCATCGCGGCCCCGGCCACGAAGATCACGAGCCAGATGACCACGTTGACGATCCACGCCCAATCGAACTCCCCGGTAATGGGACTGCGGGCCAATTGCCCGATTCCGTATGCGGGCGTGAACTTGGCGATGTTCCCGAAGGTCTCCCCCATGATCTCGATCGGCATGAACAGTCCACCGAGCATGGCCAGGATCGCCAGGGCCGGGCCGAGGATCTGCATGACGTTCTGGCTCGGCATGAGGTATCCGACGAACAAGCCAAGGGCCGCGAAGACCAGGGAACCCAGCCAAGCCACCAACCCCGCTGTGAGCCACGTCTGGGCATCCATGGTGACACCGGCCAGCGCACCGATGACGAACTGGGCCACGACGGCAAGCAGGGACAGCGTCAGCGCGGCCATGGCTTTCACCGCAATGTACGCACCGGGAAGCAGGGGCGTGAGGCGAAGCTGGCGGCTCCACCCCTGGGCACGTTCCACTGCCACTTGGCTCCCGGCGCCGGTAGCGGCGGTCATCGCGGCGTACACGGTGAGGCTGATGAGGATGTACTGGCCGTAGCTGTGCCCGTTGGGCAGGAGCTTGTCCTTGTTGGAGAGGCCGAAAATAAAGAAGAAGACCGCAGGCATGAAGACCGTGAAAATGATGGTCCGCCGGTTCCGGAGCATCCGCTTGATCTCGATCCAGAGGAACGTGCGGTTGACCCCGCCGGTGGACGGCTTCCGGTCCTGGACGACTGTTGCCGTGCTCATACGAGGTCTCCTTCGAAAGTGATGCTCGTGGACTCCGGCGCGGCATCGTCCCCCGTGAGGGCGACGAACGCTTCTTCGAGGTTGTTGGCCGCCACTTCGACGTCGTGGGCGCCCGTGTTGTTGAGCAGGTACCGCACGACGGCGTCCGAGTCGCCCGTGCGGACCGTGAGGCGGCCGCCGTCGTACTCCATGCTTTCGACCGGCGGCATCCCGGCGAGCAGCCCCTGCTCAGTCGCGGCAAGCGATGCCTTGACGGTACGGCCCGAGGCAAGGTTCTTGATCTGGGCGGCGGTACCGTCGGCAACAATGCTGCCTTGCCGGACCAGGACGATCCGGTCCGCGTAGGCGTCGGCTTCTTCGAGGTAGTGGGTGGCGAAAATGACGGTGCGTCCGCGCTGGGCATCGGTCCTGATGGCCGTCCAGAAGTCGCGTCGTCCCGCGACGTCCATGCCCGTGGTGGGCTCGTCCAGGATGAGCAAACCAGGATCGGAGACGAGAGCCATGGCGAAGCGCAGCCGCTGCTGCTGGCCGCCTGAGCACTTCTCCACCCTGCGGTCGGCGATCTCCAGGATGCCCGCCCGCGCCAGGACTTCGTCCACAGGGCGGGAGGAATCGAACATGGCTGCGTTGAGCTGCACGGTCTCGCGGACGCTGATGTCCCGCAGCAGGCCGCCGGTCTGCATCACCGCCGCCACCTGGCCGCGGGCGATGGCTCCCCGGGGAGTGTGGCCGAAGATGGAAACGCTTCCCTGGTCCGGGGCGCTCAATCCGAGGATCATGTCGATGGTGGTGGTCTTGCCCGCCCCGTTGGGACC
Organism: Arthrobacter bambusae; assembly: GCF_030812595.1. Taxonomy (GTDB): domain Bacteria; phylum Actinomycetota; class Actinomycetes; order Actinomycetales; family Micrococcaceae; genus Arthrobacter; species Arthrobacter bambusae_B. The sequence goes on from NZ_JAUSSZ010000005.1 coordinate 8,832, forward strand.
GAGGAACGCCACCACCTCCCCCGGCTGAACGGTAAGGTCAAGGCCGCGGACGGCGTGGACCTTCCCGAAGCTCTTGTGCAGTCCGGCGGCGTGGACGGCCGGCACGCTCCCTGTTCTCATGACTCTCCTTGGCTTTGGTTTACTCCACTACCCATCAAAGCCGAGATCGGCGTCCGGCGCCGGGGCGCGTGTCACCAATGAGGGATGACAAATGTCATGCGCTAGCGGCGCTCGGCTTCCCTGCGTGCCCGCCTGGTCATGACGACGGCGGCAAGCTCGCCGGTGTCGAACGATTCGAAGGCGTCGGCGGACCCGGCGGTTTCAAGCTCACGGACGTCGCTGTCGCCGCGGGCTGGTTCCGAATCCGGGGCGCCGGCGGCCGCCAGCCTCCTCGGACCGGTCGCCTTGACCACCAACACGGCGATCAAGGTGGTCACCGGGATGGCCAGCACAAGGCCGATGGAGCCGACAAGCGTTCGGATGACTTCCTCGGACAGCTCTGCACTGGTGAGGGCATCCACAAGCGGGCGGTCGTACAGCATGACGATGATCAGGATGGGCAGAGCGGCGCCGGCGTAGGCAAAGGCGATGGTGTAGACCGTGGAGGCGATGTGGTCCCGGCCGATCCTCATGGCTGAGGTGAACAACTTGCGCGCGCCGGTCTCGGGGGCTAGTTCATAGAGTTCCCACACGGCCGCGGACTGGGTGATGGTCACGTCATTGAGGACTCCGAGCCCGGAGATGATCAGTCCGCACAGGATGATTCCGGACAGGGAAATCTTGTCCGACATGTTCACCAGCGTGGCGCCTTCTCCGGTCCCGATCCCCGTCAGATTGGCGGCGTCCGTGGCCCAAGCCGCCAACAGCGCGGTAATGCCGAGGCCGAAGATCGTGCCCAGCAATGCCGTGGAGGTCTTGGCCGAGAATCCGTGGGCGAAATAGAGCACCCCCATCATGATGGCCGTCGAGCCGACCAGAGCCACGAGCAGCGGCGGCTTGCCTTCCACCAATCCCGGAAGCATGAAGCTGACCATCACCACGTAGGCTCCGGCCAGTCCCAGCAGCGCCCTGAAGCCGCGCCAGCGCGCGACCGCAATGACCACCACGGCATACAGGATTGCCAGAAGGGCCATGGGAACCGTCCGCACGAAGTCCAGGAAAACGTACGACGGCGAGCCGTTGCCCGCCGCTGCACCCTGCACGTGTGAAAGATTCAGGTAGCGGATGCTGTCCCCTGCTTTGACACCGTGGGACTTGGCGACGTCCGGATTGATGACCACCTTCACGGGACTGCCGCCGTTATCCGGTTGCGTGGAGGCGAAGGTGCATTGGGATCCCTGCGGCTGGGTGGCACCGCTTTGGTTCGCGGCACTGCTTTGGTTCGCGGAACCGTTTTGGTTCGCGGCCGATGCCTGTGTACCCTGCGTGCAGCTTTCCTGGGTGACGGCTTGGATCTTGCCGGTATCGAACGTCACTCCGGGGGCGGCCGCGTAAGGGCTCGCGAAAGTGATTCCTTCCTTGCTTCCCGACGGCCACATGAGCAGCATGGCAACGACCGTGAGCACGGCAATCGGGGCCAACACGGCTACGAGGAGCCAGTTGGCCCGCTTGCGCGCCGCGAGCGCCTGCGCGCTTGGCTCGAAATGTTCTGTCTGTCCATGTGAATGGCCGTGACCCATTAGCTGCAAAACCTCATGCCCACAAGCCTACGTGGGGCAACGGGGGCCCCGCCCAGGTGGCTCGCAGTTTTGGCCGTTTTGAGCCTCCGAAACAACACTTCCTGCCAGTCAGTCGGGCGTCCCGTGCGGGCGTTCAGGCGGGCTTGATGTTTTGGTTCACGTGGAAGAGGTTTCCTGGATCGTACTTGCCCTTGATGGATTGCAACCGCTCGTAGTTGACCCCGTAGTTCTCGCGGATCCTGCCCTGGTCATCACCGTCCATGAAGCCGATGTAGCCTGCCGGCGAGGAATGCGGGCGCAATGCCGCGGCGTAACTGCGGACCCAGTCGATGTTCGCCTCGTTGTCCGCAGGATCGTTCCACATGCAGGCGATCACTGGAGAGAACCTGACGTCGCGGTTGGCGAAGGCGGTATCCGTCTTCGCTACGCGTTGCACCGCTCCGTCGATCGGATAGACGTGGACGGACGTCTGCACACTGGGAACCTTGCTGCCGTATTCAAGATGGGCCGCGGTGGCGCCGTCGTTGAGCTCCGGGAGGAAATACGCTTTCCAGTAGGCTTGCATCCCTTTCGGAAGCAGCGGATCGAATGCCGAGTTAAGTGCCGGGTACGGCATGGGGCCAACCAGGGAACCCGCGACGGGGGCAACATCCAGGAACGGCTGCCAGCGGGCGGCTCCTTCGGCCGGATCACCGGTCCACATGCCGATGACCACGCAGACGGGCTTGCCGTGCCATTCCTCCGGCAGGAACGGCACGGGAGGCCCCTGGTGGAAGCCCACGAAGGTTCCGAATTCCTCAGGGGCAGTCTCCATGTAGTCGCGGTAGAACTTCACCACGGTCTCAGCATGCTCCATGCCGTAGAGGATGATCGCAACGTGGACCATGTCCACCGGGTGCAACTTGTATTCAAAGGATGTCACCACGCCGAAGTTTCCTCCGCCACCACGCAAGGCCCAGAAAAGGTCCTCGTTTTGGGTCTCGCTGGCAACGAGGAACGTGCCGTCCGCGGTCACAACGTCCGCGGAAATGAGGTTGTCACAGGACAACCCGTATTTGCGGGCCAGATAGCCGATGCCGCCACCGAGAGTCAGGCCTGCGATGCCCGTGGACCCCACAATCCCGCCTGTGGTGGCCAGCCCGAACGCGTGGGTGGCGCGGTTGAAATCTGCCCAGGTTGTTCCCGCCTCGGCACGGGCCGTCCCCGCTTCAGGGTCGACACGGACCCCGGTACGGTTGACGAAATCGATGACCAGGGCATCGTCCCAGGTCCCGAAGCCGGGGGCGCTGTGGCCGCCGCCGCGAATGGCCAAGGGGAGGGAATTGTCCCGGGCGAAGTTCACGCTCGCAATGACGTCCGCAACCTGAGCCACCCGGACCACCCCTGCCGGATGCCTGTCGATCATGCCGTTATAGACCGCACGTGCGGAGTCATAGTCAGGATCGCTTGGAGTGACGAGTTGCCCGCGGAGCTGTTCGCGCAGTCCGTCGAGCGCTGTTTCATTCATGGGTGTTACCGCCGATTCTCTTTCATGAGACCGGATTCGTTGCACCCGCCGCTGCCCCACCAGACCACCGGCCGGGGCTTACGTCGTCATCACTACACCCATACCACTGCCTCGTCAAGGCTTCGGCTTTACACACTCAACTAGCTCGAGGTTGTGGCCGCTATGAGGGCTCATAACGGCCACAACTGCGGGTTAGCCCGGCAGCTTAGTCGCTCACCACCAGGGTGTCCGCGCCACGGACCTTGGCTTTGCCCTGCTCCAGCAAAGGATCGACGACGGCGCGCACGGCCGTCATGGAATCGTCCACTTCAAGGAGCACGGGGTGCTGGTAGGCAATGAGCGCCAGCAGGTCTCGGACTGCGGCGTGCGCCTCGTCCTCCTGCAAGAGCGGATCGTGGCCAAGGAACACTTCCGACGGCTCGTCCGAGCTGCCGATGGCATAGCTGATCGCGAAGGCCTGCAGTTTGCCCTTGCGCGTGGTCGGCACGCCCGGGCCAAAGGCACTCGCCTTAGGCGCACGCAGGACAAGCGCACCGTGCGCCCCCGTCAGCTCGTCGAGGAACATCCGCTGCACTGCGGGGATGCCGAGCTCGCCGGGGCTGTCCCAGTGGTGCACCGCGCTGTAGTACCGGCCGACGACGTCGCTCAGTTCCACGGATCCCGTGGCGAGGTCTTCCACCTGCTCGGAAGCGGCTTCTTCGCTGCCGTCCCCGAATACCGGTAGCCTGAGCGCCTCCGGATCCACCACTACAAGCCGGGAACGCTGGATGGGGGCAAGCCCCGCCCATTCGGCGAAGGCTGCACCGGCCGTGCCGGGCTCCACTTTGCTGCGCAGCTTGGCGACCCCCGACGGCGACCGCTCGGCTTCGCGCCGCAGCATGGTCAGGAGGGTAGCCCCTATCCCGCTCCGGCGGTGATCCTTGGCGACCTCGATGTAGGCCCAGAGCCGTTCCGGATGCAGGGAGGCCTCATGGACCACACCCGCAGCCACCGGGATGCCGATGCCGTCAACGACGTCTTCCGCCACGATGCACCGACGCCAAGGCTTGCCTTGGCCGCCGGTGCTCGACGGCGCCAGGGCCGCGCGGAATTGCTGGGCCGGCAGGGTCTCGGGCCCACCCCATATTTCCAACAGGGCGAGGTCGTCGCCCTCGCGCCATTCGCGGTATTCGATGGACACGCTTAGGCGCCGATCAGGCGTGCGGCCAGGTAGCCCTCCACCTTGTCCAGGGACACGCGTTCCTGGCTCATGGTGTCGCGCTCACGGATCGTGACGGCCTGGTCCTCAAGCGTGTCGAAGTCCACGGTGATGCAGAACGGAGTACCGATCTCGTCTTGGCGACGGTAGCGGCGGCCGATGGCACCGGCGTCGTCGAAGTCGATGTTCCAGTTCTTGCGCAGCTGCGCGCCCAGGTCCTTCGCCTTCGGGGACAGGTCCTCGTTGCGGCTCAGGGGAAGCACGGCTGCCTTGACGGGGGCCAGGCGCGGGTCGAGCTTCAGCACGGTGCGGACATCGACGCCGCCCTTGGCGTTGGGTGCCTCGTCCTCCGTGTAGGCGTCCACCAGGAAAGCCATGAACGAGCGCGTCAGGCCGGCGGCCGGTTCAATGACGTACGGCGTGTATCGCTCGTTGGTGGCCTGGTTGAAGTAGCTGAGGTCCTGGCCGGAGGCCTTCGAGTGCGTGGAGAGGTCGAAGTCGGTGCGGTTGGCGATGCCCTCAAGCTCGCCCCATTCGGAGCCTTGGAAACCGAAGCGGTATTCGATGTCCGTGGTGCCCTTGGAGTAGTGGCTGAGCTTGTCCTGCGGGTGTTCGTAGAAACGCAGGTTTTCCGGCCGGATGCCCAGGCCGGTGTACCAGGACATGCGTTCATTCATCCAGTACTTGTGCCATTCTTCGTCCGTGCCGGGCTCGACGAAGAATTCCATTTCCATCTGTTCGAACTCGCGGGTGCGGAAGATGAAGTTACCCGGGGTGATCTCGTTGCGGAAGGACTTGCCGATCTGGCCGATGCCGAACGGCGGCTTCTTGCGCGAGGTGGTCAGCACGTTGTTGAAGTTCACGAAGATGCCTTGGGCCGTTTCAGGGCGCAAGTAGTGCAGGCCTTCTTCGCTGGCCACAGGGCCCAGGAAGGTCTTGAGCAGGCCGGAGAACTCCTGCGGTTCGGTCCATTGGCCGCGGGTGCCGCAATTGGCGCAGGCAATGTCCTTGAGGCCGTTTTCGGCGGGACGGCCCTTCTTTTCCTCGTACTCTTCCAGGAGGTGGTCGGCGCGGTAGCGCTTGTGGCAGGAAAGGCACTCGACCAAGGGGTCGGAGAACACCTCGACGTGGCCGGAGGCTTCCCATACCTGGCGGGGCAGGATCACGGAGGAATCCAGGCCCACTACGTCTTCACGGCCGCGGACAACGCTCTGCCACCATTGGCGCTTGATGTTTTCCTTGAGCTCGGCACCGAGGGGGCCGTAGTCCCATGCGGACCGGGAGCCACCATAGATTTCACCGGCCTGGAACACGAAGCCCCTCCGTTTGGAGAGGGAGATGACCTGGTCGAGGACGGATTTTGCTGCCATGGGTACTCCAATGTTCTACAGGGCCGCTGGGTGCGGTCCGTGGTTGTGCAAGAAGGTGATGCTGTGCAGGAAGCTGCGTGTCTTAGCCTACCGGCCTTTGGCCGTGGCCCTGCCCCCGGGGGTGGCTTGCTTGCCGCTGGCGGGACGGCGGGAAGAGAGCGCGCCCTTTGGCCAAGGCAACGTGGCCACGATGATGGCGCACAGCGTCAGCAACGTGCCAAGGATCGTGGGCAGGGCAACCACTGCTCCGGGAGCCGGCAGCAGAAGGTCAAGTGCGAGCGATCCGAGCAATTGCCCGGCAATCATCCCCAGGCCCGTCACGAGGACACCGAGGCTCCGGACCAGCAAGGCAGCCAAGCCGATGAAGACGCAGCCCATCGGGCCGCCCAAGTAGTACCACCACTCCGAAGGCAGGGCGTGGCCGGTTCCAAGCAGCATCACCTTGGTGAGCCAGGCGATCCACAGAATCACCGTTCCGGCGACGAAATTCACCAGCGTCGCGGCGATAGGGCTGCCATAGTGCACGGTCGCGGTGCCGTTCATTGCCTGCTGGAAACTCATCAGGCAGCCCGCCACGACGGGCAACAGGAGAGGGAGCAGCAAGGACCCGACGTCGGAGGCGGCCCCGAGGCGCGGGGAAACGGCCCAGACGACGGCGGCGATCGTCAGGAAGCTGCCGAGGATCCGGACCCCGGTGACCGAGCGTTTGCCGCCGGGCCCGATGCCGAGCCGATCAACGAGCAGTCCGCTCAGGGTCTGGCCAGTCACGGCCGCGACGGTGAACAAGGCCACCCCCAGCAAGCCGACTGTGAAGGACTGGGCAAAGACGAACAGGGCGCCGATGCCGCCCGCAACGACGTAGAACCTCGGAAAGCTCCGCTTCTTGAGGGCAGGCAGGATCCTACGGAGGGCGGCCCGGCCCCTCGGCAGGGCCAGTCCGATCGCGGCGATCACTATCAGCCCGGTAGTGAAGCTCACGACGGCGGCCGCGATGCCGTCGTCGAGCGTTGCCCCCAAGGCGCCGTTGATCCTGCCTTGAAGGGGAATCAGGAGTCCGGTTGCTACAGCCAGCAGCAGCCCGGTGAGCAAAGGCAGGGACGTTCGGGAGGCGGGGCGGGGCGATTGCGGCACTTTCACCACCCTACTTCAGGCATCATTGCTTCTATGAACGACCAGGAAATCCAAGAAATCCCCATCCGCGACGACATGATCCGCCTCGGTCAGCTCCTCAAGCTCGCCAACCTGGTTGAAGACGGAGTGGAGGCCACCGAGCTCATCAAAAACGGCCTTGTCAAAGTCAACGGCGAGATCGATGAACGGCGCGGCCGCCAACTCCACGCAGGCGATACGGTAACCGTCAACGGGCAGACGGTGCGGATCACCACGGAGTCCTAGCCTTCGTAGGTGAACGCTTTCAGACGGAGGCGAGGACCTTGTGTTCGAGGAATTCTGCAACGTGGCCGATCTCCTGCTGGTTGATGCCATGCCACATGCCCGTGTAAAGCACTTTGGTGAGGTCCGTGTGCTTTCGCACCCACTCCATGGTGTATTCGATCTTGTCCGGGGTAATGACCGGATCCTGTTGGTCCCGTCCCCAGAAGAGCGGCACGGAACCATCAAGTTCGTCGTCGCGGAACGCGGGGTCCCCATCGGCGTCGACGGCGAAGCCTGAAAGTCCGACGACGGCGGCAAAGTCAGCCGGGCGCTGGCGAAGCAGCGAGGTGGCCATTGCCATGCCCATCGAAAAACCGAGGAGCGTCACCGAGCTGTGGTTGGACTTGACCGAATCCAGCCAGGAAAACACGTACTCCGCGGCATGCTTGACGGCGTCGAGGGAGTATTCGACGGACGCCGTGAGCGGGAACCATGTGAAGCCCGGGCCTGTGGCGATCGGTGCTCGGAGCGAAGCGACGACGAAGTCCCGGGGCAACATGCCGGCAAGGCTGAAGAGGTCCTGCTCGTTGGATCCATAACCGTGCAACAGGACCAGCAACGGCTTTCCAGCCCGCTCTTCCTCGGCATGGGACCACAGAACAACCGGATCTGGAAAAGCAGGGGCAGCAAAGGCGGAAGCTTGACTCATGGGACTATTCTTGCAGTTACCCATGAGTAACAAGCTACGGGCGCGTAGCGTTGCGGCAAGAGGCAGGATATGAACGTGAGTGGCACTGGTTCCGCAGTGGGGCCGAATTCAGAAGAGCGGATTCATCCGTGGACCCGCTACGTGGCGTTGGGAGATTCCTTTACCGAAGGAATCGGCGACCCCGAACCCGGCAGCCCCGGTGGATATCGCGGCTGGGCTGACCGCGTAGCCGAGGAACTGAGCAAGGGGCACCGGGATTTCGCGTACGCCAACCTCGCGATCCGGGGCCGGCTCCTCCAGCAAATCCTCGACGAACAACTTGGCCCGTGCATGGACCTCAAGCCGGACCTGGTGAGCATCTCGGCAGGCGGGAACGACCTCATCCGTCCCGGTGGAGATCCCGACGCCCTGGCCGAAAAACTCGATACCGCCGTGCAGACCTTGGGTTCCGAAGGCGCCACCGTGGTTCTCTTCAACGGCCCGGACACCGTGTCCTCGGTTCTCGGCCGGATCCGCGGCAAGGTGGCCATCTACAACGAAAACCTCCGCACCGTGGCCGCCCGCCACGATGCCGTCATCGCCGATATGTGGTCCTTGCGGCAACTTTCCAACTCCCAGATGTGGGACGAAGACCGCCTGCATTTTTCGCCGCTCGGCCATCACACCATCGCGGCGATGGTCCTCGACTCACTCAATGTGCCGCATAGCCTCGAGCCGCTGCTCCCCAAGCCGCTCCCCCGGCGGAGTTGGCGCGAAGCCCGCTCGGGCGACCTCGTATGGGCACGGGAGTATTTCGTCCCGTGGGTCATCCGCCGGATAACGCACCGGTCCTCCGGTGACGGAATCTTGCCGAAGCGCCCGACGCCGGGGCCCGTCTTCGGTCCTGCCGACACCTTTTTGCCCGACACTGCTTTGCCTGACACTGCTTTGCCCGAGAGCTTGCCGGAGGGCTGACCGGGAACTGACCGGGAATCAGGGGGGCAGGTGCAGGGGGCAGGTGCAGGGGGCAGGTGCAGGGAGCGGGGCTAAGCTGATGAGAGACAGGGAGGCCTCCACGTGAACAATTTGATCTTCTGGATCATCGTCTGCTCTTGGTTGATTCCCATGGGGATCCGCATGTACAACCGTTCGCGCCGGCGTAGGATCCAGGACGGGGACTACGGGCGCAACGTCCCCGGAAACCCACCAGGCCCGTACATCCCGGGCCAATACGAGCAGGGTCCGTACACTCCAGGGCGTTACGATCCCAGGCCGTATGATCCGAGCCGGTACCCGCCGGGCGGGTACTTCCCGGATCCTTCGAACCCTGCCCAGCCCCCGGTAGTCATCCCGTCCGAGCCGCGGCCGCCGGTGGCGACTCACGCACCGCAGGCCGCTCCGCCGTCGTCGGCTACTCCCGCACCGAATCCCGCCCCGAACGCGCGGCCGAACAACGGCCCCCAAGGCTACCGGGCACGGAAGCTGGCCGAGCTGGACCAGGACTACAGTGACGGGAAAATCGCCATGGAGGACTACATGAAGCTCCGCCAGGAGATCATGAACGGCTAAGCAGTCGCGCCGTAGCGCGCCTTATCCCGCGCCTTGTCCCAAGATTCAGCCGAAGAAGGCTTCGCGCAACTGGGGGCCGAGCTGTCCGATCTCGGTGAGGAACCCGTCGTGCCCGATGGGGGCCTCGATCACGTGAACGGGGACCTGACCCGGCAAGGCTTTGGCCAGCTCGTGGGATTGTTCCGGGAAGTAGAGCCGGTCCGAGTCCACGGAAGCAACAAAGAACTTCGCCGTTGCCCCGGCCAGCGATTCCTCCAATGAGCCCCGGCCGCGGGTGATGTCATGGCTCATGAGGGCCTCGGTGAGGGCGATGTAGCTGTTCGCGTCGAAGCGCTGGACCAACTTCCTTCCCTGATGGTCGAGGTAGCTCTCCACTTGGTAGCGGCCCCGGTCCCCTAGCGCCGCAGCCTGAAGGGGAGCCTCGCCGCCCTGGGCGTTCCGGCCGAAGCGGAAGCCCAGTTCGTCCGCCGAGCGGTAGGTGATGTGGGCAATCCGCCGGGCAAGGGCCAGTCCCGCCTCCGGCGCAGCCTGGCCGTAGTAGTCGCCGCCATTGAAGTGGGCGTCCTGCCGGATGGCGAGCGTCTGGGCCTGTGCGAAGGCTATCTGCTCGGCAGTGCTGTACGCCCCGATCGAAATCACGGCGCATCTCTTCACGCGTTCCGGATAGCTGACGGCCCATTCCAGTGCACGGGCACCGCCCATGGACCCGCCCACCACCGTGTGCCAGCTGCGGATCCCCAAGGCGTCGGCCAGCCGGGCCTCGGCTACAGTGCTGTCACGCAGGGTCACCAGCGGGAAGCGGGAGCCCCACGGCTTGCCGTCCGGAGCGCTCGACGACGGGCCGGTGCTGCCGTAGCAGCCTCCCACGATGTTGACGGAGACCACGAAGTAGCGGTCCGTGTCGATGGTCGCACCGGGACCAACAAGCTGCTCCCACCAACCTTCTTCGTCGCTCTCACCCCGGGCAACATGGGTGCTGCCGGTGAGGGCGTGTTCCACCAGGACGGCATTGGAAGCGTCTGCGTTGAGCCGGCCCCACGTCTCGTACGCGAGGACGACGTCCGGCAGGGAACCTCCGGCCTCCAGCTCGAGTCCACCCACGGAAACATACTTGACGGTTCCATCCTGGGTACCGGAAACGGGTATGGCTGTTGCAGCAATCGTCATTCGTTGACACCTCACATCGCGCTTGCCCGCCGCCAACTCGGCGAAAGGCCAGGTCTTCACCCGGGGCACCCCACCGCGAGAGGAGGGTTGCCGGCCAGCAAGCCGGGGCTGTCGCTGGCACTCATGACCTATAGGAAGAGTCTAGGAAAGCCGGACCACTTCTGACGAAGATTATGACATCTTTGTGACACTTGGCCGCGTTTTGTTCACGAAGCATGGACCGTGGAGGCCGGTCGGCGAAGATTCATCCTGGCTCGCCGACCGGCCCCGTACACCGTCCGGGGCGATGCTAGGCGCCCTTGGCTGCCCGGAACCCGGACTCGAGGTCGGCGAGGATATCGTCAATGTGCTCGATCCCTACCGACAGGCGCACCAAGCCCGGGCTCACTCCAGCCACGGCCTGCTGTTCAGATGTCAGCTGGCTGTGCGTCGTCGACGCAGGATGGATGACCAAGGAACGGACATCGCCGATATTTGCCACATGAGAATGCAGCTCAAGGGCATCTACGAAGCGTTTGCCGGCGTCGATCCCGCCGCGGATGACGAAGGACACCACCGCGCCGGTGCCCCGGGGTCCGTACTTGCGCCCGCGTTCGAACCACGGGCTGGAAGGCAGCCCCGCGTAGGCGACCGATTCGACGTCGTCGCGCCCTTCGAGCCATTGCGCCACCTTGGTGGCGTTGTCCACGTGGCGTTCCACCCGCAGGCTGAGGGTCTCGATCCCTTGGGAGATCAGGAACGCGTTGAACGGGGAAACAGCCGAGCCGAGGTCGCGCAGGAGCTGGACCCGGGCCTTGAGGATGTAGGAGAGATTCGCGCCGAGGGCACCGTCCTTGCCAAGGTCGCGGGCGTAGACCAGGCCGTTGTAGCTGGGGTCCGGGGTGTTGAAGTTGGGGAACCGTTGGGGGTCCTTGCCGAAATCGAAGTTGCCGGAGTCAACGATGACACCGGCTATGGCGGATCCATGCCCACCCAGGTACTTGGTGGCCGAATGCACCACGATGTCCGCGCCCCACTCGATGGGCCGGATCAGGTAGGGCGTGGCGAGCGTGTTGTCCACGACGAGCGGAACTCCTGCCTCGTGCGCGATGCGGGAGACGCCTTCGATGTCCAAAACGTCCTGGCGGGGGTTGGAGACGACTTCGGCGAAGAACAGCTTGGTGTTTGGCTGTACCGCGTCCCGCCACTGCTCGAGGTTGTCGGGGTCCCCGACGAAGGTGACCGAGATTCCGAATTTCTTGAGCGTGTGTGCCAGGAGGTTGTAGCTGCCGCCATAGAGGCTCGGGCTGGCGACCACGTGGTCGCCGGCCTCGGCGACGTTGAGGATGGCGAACGTTTCCGCGGCCTGGCCGGAGCTCAGCAGGAGTGCCGCCAAGCCGCCCTCCAGGCTCGCTATGCGCTGTTCCACCGCGTCCTGGGTGGGGTTGCCGATCCGCGTGTAGATGGGCGCGAGCTCGGCGAGCGCAAAGCGGTTGGCCGCGCTTTCCGCGCTGGGGAAAACGAAAGAGGTGGTCTGGTAGATGGGGAGCGCCCGGGCGCCGGTGGCCGCGTCAGGCTCCTGGCCGGCGTGGATCTGGCGCGTTTCGAATGACCATCCTTGGGACATGCGGACTCCTGGTTTCTCGGGTTGTTGCTCTGGCTTCTTTGCCGCGCTTGGGCCTTCCGGCGTTCGGCGTTCGGCCTGCCGGTGCTCGGCGTTCGGCCTGCCGGCGTTCGGTTGCCGCCAGTCTAGGGACGGGATTGCGGGCTTCGGAAGCTTTATGACGAACACAGTAGTTTTCGGTCCCGCCGCGTCCTGAAGTGACTCTGGGCCACCTTTTCAAAACATCCCACCTTGGTAAGGCAGGGCTTAGCTGAGAGGTCCATCACAAAGTGCCAAGATGAAGCCATGCGCATGGATCACGTCTCTTACGCTTGTGAACGAGATGGCCTCTTGGCCACCACCGAGCGGATTTCCGCAGCATTGGGAGTGGACGCAGTCCGGGGCGGAGTGCACCCGCGCTTCGGTACCCGGAACATGATCATTCCCCTTGCTGACCACAAATACCTGGAAGTTGTCGAGGTCCTTGACCACCCGGCATCCGACAAGGCACCTTTTGGACAAGCCGTCCGTGCACGCTCCGCAGCCGGAGGTGGTTGGATGGGCTGGTGCGTCGCCGTGGACGACCTGAGCCCCTTCGAACAGCGGCTCGGACGGTCCGCTGTCCCCGGCAACCGCAAGTTTCCGGACGGCCGCGAACTCGTCTGGTCCCAGATCGGCATCCTCGGACTCATTGCCGATCCACAGGTGCCCTACCTGCTCCGTTGGGAGGGCGACCCTTCACTTCATCCGTCCCTCGTTTACCCAAGCGATGTCAAGATGTCCAGCCTCACCATTGCCGGCTCGGCTGAGCGCGTCACCGAATGGCTCGGGGAACCCGTGGAGAAGCCGCTTGAGGACGTCGCAGTCCAATGGATGGCACCGCACGGTACGCCGGGAATCATGTCGGTAACGTTCGAAACCGCCAACGGAGCGGTCACCATCTGACGGACCCCGGGCCAGGAAGTCCCGGGAAAAACTTCGGCCGCCATATGCGGGGCGCCAATGACGTCTCCTCGCAGTGGCGGCCGAAACCTTTTAACGGCGCCGGCTTAAGCGGCGCCGGCTCGAGAGGCGCCGGCTCGAGAGGCGGGGAGGATGGCGCGCTCCGCTGAAACCCGCTTACCCCAACCCAATGGCCTTGCCGAAGACGCTGAAGCCGACGAACGCCACGATGTCCAGGAGCGCATGGGCCACCACGAGGGGCATGACCCGTTTGGTCTTGGTGTAAATCCAGCCGAACACGAGCCCCATGACGGCGTTGCCAATGAACGGCCCGAAGCCTTGGTACAGGTGGTAGCTGCCGCGAAGGAGGGCGCTGAGCACGATCGCCAGCGGAGTGCTCCACCCGAACTTCCCGAACCGGTCCAGGAGATAGCCAACTACGATCACTTCTTCGACGATGGCGTGCCGCACCGCAGAGAGGACCAGCACCGGCACGGTCCACCAATAAGAGTCCAGGCCGCTGGGGATGATCGCCGTCGTGATTCCCAGGGCACGGCCGGCCGCATAGAGGCCCAGCGACGGAATCCCGATCAGCGCGGCGAGGCCTAGTCCCTGCAATGCGTCGCGGCCCGGGCGGGCGAAGTTGAACCCCAGCCGGGTGAAGCCCGAGGGACTCTCCGCCGTTTGGCGGTGCATAGACAGGAAGTAGAAGACCAACACCACGGGGACCAGGGCGAACGCGATATCCAGCAGTTGGTAGGTGAGATCGAAGTACTCGCGCGTGCTCTGCGAGCGGTTAAGGGTGGATGTCGCATGGGCCAAGGGCCCCTGGGTCATCTTGTCCAACAACTGCACCACGGAGTACACCGCCGACTGGCCCAGGGAGAGGCCAAGGACGATCAGTACTTCGGCGCGCAACCGGCGCGTGGAGGCTAGGAGCATGCTCCTATCTTGCCTTCATTTGCCTGATGTTTTCCTCGGAGCCCAGTGGCCGCTGTCCGAGTGCATGGCCAGGGCTGCTCCTGACCCTGGGCTTCCAGTTTCCGGGCTAGGCGTCCTTGGCCACGATCACTTGGGTGCCGCTGGCTTCAAACGCCGCCTTTTCCTCCGGCGTGATGCCCGAGTCAGTGATGAGCCGCCGGAAATCGTACCCGGCCATCGCCGCGAAGGCACGCTTGCCGATCTTCGTGGAGTCCGCCAGGACATAGGAGTCCGTGGCGCGTCGGGCCATGACGGTATTCACCATGGCTTCTCCCTCGTCGGTGATGGTGGGACCGATCTTCGGATCGACTCCGTTGACGCCGATGAAGGCGATGTCCAGGGCGACCTTCTGCATGATGACATCCGTGTAAGGCCCTACCAGTTCATAGGAACGCGGATTCAGGATGCCGCCGGTGACCATGATCTTGATGTTGGGGCGCACGGCAAGCTGGGCCGCAATGTTGATGGCGTTGGTGACCACGGTCAGCATGGGCCGGTTGGAGGGCGCGTTCAAGTCCTCCCGGGTGGACAGGACCTGGGCGAGGGCGGTGTTGGTGGTGCCGCCACTTAATCCGATCACTGCCCCGGGCACGATGAGCTCCGAGGCCGCCAAGGCAATCTGCTGCTTTTCCTCGGCGTGATCATCCCTGTTGTAGCGCCCTGGAAGGTCGTACGCCACCGATCCCGTGGTTGCTCCGCCTCGGGTACGGCTCAGGAGCCGCTGCTTGGCAAGGCTGTCCAGGTCACGGCGGGCCGTGGCCGGCGAGACGGCCAGGCGGGTCACGATATCGTCGACCTCAACATGCCCTGACTCGGCGAGGAGATCAAGGATGGCCGTCAGTCGATCGTTGCGGGTCATCACGAACCTTCCGGAAATTGGGACTAATTCACTTTCGCGAACAGCGTCAGCAGACGTGCGGTTTCCAACACCAGCGCGTCCCGTCCGGCCTTGATGTACTTGCGGGAGTCCACCACCGAAGGGTTGGCATCCAGGTACTCACGGACGGCGCGGGTGAAGAACCCGTTCAAGTGTGTGGATACGTTGATCTTAGTCATACCGGCCCGGATTGCCGCTACGAGCATTTCATCAGGCACGCCGGAGGAACCATGCAGGACCAGCGGACGCTGGACGGCCTGCTTGAGCCGGGCAATGAGGGCCAAGTCCAAGGCGGCGTTGCGTTCGGTCATGGCGTGCGAGGAGCCGACGGCGACGGCGAGCGCGTCGACGCCGGTAGCGTCAATGAAGGAACGGGCCTCGACCGGGTCCGTCCGGACTCCGGGAGCATGGGCGCCGTCCTTGCCTCCTACTTTCCCGAGCTCGGCCTCGACGTAGACCCCGTGGTCCTGGGCGTATGTGGCGACCCGTCGCGTAACTTCAACGTTCCGGTCATAAGGCAAGTGCGCGCCGTCGTACATGACGGAGCCGAACCCGAGGTCGACGGCCTGCAGGGCCAGTTCTTCGGTTTCGGCGTGGTCCAAGTGCAGTGCCACCGGCACGGAGGAGTCCCGGGCGATGGACATTGCGCCGCGGGCGATCGGGACGAGTCCGCCGTGGAAACGGACGCAGTTCTCCGAGATTTGCAGGATCAGCGGGACAGCCGCGGCCTCGGCCCCGGCGACCAGGCCTTCCGCGGTTTCGAGGTGGATGACATTGAAGGCGCCCTGCCCGATTCCGTTGGCCGCGGCGGTATCCATGAGTTCCCGTGTACTGACGAGCGTCACAGGGTTTCCTTCCAGCTGAGAATGAGTTGGTCTTCAAGGTCCGCGTAGCTCGGCGAGATCTCACCGGCGGCAGGCATGAGCACTGCGGCCGCGGACCAGGCTGTTGCCCGGCGCAGGATCGTCGGGATGTCGGTGATGCCGGCGGCGAGCGCGACGGCAGCCGCGGCCACTGCGGCGTCGCCGGCGCCCGTGGGGTTGCCGCTGAGTGGTTCCGGGAGTCGGGCGCTCCAGTGGCCTCCGGGGGCGGCATGATGGAACGCGAGCATGCCGTCGGCGCCGGCGCTGACCAGGACGGTTTTTGCCCCCAGGGCGATCAAGCGCCGTGCCGCGTCTTCCAGCCCGATTTCACCCGTTGCTTCAAGCAGCTCGTGGTTGTTGGGCTTGAGGAGGTCCGCCCCGGCCCGTGCGGCAGCGATGGTCCCGGGACCGGAGGTATCGACGACGGCGGGAATCCCGGCGTCGTGCGCCAGACGCACGAGCGCCGGGTAGAAGTCGGCCGGCGCGCCTGGCGGCAGGCTGCCGGAACCGACAAGAACTCCCGCGCCGTGCCCGTCCGGGTTGTCGATGTGCAGGGCGTCGACGACGGCGGCGGCCAGCGCTTGCCATTCGGCCGGTTGGAGGGGGCTCCCCTCTTCATTGAAAATGGATGTTTCACCGCCCACCGTATCCACAAGGGCGATGCTGCGCCGCGTTTCGGCGGCAACCGGGACCAGGCGGTGCGGCACGCCGCTGCTGCGCAGTTCGGCAGCGAATTCGGCACCGGCCGTGCCGCCCGCGGGCGCGAGTGCCAGTACGGGATGGCCCAGTTGGTGGGCCACGCGCGCGACGTTGAGCCCTTTTCCACCTGCGCGGCTGAGGGGTGCGGCGACGCGATGGCTTGCTCCGGGGGTGATCCCGGCGACGTGGTAGCTGAGGTCGACCGCCGGATTGGGCGTCACGGTGATGACCGGTTTCATGGCCTGGTTCATCGCCGCGTACCCGTGCCGGAGGCGGCCTTCCCGGCAGGGAGGAGGGCCCTGGCCCGCATGGCGGCGCCGAGCAGGCCTGCATCCTGGCCCAGTTGGGCGCGGGTGATGATCGGCCGGCGCTGGAAATCGAGCAGCTCGTCGAGGCGCGAACGAAGTGGCTCAAGGAGTCCGTCGCCCGCTTCGGCCAGGCCGCCGCCCACCACCACCGCTTCGGTACCGATGATGCTGACGCATTGGCTCAGGCTGAAGGCGAGGGCGTCCACGGCGTCGGCCCAGATCCGGGCTGCCAGCGCATCTCCCGCCTTGGCCCGTTCGAGGACTTCACGGGCACCGGTGCGCGGAGTTCCGGCTTTGTCGCTGTAACGCCGGGCGATCGCTCCGGCCGATCCGACGGCCTCGAGGATCGCGTGGCCTGGACCGTCCGGGTCAGGAACGAGGGCGTGGCCCAGTTCCCCGGCGAACCCACCTGCACGCACGGGGTACCCATCGGAAATGACGGCGGCGGCGATTCCCGTGCCAACCACCATCACCACGACGTTTCGAAAATCGCGGGCAGCTCCGAACCGGAATTCGGCTTCGGCCGCCGTGCTGACATCATGACCGAAGGAGACCGGCAGCCCGAGGCGCTGCGCGGCCTTTTCCCCGAAGGGAAAGTTACGCCACCCCAGGTTCGCCGAATAGATTCCCACCCCGGAGTCGGAGTCAACGATTCCCGGGACAACAATGCACGCCGCCTTCGCCGGGTGGCCGGGGAATTCGGCGGCAAATTCCGAGGCCAATGCCGCTACAGCGTCCAGGACTGCCTCGCCCGGTCGCAAGGGATCGTGCGGCGTCGCAGTGCGGCGCAATCCCAGGACATTCCCGGCCGTGTCGACAAGGCCTGCCTTCAGGTCGGTCCCGCCTACGTCGAAGGCCAGGACTGCGGATTCAGCGGCTCCGAGAACCATGGGGATGACCTAGGCCGGGGCGTTCAGTACGACAGAGCGCGTGAGGTTGCGCGGAAGATCGGGGTTGAGGCCGCGCACGCGTGCCCGCTCCAGGGTGACCTTATGGACCCGGGCCAGCTCGGCGAGCGGGTGCTTGCCGGTGTGGATGTACAACGCGCCCGTGCGGCCCATATCGGCGTCCAGCCCCTCAGGCTGCGGACCGAAGATCCATGTCACCCTGCCGGGTGCCGCAATGGAAATAGGCCCGTGCCGGTATTCCATCGCGGCATAGGATTCCGTCCAACCCTGCACGGCTTCGCGCATCTTCAGTCCGGCTTCGTGGGCCAGGCCAACGGTCCAGCCGGTCCCCAGGAAGGTGAACTGTTCGGCGTCGAGCAACTCCTGGGAGACAGGCTCGGAGACCGCGGTCCGGGCATCCTCGATGGCGGTGCCGAGTTCGATGCCAAGGCTCGTCAGGAGATACACGAGGGCCGTTGTGGCGAAGCGGGTCTGGACCACTGATTTCTCGTCGGCGTAAGGAAGGCCGATCACGGCGTCGGCCAACGCGGTGATGGGTGAATCCACGTCTCCGACCACCGCAATCGTCCTTGGTTTTCCGCTGACGGCCATTCCCCGCAAGGCTTCCAGGAGCTCAAGTACCTCCGTGGTGGTGCCGGAGCGGGTAACGGCGATCACGGCGTCGTACTGGCGGCCCGCGCTGTTGTGATTAAGGAACGCTTCGGACGCTGCGAACGCGTCCGTGACGCCCTTGCCCGCGGCTTCGCGGGCAGCGGCATAGCTTTGCGCCATGAACCATGAGGTACCGCAACCGACGACGGCGATCCGCTCTCCGTCCGCCGGCAGCAGGTGCCCAGCCTTGGATTGCTCAAGTCCGCATTGTCCGATGGCCCGCTTCCAGACCTCGGGCTGCGAAAGAAGCTCTTCTTCCATGAAGGCCCCGAGGGTGTTGTTACTCATCGCACTTACCATTCCTGTCCGCGCTTCTTCGACGCACTCTTCAACCCTCAACGAAACATCCGGCGATATGACGTTTAATGATCTATAGAAACACTAAACGATCATTTTCAATCGCACAAGGATCGTCGAGGGCTTCCGTGCATGCCAGCCAGCCAAACCCTCCATGCCAGCAGCGGGGGCCATGCCTGGCCCGGATCCATCGTTCTTACTCACAGAAAAACTCCTCAGGCGACACTCAATCTCGCCTGTTTTGGCACTCATTTTTAGGAAATCCACACCTGGAGGCAGGGACGGCTGCCTAGGATCGGCCTAGGACCGGCGCCGATCCGGACCAACCATCACTTATGAGCATTGGGGAAGATGAGAATGAAAAAGCTCGGCTGGGTCAACGGATTGAACCTGGGCCAGCGTGCCGCACTTCAGCAGGTAGTTCAAGGGCCGTGGGGCTTGGTGAGTGATAGATTCGTCAACATCTGAGGGGGTCCGATGTTCTTGTCGATTCCAGCCGGCGATGAGGTGCTCGCACCTACCGGATACGAGATTTTTGCAACCACCCTTGCATTGATCTCAATCTGCCTGTTCATTTGGGCCTTGGTATTGCTTGCCCGCAAAGCCGTGACCCTGACGAAACGGGAAACCATCCTCTGGCTCCTTCTGGTCGTCTTCGTTCCCCTTGTCGGGCCTGCCGCTTGGCTCATTGCGGGGGGCAGGTACCGGGGAAAGCCGGCTGTCCGTTAGAATGCGGCCCGGCTGGACTACACCGCGCGGACTCCGGCCCGCCACACCCCGAAGGTCAGCGGGATACCGGGCCGGTAGGCAAGATGCGTGGCCGACGGCGCCTTGAGCATGTGAAGGTCGGCGCGGTGCCCGACGGCGATCGAGCCCACGGCCCGTTCGCCGTCGACGTCGTTGCCCGACTCCCGGCCCAGGGCAAGCGCACCGCCATAGGTGGCCGCCCTGACGGCCTCGTGGACGCTCAGGCGCATCTGCAACACCGCCGTGGTGACGCAGAAAGCAATCGAACTCGTGTAAGAGGTGCCGGGGTTGCAGTTCGCGGCCAAGGCAATCTGCACCCCCGCGTCGATCAACGCCCGGCCCGGTGCGAGCGGCTGGCGGGTGGAAAGATCACAAGCGGGCAGGCACGTGGCCACTGTGCCGCGCTGGCCGGTCCCGGTGGACGCATCCCAACCGCTCCACGTCCCTGCGAGTGCCTCGATATCGGCCGCTGAAAGGTAGTTGACGTGATCGACGCTGGCCGCACCGAACTCCACGGCCAACTGCACGCCGGGCCCTTCGCCCAATTGGTTGCCGTGGACGCGCAGGCCCAGGCCCGCATCCCGGCAGGCGGACAGGACCCGGCGCGACTGCTCTTCGCTGAAAGCGCCGCGCTCGCAGAAAACGTCGGCCCAGCTGACGTAGGGGCGGACGGCGTCGAGCATCGGACCGCAGACGAGGTCCGTGTACTCCTCGGCGTCGGCTCCCGCCGGGACCAAGTGCGCGCCGAGGTAAGTCACTTCGTCCACGGTCGCCGCCGCGATGCGCGCGCTGCGGGCCTCGTTCTCGAGGTCCAGTCCGTAACCGGTCTTGCTCTCGAGATAGGTGGTGCCCTGGGAGACGGCTTCGGCCACGCGCGCGGCGGCGAGCCGGGTCAGTTCCTCGTCGCTCGCGGCGCGCGTGGCGCCTGTGGTGACTGCGATGCCCCCGGCACTGTAGCCTTGGCCGGCCATCCTGGCCTCGAACTCGGCGGTGCGGTCCCCGGCGAAAATCAGGTGCGAGTGCGAATCCACCCAACCCGGGAGGACGGCGCGCCCTTCCGCATCCACGTGCCCATCAGCCGACGGGGCCTCGGACGCGGGACCGATCCAGGAAATCCGTTCACCTTCGATCACCACGGCGGCGTCCCTGAGGACACGATGCTCCGCATCCTGGGTCATCAGTTCGCCGATGTTGCTGATCAGTGTGCTCGTCCGCCCGCTCATGAACCTATTGTTCAACGGCGGATCGACCAACGGGCCGCAGCGAGCGCCGTCGCTGTCCGGGATACCGGACTAGTTCCGGATAGTGAGCCAAGGATCTCCGCGGCGGCGAGCTCGGCGATGGCGGAGGAGGTCTGGAAACCGTACCCGCCTTGCCCGGCGAGCCAGTAGAAGCCGGGGGCCTCGGCGTCGAACCCGACCACCGGGACGCCATCGGCCGCTTCCGTGCGCAAGCCGGTCCAGGCCCTGGCGACCGAGCGGATGCCCAGCGAGGTAATGGAGTTCAGCCGGGTGACGAGCGCTTCCACGTCACCGGGCCGGGGCCGGGCGTCTTCCGGGCCGCTCGGTACGGTCTCCGACGGCGAGATGAGCACCTGTTCGCCCTCGCGGCGGAAGTAGTAGGAGTCGTCCGCGGCGCACACCATGGGGCTTCCGGGCGGAAGCGGGCGTTCGACGTCGACGATCGCCGCGGTGCGGCGGAACGGCTGCAGGCCCAGCTTCTCCACTCCGCTGAGCACGGCGAGTTCGTCCGCCCAGGCGCCGGCAGCGTTGACGACGACGGCGGACTGGAATCCTTCCAGCCCGGCGCCCACTTGCCAGCCGGAACCGAGGCGTTGGGCCGAATGCACCTTGGCGCCGGTGATGATGTCTGCTCCGTTTGCCTCCGCGCGCTGCCGGTGGTCTTCCAACAGCACGGGCGCGTTGCACGCGAATGAGCCCGTATCCAGGCCGGCGGCCGTGAAGGATCCTGGGTTGAGTGCCGGGCACAGCTCCAGGGCTTCGGCGTGCGTGATGGGATGCATGTGGCCGCTGGCTTCTGCCTTGACTGTGGCTTCGTCGCCCACCAGCATGAACGATCGCGGTTCCAGCACCGGCACCGGCAACTCGGCGTCGCGGGCTGCCATCAGTTCCAGCGTGCGGACGGTGAGTTCCTGTACTACCGCAGGTCCGTAGCTCGGGATCAGCTGCCGGGCCGAACGGGATGACGTGTGGTAGGCAAGCGTCTGTTCAGCTTCCACGAGGGCAACCGAACACTGGCCTGCCAGCGCTGAAGCCAGCGACAACCCTGCGATGCCTCCACCGACGATTAGCACATCATAATTTGCCGCCATCCCACCATCCTGTCAGCGCTCGGGCCCAGATGCGAGGGGGCTGGCTGAGGGGCTGGCTGAGTGGGCCCGTTGCCGGGACAGGACCTCCTATTCCACAGCGGACCGCTTGATCCCGCTATAGGGGGTCCACCACGTGAGCGGCTCCGTGACGGTGAAGCGCCGCCCCGAGATCGAATCCGCGGGAACCCGCACGAAATGGTCCTTCTTGCCGGCTTCCCAGGGAAAGAGGGGCAGCGAGAACGTGTTGACCACGTCGTCGATCTGTTCGACGGGCGCCGCTTTGCCATGGAGCACCACACTCCACGCGATTCCGGTGTCCGGGTTCACCCCGTCCACCTCCATGGCCACCGGGAAGTCGCCCAAAGCCGCGGCCAGCTTCGTGCCGGTTCCGGTCCGGAACACAACCGTCCCCTGGTCCACGGTGTAGTTGATTGGAAAAATGTCGGGGTGGTCTCCAAGCCACACGGCCAGCCGGCCGACGGACACGCCCCTCAGGAGATTCCAGCATTGCTGCGAATCCAACACCTCGGTTACACGTTGTGCTGCATCTTTGTCCATGCTGCAGATACTAGGCCTCGGATCCCCCTTGGGACAGGGCTCCCGTGAAGGGACCTAGCGCAGGTATTGAAGCTCCGTGAAATGGTTGATGTAGTCGTCCAGGAGCGCTTCTGCCACCCTGACCGAGTCCACCAGCGGATTCATCGCCATCGCCTTGTACGCGGAGCGCCGGGACCCCGTGAGCGCAGCGTCGATCGTGGCGCGTTCCACGGCCTTGGCATTGATGACGAGTCCGCGAGCATAGTCCGGAAGCGCCTTGGCCGGGAGCAAGCGGACCCCGCGGGCATCCACGAAGCAGGGCGTCTCGATGACGGCCTCGGCGTCCAGTTCGGCCAGGGTGCTCCCGTTGGGGACATTGAGGATCAGGCGCGCCGGCTCCCCCTGGCTGATGGCGCGCATGATTGCCAAAGCCACGGCTTCGTAGCCGCCGGATACCAAGTCATCAGCGTCTCGTTCGAACGTGCCGGCTGCCTCCCGGTTGCTCTGCATGTATGTCTCTTCGCGATCCAGCTTGGTCTTTTCCCAGAGCCTGAGGGCTGCCTTCGACGCCGTCTCCCCTTGGGCAAGCTCCGCACCGCCGTCGTTTCCGACCCTTAGACCGCTGTAGAAGGAGGACTGCTGCCGCGCCAAGTAGGCGCCGCGGGTGGTTCCGGCGCGCCGGTCGGCGTCGAGCGCTTCCCGCCGGAAATAGTAGTAATGCAGATACTCATTGGGAACCGCACCCAAGGCCTTGATCCAGGAAGCACCGAACAGCCGGCCCTCTTCAAAGGACTCGATGGCGGAGTCGTCCGCCAAGAGCCACGGCAGGACATCCTCACCCCCGACCACCAGCCCGCGCAGCCAGCCCAGGTGGTTCAGGCCGACGTAGTCGATCTCCACGGAGCCGTCCCGGAAGGCAGCACCGCCGCGGTGGATTCCAGCAGCGAGCAGGCATCGCCTGGCCAGGCCCACCGGCGAATCGCAGATCCCCACCACCTTGTTGCCAAGGACCCGCGTCATGACCTCGGTGATGACCCCTGCCGGGTTGGTGAAGTTGATGAACCAGGCTTCCGGAGCATGCTTCTTCACCGACTCGGCGATGTCCAGGACCACCGGAATGGTCCTCAGTGCGTACGAGATCCCGCCGGCACCCACGGTCTCCTGCCCGATGACTCCATGCTCCAGGGCAATCCGTTCGTCGGCCGAGCGCCCTTCGAGCCCGCCCACCCGGATCGCAGAGAAGATGAAGTCGGTGCCGGGCAGGGCTTCGGAGAGCTCCGTGAACATCCTCACGGCGGGCGCATCGGGCACCCCTTCGGCCATGTCGGCAAGGACCCGGGCCACCACGCCCAGGCGCGCGGGGTCGGCATCGAACAGCCTGAGCTCGGTGACCCGGCCGGGCCCGTGGTCCGACAGCAACGCCGAATAGACCAGGGGTACCCGGAATCCCCCGCCGCCCAGGATGGTGAGGATCATGGGAAATCAGAGGCCCGCGGCGGAGCGACTCTTCACGAATGCCTGGACACACGCCTCGACGTCGTCGGAGCTGTGCGCGGCCGAGAGCTGCACACGGATCCGGGCAGCCCCCTTGGGTACCACGGGATAGCTGAACGCCGTGACGAACACTCCGTGGTGGAGCATCTCGTCGGCAACCTTCGCGGCGGCCACGGCGTCGCCGAACATCACCGGAATGATTGCGTGCTCGCCGTCGAGCAGCTCGAAGCCTTCCTCGCCCATGCGGCGGCGGAACAAGGCAGCGTTCTCGAAGAGCCTGGAGCGGAGCTCGCCCGAGCCCTGGACCAGCTCAATGGCTTTGATGGTTGCCGCGACGATGGCCGGAGCCAGGGAGTTGGAGAACAAGTACGGGCGGGCCTTCTGGCGCAGCATGGCGACGATTTCCCCGCGGCCGGAGACGTAGCCGCCGGAGGCGCCGCCAAGGGCCTTGCCGAACGTGCCGGTGTAGATGTCGATCCTGTCGGAAACACCCGCGTGTTCAGGGGTTCCGGCGCCGGTGGCTCCCATGAAGCCCACGGCGTGGGAATCGTCCACCATGACCAGCGCGTCGTGCTTTTCCGCGAGATCGCAGATGGCCTCGAGCGGAGCGAGGTAGCCGTCCATGGAGAAGACGCCGTCCGTCACGATGATTTTGCGCCGGGCCGGGGCCTCGCCGGTTGAAGCCTCGATCAGCTTGGCCTCGAGATCGGCCATGTCCTGGTTGGCGTAGCGGAAGCGCCTGGCCTTGCTGAGTCTGATGCCGTCGATGATGGAGGCGTGGTTCAGGGAATCGGAGATGATGGCGTCATCGGCCCCGAACAGGGACTCGAAGACACCCCCGTTGGCGTCGAAGCAGCTGGAGAACAGGATGGTGTCCTCGGTCCCCAGGAACCGTGATACGCGGGCCTCGAGCTCAAGGTGCAGGTCCTGGGTGCCGCAGATGAAACGCACGGATGCCATGCCGAAGCCGCGCTCGTCCATGGCGGACTTTGCGGCCGCGATGATGTCCGGGTGGTCTGCCAGGCCTAGGTAGTTGTTGGCGCAGAAGTTCAGGACGCTGTTCGCCGGCTGGCCTAGCTGGCCTGCGGAGATGTGGCTGGCCTGCGGTGAGTCGATGTGGCGTTCGGTCTTGAAAAGGCCGGCGGTGCGGATCTCTTCAAGTTCGCCCTGCAGCTGGTCTTTGATGCTTGAGTACATGGTGGCTCCTGGTACTGGGAGTAGGGTGCTGGTTTGGCGGACTTTAAGGGCTCTTAGATTTCGGTCCAGTCGAGGACAACCTTGCCGCCGGTGCCGGCGCGGGCGATTTCGAAGCCCTTTTCCCAGTCGGTGGCGGACAGCTTGTCCGTGACGACGGCCGAAATGCGGCTGTGCAGTTCGGGGTTGGAGGACAGCATGGCGCTCATGGCGTACCAGGTTTCGTACATCTCGCGGCCGTAGATGCCCTTGAGGGTCAACATGTGCGTGACCACTTTGCCCCAGTCAATGTCGATGGACTGGCTGGGCAAGCCAAGCATGGCGATGCGTCCGCCGTGGTTCATGTTGTTGATCATCTCAGGCAGGGCCGTGGGATGTCCGGACATTTCCAGGCCGATGTCGAATCCTTCGCGCATGCCGAGCTCGAGCTGGGCATGCTTGACGCGCGTCTTCGAAACGTCGACGGCGAGATCCACGCCCATTTTCCGGGCGAGTTCAAGGCGGGGAGCCGAGACGTCCGTGATGGCGATCTTGCGGGCACCGGCGTGGCGCGCGACGGCGATTGCCATGAGTCCGATGGGTCCGGCACCGGTGATGAGCACATCCTCGCCGACCAGGGGGAAGCTCAGTGCGGTGTGGACGGCGTTGCCGAAGGGATCGAAAATGGCGCCGAGCTCAGGGGTGATGGAAGGATCCTGGTGGACCCAGACGTTGGTCTCCGGGATGACGACGTATTCGGCGAACGCACCATCGCGCTGCACGCCTACGGACACCGTGTGGATGCACATCTGGCGGCGGCCAGCGCGGCAATTGCGGCAAATGCCGCAGACCACGTGGCCTTCTCCGGAGACGCGGTCTCCGACCTTGACGTCGCGGACGTCTTCGCCGACGGAGACCACTTCGCCGTAGAACTCGTGTCCTGCGATCAAGGGAGTCTCGATAATGCTCTGTGCCCAAGCGTCCCAGGACTGGATGTGCAGGTCAGTGCCGCAGATGCCGGTGGTCATGACGCGGATCTTGACGTCGCTGGGACCGGCCTCCGGCTCGGGCCGTTCGACGAGTTCGAAACCAGCGTGGGGGCCGGACTTGTAGAGAGCCTTCATGGGTCTTCCTAACTCAAGGGATTGGGCCGTTGTGTGCCGTTTCACTTCATTGAAGCTTCGCGCACGGTTTAGCACAACTAGGTTTTTCTCAATCAACGATTTAGCATTTGCTAAATGGAAGTTCATCAGCTCCAAATGCTCAGGGAACTAGGAGATCTGGGCAGTGTCAAGGCCGTGGCCGAGACCCTCATGGTCACTCCGTCGGCCGTCTCCCAGCAGCTCGCGCTCCTGCAGAAGTCCGTGGACGTACCCCTGACCCGCAAAGAGGGCCGCGCCCTGGTGCTCACCGACGCGGGCCGGGTCCTCGCCGACGCCGGAGCCGCCGTCGTCAATGCGCTCGCGGACGCCCAGGCAGCCATCGGCGCGTACCACGACTCGCCTGGCTCAACAGTCACCGTCAGCGCCTTCCACAGCGCGGGCCAGGCCTTGTTCGCTCCGCTCGCGGCCTTGCTGACCTCCGCGCGCAACGCGGGTCCGGAAAACAGCGTTCCCCGCGTGAAGCTCGCCGACGAAGATGTCGCACAGGAAGACTTCCCTGGACTCGCCGCGCGCTATGACCTCGTGCTGGCGCACCGGATGGAACACAGTCCCGGGTGGCCCACCGACAAAGTAGCCGTGATCCCGCTCGCCGACGAACCGCTCGACGTCGCGCTGCCTGCCGGGCACCCGCTCGCGGCGAGCCGCGAACTCAGGCCGGCCGACGTCGTCGGGCAGCCCTGGGTGACCAGCCGCGCAGGCTACTCCCCCGCGGACGTGCTGGCCGCCGTTGTGGCCGTCAGCGGGCGTCCGGCTGATGTCCTGCACCGCATCAACGACTATTCCACCGTGGCCTCGCTCGTGGCGGACGGAGGCGCGATAGGTCTGCTCCCGCGGTTCACCGCCCAGCGGGTACTGGACGCCGGCGTGGTGCTGCGTCCGCTCGCGGGGGTGAATTCCGTGCGCAAAATCGACATCCTGGCAAGGCCCGAAACACTGAAACGGAAATCTGTCATGACGGTCTGCGAAGCACTGCAGACCGTCATGACCGAACTCGCCGACGCCGCCTAACCTGCTGGACCCGGGACGCTAGCTTCGGCGGCCCTGGACCAAGCCCGGCTGCCCGGCTTCGAAGTACTCCACCAGGTCCTGGGGCAGGGCCGGAATGTCGCGGGCGGAACCGTCACCGCGCAGGGACTCCGCGGCCAGGACTCCGGCGGCAACGGCCTGGCGGGCTGCGATCGGGTTGGTCTGCGTCTGTCCACCCTCGGCCGCAAAGCGGAGGAACTCCGCGATCAGCCGCGGATCCGCGCCGCCGTGGCCGCCCTCGCCGTCCTGGATTTCGACGACGGCGTCCGGCTCCGCGTAACCGCTTGACCGTGTTGTCCACACCTTGATCTGCTGGCCGGGTCCGTCGCCGAAGTTCTCGATCCTGCCTTTCGTCCCGATCACGGTGTAGTTCCGCCAGTAATCCGGCGTGAAGTGGCACTGCTGATAGGACGCCAGCACTCCGTTGTCCAGGACCATGTTCATCATCGAGATGTCCTCGACGTCGATGTTCTCGGCGAGGTCCTTCTGCTCTGTAGGCGGCCAGTTGTCGATCGAAAACCAGTCCCGCATACGCCGGCCGCTGTTGTCGCTCCGCCGGGGCACCGAGCCGTAGACAGCCAGATCTCCGACGGCGGAAACCCGCCGCGTGTACCCGTTGGCGAGCCGGTGGATCACGTCAATGTCGTGGGCGCCTTTCTGCAGCAAGAGCGAGGTGACATTCTTGCGCTCGGAGTGCCAGTCCTTGAAGTAGTAGTCCCCTCCGTTACCCACGAAATGCCTGCACCAAACGGCCTTGACTTCGCCGATCCGGCCTTCCTCAATGAGTTCGCGCATTTGGACCACCACGGGCATGTGCCGCATGTTGTGGCCGACGTAGAGCCTGGTCCCGGTTTCGTGGGCGGTCCGCAGAACAAGGTCGGCGGCCTCGATGGTCACGTCGATGGGCTTCTCGCAGAACGTCGGTATTCCAGCCTTCAGCGTGCGGACCGCGACGGCGGCATGCTGGTTGTCCGGGGTGAGGACAAGCACGGCGTCGATCCCGCTGTCCAGGATCTCGTCGAGATCGGCCACGACCCGGGCTGTGGGGATGTGCTTGGACGCATCCGCCCGGCCTCGCTCGCTCGTGTCGCACACGATGGTGACTTCGGAGCCTTCGCCCGGCTTGTGCGCGTGGCGCCACAAGGACGCGCGCAGCCCGAAGCCGACGATGCCTACTTTGAGGTCCATAAGTGATTCCCTAACTCGAAAAGTTGATGTGCGCGTGCCATGTGGATCATTGACCGATGAGCTCCGCGATCCTTTGGTTGACCTGCTCCCGAACTCTCCTGTAGTGGAGCGGATCGTAGCTGAAGTCGTCCATGGCCAGGCGTCCGCCGGAGCCGTTTGTATCCATGAGCTCCAGCACTTTCTTGCGGCCGGTCAGCTTCGCCAACAGGGAGAATGCGCGGTGGTCCCACATGGCCTGCGCGAATACCTTGTAACGGATCGACTCCCACGGTTTTCGGTCCGGCCCCGGGTAGACCATGAATGCGTCGCCGCCCGGAAAAGCACCGCCGGCGCATGTGTCCGTAAATGGATCCACGGGTGCCAGCGAGTGCGCAGTGTTGTAAAAATTGAATCCCCAGTGCAGGAAGCCGCCGCACGCCAAAGCAAACAGTTGGTGCCCCAGAACCCGGTTGCGGACAGAGGGCATGGAGATGAAACGATTGGCGACGCCCCGGTCCTGGGAGACGCAGTAGTAGACCCAGAGGTTTTCCACCCCGGCGGCCAGGAACGGCACCACCGCGTCCGTTGCCACGACCGGATGCGGCACGATACCGCTGCTGTAGAGCTCAAAGTCGCTGAGTGCGTCAACCACCGTCAGCCCGCACAAAAGATCGTCCACCGCGTCCTTGGCCTGTTGGTACCCTGCCATGGCTTCGGTTCCCGACGGTTCGTCGGAAATATGGAAGATCACCCGGTCAAGGGACCAATGCTCCGCCAGGAAAGAACGCAACGCTGGCAGCAGTTCGGCCATCAAGGCCCGGTATGAAGCCGACGTCGCAGGAACGTCCCAGCCAAAGCGGCGTTCCTGCCCTTCGGCGGTGCGGACGTAAATGGCAGGCGTTGCCTTGGCACCCCACTGGGTGAACAAATGGGCGATTTCCAAATAGCGGATGCCATGTTTAGCGCACAAGGCGATCCAGCGGCGCAAATTGCTGAAATCAAATTCGTATCCGGAAACATCGCTGATGCCTATGAGCTGAGTGGGCAAGCGGCTCCCGCCAACGGCAGTGTCCAACGGGGGCGTCCAGGTAGGCGTCAACAACGAGTTGGCCCCCATCCGCGCGGCGGACCCAATGAACGCATCGATGATGGCCCAATGGTCCTCACTGAACACACTGACCCCGTAGTGCGTTGCCAGTCCGTCACAGTGCAACCAATGGGCGTTCACGATCCCGAGTTCCGCCGGCATAGCCTCGAGGACCCGGATCGTGACGCTCGTGGTGAAGAGGAAGCCTCCCGATGCGTCCGTCACCGAGATGTCGACGTCGTATTCTCCCGCTCGTTCCGGGGAAGGCACCACGATATCGATCCAGGCAGCAGTCCAATGACCGAAGATGGGTTGGATCGCTCCGTCCGGGGCGGGCCGCAATAGATCGGGATACAGTCCAGGGGTGTCCTTGTCATAACCATCATCATGCTGTGGAAACGCAGCCACGATGCATGGCACGAGCTCCACCTGGTAGATGGAGCTGAACGGCGCCGCGGAACCACCGACTGCCACAACCAACGGCTGCGGCGACCGGAAGTCAGGCCCCAGTGGAGGCCGGAGAGCCAGCTGGACCGACGCCGTTTCACCCGGGAAAACGGACTGCGGAATGCTGGTGTCCAGCGGCCGCGGCTCCCGCTCCGGATAAACCTTTTCCAACGAGTCAGCCAAGACGAATGACCAGCCTTCGCCTGGCGCGGATTTCTCTTCCGTCAAAGTACGGTGTCCTCTCCTATTTGAGCCCGGAGCGGCCAATGCCCGCCATGACACGTTTCTGCATGAGCAGGAACATGATCAGGATCGGTGCCATGGCCATCAGTGAGGCCGCCATCAGGATCGGATAGTTATTGGAATGTTCGCCCTGGAGGTTCGACAACCCGACGCTCAACGGTGCGGCGTTCGCCGTCGACGTGACGACCAAAGGCCAGAGCAGATCGTTCCAGGACCACAACACGGTGATGACCACCAGCGCCCACAGGCCATTGGCCGCCAACGGCAACATGACCCTGAAGAAGACCTGGAACGGATTGGCTCCATCCAGCCGGGCAGCATCTTCAAGTTCATCCGGGAGTCCCATGAAGAACTGGCGCATGAGGAACAGGCCGAATGCGCTGAAGATGCCGGGCGCCACGATGCCTGCGATGCTGTTCAACCATCCCAGGTTCTGGATGATCTGGTACTGCGGAATGAGGAATAGCTGGGACGGCACCATGATGATCGACAACACCAGCGCCAGCAAGGGCCCCTTGAATCGGAAGCGCATCCGGGCGAAGGCGTAGCCCGCCATCGAGCACAAGAGCACCTGTCCAATGACCCTGAGGACGGTAATCGCCACAGTCACCCAGAGCTGTGAACCAAAATTCATGGACCCAAAAACATCCGCGAAGTTATGCCACTGGATCACGCTTGGCCACAATGTTGGCGGCGTGCTCTGGACCTCGGTGTTCGTCGAAAGAGACATGACAATCTGGTACAGCAGGGGCGAGACCATGACCAGGCCGCCAATCCCGAGGACTATATGGGCCACGGTATTGGATCCCTGTTTGCCGCTCCGGCTCTTGGCATCGGGCATGTGGGCCCGGGCCGACGACGGATTGGGCGCCAATTCGCCAACCGGTACCGATTCGGCCCTGGCTGTGGCAGCAAGCGTCGACTCAGACATAGTTGACCCACCTCTTCTGGATACGGAATTGGAAAGCCGTCAAGAGAGCGATAATTGCCAGGATCAGGATGCCGATGGCGGCAGCGTAGCCCTTGTCGTTCTGCAGGAATGCCTGGTTGTAGAAGATATAGACCAGGCTTTGCGTCTGCGGCATGGCCAGGTTGGCCTTGCCCATCATCACGTACAGCAGGTCGAATAGCTGGAATCCGCTGATCACGGTGACGATCGTGACAAAGAAGATGCTGGGAGTCAGCAAGGGCACCGTGATGCTGAAGAATTGGCGGATCCTGCTGGCGCCGTCCATTTCCGCAGCCTCAAAGAGCTCGCGCGGAATTTCACGCAGTCCCGCGCTAATGATGAGGAGATTGAATCCGAGCGACATCCATAGTCCCACCGTGGCTACGGCCAGGAGGGCAAACCCGGGGGTGGAGGTCCAGTACGGGCCGTGGATTCCGAACAGGCTGAGGAACCAGTTGATTGGCCCGAAGTCACCGTTGTAAATCAGTCTCCACACAATGCCGACCGCGGCGGGCATGGTGACGTAGGGAATGAAATACAGAGTCCGGTACAAGGACGCGAACCGCATCCCGGGACGCTCAATCAGGGATGCGAGAATCACGGCGGCGGGAATCCCCAACAGCACGATGGCGGTATAGATCAGTGTGTTGAGAATTGATTGGGGAATGCTGGAGTCGGCCAACATCCGGGTGTAGTTGTCCAGGCCGATGAACTTGGCGCCGCCGAAGACGCCCCACTTCGTGAAGCTGTAGTAGAACGTCTGGACCATTGGCCAGAGATAGAACACGCCGATTCCAACCACGGTGGGGACCACGAACAACCACGGCCAGAACCCGTCTGACTTTGACTTGCCTTTCCTTCGGGCCGCCGATGGAAGCGGGGCTTTGGTGGCATGGTCGCGGCTGGTTTCGGTACCCGCTGTCAGGACCGGGGCTTTCATGACTCTTTGGCCAGCGCAGAATTCATCTGGCTGGCGAGGTCTTTGGCGACGTCGGCCACCGGCTTGGTCCCGGCGAAAGCCTGCGGCAAGAGGGAGTTCTCCAGTTCGTTCCATGCCGCAGTATTGGCCGACACCGGGTAAGGCGAGGCATCTTTGGCGAGGTCGAGGAACACACCGAGGTCAACGGACGGCACGGACTTGACCCAGGCATCCTGCGTGCCGTTGAAGGCCGGGATGACCGTTCCTGTTTCGGCCTGGATCCTGGCCGCGTCCTGGGACCCCAGGAACGCCACGAACGCCTGGGCTGCTGCCGGGTTCTTCGCATTTGCGGGAATCACGTTGGCCAAACCATGGATCACGCTCTGGTTGCTGTTCGGGCCCTTGGGAAGGGACACAATGCCCAGGTCGGCGCCAAGGGCGGTGTGTGCCGGTCCAACAGTCCACGATCCATCCATGGTCATGGCGAGCTTCTTGGAAGTGAACATGTCACTCGAGGAAGTGTCGGTCAGCTGCTGCATGGAGGGCGAAACACCGGATTCAATCAAGTCACGCCAGAACTGCAGGCCGGCGATGGAGCCGGGCGAGTCATATCCGGACTTCTTGCCGTCCGCCGAGATGATGGTTCCGCCGGCTTCAAGCATCGTGTTGTAGTAGCTGGTCTGGCCGCCGGTGAGGTCTCCGGCGTACCCGTAGATGCCCTTGCCTTGATAGAACTTGGAGAGCTTGGCGCCTGCGGACTTCACGTCGTCCCAGGTCCAGGACGAGGTCGGTTCAGCCACGCCCGCGTCCTTGAAGAGCGCCTTGTTGTAGAAGAGCGCACTGGTGTCAAAGTCCTTCGGCACCCCATAAAACGTGCCATTGACGGTGTAAAGGTCCACGAGCGCCTTGGGATAGCTGGCTTTGTCCACTGCCTTGCCGGACGCCAGGCCATCCAGGGGCATCAGCTGGTTGTTTTGGGCGTAAAGCTTGATGTGCGGGCCATTCATCCAGAAAACGTCCGGCAGGGTGTTGCTGCTTGCCTGGGTCTGAATCTTCGTCCAGTAGGCGGAACCCTTCGATGGCGTAACGTCGATGGTCACCTTGATATTGGGGTACTGCTTGTTGAATTCAGCGACGATCTTCTGCATCGCGGGCTTTTGCGCCGCGTCCCAAATGGCGTAGTTAAGCTCCGCGCTCAAGTCCTTGGCGGGGGCAGCGTACGCAGCCTGGGCGGCGTTGCTTCCAGCGGCACCGTTGCCGCCACAAGCCGCGAGCGAAACGACAGCGGCGCTGGCGGCCGCAAAGGACAGAAACGACCTGCGGTTCAGGTTGTGGTTCATATGAATTCTCCGATGTCATGGGTCAGGAGACCGACGATCCCTCGCGGCGGCGGCAACGCATTCGGAAGCCAACACCACTGGTGATGTGTAGTCGATCACATCATGTTAATCGTTTAAATGCAAGGTCGAGAATGATCTTTTAGTGATTTTTCTTTGCTCAAAACGTCACCAAAGTGCACGTTAAGGGGGGTTGAAGAATGGGCTTCAGTGCAGGAGGCGGGCTTCCGGGGCCCCTGCCTACCGCCGTCGTACTTCAAACGGCGGGTGCCGAGTCCCTGACGATGAGGCTCCAAGGGAATTCCAGCACCTTGCTCGGTGCATCCGGATCTTCTGCCCGGTCAAGGAGGAACTCTGCCACGCCGTCGAAAAATCCTTCAGGGCCGACCGTAGTCAGCGACGGCGCCATGAATTCGCCTTCGGTCGTGTTGCCGATGCCCACCACTTCGACGTCCTCGGGAACGCGAAGCTGGAGGCGTTGGGCTGCGTGAATGGCCGCAATGGCCGCAAAGTCCGTGGTTGCGTAAATCGCCGTCGGGCGGTCCTTCCGCAGCAACAGGCGCTGGGCCGCGTCGAAGGCGCTTTGGGTGTCCAGGTCGAACCGTTCGACGTATTCGTCGCGGTAATCCAAACCGGCGGCCGCGAGACCTTGGATGTACGCCCGCAGGCGGATGGAAATGGGGTTGCCTGGTCGAGGCGCAGCGGCAAGGCAACCCACCCGGACGTGCCGACTGGTCAGGTGTGCCACCGCCTGGTCGCAGGAGGACCCGGGCATGGAGCGTACGACGTCGAACCCCTGAGGTTCCATGGTGTCGCTGAAGACAACCAATCGCTGCAGTTTGGCCGCCTGCGCCAACAGTTCAGCGTCGCCCGGTTCCTCCGCGGCGTCGATGAAGGTCACGTCTGCGTTCTGCCGCTTGAGTGCGATGCGCCAGTCAGTGTCGGCCAGGATCATGGGGGTGATACCGTGCTGACCCGCAGCCGTGCCGACGGCCCGGCTGATGTCCAATGCCCACGGATCCGAAATCATGGTCAAGGACAACATGAGCAGATTTGTTCTTCCGGTGCGGATCGCCCTGGCGGCCTGGTTGGGCCTGTAACCCAAAGACTTGGCAGCCTCCTGGACACGCAACACCGTAGCGGGGGCTACCCCCGAGCCACTCCCCCCGCCGGCTTTCCCGCTCCGGCCGGAGAGTACGTAAGACACAGTCGCCGTCGAAACTCCGGCCACCGCCGCCACGGACTTGATCGTGGGGCGCATTCGTCACCTTTCTGACTCGACCGGCACCCCGTAAGTGGAGTTCGACGGTATTAGCATCATAGCCAGCGTTGTCCCCTGCCCCGCTTATCGTGGCCGCATCGTCCCCGACTAGCTCGCCTTTGTTGCCGTTTTCGGGCTCCGCGTAACTAACTGCGGCTTAGCTGGGTGCTGCGCGGGGTACCTGCCGTAATACGCGTGGCCGTGACCGTGGTGCCGCTCTTCGTACCGGAGACTGCGACGGTATCCCCCGCCTTCAGATCGCTCGCCTTGATGCTTTGGGGCGACGGCTTCCGGCCTTGCATACCCGTTCCGGAGGCGGGGAGCTTGACGATGGTAGTAGACGATGTGATCGCGTAGCTCTGGGTGAAGCCGTCATCGCTCTTCACGGAGATGTTTGAATCGCTGACTGACTGCACGGTGCCGCGCTGCATCACAAGCGTTGTGAAGGTGCCGTCCTTGTTCTTGACCGTGAACTCACCGTGGAGCCGCTGAACTGCGAAGCCGCGGGGAGGTGCGGGGAACGGCCGGGCCTTGCCGGGTGACGGAGCGCCGGGCGAGGTGGCCCCCGGTGACGGGGTGGCAGGGGAAGCCGTATCCGTAGGCGTCGCGCTCACTACGTACGAGGGGATGACCTGGCCGGCAGCCCAGACTGCGGCCACACCACCTCCGCTCAAGACGACGGCGATACCGCCGGCGATGAGGGCCTTGCGAAGCCCCGGAGACATGGTGGACATGGCCGAATCCTTCCTCCGCTCCTCCCCGAGCCGGCAAGGGGCGGGCAGCAAAGAACTGATGACACCATGATGCGCCGCGAAGCTGTGTGGGGGCTGTGGATCCGGACACAACAAAGGCCGCAGCTGGTGTCGTTTTAACCCTTCAAAACGACACCAACTGCCTGGGCCCGGGTTAGCCTTCGACGCCGAGCTTCTCGAGGATGAGCTCGCGGACACGCCCGGCGTCGGCTTGCCCGCGGGTGGCCTTCATGACTCCGCCGACGATCGCACCGATGGCCTGCAGCTTGCCGCCGCGGATCTTTTCCGCGACGTCCGGCTGGGCCGCCAGTGCGGCGTCGATAGCCTCAAGGAGCGGGCCGTCGTCGGACACGACCGCAAGGCCGCGCTTCTCGACGATCTCGGCCGGAGCGCCTTCGCCGGCGAGGACGCCGTCGAGCACCTGGGAGGCCATCTTGTTGTTGATCTTGCCGCTTTCGACGAGCTTGTGCAGCTCTACGATGGTCTGCGGCGTGACGCCGAGATCGGAGGGGTCGACGTCGGCCGTCTTGGCACGTCCGACAATCTCGCCCATCCACCACTTGCGGGCCACGGAAGCGCTGGCACCTGCCGCGATGGTTTCCTCGATGGAATCCATGACGCCGGCGTTCACCACATCGCGGAACTCGAGGTCCGAGTAGCCCCAGTCGGCCTGGAGGCGCTTGCGGCGGGCGGCGGGCGGCTCGGGCAGCGTGGCGCGGAGTTCTTCCACCCATTCACGGGACGCGAGGACCGGAACGAGGTCCGGCTCCGGGAAGTAGCGGTAGTCGTCGGCGTCGGACTTTGCCCGGCCCGACGTCGTCGTGCGCGTGTCTTCGTGCCAGTGGCGCGTCTCCTGGATGACCGGTTCGCCGGACTCGAGGACGGCGGCGTGGCGCTGGATTTCGTAACGGACGGCGTGCTCGACGGCGCGCAGCGAGTTCACGTTCTTCGTCTCGGAACGGATGCCGAAACGTTCGCGGCCGTGCGGGCGCAGGGAGACGTTGGCGTCGCAACGGACGTTGCCGCGTTCCATCCTGGCGTCGGAAACGCCCAGGTTCTTGACGATTTCGCGCACCGCGGCAACGTAGGCCTTGGCGAGCTCTGGTGCACGGCTGCCGGCGCCCTCGATCGGCTTGGTGACGATTTCCACCAACGGAACGCCCGACCGGTTGTAGTCCACCAGTGAGTAATCAGCGCCCTGGATGCGGCCCGTGGCGCCGCCCATGTGGGTGAGCTTGCCTGCGTCCTCTTCCATGTGCGCGCGCTCGATCTCCACGCGGAACACGGTCCCGTCCTCAAGTTCGATGTCCAGGTAGCCGTCGTATGCGATGGGCTCGTCGTACTGGGAAGTCTGGAAGTTCTTCGGGGTGTCCGGGTAGAAGTAGTTCTTCCGCGCGAACCGGCAGGACTCGGCGATCTTGCAGTTCAGGGCAAGGCCGATCTTGATGGAGGACTCCACCGCCGCCTTGTTCACTACCGGCAGGACGCCGGGCATGCCGAGGTCCACTTCGTTGACGTTGGTGTTGGGCTCGTCGCCGAAGACGTTCGGGGCGGAGGAGAACATCTTGGTCTTGGTGTTGAGCTCCACATGGACCTCGAAGCCCAGGACGGGATCGTACTTCTCCATGGCCTCTTCGAAGCTGAGGATAGCGTCGGTAGACATTAGTTGGAACCTCCGGCGGAGTTGGATGCTGTACCGAGAGCTGCGTTTTTCAATTCAGGCGCCTGCGCCAGCAACGGCCCGCCCCACTTCTCTTCGAGCAAGGATTCAAGGACAGCGCCCACGCGGTACAGGCGGGCGTCCTCCCGGGCGGGTGCCAGCAGCTGGATACCCACGGGCAGTCCGTCTTCGTCGGCGAGGCCGCCGGGCAGGGACAGACCGGGGATGCCGGCCATGTTCGCCGGGATGGTGGCGACGTCGTTGAGGTACATGGCCAGCGGGTCGTCCAGCTTCTCCCCCAGCCTGAAGGCTGTGGTGGGAGCGGTCGGCGAGATCAGGACATCGGCCTGCGCGAATGCGGCATCGAAGTCACGCTGGATGAGCGTCCGGACCTTCTGCGCCGAGCCGTAGTAGGCGTCGTAGTAGCCGGCGCTCAGGGCGTAGGTGCCCAGGATGATGCGGCGCTTGACCTCGTCGCCGAAACCGGCCGCGCGCGTTGCGCCCATGACGCGTTCGATCGTCATGGGTCCGTCCTTCGGCAGGACACGCAAGCCGTAGCGCACGCCGTCGAACTTGGCCAGGTTGCTGGAAACCTCGGACGGCATGATCAGGTAGTAGGCGCCCAGCGCGTACTTGAAGTTGGGGCAGGAAACCTCGACGATTTCAGCGCCGGCCTCCTTGAGCAGCTCGAGGGACTCGTTGAAACGGTTCTCGACGCCGGCCTGGTAGCCCTCGCCGTGGAGTTCCTTGACGATGCCGATCTTCATGCCCTTGACGTTGCCGGTCTTGGCTGCGGCCACGAGGGTGTCGAAGGGATCCGTCAGGGAAGTGGAGTCGAAGGGATCGTGGCCGCCGATGACTTCCTGCAGCAAGGCGGAGTCCAGCACGGTCCGCGAAACGGGGCCGATCTGGTCCAGCGAAGACGCCATGGCGATGGCGCCGTAGCGGGAAACAGCACCATAGGTGGGCTTCATGCCAACCGTGCCGGTGACGGCGCCCGGCTGGCGGATGGATCCACCGGTGTCAGTGCCGAGGGCCAGCGGAGCTTCGAAAGCTGCGACCGCGGCCGCGGAGCCGCCGCCGGAGCCGCCGGGAATGCGGTCCAGGTCCCACGGGTTGCGGGTGGGGCCGTACGCCGAGTGCTCCGTGGAGGACCCCATGGCGAATTCGTCCAGGTTGGTCTTGCCCAGGATGGGCATCTTCGCTGCGCGCAGCTTCTTGATGACCGTGGCGTCGTAGGGGCTGTGCCAACCCTCGAGGATCTTGGAACCGGCCGTGGTGGGTTGGCCAATGGTGACGATCAGGTCCTTGACGGCGATGGGAACGCCCGCGAGTTCGTGCAGCTCTTCAGCTTCGGCACCGCCGGCGGCGCGGATCGCGTCCACCTCGGCGGCGACTGCGAGCGCCTCTTCGGCGTTGACGTGCAGGAACGCGTTGACCTGACCATCTACATCGGCGATGCGGTCCAGGTACGCCTGGGTGACCTCGACGGACGTGACCTCGCGCGCGGCGAGCTTGACGGCCAGTTGCGCTGCGGACAGGCGGATGAGTTCGGAGTTGTTCAATTCAGTCATTCGCTTAGTCCTCATCCAGGATTGCCGGAACCTTGAAGCGGCCCTCGAAGGAATCCGGAGCCCCGGACAAGGCCTGCTCGGCAGTGAACGTGTGGCCCACGACGTCCTCACGGAACACGTTGCTCAACGGAATCGGGTGGGACGTAGCCGGGACATCGTCCCCGGCGGCTTCGCTGACGGACTTCACCGAATCCACGATGACGGCGAGCTCGCCGGCCATCCTGTCCAGCTCTTCGGCACTCATTTCAATGTGAGCAAGACGCGCAAGATGCGCGACGTCGTCACGGTTGATCGCAGCCATGGATCTCCCCTGCAAAGTTCAAATGGTTTTCCGGACTAGTCTACGTTGGTTGGGCGCACTCCCCGGCGCCCGTGTCCGGGGTCGGCTTCCGGCGCCGGACCGGACGGATCCTTTGGCTGCTCGCTCCTTCGTCGCTTAGACGCAGCCGGCAGGATGTCCGGCTCCGTCCCCGATGTGCCCCGATCACGTTGCGCCTGCCACAACAAAGCGAGACGGCAGGGTGCGGACCATTTGCACTCTGCCGTCTCGGTTGTCTTTTAGTGGGGTTACCCGATGCCGATTGCTCCTGTCAGCATGCCGACCGCGAGCATGACTACCGAGATGACCGCCGTGCGCCACAGGACCTTCTTGTGGTGGTCGCCGAGTTCTACCTTGGCCAGGGAAACCAAGAGCAGGATGGCAGGGACCAGGGGGCTCTGGAGATGGAAGGGCTGGCCGGTGATGGAGGCGCGGGCCATTTCCGCGCCGCTGATGCCATAGTGCGCGGCGGTTTCGCTCAGGACCGGCAGGACCCCGAAGTAGAAGGCGTCGTTGCTCATGAAGAACGTCATCGGGATGCTGAGCAGGCCGGTGATGACGGCCATGAACGGACCCATCTCGGCAGGGATGATGTGGACCAGCCACGCGGACATTTCCTTGACCATGCCGGTGCCGTTAAGGACACCCGTGAGGACAGCCGCGGCCATGACCA
This sequence comes from Arthrobacter bambusae, assembly GCF_030812595.1. Classification (GTDB taxonomy): domain Bacteria; phylum Actinomycetota; class Actinomycetes; order Actinomycetales; family Micrococcaceae; genus Arthrobacter; species Arthrobacter bambusae_B. The sequence continues at coordinate 48,352 of NZ_JAUSSZ010000005.1, forward strand.
TGCTGACCACGGCCACGATGGACGGCGCGTGGGCCACTAGTTGCGCTCCCTGTTCCTTGACCATGGGAAAATTCACCAGCAGGGCAATTGCGGAACCCACCATGAAGACGTAAGGCAACGGCACCAGGTTGGCCACGAGCATGACCATGACAGCGACCGTCAGGCCGAGGTTGAACCAGAAGAGCTTCGGGCGCAGGGTCTTGCGGTTGGGATCGAGTGCGGTGTCGGTCAAGCCGGTGTCGGCGAGGTCGACCAGGGTTTTGGTGCTTTCCAAGAGTCCGACGCCGGCGCCTGGCTTAGCGGCGGCGCCGCCCGAGGACCCAGCACCAGAGGAACCGGCGCCCGTGCCGCCGCGGCGCGCTCCGCCGTCGAACACGTCACCGGCGTCGGCGACGTCGCCCCAGATCTCGGGAACCGCGGCGCGGAGCCGGTTGCGTTCCTGCAGGCCCAACAGCCAGGAGAACACGAAGACGACAACAAGGCCCGCAATGAGGGACGGCACCATGGGAACGAACACGTCGTTGACGTCGACCTTGAGGGCAGTGGCCGCCCGGGCGGTGGGACCACCCCACGGCAGGATGTTCATGGTGCCGTTTGCCAGGCCGGCCACGCAGGTCAGGACCACGGGGCTCATCTTCAAACGGAGGTACACGGGCAGCATCGCTGCGGTGGTGAGGATGAAGGTCGTGGAGCCGTCACCATCGAGGGATACCGCGGCAGCCAGGATGGCGGTGCCCAAGACGACTTTGGCTGGGTCGTTGCCGAGCTTGCGGAGAATGAACTTCACGAGAGGGTCGAACAGGCCGACGTCGATCATGAGTCCGAAATACACGATCGCGAACATCAGGAGGGCGGCCGTGGACGTCATGGACTTCATCGAGTCCATCACCATGCCTCCGATGCCAAGACCGGCACCGGCAAACAGGCCGAAAATAGTGGGAACGATGATCAGCGCCAGAACGGGCGTCAACTTCTTTGTCATGATCAGGACCATGAACACCGCAATCATTGCGAATCCAAGCAATACCAGCACAGCCGGCTCCTTACTACAGTGAACGGCATCACGTCGATGTGATGCGCGATACAGAACGTATAGTGGCGGCGCTTACGGCAAGGTGTTTGCGGGATTTGATTGGCATAGTGCTGATTGAGAGCATTTTGCTCATTCTGCTCAATGCTTCAATGGAGATGTAGACCTTGAAGTGAAGCGCCGCTGCTTGCCCCGCTCCAGCCGGCCCTTCCCGCATCGGAAGGAGGCAGGATGCCCAGGCTTGCCGTCCGGTTCTCGACGCAGACACTGCTCCTTCAGCTCGGCGTCGTCCTCCTGGTGGTGCTGCTCAGCGGCAGCGTCCATGCGTGGCTCGTCTATGGCCGGATCGGCACAGAGGCGGAGAACCAGGCGCTGACCTTGGCGCGAACGGTGGCTTCGGATCCGGCGATCCGAAGCCAGGTCGAAGCCATCAGCAAAGAGGCAGGAACCCCGCCCGCTGCAGTTCTCGCGGCCGGACCCATCCAAGCCGCTGCCGAGGCTGCCCGGAGCCGCACGGGTGCATTGTTCGTGGTGGTCACGGACGAGACGGGCCTGCGGCTCGCCCACCCGGACCAAGCCCGGCTCGGCGAACGGGTCAGCACCGACCCCTCGGATGCCCTCTCCGGGAAGGAAATCACCACCCGGAACACCGGAACCCTGGGACCGTCCGCGGGCGCCAAGGTTCCCGTGTACGCGCCAGGTTCCGCAGCCACGGTGGTGGGCGAGATAAGCGTCGGCTACTCCATGGAGACTCTGGGCCAGAGCCTTGCCGAGGACATCGTGCCGATTGCGCTGACCGCGGCCGGCTCCCTGGTTGCCGGCGTTCTCGCGTCCTTCCTCCTGCGTCGTCGCTTGCAACGCCTGACCCTGGGCATGGAACCCGAAGAGATCAGTACCCTCGTCCATGACCAGGTTGCCGTGCTTCAAGGCGTGGACGACGGCGTGATCGGCATTTCCGCCGATGGCCGCATCACCGTCTTCAATGCCGCGGCCCGGCGGCTGCTGGGCATGCCGGAAGCACCGGGAACCCCCGGCTCCCCCAGGACGGGCTCCCCCGCAACGGGAGGCAGCGACTATGCCGGCTCGGATTTGGCCGGCACTGACTTGACCGGCACTGACTGGGAAAGGGCCGCCGTCCCGGCGCAGCTGAAGGCCCTCACCCAACCTTCCGCGCACGACGCCGAAGCCGTGGAAATCGTGGCGGGCGGCCGGGTCCTGGTCGCCAACGCCCGCAAGGCGCTGCACCGCAAGGAGGATCTCGGCTGGGTGGTCATGCTCAGGGATCGCACCGAGCTGCAGCAACTGACACGCCAGCTCGACGCGGTGGGCACGATGTCCGCCGCGCTCCGGGTCCAACGCCACGAATTCGCGAACCAGCTCCACACGATCGCCGGTTTCATGAGCATCGGTCAACACGGCCAGGCCAAAGACTACCTCGCCAGGATCTCCGCCACTGGGCCCTTGAAGTTTCCTGTCCAACAAGCCGAGCTTCTTCAGGATCCTTATCTGCAGGCCTTCGTCGGCGCGAAAAGCGTGGAAGCGGATGAGCGAGGGGTGTCATTGCGGATCGGCCCGGAGACCCTGGTGCGGGAGCACGTCACCGAACCACAGGACGTCACCACGGTCCTTGGCAACCTGATCGACAACGCTGTCAACGCCGCCGTCGCCGGCTCTTCGGCGAAACGTTGGGTGGAGCTTGAGCTGCTCGACGAACCGGGGCCCGACGACGGCACGCTACACATCGTCGTCGCGGACTCCGGCGACGGCCTGGGCGGTATCGAGCCCGATAGGGTTTTCGTGGAAGGATTCACGACGGCGGAGCCCGCCGAGGGCGGTATCGCCAAGGCGGGCGGGCAGGGACTGGGCCTTGCGCTAGTGCGGCAAATCGCCCGGCGTCGGGGTGGAGATGTGCGGGTCCTGGAACCAGGCTCCCCCGGCGGTCCTGGCGCCGTCTTCATGGCCACGATGCCGAACGTCACCGGTACGCCGGACGATAACCCGCCGGCGGAACGCGCCGCAGCCTCAGCCGAACCCTCCGAACGCAAGGAAGGACGCCAGTGAGCGAAGACTTCAGGGTGTTGATTGTGGATGACGATTTCCACGTCGCGAAGCTCCATGCCGCCTACGTGGACTCCGTGGCCGGTTTCCTTGCCCTGGCCCCGGTGGGATCCACGGCGCAGGCGCTGCAGTCCGTGCACAGCCTGCGGCCGGACCTTGTGTTGCTGGACGTTTACCTGCCGGACGGTTCGGGCCTGGACCTCCTGGGGCAACTCGATGTGGATGCCATGATGCTGACTGCGGCGTCGGACGCCGTGTCCATCAGGACGGCGCTACGCCGCGGGGCCTTGGCTTATCTCTTGAAGCCGTTCACAGCGGAATCACTATCGCAGCAACTGCGTTCCTATGCCCGTTACCGGCGCCTTCTCGGCCGGCAGCACGCCGTGGACCAGGACACGATCGAACGGGCCAAGCGAGCGCTCATAGCCGGTGACGTGGCGCCGTCGGGAAAGCCGCGTTCGGCCACCGAAGCCTCGGTACTGGAATCCCTGGCACCCGGGGAGCAATACTCGGCCACCGAAGTGGCGGAACGCGTGGGCGTCTCACGCGCCACTGCGCAACGGTACCTGTCGTCGCTGGCCGATGATGGCGCCGTCGAGATCCAACTGCGCTACGGCAGCACCGGCCGCCCGGAACACCGCTACGGCGTCCCCTCGCGAGCTGGCAGTAAATGACCCCTCCCGTCGATTTTGAGGGCATCTACTGCCAGTTCGCGCATAGCCTGGGCTGATTAGGCGCTCTTCTGGGCTACCAGTTCGATTTCGACCAGCATTTCCGGGTCGAGGAACGGCAGGACGTGAACCAGGGAAAGGGTGGGACGGATCTCGCCGAAGACCTCTCCGTGCGCGCGGCCGGCGTCTTCCCACTTGCTGATGTCTGTCAGGTAAAGCTTGGACTGCACGACATCCTCATAGGCGAACCCGGCGTCTTCCAGGACCGTGCCCAGTTTTTCGAGGATGTACTTGGTCTGCGAATAGAAGTCGTCGCCGACGATCGTGTTTTTGCCGTCAACGACACCGCTCGCCGCCGTGGCCGAAATGAAGAGTGTGTTGTCCACCTGGACCGCACGGGAGTATCCAAGGGTCTGTTCCCAGACCGAGCCCGTGCCGAATGTCTTGCGCATGCCGCGCCTTTCTCGGTTTCCGCACCCGGCCCGATGGCCGGGGTTTACGAGGAAACTTTATGGCTGGCGGACGTCCTGCCGGTAAACGAACAGCTTTATGTCGGTCCCGGGAACAAACCAATCACGGTCCGGTTCGCGCTCGAATCCGGTCTTCGCGTAGAGGGCATTGGCGCTTTCCCAGGTAGCCCCTGTCGTGAGGGAAACGGCGTTGATGCCATCCAGGGAGCGGGCTTGGTCGACTACCGCCTGAACAAGGGCGCGGCCCGCGCCGGAACGCTGGACCTGGGGATCAACTACCAAGGTGCGCATTTCGAGTTCGTCCGGAAGGCCAATGTCCGAGAAATCGCCTCCGGCCTTCGCTGACGTGACGGAACCGATAACCTGGCCATCGCGCTCGGCGACGAATATGTCGGCATGCCGGGCGCGGCCGGCCACGTCGCGCAGCTTCTCAAGGTATGGGTGATCCGGGCTGCCATAGTAGCCAGCGGTCACGTAAGACGCCATCGTGATACGGGCTACGTCGTCGTAGTCTTCGGGCAGGGCGGGACGGACGGTAATCTGCGAATGCACTGATCCATGCTAGTCGGGTCCACGGGGATCGAAGCGCCAAAGCGGCGTTTCCGTGACCGAACTATCACGCCCGACCGGACGCTCGCGCAGATCCGCACCCCAATTCCCAAACGCTCGCTCACATCCGCACCCCAATCCCCAAACGCTCGCTCAGATAAAACGGAGTCGCTCACCAGGGCCTGACGAGGGTCGACTCTCCGGCCGTGACCGAGCGTCGCCCGAAAAGCCGCCACAAGTGACCGAGCGTCGCGGGAAAAGCCGCCACACGTGACCGAGCGTCGCCCGAAAAGCCGCCACAAGTGACCGAGCGTCGCCCGGGGCTAGAGCGGGAACTTGCCCGAGAGCTCGAGGGTTCCGGCGCACGTCCACGCTTCCAAACGTTCCGCGTCGGTGGGGCCGCCGTCCAATGGGCTGGTCAGCCGGGGGCGGCGGACCCAGCAGCCGGCTTCCTCGGCGATCAAGGCCCCCGCCGCGTAGTCGTGTTCGTTGAGCCCGCGCTCTCCGAAGGCATCGTGGGTTCCGTCGGCCACGAGGCAGAGGTCCAGCGCTGCGGAGCCGAGCCGGCGGAGATCGGCAAAGCCTTCCATGAGGTTCCCGAGCCCGGCGAACTGCTCAGCCCTCGTTGCCGGGTCGTAGCTGAACCCGGAAGCCACAATTAGTCCCGTGCGGCCCAGGAGCGGTCCGCTCAGCTGGGTCCGCTGGCCGTTTTCTTCGAGCCACGCTCCGTGGCCGCGGGCCGCAGAGTAGACGCGTCCCAACGCAGGTGCGTTGACGACGCCGGCGAGCCAAACGCCGTCGGCATCCGCAACGGCCACAGACGTGGCGTAGTAGACGATATTCCGGATGAAGTTGGTAGTGCCGTCCAGCGGATCTATGGACCACCGGTAGCCGCTGGGCTGCTCTGGCCGGGTGGTGCCGTGCTCTTCACCCGTGATGGTGTCCTGCGGGCGGGCAGCCGTAATTGCGACCCGCACAGCGTTCTCTGCCGCGACGTCGAAGGCCGTCACCCAATCGCCGGCGTCGCCTTTGTTCACGACGCCGAGACTCCCCACCGAGTTGGGGCCGGCGGGCCGGCCGGCGAGCACCTCCGCTCCTGCCGCGGCCGCCGTCTGCGCGACAGCGAGAAGCTCCAGTGCATCGGCCGTCATTCGGCGGCTTCCATTTCCGCCACGGCGACGGCTGCGTCCTCATCACCGGAAGCCGTGCCGGCGGCGGGTTCCAGGACGCCGTCGAGCAATGCCTTGAAGCCGTCCTCGTCCAACACCCGGATGCCCAACTGCTCAGCCTTGTCGAGCTTGGAGCCTGCGTTCTCGCCCGCCACGACGTAGTCGGTGTTCTTGGACACCGAGCCGGCTGCCTTGCCGCCCCTGATGATGATGGCTTCCTTGGCTTCGTCCCGGCTCAGCGTGGCCAGGGAGCCGGTCACCACGATGGTGAGGCCTTCCAGGTTCCGCTGGATCCCGGCATCGCGTTGGTCAACCATGCGCACCCCGGCGGCGGCCCAGCTGTCCACGATTTCCTGGTGCCAGTCAACGGCAAACCATTCCTTGAGCGCCGCGGCAATGGTCGGTCCCACCCCGTCCACGTTGGCCAATTCCTCCTCAGATGCGGCCCGAATGGCTTCCATGCTCCCGAAGGCCGTTGCGAGCGCCCGGGACGCAGTGGGTCCGACGTGCCGGATGGACAGGGCAACAAGGACGCGCCAGAGAGGTTGCGATTTGGCTTTCTCAAGTTCCTTGAACAGTTTGTCCGTGGTGGCTGTGGGTTTTGAGGGGCTTTTCGCGGTCGCCTTGGAATAGAAGTAGGGCACCAATTCGAATGTTCCCGTGCCCACGCCTTTGGAGCGTTTCTCACGGCGGATGCGGACGTCGGCGAGATCCTCCGGCTTGAGGCTGAACAGGGCCGCCTCGCTGCGCAGCGGCGGCGTTTCCGGTTCCGCGGGCTGCGTGAGCGCGATGGCTGCTTCCCACCCCAAGGCCTCAATGTCGAAGGCGCCCCTGCTGGCGACGTGGAACACGCGCTCGCGCAGCTGGGACGGGCATGACTTCGCGTTGGGGCAGCGGATATCGACATCCCCTTCCTTCGCCGGAGCCAAGGGCGTGTGGCAGGACGGGCATTCCGTGGGCATCACGAACTCGCGAACGGGTGGAACCTGCTGGTCGCGCAGGGCCAGTACCGGCCCGACGATCTCAGGAATGACGTCTCCGGCCTTCCTGAGAATCACGATGTCGCCGATCATCACGCCCTTGGCCTTGACCACGTCCTGGTTGTGGAGCGTCGCCATCTCGACGGTGGATCCGGCCACCTTGACCGGTTCCATCACGCCGAAAGGAGTCACGCGGCCCGTGCGGCCCACGTTGACGAGGATGTCCAACAGCTTGGTGTGGACTTCCTCCGGCGGATATTTGTAGGCAACGGCCCAACGAGGCACGCGTGAGGTGTAACCGAGGGCACGCTGCGTGGCGAAGTCGTCGATTTTGACCACGATGCCGTCGATCTCGTGCAGGAGGTCGTGCCGATGTTCGCCGAAGTGCTTGATGAAGTCGAGGACCTCCTCGAAGGAGTCCAGGACTTTCAGGTAGGGGCTGACCGGCAGTCCCCACTCCTCCAGCAGCTTGTACGTTTCCGACTGGCTGGTGGAGTCAAGGCCTTCGCGGGCACCGATGCCGTGGACGAACATCCGCAACGGGCGTTTGGCGGTTTCCGCGGGGTCTTTCTGGCGCAGGGAACCGGCCGCGGCGTTGCGGGGGTTGGCCAACGGCGCCTTGCCGGCCTCGATCAGCGCTTCGTTGAATTCGGCGAAAGCCTTGGACGGAATGAAGACTTCGCCCCGGATTTCCACCTCGGACGGAAATCCGCTGCCGCTGAGCTGGCGCGGGATCTCCTTGATGGTGAGCACGTTGTGGGTGATGTCCTCTCCCGTGGTGCCGTCTCCGCGCGTGGCGGCACGCACGAGCTTGCCGTCACGGTAGAGCAGGTTCACAGCCAGGCCGTCGATTTTCAGCTCCGTAAGCCACGCAATCCGGGAAGCCGCCGTGCCGAGCTTTTCGACGGAAGCCTCTGCCTTGCGGACCCACGCTTCCAACTCGTCAAGCGAGAAGACATCCTCGAGGCTGTACATCCGCTGAAGGTGCTCGACGGCGGCGAAAGCAGCCGACACTTCGCCGCCCACTTCCTGCGTGGGCGAATCGTTGGACACGAGTTCGGGATGCAGGGCCTCGAGTTCTTCAAGGCGGCGGTACAGGGAGTCGAACTCGGCGTCCGAAACCGTCGGCGCATCTTCCTGGTAGTACGCGTAGCGGTACTTGCGGACGAGGTCCGCGAGGTTTTCGTACTCTTCCCGTACGGCTTCCGTTGGAACTGCGGTTTCGCTCTCTGCTGTGCTCACGTACCTATCTTGCCGCAAAGCCGCGACAAATTAGGGCCGCCGGGCAACTAGTTGCACTCAGTGCGTAAAGCGGTTGCGGCTCCACAACGCGAAGGCAATGCCGCCGGCCGCCACCAAAAGCACGCCGCCCATAATGGCAATCACCGCGAACATATCCGAACCCGGACCTTTGGCATTGCTCACCGCGGCAGCCTGGGTGGCTTTGAGACCGTCTTGGATGGGGGTATTCCAATTGGACGACGCCGACGGCGAGGCGCTGCTCGTCGTCGGGCTGTCCGACGGGGTCGCCTGGCTGGTGGCCGCCGGAGCATCCGACGGCGCCACGCCGGGATCCGGTTCGGTCATGTCCGTCATGGGCGCGGGTGCGGGAGCGGCTGGCTCGACCGGGGCGGGTTGGGCGGGCACCACCGGGGCGGGTTGGACCGGTGCCACCGGAGCGGGTTGAACCGGCGCGACGACGGGTGGCTTGGAAGGCGCGGGCTCCACCTTCGACTGACTCGGCGGAGTTTGTACAGGTGCCGGGTCCGGTGTCGGGGCCGGCGCCGGAGCCGTGGTGGTTTGGCTATTCTGGGAAGCCACGAGCGGCTCGGCGTGTGCCGAAAGCAACGGGAAAGCGCACATCGCCACAGCCATGGCAATGCCCGCGAGGGCAACGGAGAACGGGCGTCGCACAGCGGCACGGGCCGCGCCGCTGGAACGCGCGGAAGAGCGTTGGGTCATGTTTACCTCTGCAGGACGGCACAGGCCGCCCGGAGTTGGGGTGGTATTGACCGGAATCTTCCTACAAAGTCCGGGCGTGTCGCAAATCCCGGGCTCCGAAAACGCTAGGCGGACGGCCGTATATCGGAACCTCCGGCGTCGTTCTTCGCGATCCTGGCGTCCACGACAATCGCGGTGACGTTGTCCCGGCCGCCGCTCAGCAATGCCTCCTGGATCAGGGAATCCACGGCGTCCTGGGGCTTCTCGACCGTGCTCAGGATCCGGGAGATGTGCTCGTCGCTCAGCTCCCCGGTGAGTCCGTCAGAGCAGACCAGCATCCGGTCCCCGTCCTGGATGGGCAGCAACCAGAAATCCGCTTCGTTTTCACCGCCGGTGCCGAGCGCGCGGGTCACCACATGGCGGCGCGGATGCACCGTGGCTTCTTCACGCGTGATCCTGCCGGCTTCCACGAGTTCCTGGACTTCCGAATGGTCCACGCTGATCTGCCTGAAATCGCCCCCGCTCAAGCGATACGTCCGCGAATCGCCGATGTTCGTGACGAGCCAATACGGGACGCCCATGTACTCGGCGACGACGACTCCGGACAGCGTGGTTCCGGCACGTCCACCGGTGGCATTCCGGATCTGGGAGTCGGCGGCAAGGATGCATTTTTGCAGCGCGACCGCGGTTGCCGATCGGACACCCGCCGCCAATTGCGGCATGCGGCCAAGGGTACGTACGCACAATGCGCTGGCGATCTCCCCCGCCTCATGCCCGCCCATGCCGTCAGCCACCGCGAAGACCGGATCCTCCGCGATGAGCGAATCTTCGTTGAGTTCCCGGCTGAGCCCACGATCTGTCCCGTACCCATAGCTCAAGGTGAATCCCGGCTCAGGGGCGGTCGGTGTGGACTGTGAATTCATTCTTGTCCTCGATGGAAGGCACGGTTGCCAAGTGGACTCTTGGGCTGCGGAGACGACTATGCCACGATCCGAGAGCCAACTCCAAGGGATCGTGTCCGGAGGGATCAGTCGAGGACCAGTCCCTTGCCCAGGCCGCGGGCAAGCCGGACAGGGAGGATTTCCCCGAAGCCGCGAACGTTCTCGGCCTTCTGAGGGACCAAGACGAAGCGTTCGTCCTGGCCGAGCGCTGCTGCCGTCATCTCGTCCACCAGGACGGTGCCGGGTTCAGCCAGGGCAGTGAGGCGGGCCGCCAGGTTGACGGTGGGGCCGTAAATATCGCCGAGACGGGAAAGGATGCGTCCCCAGACCATGGCCACGCGGGCTTCCGGCAAGATTTCGTCTTCCGTAAAGGCCTCGGCGAGCGCCAAGGAGATCTCAGCACCCGCGGCCGGCGTTTCGGCGATGTAGAGGACTTCGTCGCCGACCGTCTTGACGAGGCGTCCGCCGCCGACGGAGATGATCTCCGCGCACTTGTTCTCGAAGCGCTGGACCAATTGGGCCAGGGTTTTCTCGTTCATGCGGCGTGACAGGCTTGTGTAGGACACGAGGTCGGCAAAGCCCACGGCGCGCGCCAAGGGCAAAGGGGCATCATCTTCGTCGCCCTCGCGCCCGGCCTCGCTGGCCTGCAAACCGGCCTCGGCACGAACGGCCAGCCGCTGTACACCGGCGTTCATCTGGCGGCGCCAGGAGTACAGCAGGATCTCTTCCATGGCATCCACGAGGTTGGGCAGTTCATTGACCAACCGCTTGCGGGCAACGGCATCGGGAATCCCTTGTTGCACCACCATGTCTTCGATCAGTGCCTCGATTTGCCACACCACCATGCGATCGGTCATCTGGCCGATGGCGCGCGTCACGGAAATGGCAGCTTCCTCGGTGAGCTTCCCGGCGCGGACGAGGTCAAGGATCGTCGATAGCGCCGAGAGGTCGCGCTCGGTGAACGCAACATCCTGGTCGCCGAAGTTGGGGAAACCCAGCGCCCGCCACAGTTTGCGGGCAGACAGAAGCGAGACCCCCGCGGCCGCCGACACTTCGCGTCGCCGCAGTTTGCGCTCGCCGCCCAAGAGCCTTGTTTCAAGGGCCTTGATGGCCTCCCGGTCTGCTGACTGGGCGTCGGTAGGCGGGGACACCACAGGGAGGTCCCCCGTCGCTGCTTGGTCCACGGAAGGCTCGGGCACGGCGTCCGGCCCGTGGTCCATGTACTCAGGCTCCTGCTCGTCAACGCTCATCTCTTCCACCTTCTCTCATTTCCCAGGGCAACGCGGAATCCGAGTAGTCAATCGGTCCGGCAAAATCGCCATCATCGCCGGGCCCCGGGACCGCGCCGGGACCGAACACGGCACTCGTCGGAAGCTCGGCCATCGCATCCAGGATGAAACTCCGAAACTTGCCGACTTCCGGAACGTCCGCGAGGACGGCCGAGCCGGGGTGCCCGGTATCCAAGGATATATTCCCCGAGCGCAATATCCGTTGGAGCAGCGATTGCTCGATCCCCACGCTGCGTACAGCGGCCAATGGCACCTGCCAGTCGCCCCGCCGAAGCATTCCGAAGCGGGCAACTATCCGTCCGCTCGTCAGGATGTACCGTACGGCACGCCATCGGACGAATCGCGGGAGGCTGTAGCCCAGCAGCACGATCGCAACTATGGCCAAGCACGCGGCCACCAGCCATTGCGTCCAGTCGCTCGTGATGAGCGGTAGCAGCTTGCCCGGGCCGCCTTTGACTATCCAGGCGCAGGCGAACGCCGCGGCGGCGGGAACGAGTATGAATGCCAGGACGGGACCAAAGAGCATCCTGGGCTGCTGCCGCGTGATCATGATGACTTGCTCCCCACGCAGGAGCTCTTTACGCATAACCGCTTTCGGTAGTCCGCAGATGGACGACGTCGCCGGCGGTCACGACGTGCTCGCGGCCACCGTGGTCCACCACCAAGAGGGAACCATACTCATCCAGCCTGGACGCATGCCCCACCAATTCGTGGTCGCCTGGCAAATGCGCTTTCACTTCGCGTCCCAAGGTCACCATGACGGCTTCCACCCGCTTGTGCAGGGAGGACCCGCCGGCCAATCCCGCGGTGGGATCGCCGTCGGCGTTGCAGAAACTGCGGTAGAGCGCGGCGAAGCGGGCCAGATAGTTCCGCAGAAGAACGGTGCGGTCCGTGGTCGAGGCACCTTCAAGGATGAGGGAGGTTGCCGTGGGGACGGGCAGTTCGTCCTCGCCGAGCGTCACGTTGAGGCCGGTACCAAGGACGACGGCCGGAACCGTTCCGTCGCTCATCGGCCCCATCTGTGCCAGGATGCCGGCAATCTTCTTGCCCCGGACGAGGACGTCGTTGGGCCATTTGATCTCGGCAGGCAGGCCGGCCGTTTCCAGGAGTGTTTCGTGCAGGGCCAGCGCGCCCAAGAGCGAGAGCCAGGAGTAACTCTGGGTCGGGACGGGCAGGCCCTGTGAATTGACGGGACGCAGGACGATCGAAACGGAAATCGCCGAACGGGCGGGAGATTCCCAGTGACGCTCCAGACGGCCCCGCGCCGCCGTCTGGTGCTCGGCAGTGAGGACTGCGAGGTCGGCCCATTCCTTGGGCTCGGTGGTGACGGCGCGCAGCAGGTCAGCGTTGGTGGAGCCGGTGGTCTCCACGATCTTCAGTTGCGAAATACCGGTGGCTGCGAGGAAGTCGGGGTGAAGCAGGGCATCGCGGTCCAGGCCCAAGCGCGGGGCGTGTGGTTCGCTGCTGGCAGGCTGTTCGACATCCATAGACAGAATCCTATCCAGCCAGGCTGGTGCGGGAAGAAGTTGTCCGCTTAGAGGAAGATATCCGGCACCAGCTTCTCCTCGGGGACACCCAGACTGTATGGCCTGAAGTCCGAAACACCCGCAGCCCTCAGCACTTGTTCGTCCGTGTAGAAGTTGCCGGTATTACTTGCCGGACGGTCCGGGTCCGGGCCCAGGTGCGCCCCGGTCAGGACGGCGTGGGCAGCGTCGGCCATGATTTCCGAAGTCCTCGCGGCTTGGACGATTTGTGCCCCGCCAGGCATATTTCGGATCGCGGCAGTGTCGATCAACGTGCAGGGCCACAGCGAGTTGACCGCCACGCCGTCGTTCTTAAGCTCTTCGGCCAGGCCCAGCGTGGTGAGGCTCATGCCGTATTTGGCCATGGTGTACGCCAGGTGCATGCCGGCCCACTTCGGGTCAAGGTTCAGAGGCGGCGAGAGCGTCAGGATATGTGCGCCACGCCCGTCCTGCGCGGCTTTCCGAAGCGACGGAAGCGCGAGCTTGGAGAGCAGGAAAGTGCCGCGGACGTTGATGTCCTGCATGAGGTCATAGCGTTTCATGTCGATCTCGTCAGTGCGGGAGAGATCTATCGCCGAGGCGTTGTTGATCACGACGTCGATTCCGCCGAAGCGTTCGACGGCGGCGTCAACCGCAGCGGCAACGTCGCCGTCGTTGCGGACATCCCCTACGAGGGGCAGCGCCTGGCCGCCGGCGGCTTCCAGTTGCTCGGCAGCCGTGAAGACCGTTCCTTGCAGCTTGGGATGGGGCTCCCCGGTCTTGGCCATGATGACGATGTTGGCGCCGTCGCGGGCCGCGCGGGTGGCGACTGCCAGGCCGATGCCGCGACTGCCGCCGGACATCAGGAGGGTGCGGCCCTTCAGTGATCCGCGTCCCTGGTAGGGAAGGACAGGGCTTGCAGAAGCATCGTTGCTTGAGGTCATGAACACACTGTAGCCCAAGCATGTTACTGGCGAGTAACATTGCTGGATGCTCGACTTGAAGTCGGAAAATTGTAGGGTTTCTACAGCGGTCTGTGACTTTTGCGTCATTAGACTAGCCAACAGGGCCCGCACTTTGTACGGATGCTACTTAAGAGCGCATGCCTAACGAAGCAGTGCCAGCGTAAATCAGCTACAGAGCCGGAGACATTTGATGAGCCACGATCTGACAACGACAGCGGGAAAGATTGCCGACTTCCGCGACCGCCAGGCCCGTGCAGAACAACCTTCCGGCCCCGAAGCCATTGAGAAGCAGCATGCCCGCGGCAAGAACACCGCCCGCGAACGCATCGACATGCTCCTCGATGAAGACTCCTTCGTGGAGTTCGACGCCTTGGCCGTCCACCGCTCCACCGCATTCGGCATGGAGAAGAAGAAGCCCCTCGGCGATGGCGTTGTCTCAGGCTATGGCACCGTCGACGGCCGCTTGGTGGCCGTCTACAGCCAGGAATTCAGCGTCTACGGTGGCTCCCTGAGCCAGGTCAACGGCGAGAAGATCGTCAAGGTCCAGGAATTCGCGCTCCGCAACGGCTGCCCTATGGTGGGCATCAACGACGGTGGCGGTGCGCGTATCCAGGAAGGCGTCGCCTCCTTGGCCATGTTCGCCGACATCTTCCGCAACAACGTCCACTCTTCCGGCGTCGTCCCCCAGATTTCCCTCATCATGGGCCCGTGCGCCGGCGGCGCCGCGTACTCCCCCGCCCTGACCGACTACGTGGTGATGGTGGACAAGACCTCCCACATGTTCATCACCGGCCCCGACGTCATCAAGACCGTCACCGGCGAAGACGTGGACATGGAAACCCTCGGCGGCGCGCGCCAGCACAACGCCACCACCGGCACCTCCACCTACCTCGCCAGCGACGAAGCCGACGCCATCGAGTTCGTCCGCGAACTCCTTGACTTCCTGCCGTCCAACAACCTGTCGGAGGCCCCCGTCCTGGAGCACGAGCAAGAACTCGAGCTCGACGACGACGATCTCGCCCTGGACACGCTCATCCCGGACTCGGCCAACCAGCCCTACGACATGCGCAAGGTTATCGAGCAGATCGTGGACGACGCCCACTTCCTGGAGATGCAGTCGCTCTACGCCCCCAACGTGATCATCGGCTATGGCCGGGTTGAGGGCCACACGGTGGGGATCGTGGCCAACCAGCCCATGCAGTTCGCCGGCACGCTGGACATTTCCGCCTCGGAAAAGGCCGCCCGCTTTGTCCGTCATTGCGATGCCTTCAACGTTCCCATCATCACTTTGGTGGACGTCCCCGGCTTCCTGCCCGGCAAGGACCAGGAATTCCAGGGCATCATCCGCCGCGGAGCCAAGCTGCTTTACGCCTACGCCGAGGCGACCGTGCCCAAGCTGACGGTCATCACCCGCAAGGCCTACGGCGGAGCGTACATCGTGATGGGTTCCAAGAAGCTTGGGGCCGACCTCAACCTGGCCTGGCCGACAGCACAAATCGGCGTCATGGGCGCCCAAGGTGCAGTCAACATCCTGTACCGCCGCGATCTTGCCGCCGTCTCCGAGGCTGGTGGCGACGTCGAAGGCAAGCGCGCCGAGATCATCCGCCAGTACGAGGAAGAGCTCCTCAACCCCTACCAGGCTGCCGAGCTTGGCTACGTCGACGCCGTCATCGCACCGTCGGAGACCCGCTTGCAGATCATCAAGGGCCTCCGCGCCCTTCGCGACAAGCGTGCCAGCCTGCCCACCAAGAAGCACGGAAACATCCCGCTGTGAGCACCGAAGAGAACAACCCGGCATCCGCGGGTCCGGGGACAGACGCACCGTTGCTTTCGGTGGTCAAGGGAGACCCGACGCCGGAAGAGCTCGCCGCGGTGACCGCCGTGGTTGCCTCCCTCGGCACCCCGGCGGTAACCGAAGCTCCACAACAGAGCACACGGCACTGGCTGCGACGCCAGCAACTGCGCCTCGACCCCACCCCGGGTCCGGGTGCGTGGCGGCGCAGCCGGGGATAGTATTCAGCAACCCTTTCATAAGGGGCACCCCGCCGCTAGGCTCGTGGAGTGACTACTCCTAACACAGCTCCGGCACGCCTCCAGACTGCCATCGACGCGGTCGCCGACGCCTACACGGACACCCTCCTTGCCCTCAACCCAAGCCTCGCCACCACCCTCGGGCTGCCCGGACACGAAACCGACTACCAGGATTTCTCGCCTGCGGGCGCGGAGGCATTCGCCAAGGCCGCGCGCCACACCCTCGACGAGCTTGCCGCACTCGAACCCACCGACGCCTCCGACGTCGTCACCCTGGACGCAATGCGGGAACGGCTCGGCTTGGCGCTTGAGATCCATGAGTCCGGATGGGACGCCGCGGAGCTGAACAATATCGAGTCACCGGCCCAAACGATCCGCTCGATCTTCGACCTCATGCCCACCGACACGGCGGAACACTGGGAGCACATCGCCGGCCGCGCGGCCAACGTTGCGGACGCGGTGGACGGGTACATCGCTTCCCTTCGATCGGCCAAGGAAGCAGGGAAAGTCTCCGCGGTCCGCCAAGTCAAGATCGTCATCGAACAGACCAGCAAATACGCGGCCGAGGACGGCTTTTTCGCCAAGCTCGCCGCCGAAGCCTCCATCGACGGCCAGCCGCTGCCGGCGGAACTGCAGGAAAAGCTCGACGCCGGTGCCGCCGTCGCGCGTTCCGCCTACTTGCGCCTCGCCGCCTTCCTCGAAGCTGAACTTCTGCCCTTTGCCCCCGAAAAGGACGCCGTAGGCCGCGAACGCTACGCACTGGCCTCGCGTTCCTTCCTCGGTGCAACAGTGGACCTGGAGGAAACGTACGCGTGGGGCGTGCAGGAACTCGACAGGCTCATCGCGGAACAGGAACGGGTGGCCGAGCAAATCAAGGCCGGGGCGTCCATCCAGGAAGCCAAAGCAATCCTCGACAACGATCCCAAGCGGCAAATCAAAGGCACGGATGCCCTCAAGGCCTGGATGCAGGAGCTCTCCGACCGCGCAGTATCGGAACTGGCCGACGTCCACTTCGACATCCCGGACATCATGAAGACGCTCGAATGCCGCATCGCACCCACGGACGAAGGCGGGATCTACTACACGGGTCCCTCCGACGACTTCTCCCGGCCCGGCCGCATGTGGTGGTCCGTCCCCGCCGGCGAGGACACCTTCACCACGTGGGCCGAAACCACCACGGTGTTCCACGAAGGCGTACCCGGCCACCATCTCCAGGTAGCCACCGCCGTCTACCGCCGCGAGCTCCTCAACAGCTGGCGACGGAACGTGTGCTGGGTGTCCGGGCACGGCGAAGGCTGGGCACTCTATGCCGAAAAGCTCATGCTGGAGCTTGGCTACCTCAAGGACCCGGGCGACCACATGGGCATGCTGGACATGCAGCGCATGCGGGCGGCCCGTGTGGTGTTCGACATCGGCGTCCACCTCGAGCTGAACGTTCCAGAACGTTGGGGCAGCGGTACCTGGACCTCGGACAAGGGCTTCGAGTTCCTCAAGGCCAACCTGCCCATCAGCGCGGGCCAGCTCCAGTTCGAATTCACCCGCTACCTCGGCTGGCCGGGCCAGGCTCCGTCCTACAAAGTAGGGCAGCGGCTGTGGGAAGAGATCCGCACCGAACTCCAGCGCCGCGACGGCTTCGACCTCAAGTCTTTCCACACGGACGCGCTCAACATCGGATCCGTCGGCCTGGACACGCTGCGCCGGGCGTTGCTGGGGTAGCTTGTCTCGCGACCGCCCCGGGTTCCGCCCGGCGGGCGGACATCCTTGGCGTGCTCGCTCCTTCGTCGCTTAGACGCACGCTGCCGGATGCCCGCCCTCTGGGCGTCGGCGTTCGGCGCACGCACCACTGCAAAGCGCGCTGGTATTCAAGAGACATTTCCCACATTGCCGGCGGGAATAACTTCATAAAAGCGCGGCGTGGCGCTGGATTCCGGGGTGTCTGGGTGAGTTGGGTGGATTTTCGCGCGTAACATTTCTCAACATTTGCTTTTCATGGTATTTGCGAGCCACCTAGTTTGTTCCGGTGAGCAATTCATCCAACACTTCGACTTCCGCCGGAAAGACTGCGTCCCGGCTTCCCAAGTGGACAACATCCTTCGGTGTCCAGATCATCGCGGCCTTGGTCATCGGCCTGGCACTCGGCCTCCTGGCCAAAGCCACCGGTAGCACCACGAAGGCTCCCAACGGGCTCGGGGCCACCCTGCAGACCATCGGCTCAAGCTATGTCTCGCTGCTGCAGACCGCCGTCGTGCCGTTGATCTTCACCGCCGTTGTGAGCTCCATCGCGAACCTCCGCCAAGTGTCCAACGCGGCGAAATTGGCGTGGAACACCCTGCTCTGGTTCGCCATCACCTCGCTCATAGCCGTGACGATCGGCATTGGACTCGGAGTGCTTTTGCAGCCGGGCTCCGGCACCGGCATCACCAAGAAGGCCGAGTACGCCGGAAAGACCGGCGATTGGTGGGCGTTCCTTACCGGCCTCTTCCCGAAGAACTTCCTGGGCATCGGCGCGAGCACCAGCGTCACTGACGGTGTCGCCAGCACCTCGATCAGCTTCAACGTGCTCCAAATCCTGGTGATCGCCATCGCGGTCGGCGTCGCCGCCCTCAAGGTCGGCAAGCAGGCCGAACCGTTCCTGAACCTCAATGCGTCTGCCCTGGCAGTGATCCAGAAGGTTCTCTGGTGGATCATCCGCATCGCTCCGGTGGGTACCATCGGCCTGATCGGCAACGCCGTAGCGGTGTACGGCTGGGACACTATCGGCTCGCTCGGCAAGTTCACCGTGGCCATCTACGCGGGCCTCGTTTTGGTGCTGTTCGTGGTCTACCCCGTCTTGGTCAAGTCCCACGGGCTCTCGATCAAGCAGTACTACTCGGGCGTGTGGCCTGCGGCCCAGCTGGCTTTCGTCTCGCGTTCCTCGATTGGCACGCTCCCGCTCACGCAACGCGTAGCTGAGCGCAACCTCGGCGTTCCCCAGGGTTACGCGTCCTTCGCCGTGCCGCTCGGCGCCACCACGAAAATGGACGGCTGCGCCGCCATCTACCCGGCCGTCGCCGCGATCTTCGTTGCCCAGTTCTTCGGCATCAACCTGGACTTCAGCCAATACCTGCTGATCGTTGTGGTTTCGGTCCTGGGTTCCGCGGCAACGGCGGGTACCACGGGCGCCGTCGTCATGCTCACGCTCACCCTGTCCACGCTGGGGCTGCCGCTCGCCGGCGTCGGGCTCCTCCTGGCGATCGACCCCATCCTGGATATGGGCCGCACCGCCGTCAATGTCGCAGGACAGGCGCTGGTTCCCGCCATCGTCGCCAAACGGCAGGGAATCCTTGACGAATCCCTCTACAACGCCCCGCGAAAGGGAACCGCATTCGCGGCCGAGACAGAGCCTGCGGAGGCCTCCGGGCAGACTCGCGAACTCGCAGGCGCCAAGGCCTAAAGGCAGAGCTCACCGCCGTACGGACAAATCCCCGGAAACTCCCGGGGATTTGTCCGTTTAACGGGGCGGGGCAGGGGATTCTGGATAGGCTCTGTCCATGCTGATCGTCACCTCGAACAAGATTCCGGGCCACAGGATCGACGCTGTCTTTGGCGAAGTCATGGGCCTCACCGTGCGCTCACGGGATATCGGCGCGCAGGTCATGGCCGGATTCCGGTCACTCGGCGGTGGCGAACTGCCCGAAATGACCAAGGCCCTGTATGAAAGCCGCCAGGAAGTCATGGCCCGAATGGTCACCGAAGCGCAGCAGCGCGGCGCCAACGCCATCGTGGCCATGCGCTTCGACACATCCGAAATGGGCGGCAATTGGACCGAAGTGTGCGCCTACGGGACTGCTGTGTTCGCCATCCCCCTCGCCGAGGGCGAGCCCGGCGCCACCGGCCAGTCGATCTACCTGACCAGCGCCGCAGCGCGACAGGCATCGCAATCCGCGCAAGCGCCCCAAGAATCGCTCCAGCAATAGCCCCCGCGCACATTTAACTTGCTCAGAGTGCAAACTTGCACCTAGTGTAAGTGGGTGACCACTTCCGAAAGCGTTCTGCCCTCGCGCCGCGAACAGAACAAACTGGCTACGCGCCGAGCCATCGCCGACGCGGCTCTTTCCGTGCTGCGAAGCAAGGGAATCGGCAATTTCACCGTGGAGGACATCGCGGAAGAAGCCGGCGTGTCCCGCCGCACCTTCTTCAACTATTTCCCGAGCCTCGAAGCCTCTTTGGCTTCAGTCACCGAAGGGTTCCTGGACAACGCACTGGAACAGTTCCGCCTGCGGCCGGCCAACGAACCCATCCTCGAATCCGCACAGGCCGCCCTCATGGCACTGGCGGACCCCATGACAGTCGCGCCGATGGCTGAACTTTTCAGCCTCACGCAGGACAACCGGACCTTGGCCCGTTCCGAACTCGAAGCCTGGGACCACTGCACCAACCAGATCATCGACGCCGCCCGGCACCGCCTGGGCCCGGACGCCGATGAACTCTATCTGCGCGCCCTCGCCGGGTCCATCGTCTCCTGCGGAAAAGCGGCCATGACCATCTGGTTCGAAGACCGCGGATCGGATCTCTCCGCCGAATCATTGGCATCCCTCCGGCAACACCTCATCAACGCTATTGGCCTGCTCGGTTCAGGCTTCAACCCCTCGGCATAACCACACAGATCGGTTCCGAAATGGCACTCCTGCTCTACCGCCTTGGCAAGTTCTCTTACCGTCACCGCTGGCTGGTGATCTCCCTCTGGCTGGCCGTGCTCGTGGCCGTTGGCGGCTCCGCTGCCGCCTTCCACGGCACCATGTCCAACAACTTCCAGATCCCCGGTACCGAGACCCAGCAAATGCTGGACAAACTCAAGAAGGACCTTCCCGCCTCCGCGGGTGGTTCCGCGGGGATCGTTTTCGAAGCCGGCGACGCCGGATTCAACCAAGCCGGCAAGGACGCCATCGCGTCTGCCCTCGCCCAGTTGGAAAAACTGCCGGATGTGCAATCCACGGTCAACCCCTTCACAACCCAAGCCGCCTTGGACAAGGCGCCGTCCGATCTTGCTGCCGGGGAACAGAGGGCGGCCGCCGGGCAGGCCGAGCTGGACAAGGCCCGTGCCACGCTCGATGCAGGCGATGCCCAACTCAAGGCCGCGGAGCAGCAAATGACAGCTGCAGGGATGCCAGCCGCGGCCATCGAGGCCCAACTTGCCACGCAAAAGGCCGAGCTGGCAGCGGGTCGGCAGAAGCTCGACGCCGGTCAGAAGCAGGCCGCGGACGGCGCCGCCGCCCTTGCGTTGGCCAAGCGCCAGGTGACAGCGTCCCAAGGCATGCGTTTCGTCTCCGAAGACGGTAAAGCGGCGATCGCCCAGGTCCAGTTCAAGACCTCGATCAACGGCTTGACCCCCGCGGTCCGGCAGCAAGTCCAGGACATTGTCCACGGAGTCTCCTCGGCAGGTGTAACGGCCCTGGCCAGCAAGGAAATCACCGAGGATGTCTCGCAGATCTTTGGTGTCGCGGAGATCATCGGCATCGCGGTCGCGGCGATCGCCCTCATCGTGATGCTGGGAACGCTCGTTGCCGCGGGCTTGCCGCTCCTGATGGCGATCGTCGGGGTGGCCGTCGGCGTCGGCGGAACGTTCGCCCTTACCGGGGTCATTGACATGAGTTCCATCTCGCCGATGCTCGCACTCATGCTGGGTCTCGCCGTCGGAATCGACTACTCGCTCTTCATCGTCAACCGCCACCGCGGGCAATTGCTTTCGGGGATGGACGCGGAGGAATCAGTAGCTCTTGCCACGGGCACGTCAGGTAATGCCGTTCTCTTCGCAGGCCTCACTGTCGTCATCGCGCTTGCCGCACTGGTGGTTCCGGGGCTCCCGTTCCTGGCGGTCATGGGCCTGTCGGCGGCAGCGACGGTGGCGGTCGCCGTCGTCGTCTCCCTGACCCTGACCCCGGCAGTCCTCTCGCTGGTGGGCCGCAAACTGATCTCGAAGCGCGCCTGGGCGAAGGCAGAGCGCCACAACGCCGAGCCGGACCATGCCTTCGCGGACCGCGTCGAGGACCAGCGGCGAAGCAGCCGTGGTTGGGGCGGGCTGGTGACCCGGCATCCGGTCGTCTCGCTGCTGGCCGGCGTGGTACTGCTCGGGGTGCTGGCCCTCCCGGCTTCCCAGTTGCGCCTCGCTTTGCCCGACGGCGGTTCGGAACCGGTCGACTCGCAAGCTTTCAAGGCATATGACCTCACCCGCACGAGCTTCGGCGAAGGCATGACCGGTCCAATCGTCGTCGTCGGCACCTTCCCGTCCGGTCTCAGCGAAGAACAGGCCAAGACCAAGCAGTTCGACGTCGCGGACAAACTGCGCAGCGTAGACAACGTCGTGGCAGCCGTGCCGGTCGCCCTCAGCCAGGATTACCGCACGGCCGTTTTCCAGGTCATCCCCAAGGACGGGCCCGCGAGTGCCAGCACCGTCCAAGTGGTCTCGGAGCTGCGGGCGAAGGGTTCCGACATCCAGCGGGCCACCGGCGCCACCATTGGTCTGACGGGGCAGACAGCCGGCAATATCGACGTTTCCGCGAAGCTCGGTGCCGCGTTGCCGCCGTACTTGGCTATCGTCGTCGGGCTCTCCCTGGTCCTCCTGCTGCTGGTGTTCCGCTCGATCGTCGTGCCGCTGCTCGCCACCGGCGGCTTCCTGCTCTCCCTCGCGGCAGCCTTTGGAGCCGTAGTGGCCGTGTACCAGTGGGGCTGGCTGGGATCCGTGTTCGACGTCGCCAATCCCGGAGCCGTGCTGAGCTTCCTGCCGATCATCCTGATTGGCGTGTTGTTCGGCCTGGCCATGGACTACCAGGTGTTCATCACCTCGGGCATGCGCGAATCGTTCATGCACGGCGAGAGCGCGAAGCAGGCGGTCCGAAGCGGCTTCAGCCATGCCGCAGCTGTGGTCACGGCCGCTGCCATCATCATGGTCAGCGTATTCTCCGGCTTCATTTTCAGCCATTTGACCATGGTCCGGCCGCTCGGTTTCGCAATGGCGTTCGGCGTGCTCGTCGATGCGTTCGTGGTGCGGATGACGATCGTTCCGGCCGTGATGTACCTGTTGGGCGAGAAGGCCTGGTGGCTGCCTCGCTGGCTGTCCCGGATCCTGCCCGACGTCGACGTCGAGGGCGCCAACCTCCAGCGCACGACGGCGGGAAGCGGGGCCAAGGAACTGGTCCACTAGGCGTTCGGTCGCCTCGGCGGAAGGACGGGCGTCGGTTCTGTGTCCGGAACCGACGCCCGCTCACTTAAACCGCACTTTCCCCAAACGCCCGCTCACCTCTCGCCCGCTTTCCCCAAACGCCCGCTCACCTGTCGCCCGCTTTCCCCAAACGCCCGCTCACCTTTGGCCGGTCGTCCCGGCCGATCGGGGACTGGGGGGACTGTCGGATAAACGAATGGCGTCCAGCCAGGAACCGCCACAAATGACCGGGCGTCCGGCCAGGAACCGCCACAAGTGACTGGGCGTCCGGAGTGGCGTTGCGTACTACGCTTGTGCCGTGACCCGATTGATCCTGGCTTCCCAGTCCCCCGCCCGCACCAAGCTCCTCACGGAGGCCGGCATCCACCACGAGGTCCTCGTCTCCGACGTCGACGAGGACGCAGTGCAAGCCCGGTATGGGGTGACCGACGCGCATGACACAGCCCTCCTGCTCGCCCGCGCCAAAGCCGAGGCAGTCGCGTCCCTGCCCGACGCCGAGGGGGCCCTCGTGATCGGCTGCGATTCCGTGTTCGAATTCGACGGCGAATCGCACGGGAAGCCGTACACGGTGGACGTGGCCAAGGAACGGATGCTGCGCATGAGCGGCTCCAAGGGCGTACTCCACACAGGGCACTGGCTCGTGGATTGCCGCGAAACCGCAGCGGGCTCGGAGGACGGCGGGGCGGCCGATGGCACGGGCGCCACAGTCGGAGCGGTCTCCAGCGCAGAAGTCCACTTTGCGGAGATGAGCGAGAAGGACATTGACGCCTACATCGCCACGGGCGAGCCCTTGCACTGTGCGGGTTCGTTCACGATCGACGGCCTGGGCGGTGCCTTCATCCGGAAGGTCGACGGCGACCCGCACGCCGTCGTCGGGCTCTCCATCTCCACCCTCCGCGATCTGCTGGGGCAAGCGAACATCGGAATCACCGAGCTCTGGATCCAAAACGGCTCAGAGTGAGCAGCGAAGAAAGGCGGTCCGGGTTTCCGGCCCAATAGCCGATTTCCGGGCTTTGTAGCAACCCTACAAAGACTGGCCGTCTTACACACGGAATCCCCCATCAATATGGGCGGAACCCTCAAAATCACGCTAGGCTCCCTGAAGGACAGAAGGAGTCAACTTGTCAGCAAATCCGGCGCAGCCCATTTCCAGCCCTCTCACCAAGGTCTTGATCGCCAACCGAGGCGAAATCGCGGTCCGCATTATCCGTGCGGCCCGGGACGAAGGCATCGCCTCCGTGGCCGTCTATGCAGACCCCGACCGCGACGCCCTGCACGTCCGGCTGGCAGATGAGGCCTATGCGCTGGGCGGCAACACCGCCGCCGAGTCGTACCTCGTGATGGACAAGTTGATCGAGGTCGCGAAGCACTCGGGTGCCGATGCCATCCACCCCGGTTATGGCTTCCTCGCGGAAAACGCGCAGTTCGCCGAGAAGGTCATCGACGCCGGCATCACCTGGATCGGCCCGTCCCCGCAAGCCATCTCCGCATTGGGCGACAAGGTTCAGGCACGCCACATCGCCGAAAAGGTAGGCGCTCCCCTGGTTCCCGGCACGGCAGATCCTGTGGAGTCCGCTGACGAGATCCTGGCCTTCGCGAAGGAATTCGGACTCCCGATCGCCATCAAGGCTGCCTACGGTGGCGGCGGCCGCGGGATCAAGGTTGCCCGCACCATCGAGGAAATCCCTGAGCTTTTCGAGTCCGCCGTGCGCGAGGCCATCGCAGCCTTCGGCCGCGGCGAGTGCTTCATTGAGCGCTTCCTGGATTCCCCGCGCCACGTCGAGACCCAGTGCCTTGCGGATGCCTACGGAAACGTCGTTGTGGTTTCCACCCGCGACTGTTCCCTCCAGCGCCGCAACCAGAAACTCGTCGAGGAAGCCCCGGCGCCGTTCCTGACTCCCGAGCAGAACGAGCGGCTGTACGAGTCCTCCAAGGCCATCCTGAAGGAAGCCGGCTACCTGGGCGCGGGAACGTGCGAATTCCTGGTGGGCCAGGACGGCATCATCTCCTTCCTCGAGGTCAACACCCGCCTTCAGGTGGAGCACTGCGTTTCGGAGGAAGTCACCGGCATCGACCTGGTCCGTGAGCAGTTCCGCATCGCCCGGGGCGAGAAGCTCGGCTATGGCGACCCCGAGGTGCGGGGCCACTCCTTTGAGTTCCGCATCACCGGAGAAGACCCTGGCCGCAACTTCATGCCCGCGCCGGGAACCATCAGCACTTTGAAGAACCCGACGGGCCCGGGCGTCCGCGTCGACTCCGGCGTCGAGCAGGGCGATGTCATCAGCGGGAACTTCGATTCCATGCTGTCCAAGCTGGTCGTCACCGGCGCCACCCGCGAACAGGCCCTCCAGCGTTCCCGCCGTGCCCTCGAGGAAATGGTGGTCGAGGGCATCCCCACCGTCATTCCTTTCGACCTCGCAGTGGTGACCGATCCGGCGTTCGCTCCGGCCGAAGGCCCGTTCCAGGTGCACACCCGCTGGATCGAGACCGAGTTCATCAACAACATCCCGGCGTGGACGCCTACCGGAACCGGAGCAGAAGCTGCCGACGCCGGTGAGCGCCAGCGCGTCGTCGTCGAGGTCGGCGGCAAGCGTCTCGAAGTCGTCCTTCCCGCGACCCTCGGCTCGGTTTCCTCGGTAGCCAGCGCGGGCGCCAAGGGTGCGAAAGTCAAGAAGCGTTCACGCTCCGCGGGCGCTACAGCCGCTGTAACGGGCGGCGACGCCCTCACTTCGCCAATGCAGGGAACCATTGTCAAGGTGGCGGTAGCCGCCGGCGATGTAGTTGCAGAAGGCGATCTGATCGTGGTCCTCGAAGCCATGAAGATGGAACAACCCCTCACCGCCCACAAGGCCGGCACCATTCACGGCTTGGTGGCCAAAGCAGGCGAAACCGTCTCCGCAGGCGCAGTCATCGCGACGATCGAAGACTAGTCCCCACTGCCTAAACGACTCCGGCCCCGCACGCATTGTGCGGGGCCGGAGCCGTTTTAAAGCGAGTCTCTTACAGGGTCAGGCGACGTTGTTCTCGTAGTCCGCGTCCTTGGTTTCCCTGGACAGGAACAGTGCCACGAGCGTCAGGACTGCCATGGCGCTGAGGTAGACGCCAACCAGGACTGTGCTTCCCTTGGCCGATTCCCAGAGCCAGACCGCGATGAACGGAGCCACGGCCGCACCGAGGATGCTGGACATGTTGTAGCTGACGGCGGATCCGGTGTAGCGGACATTGGTGGGGAACAGTTCCGGAAGGAGCGCACCCATGGGGCCGAAGGTGAGGCCCATCAGCGAGAATCCGAGGATCAGCAGCGCCATGGTCCCCACGAAGCCGCCACTGAACAGCGGTACGAAGAGCAAGCCGAACACCAGGATTCCGGCGGTCACGGCCAGGAGCATCTTGCGGCGGCCGTACTTTTCGGCGAGCGGACCGGCGACCAGTGTGAAAATACCGAAGAAGACGACGCCGGCAATCAGCATCCAGAGGAAGTCGTTGCGGCTGAAGCCCAAGCCCGGGACGAACGCCGCGGCGGCCGCGTCGGTCATGGGTTTTCCGGCCTTCACCGCTGCGGCCTTCGCGCCCGCCAAAGTGGGTTTGGTGCCGTAGGTCAGCGTGAACGTGGTCATCAGGTAGAACAGCACGTACGTCGCGAGCATGATGAAGGTACCGAGGATCAGCGGGCGCCAGCTCTTCTTGAACACGCGTCCGATGGGCAGTTTGGCCACTTCATTCGACTCGAGCACCTTGGTGAACGCGGGAGTTTCAATGAGCTTGAGGCGCACGTAGAGGCCGAGGATCACCATGACGGCGCTGAGCAGGAACGGCACGCGCCAGCCCCAAGCAGCGAAGGCATCGGGAGTCAGGGTGTAGCTGAAGACCAGGAAGATGATGTTCGCCAGGATGAAGCCGATCGGAGCGCCCATCTGCGGGAAGGTTCCATAGATGGCGCGCTTGTTGGCCGGCGCGTTTTCCGTTGCGAGCAGCGCGGCACCGCTCCACTCACCACCGAGGGCCAATCCCTGGGCGAAGCGCAGGACTACGAGCAACGTGGGGGCCAGGAAGGTCCAGCCCGGTACCTGCGCGGTGGGGAGGCAACCGATCAGGAACGTGGCAATGCCCATGGTCAGGAGGGACGCAACCAGGGTTCCCTTACGACCGAACTTGTCACCGAAGTGGCCGAAAACGATCGAGCCAAGTGGCCGCGCGATGAAGGCGACACCGAACACTGCGAAGGAGCTCAGCAGCTGGGTGGTCTCGTCAGCGGACGGGAAGAACAGCTTGGGAAAGACGAGGACGGCAGCCGTGGCGTAAACGTAGAAATCGTAGAACTCGATGGACGTTCCAATGAGGCTGGCGAAGATCACCCGTCCCCGCGAGTTGACCGGCTTGACTGACTCGCTTTCCTTGGATTCAGCAATGGAAGACATGTAGTGGTTGCTTTCGTTCACGCCGGCCGGGCGTTGCTGGGCCTGCCGGCAAAAAATAATTGAGAGTTCAATAATAGTTCCCGACATCCAGCAAATGGACAATTTGTCCAGTATGCGGACATCTTCAAAAGTCCCACACTGTGGTCCACGCCACATATCCCCACCATCGCCTCACGCACCGGTGACACCCGCAGATAGGTGAATGTCACAGCACGTTTACACATCGCGACGGTCCGCGAAACGCGCCCTCCCTACCGTGGAAGTACAACGTCCCCACAAAGGAGGCACTCCGTGACTGTTGACCGAAACACCGCCATCCTCACCAACGAGGGGGCGCCCACCGCCCTCGCCCCCGAACTCGAACACCGTCCTGGCCGCTGGATTGCCAACTGGGATGCAGAGAACAAGGAGCAGTGGGAAGCCGCCGGCCGTTCCATCGCCAAGCGCAATCTGTACTGGTCCATCTTTGCCGAGTTCCTCGGCTTCGTCGTCTGGCAACTCTGGTCGATTGTCGTCGTCCAGCTCCCCGCGGCAGGCTTCAAGTTCGATACCAACCAGATCTTCTGGCTCATTTCGATCCCCAGCCTGGTCGGTGCCACGCTGCGCATCCCTTACACCTTCATGGTTCCGCGGTTCGGGGGTCGCAACTGGACCATCGTCTCAGCCCTCCTCCTGCTGATCCCGACGGCGGGCCTCGCCGTGTGTGTCTCGAACCCGGGGACCCCGTTCGCCGTCATGCTGCTTGTAGCGGGCCTCGCAGGCTTCGGCGGCGGCAACTTCGCCAGTTCGATGGCAAACATCACCTTCTTCTACCCGGCCCGTGAAAAGGGCTGGGCGCTGGGCCTGAACGCCGCGGGCGGAAACCTCGGTGCCGCCGTCGCGCAGCTCATCGTCCCGATCGCCGTCACCGTCCTGGCCGCCGGAACCGTCAACCTGTCCATGGCCGGCCTCATCTGGATTCCGCTCATCCTGGTCGCCGCGTTCGGCGCCTGGAAGTACATGAACAACCTCACGAGCGCCAAGGGTGATGTTGCAGGCTCCATCGCCGCGCTCAAGGAACCGCACCTGTGGATCATGGCGTTCCTGTACATCGGCACCTTCGGCTCGTTCATCGGTTTCTCCGGAGTCTTCCCCAAGCTGATCAAGGACTACTTCCCGGCTTTCTCCTCCGTGCACCTCGGTGCGGTTGTCCTCTCGCTCGCCTTCCTCGGACCGTTGGTCGGTTCCCTCGCCCGTCCCTACGGTGGACGGATGGCCGACCGCATGGGCGGAGCCCGGATGACCGTCACGGCGTTCGCAGCGATGGCGATCATCACCCTGACGATGATCTGGACCCTTCCGCTCAAGAACTTCTGGCTGTTCCTGGTGCTGTTCCTGTTCCTCTTCACGGCAAGCGGCTTTGGAAACGGCGCTACCTACCGCATGATTCCGGTCATCTTTGCCACGTCCAGCAGGGCCGCGCGCTCGGGGGCCAGCACCGCCAGCACCGCACGCCTCGCGTCTTCCTCGCTCGGCCTGATCTCGGCGATCGGCGCCTACGGCGGATTCGTCATCCCCCAGGTGCTCAACGCGTCCAGCTCTTCCGGCTCGTACACGCCTGCGTTCTATGGCTTCGTCGGCGCCTACGTACTGATGCTCATTGTCTGCTGGGTCTGCTATCTCCGGAAGGCCAACCGCAACGCGATGGGACACATCTAAGATGTCCAACGGCGCCGACACCCACTGCCCATATTGCGCGCTGCAGTGCGCCATGACCCTGACCCCGGCAGCGCCCACGACTCAGCCACTTCCGCCACTGGACGTGTCCGGCCGTGACTTCCCCACCAACCGGGGCGGGCTGTGCCGCAAAGGCTGGACGTCGCCGTCGTTGTTGAACCACACCGGACGCGTCACCGAGCCCATGCTCAAGGGGTCCGACGGCGTCCACCGGCCGGTCACCTGGGAGCAGGCGCTCATGCTGGTCACCGGAGCAGTCAAGCAGACCCGCGAGCAATACGGTGCCGACGCCGTCGGCGTGTTCGGCGGCGGCGGACTCACCAATGAGAAGGCCTACCAGTTGGGCAAGTTCGCCCGCTTGGCGCTGGGAACCTCGCGTATCGACTACAACGGACGTTTCTGCATGTCCTCCGCCGCGGCGGCGGGCAACCGCGCGTTCGGGGTGGACCGGGGCCTCCCTTTCCCCGTCGAGGACCTTGATTCGGCAAGCGTCATCTTCCTTCTCGGCTCCAATGTTGCCGAGACCATGCCGCCGTTCGTCCAGCACCTGCAGGGCGCGCGGGATTCCGGAGGGTTGATCGTGGCCGATCCGCGCCGCTCCGCCACCGCAGCATTCACCGGCGACGGCGGCGGGATCCACGTGCAGCCAACCCCGGGAACGGACCTCGCCCTGCTGTTGGGAATCTCCCACGTAGTAGTCCACGAAGGGCTTGCCGACACCGAATACCTCCAGGACCGCACCACCGGATACCCGGCAATCATCCGTAGCCTTTCCGCTTTCTGGCCGGAGCGGGTCCAGTCGATCACCGGCGTGCCTGCCACGCTCATCAGGGACACCGCCCGGCGCCTCGCCGACGGCGCGCGGCGCGGCGGCAGCTACATCCTGACCGGCCGCGGAGTGGAGCAGCACGTCGACGGCACGGACACCGCTACGGCCGCGATCAACCTGAGTCTCCTCCTCGGCCTGCCGGGATCATCCCGCAGCGGCTACGGCACACTGACTGGCCAAGGCAACGGCCAGGGTGGCCGCGAGCACGGCCAGAAGGCGGACCAGCTCCCCGGCTACCGCAAGATCACCGATCCCGCAGCCCGCGCCCATGTCGCCAAAGTATGGGGCGTGGACGAAACCCGCATCCCCGGCCCCGGCCTCCCGGCAGTTGAGCTGTTGAAGTCCTTGGGACAGCCCGACGGCGTCCGTTGCCTCTTCGTGCACGGAGCCAATGTTGCGGTCTCGGCCCCTGACGCCGGCGCGGTGATCGAGGGCCTGCGCAGCCTGGACTTCCTGGTGGTCTGCGACTTCTTCATGTCGGAGACCGCCCTGGAGGCGGACCTGGTCCTCCCGGTCACCCAGTGGGCCGAGGAAGAAGGCACGCTCACCAACCTCGAGGGCCGCGTGCTCCGGCGTCGGAAGGCACTTACCCCTCCCCCGGGCGTCCGCAGCGAATTGTGGCTCATGGCCCGTCTCGCCGACCTGCTCGACGCTCCATCCACGTTCAGCGACGATCCCGAGACCGTCTTCGAGGAACTCCGGCTCGCCTCGGCCGGCGGCTTGGCTGACTACGCCGGGATCGACTATGCCATGTTGGATCGCGGGGAAGCCGCCTACTGGCCCTACCCCACCGGCAGTTCGGGAACGCCGCGACTCTTCCTCGACAGCTTCGCGCACCCCGGTGGACGCGCGGTGATGGTCCCGGTGGCGCCGCAAAAGCGGTCCCGGCACTCCGCCGTCGTCGGCTCTGATCCCGAACCGCTCACGCTCGTCACCGGGCGGTTGCTGGAACACTACCAATCGGGCGCCCAGACCCGCCGCGTGCCTGAACTCGCCGCCGCACAGCCGGAGCCGCTCCTGCAGCTCCACCCCTCGACGGCGGCCGCCAGGGACATCTCCGCTGGCGAATTCGTCAGGGTCTCCAACGAGCGCGGAGAGGTCCTGTGCAGGGTGGAGCTGAGCACAGCGATCCGCACGGACACCGTCTTCCTGCCTTTCCATTTCCCGGGACCGGGCAGCGCTAACCGACTCACTGAGGCGGTCACGGACCCTATTTCGGGAATGCCGGAGTTCAAGTCCAGCAGGGTCCGGGTCCGGAAGGCGGCACTACCAGAGGTCGAACCGGAGTTGGCTGTGCAGGGCACATCGATTGTGCAGGTCAAGGAGGCATCGTGAGCGAACGAATTGTGGTGGTCGGGTTTGGTCCGGTGGCGGCCCGGTTGGTGGACGGGTTGGTGCCCGCTGTGCGCAGCGGCCTTGTGCAGCTGCTCGTCGTCGGGCAGGAAGTCGACCCCGCGTACAACCGCGTCATGGTGGCGGAACTCGGCGTGGGGCGCACCACCGCGGGGGCGCTCGCGATGGCGGACGCCAGCGATTTGGCGTCCGCCGGCGTCGAGGTCCGGCTGGGCGTCACCGTCAAACGCATCGACCGCGCCCGCCAGCAGGTGGTCCTTTCGGACGGAACCACGCCCGGCTATGACCGCCTGGTGTTCGCCACCGGCTCGCGGCCAGTCATCCCGAACCTCACTGGTATCAACCCCGATCCTTCACACCCGGTACTCCCGCCGGGCGTGACCGCCCTTCGCGACCTCCGCGACGCCGCCCAACTTCGCGACGCCGTGATTGCTGGCAAACGCGTGATCGTCCTCGGCGGCGGTGTCCTTGGCATCGAAACGGCTTTGGCCGCAGCTGAAGAAGGCGCACAGGCCACGGTGGTGCATAGCGGTTCCTTCCCGCTGGGCCGAAATATCGACCGCGGCGGTGGAGCGGTTCTTGCGGCCAGTTTGCGCAACAGCGGAATCACTGTAGTAGGCAACGCCCGATCCACGGCCGTCGAACACTTAGGACGGGACGGGATGTTCTCGGCCTTGGTGCTCGACGATGGCTCGAGGATCGAAGGCGACCTTCTAGTCCTGTCCTGCGGTGTTCGCCCACGGATCGAACTGGCCGAAGGCTGCGGGCTGCCTGCGGCCACCGGGATCCTGGTGGATCACCGCCTGCGGACCCACCATGAGCGGCACATGTTCGCGATCGGCGACTGTGCCGAAGTCCGCTGCGCTGATGCCGGGTGCGTCGAATGCCGCACGGCACCGGGTCCTTCCGG
The DNA here is from genome assembly GCF_030812595.1 of Arthrobacter bambusae. Taxonomy (GTDB): domain Bacteria; phylum Actinomycetota; class Actinomycetes; order Actinomycetales; family Micrococcaceae; genus Arthrobacter; species Arthrobacter bambusae_B. The sequence continues at coordinate 80,372 of NZ_JAUSSZ010000005.1, forward strand.
GCTGGTGGGTCCAGGCTGGCGCCAAGCCGAGTGGCTCGCCGAGTACCTGGGCCTTCTTGCCGAGCACGGCCAGGACGCGGCGGAGAGCTTGGAGCCGCTGCCGCGGGAGAAGGCCGCCGTCGTGGTGTTGAAGGCACGCGACATCAATCTGGCGGTCGCCGGCGACAACAGCGCCGAACCGTGGGATGACGAGTTGCTGTCCGCCGGTGTCTCCGAGGGGATGCCTCGCCGCCAGGTTGCCCAGTGGGCCGATCCCGAACACGGCCGCTACGTCAAAATGACGACGCGCGGCGGCGTGCTCGAAGGACTCGTCACGGTGGGGATGCCGCGCACGGCCGCGGAACTCGTGATGCTGTTCGAACGTGGCTCCGAACTGCCGGCTGACCGTTCACTCCTGCTGCGCCTCGACGGACCGGACCAGCTCGATTCTTCTGCTTCACACAATGACCCGCAACGCACGGTATGCCGCTGCGCAGGGGTCAGCGGTGCGGGCATCGAGGAAGCCGTGCTGGATGGCTGCTCTTCCGTGCCGGAGGTTTCCAAGGCAACCCGCGCGGGGACTGGGTGCGGAGGATGCCATGGGGACATCAAGGCACTTATTGAGCGGCACTTCCAGGGGGTTGCGGCGTAGCATTCTGTTTCACGCGACGCAAAATGCCTCACGACACGCGAATTCGCGTGTCGTGAGGCATTTTGCGTGTCGAAAGTCGAGGCTGCGGGCCCACGACCTACATGTGCACGTGCAAGCGTCGCGCCGCTTCCGAAATGGAACCGGTCAGCGAGGGGTACACGGTGAACGTGCTTGCGAGGTCGTCGACGTGCAGTTTCTGTTTCACCGCAACGGCAATCGGGAAGATGAGTTCGGAGGCGTTCGGTCCGACGACGACGCCGCCGATCACGGTGCCCGAACCCTTGCGCGCGATGATCTTGACGAAGCCGTCCTTGGAGTTGCGCATCTTGGCGCGGGCGTTGCTCAGCAGGGAGAGCATGACGACGTCGCCCTGGTACTTGCCGGATTCGAGGTCCGCCTCGGAGACGCCCACGGAGGCGATTTCCGGCGAAGTGAAGATGTTGGATGCGACTTGGTGGAGCTTGATCGGCATGACGGCATCGCCCAGGAAGTGCGCAATGGCAATGCGGCCCTGCATGGCCGCGACCGAGGCGAGGGCCAGGGTTCCCGTGCAGTCGCCGGCGGCGTAGATGTTCGGCGCGGTGGTGCGCGAAACGCCGTCGACCTTGATGTGGCCGGACTCCGTGACGGCGACACCTGCCTCTTCCAGCCCGATTCCGGCGGTGTTGGGAATGGAACCCACGCACAAGAGGCAGTGGCTGCCCGTCACCACCGAACCGTCGCCCAGGGTGACCTGAACGCCGGCCTCGGTCCGTTCAACGGCCTCCGCGCGTGAACGGGACAGAACGCGCACACCGCGGCGCTTGAAGACACCCTCAAGGACCTGGGCCGCGTCCGAGTCCGAACCGGGCAGCACCTGGTCGCGGCTCGAAATCAGCGTGACGTTCGAGCCAAGGCCGTTGTAGGCTGACGCGAATTCGGCCCCCGTGACGCCGGAGCCGACGACGATCAGGTCTTCCGGAAGTTCCTCAAGGTTGTAGATCTGGGCCCAGTTCAGGATGCGCTCACCGTCGGGCTTTGCCGTGGGCAGTTCCCGGGGGTGGGCGCCGACGGCGAGAAGAATAGCGTCGGCCGTAATCGTCTTGACGCCGTCCAAGGTGATGACCTCGATGGTGTGGTTGTCCAGGAGCTTTCCGGAACCCATCAGGATCTCCACGCCAAGGCGCTCCAGGCCCACCCGGATATCGTCCGACTGCTCCCGGGCGAGGTGGAGGAGGCGATCGTTGATGTGGCCCAGATCGGCGCGCATTCCCGGCGCCACATCGCTTCCGTCGACGGCGAACTTGACTCCCAGCTCCCCCGCCTCGCCGACGCGGGTCATCAGATCCGCCGTCGCGATCAGGGTTTTGGAAGGTACGACGTCGGTGAGGACGGCAGAGCCGCCGAGCCCGGCACGCTCGATGAGGGTCACCCGCGCTCCCAAGGACGCCGCGACCATTGCCGCTTCATATCCGCCTGGACCTCCGCCCAGGATCGCGATTCGTGGTGAGCTGAAGTCAGGATGCATGGTCACAATGTTCCATTCTCACTTAATGCCGGCCGAGCTGCCACTAAGCCCCACCTGAGAACGCCCGAAGAGACCGTTTACCGCGAACCATCGCGCCCTGTTCAACCGTGCGCGCGGCACTGTAGTTTGTACCAGTGAGTAACACAGAGCTGATGAACACAGACCCATTCGAGGCCGCCGAAGCTGCGGCCGACTACATCGCGGCGGAGACCGGCGTCGAATCCCACGACGTCGCGCTCGTACTCGGCTCAGGCTGGGGCGCGGCTGCGGATCTCATAGGCGAAACGACGGCGACCCTCACGGCGTCGGAAGTTCCGGGATTCCACGCCCCTGCCGTTGAGGGGCATGTGGGCACCATCCGCTCGGTCCTGACGAAGGAGGGCAAGCGCGCCCTCGTCCTGGGAGCGCGTACCCACTACTACGAAGGCAAAGGCGTTCGCGCAGTGGTCCACGGTGTGCGCACGGCTGCGGCGGCGGGATGCAAGACCCTGGTGGTGACCAACGGCTGCGGTGGCCTGAACGAAGCGTGGACTCCCGGCACTCCCGTGTTGATCAGCGACCACATCAACCTGACTGCGGCTTCTCCCCTTGAAGGAGCCACGTTCGTCGACCTCACGGACCTCTATTCCTCCCGCATCCGTGACCTGGCGCGCGAAGTGGATCCCACGCTCGACCAAGGCGTCTACGCCCAATTCACCGGCCCGCACTACGAAACTCCGGCCGAGGTCCAGTACGCCAAGCGAATCGGCGCGGACTTGGTGGGCATGTCCACCGCTTTGGAGGCAATCGCAGGCCGGCACGCAGGCATGGAGGTCTTCGGCATCTCCCTGGTGACCAACCTGGCCGCGGGCATCAGCCCGGTACCCCTGAGCCACCAGGAAGTCATCGAGGCAGGCCAGACCGCGGGTGCACGCATCTCGCGCCTCCTGGCGGACATCATCGCGAAGCTTTGATCGAGCAGCCGGGGAGTCAAGGCTCCCCGGCTCTTCCGGAGTTCGTTGCACAGTAGAATTTCAGTGATTCTCCGCCACGACCCCGAACCGGAAAGGACCGTCGATCATGACATCCGCGCCGTTCCGGTTCTTGCGCACCAGCCTGATCGGTTCGATCATTCTGGGCTTGGCTGCGGGCGGCCACCTGGCCGGCGGCGGTAACCTGCCTGCACCCGCCATTCTGACGGCACTCTGTGCGCTGACAATCCTCCCCGTCGCAATCCTGACGCGCTACCGGCTTTCGGTGCCGGTCCTCGCGGGGCTGCTGGGGGCCGGGCAGCTTTGCCTTCACTGGGCGTTCTGCGCCCTGTCCGGGGCTTCCTCTGCGTCTCGCCTGCAGTCCGGGCATGCAGGACATGTCGTATTTGTGCCAGCCGCGGATACCCTAAGCGCCGCCTCAACCCACGTGGCGGCAAGCGACTGGCAAATGCTCGCGGCGCACACCGTTGCAACCTTGGGCACGGCGCTGGTGCTCGCACGGGGCGAACAAGCATTATGGGCGCTGGCGGCCTGGCTGCGCCCGTTGATCCAGCTCCCTGCTCCGACAGCGATCCAACCACTTCAGACGCCCGTCCCCTGCCCGATCCCCGATGTGCGTCCTCGAGGTCTGACCGGCCTTCGGCTTCCTTCCCGGCGTGGTCCGCCTGCCCTGGTGTCCGCCGCCTGAAACCCTCCCCTTTCACAGACGGGCAGGCATAGGCGGCGATTCGCTGCATTCACCGGTCCGGAGCTACGTCCGTCCCGGTCCCCTCCCGCTTTTCCTTTGTGAAAGGGCACCATTGCCATGAAGACCTCCCACCGCCGTACCCTCAAAACCGCCTGCGCCGCCGCAATGGCTGCCGGGCTGCTTGCCTTCGGCGTCTCGGCCGCCTCGGCACACGTCAACGTAGACCCCGACGACCCGGCAGCGGGCGGCTACACCCATCTGACGTTCAACGTCCCCAACGAGTCCGCGACGGCCAAGACCAACAAGCTCGAAGTCTCACTCCCCACCGACACTCCCTTCAACGCGGTATCCGTGAAACCGGTCGAGGGCTGGACGGCCGAGCTTGTCACCACCACGCTGCCCAAACCCATCACGGTCGCAGGGGCAACCGTGACCAAGGCGATCACTTCGGTCGTCTGGACCGCGGACGCCGCCCACCAGATCGGGCAGAACGAATACCAGGCGTTCTCGATCTCCGTGGGTGCCCTGCCCGACGCCGGCACCACCATCACCTTGCCCGCAACCCAGAGCTACACCGACGGCACAGTGGTGAAGTGGGACGAGAAGACCGTTGAAGGCCAGCCGGAACCGGAACACCCGGCTCCCTCGTTCGTGACTACGGCCAGTGACACAGCCGCATCCTCCACGTCCTCCCCGTCCGCGACCCCGGGTCCGTCGGCTGCGGCATCGACGGCATCCAGCGACGCAGGATCCACGGCGGGCTGGTTCGGACTCGCTGCCGGTTTGATCGGCTTGGCCGCGGGCGTCACAGCCCTTGCGCGGACCCGGCCCACGAAGAGCAAATAGCGAACCCGCCGTCGGATTCTGCTCAATCATTTCGTCCATCGCAGCCTGCGGCCGCCAGATTCCGGACTCCCGCAGTTTGTCCATTCGAATGATTGAGCAAAATCCTACGCGTGGCCACTCCGGCAGCACCCCTGACGCTGCCGGAGTGGCCGTACTGTGACTCTTGCCATAGCCATCGACCTCGGCATTCATTGTCTTTGACGATAGCTTTGTCACTATGACATCGAGCGATGCCGCATTTGAAAAGCTGATATCCGACGCCGCCGAGTGGGCTGCCCAGGACCCGGACCCGGTCACTGCTGCAGCCCTGTCCGAACTGATCGAACTCGCCTCCAACGGCGTTGCCGCAGCCCGTCAACAGCTTGAAGACAGCTTCAGTGGAACGCTGCAGTTCGGTACCGCGGGACTTCGAGCGGCCCTCGGCCCCGGTCCCAACAGGATGAACCGCGTCGTGGTGCGGCGGGCAGCCGCAGGCTTGGCGGCCTTCCTCAAGGACGCCGTTGAGGCGGCTGCCGCCGGAAGGCGGCCGCGCGCCGTCGTCGGCTATGACGCGAGGCACAACTCAGACGTCTTCGCACGCGAGTCCGCTGCCATCTTTACGGCCGCGGGGATCGAAACGTTCCTGATGCCTTCTGCGCTTCCCACCCCGCTGCTCGCTTATGCGGTCCGTTCCCTCGATTGCGACGGCGGCGTCATGGTCACAGCGAGCCACAACCCGCCGCAGGACAACGGATACAAGGTGTACCTGGGCGGCCGGGCCGTCGAGGAAAGCGGCCAAGGATCCCAGATCGTGGCGCCCTACGATTCGCAGATCGCCGCGAGCATCGAAGCCGTGGGCCCCTTGGATTCCATTGAACTAGCCGAATCCGGCTGGACCGAGCTGCCCTCTTCCATCACCGACGAGTATGAAGCTGCGATGGCCGGGCTGGCCGACGTCGGGAACTTCCCGGCCCGGGAGCTGAAGATCGTCTTGACCCCCATGCACGGCGTGGGTGGCGAGACTGCGGTGTCGGTACTCAATGCGGCGGGCTTCACGGACGTCTCCCTCGTGGAAGAGCAAGCCGCACCGGATCCGGACTTTCCCACGGTCAGCTTCCCGAACCCGGAGGAGCCCGGGGCCCTGGATCTGGCTTTGGCGGCAGCGGCGCGCTTGGACGCGGACCTCGTGCTGGCCAACGACCCCGACGCCGATCGCGCGGCGGTTGCGGCGAAGGACCCGGACACGGGTGCTTGGCGGATGTTGCGCGGCGACGAAGTAGGCGCCCTGCTGGGCGCACACGTCGTGGCCAGGCACGCCGTCGACGCCCGGCTTAGCGACGCGAACCGGGGCGTTTTTGCCAATTCGATCGTCTCGTCACGCTTGCTCGCGCGGATCGCGACGGCGGCTGGATTTTCCCATGAGGAAACCTTGACGGGATTCAAGTGGATTTCCCGCGTGCCGGGACTCGTGTACGGCTACGAGGAAGCCTTGGGTTACTGCGTCGCGCCCGAACTCGTCCGGGATAAGGATGGCATTTCCGCCTCCTTGCTCATCGCCGAACTAGCGGCGGCGGCCAAGGCCGAAGGAAAAACGATCTTCGACACCTTGGACGAGATCTACCTGGTGCACGGACTACATGCGAGCGACCAGCTCAGCATCCGGGTGGCGGACCTTGGTTTGCTGGACGCCATGATGAACCGCCTTCGGGCCGATCCGCCGGAGTCCTTTGGCGGTTCCGCCATCGAGACATTCGTGGACTTGGCCGAGGGAAGCGAACAACTGCCCCCAACGGATGGCCTCCTCTACCTGACCAAGGACCTGAGCCGCGTCATCATCCGGCCTAGCGGCACCGAGCCGAAGCTCAAGTGCTACCTGGAGGTCATCAAGTCGGTCGGTTCCGCGGCGGAACTCGCAGAAACCCGACACGATGCTCGGAGCACTTTGGACCAGATCCTCGCCGATGTCCGCGAAGCGCTGGGACTCTGAGCTAAACCTCAACTTCGATGAAGCCGTCAACCATGCGGGTCCTGAAGGCCGGAAGCCGAAGCCCGGGGTTGGAATAGCACTCACCGGTCTGCAGGTCGTAGACCTCTTTGTGCAACGGCGAAGCGATGGTGGGGCGTGATCCGCGGGAACCGGTGATGCCGCGGGCCATGACGTTGGCCAACGTTGCCGGGTCCTGTTGGGCCACTGCGTAGACATTTTCGGCGTCGACGCGGAAAAGCGCCACCTGCACACCCTCGATCAAGGCTGCCTCGCCCCAAGCCGGCTCCAGCTCGTCCAGCGGGCATACGCGGTGCCAGCCGGACGCCGTCGACTCGCGCACACGTTGTTCTTTCCGCTCCAGAATGACAGTCATGTCAACCCCTCTCAGTATGCCTGCGGCCGGACGGGTGCTGTCCGTTCCGTCCAGGCGCTGGCCGCCAAGCAGCCATACCCTCAACGTAGGCGGGGAGTGTTTCACCGGAACGCTGTCAATGTGTCCGGGGAGTAAAAGAGACCTCACTCGTCCCGACATCCAACCGTGACCCAGAAGTTAAGACCACGAAACAAAAGGGAAACTGAGGAGAAACTGCCCGTCCGTAGCCTGAAGTGACAAGTTGCGGAGTACGTTCTGCGGCGTATGCGAAAGGCCACCAGTGACCGGACACACTTCCACCCCAGAAAACCAGCGCCGTATTGTTGTTGCCGGCGGAGGCCCTGCGGCCCACCGTTTTGCCGATGCCATGCATACCCGCGGCCTTGAGGGCTGGCACGTCACGGTCCTGGCAGAGGAAGATCACGTTCCGTATGACCGGGTCACCCTGAGCAAGGCGCTGACCGATGTGGACTGCAACCTCACCTTGGGCGACATGTCCATGTGGGAGCACGATGCGCTGGACCTGCGCACAGGCGAGCGCGTGGTCAAGATCAACCCCGGGGCCAAGTCCGTGGAAACCGCGGCCGGCAACAGCTACTTCTACGACCACCTGGTGGTGGCGACCGGCTCTGACGCGGCGCAGCTACCCTTCCCCGGCGGCGAACTCGCCCATGTCTACCGCACGCTCGACGACGTCTGGGCCATCAACAAAGCCATCGCCCAGCTCACCGAAAAGCTCGGCCGGACCGTCAAAACCGTGACCATCGGTGGCGGCCTCCTCGGCTTGGAAGCAGCGGCCGGCACCATGGAGCTGGGCGCGCAGGCCACCGTCATCAATGGTTCACGCTGGCTCATGAATGCCCAACTGGATGAAGGCGCGGGCCAGGCACTGGGCCGGCTCGTCACGGCCAAGGGACTCGAGGTTCTTACCGGAACCTACCCCGCCGAAGTTTTGTCCGACGACGACGGCCAGGTCACCGGTGTCCTCATGAAGGACGGCCGCATCATCCCCGCTGACATGGTCATAGCCTCCATCGGCATCCGGCCCCGCGATGAGCTGTTCCGTGCCGGCGAAGGAGGAGAGCCGCTGTTCCAACTGGGCAAGAAGGGTGGCGTAGTCATCAACGACCACTGCGCCACCGCGGTCCCGGGCATTTGGGCCATCGGTGAGGTGGCGAACTTCGAGGGCATGTGCCTGGGGCTGGTGGCGCCGGCGAACACGATGGCCGAGATCGTGGCCGACCGCCTGCACGGCGGGCAAGCGACATTCCCCGGCTTCGACACGGCCACCAAGCTCAAGCTCTCCGGCGTGGACGTGGCCAGCTTCGGCGACGCGTTCGCCACAACTGAGCACTCCCTGGAAATCGTCTACGCCGACCCGGCCCGCGGCGTCTACCAGAAAATCGTCACCACCGATGACGCCAAGACCCTCCTGGGCGGCATCTTCGTTGGCGACGCCACCCCGTACATGAGCCTGCGCCCGCTACTGGGCCGGGAGCTGCCCGCCGAACCCGGCGCCTACCTCACCGCCGCCGGCGGCGGGGAAGCCCCCGAAACCGAACTGCCCGACGACGCGATCCTGTGCTCCTGCAACAACGTGGCCGCCGGGTCCATCCGCGACGCGATCAAAGGCTGCGGCACCTGCGAAGGCAACGCGCCCGTCCAGGAACTCGGCGAACTGAAGGCCTGTTCCCGGGCCGGAACCCAGTGCGGATCCTGCGTGCCGATGCTCAAGAAGCTCCTCGAAGGCGAACTGAAGAAGTCCGGCATCGAGGTCTCCAAGGCACTGTGCGAACACTTCGAGCTCTCCCGCCAGGAACTCTTCGACGCGATCCGCGTCCTGGAACTGACCTCATTCGAAGACATCCTGGCCAAATACGGCAAGGGCGCCGGCTGCGACATCTGCAAGCCGGTCATCGCCTCGATCCTCGCTTCCCAGAACAGCGAATACGTCCTCGGCGCCGGCCGCGGCACCCTGCAGGACACGAACGACCGCGCCTTGGCCAACATGCAGAAGGACGGCACCTACTCTGTGGTCCCCCGGATCGCCGGCGGTGAGATCACCCCGAAGGGTTTGGGGGTGATCGCCGCGGTTGCAGAGAAGTATGGGCTGTACACGAAGATCACCGGCGGGCAGCGCATCGACATGTTCGGTGCCCGCCTCGAGCAGCTCCCGGACATCTGGAAGGAACTCGTCGACGCCGGCTTCGAGTCAGGCCAGGCCTACGGCAAGAGCCTGCGCACCGTGAAGAGCTGCGTGGGCTCCACCTGGTGCCGCTACGGCGTCCAGGACTCGGTGGCCATGGCCATCAACCTGGAGCTGCGCTACCGCGGCCTGCGCAGCCCGCACAAACTCAAAATGGGCGTCTCCGGCTGTGCCCGCGAATGCGCCGAGGCGCGCGGCAAGGACGTTGGCGTCATCGCCACCGACAAAGGCTGGAACCTCTACGTCGGCGGCAACGGCGGCTTCCTGCCCGCCCATGCCCAGCTCCTCGCCCAGGACCTGGACGATGACACCCTGATCAAATACATCGACCGGTACCTCATGTACTACATCCGCACGGCCGACCGGCTCCAACGCACCGCACGCTGGCAGGAAGAACTCGACGGCGGCCTCCAACACGTCCAGGACGTCGTGGTGAACGACTCCCTCGGCATCGCCAACGAACTCGAGTCCGCCATGGCCCGCCACATCGACACCTACCAGGACGAATGGGCCGAGACCCTCAAAGACCCCGAACGCCTGCGCCGCTTCCGTTCCTTCGTCAACGCCCCCGAGCAACAAGACGACGCCATCACCTTCGTCCCCGAACGCGGGCAGATCCGCCCCGCCACCAACGAAGAAAAGGGCCGTGTGCTCATCGCCAGCACGATCCCTGTTCGCAGCCAGGACTAAGGAGCAACCCATGCAGCTCACCATCGACCTCACAGGCCGCGACGTTCTGGTCACAGGCTCGGCCCACGCCGCACGGCAGGCCGTCCGGCGCTACGAAGCCGCCGGCGCCGCCGTGTACCGGCTCAGCACCCCGGATGGAGCCGACACTGACGGTCCTCTGCCCGAACGTCCCTTCCTGGTCGCGGCAGTCGACGACGGCCAGCGTGGCTGGGAGCCCCTGCTCGATCGCTGCCGGGAAGCAGGGATCCCCATCGCCAGTGAACCTGCTGCGGGCGAGTCGGGCCACGTCACCCTCGTCGGCGGCGGTCCCGGCAGCCTCGAGCTGCTGACCGTGGGCGCGCTCACTGCGCTGCGGGACGCCGACGTCGTCTTCTACGACAGGCTCGCCCCTCAGGCGGAGCTGGCGCACCTCACTTCCGCTGAACTGGTGGACGTCGGCAAGAGCCCCGGGCATCACAAGGTCGCCCAACGCGACATCGAAAAACTCATGGTCGACGCCGCACTGACGGGCAAGAACGTGGTTCGGCTCAAAGGAGGCGACCCCTATGTCTTCGGCCGGGGCGGCGAAGAAGTCAGCGCTTGCGTGCGGACGGGCATCCCGGTCCGCGTCATCCCGGGTGTTACGAGCGCCATCTCGGTCCCGGCGGCCGCCGGCATTCCTGTCACGCACCGCGAGGTCAGCCACATGTTCACGGTTGTCTCAGGCCACGCACCACTGACCGAGAAGGAGCATTTGCACTTGGCCGGGCTCGGCGGGACAATCGTGGTCCTCATGGGCATCGGCACCCTCCCCCAACTCGCCGCCGGGCTCCGGCGGGCCGGGATGGATCACGCAACGCCCGTGGCGGTCGTTGAACGCGGCTACCGCCCCGGACAGCGAACCACCATCGCCGAACTCGGTACCATCGAAACCGCAGCTGCAAGCTGCGCCAACCCGGCCGTCCTTGTCATCGGCGAGGTGGTGCGGGTAGCCGAATGCAACCGCGCCCACGCCGAAGCCACCGCAGACCTCGACCGCCTCGCAGCTTCCCTCTTTGAAGCCTGAAAGAACACAAATGACTACGTTGAATGCACTTGATTCCCTCGATGCAGGCTCGCCATTGGCCACCCCTGGACCAAACGACGATGCGCCCCTGGACGGTTTCCGCATCGGAGTGACTTCACACCGGCGTTCACGCGACTTAATCGAGGCGCTCGAAAGGCGCGGTGCTTCCGTGCTGCACGCCCCCGCGTTGAAGATCGCGCCGGTCCAGGAAGACATCACGCTCATTGAGGACACGAAAACCATCATCGCGGCCAAGCCCGATATCTGCATCGCCACCACCGCCTACGGCATGCGCCGCTGGTGCGAAGCCGCGGACTCCTTCGGCATCGGCGAGCAACTTCTCGACGTCCTCGCAGCCTGCCGCATGTTCGTGCGGGGTCCGAAAGCCCGCGGTGCGGTCCGCGCGGCCGGCCTTGCCGACGTCGGGATCAGCAGTGACGAAACCACCGCCACATTGGTGGACCTGCTCCTTCAGGAAGGCGTCCGCGGGAAAACCGTCGCCGTGCAGTTGCATGGCTACACCGACGTCCGCCAGCTGGAGCGCCTCCGGATGTCCGGCGCGACGGTCCTCACCGTCACGCCCTACCGCTGGGTAAGGCCCGACGGCGAAGACAAGCTTCCGCGCCTCATCGAAGCCGCCTGCAGTGGAGACTTGGATGTGCTCACCTTCACGAGCGCGCCCGCCGTGGACGCCATGTGGAGCACGGCCCACGAGATGGGCCTGTACCTCCAGCTGCTCGAGGCCCTCAAGACCCAGGTGACCGTTGCCGCCGTCGGACCTGTTACCGCACAGCCGCTCATCGACGCCGGACTCGCCCCGCTCATCCCGGACCGTTACCGCATGGGCGCGCTGATCCGCCTCGTCACCGAACACCTGGCCCTGAACCATGTGCGCCGGCTCGACACTCCCGCAGGGAACATCGAGCTGCGCGGCCGCTGCTTGAGGATCGACGGTTCAGCGGTGGAACTGGCCCCGGCTCCGCTGCTTCTCCTGCGAGCGCTTTTGGGTGCCGGGGGCGCCGTGCTGTCCCGCGAGGCGCTTTCCGACCTTCTGGAATTGCGTGGCTCGGTCCACGCCCTGGACATGACGGTGAGCCGTTTGCGGTCCTCGCTGCCGGACGCGACCCTCGTGGAAACCGTGGTCAAGCGGGGCTACCGGCTCCGGGTCTAGCTCGGGTTCCCGCGGACCAGGTAGATAGCACCGGTGGTGACGTCTTCCTCGAGTGCTTCCAGGGTGCGGCCACGGGTTTCGGGGACCTGTTTGACGACGAAGGCCAGGGCCAGCGCCCCGACCACGGCGAAGAGGAAAAAGGTACCTGTGATCCCGACTCCCGCGACCAGCGACGGGAAGAACAGCGAAAGGAAGCCGTTGACGACCCAGAGGAAGAAGATCGAGACGCCGGTGCCGAAGCCGCGCATGTGCAGAGGAAAGACCTCAGACAGGTAGACCCACACCGCGACGTTCAAGAACGTCTGCATGGACCCGACAAAGGCAACCACCAGGAAGAGGATCACAAACGGGCGGATCGGGTTGCCCACGGGCAATATCATTGACGCGAACCCGATGAGCAGGTGGCAGCTGGTGGTCAGTGAGAGACCGAGGATGAAGGTCTTGCGACGGTCGATCCGGTCCATGAGCGATAAGGCGATGATGCCGCCGACCACGGCGATCACGCCGGGCGCGATGTTCGCGATGAGCGCGCCGCTCTCATTGAAGCCAGACTCGACGAGCACCGTCTGGCCGTAATACATGATCGAGTTGATGCCGGTCAGCTGTTGGGCGACTCCCAGGCCGATGCCAACAAGCAGGATACGGAACAGGTTCTTGTTGCTGAACACCGCTCGCCAACCGATCTGCTGGCTCTCCTGCTCCTCCTTCGCGACGTTCTCGACCTCACTAAGCTCCGCGATCGCGCGGTCCTCGGAGCGGACGGAACGCAGCACGGCGAGGGCCTCATCGTGCCGGCCCTTTTCCACGAGCCAGCGCGGCGACTCAGGCACACGGAGCATACCGAAGAACAGCGCGATCGCCGGCAACGCACAGACGGTAAGCATGATCCGCCACACACCCGGAACGTCACCCCACACGATGCCGATGACGGCGTTGACGACGAAGGCCGCCAGCTGGCCGACGACGATCATGAGCTCATTGCGGCCGGCCAAGGAACCGCGGACCTCATATGGGGCCATCTCAGCCAGGAACACCGGGACCACCGCCGACGCGCCACCTACCGCGAGACCGAGCAGTATACGGCCGACGACGAGCACCCCGAAATTCGGAGTGAACACGCACACCAAGGTGCCGACGAAGAACAGCACCGCCAGCAGAATGATGGTCTTGCGACGCCCCCACCCATCCGAGACACGGCCGCCCGAGAGCGCGCCGATCGCCGCGGCGAAGACAAGAGAGCTTGCAACGATTCCCTCGGTGAACGGGGTGAGGTCGAGTTCGGCCGTCATTGGCCTGAGCGCCCCGTTGATGACACCAGTGTCATAGCCGAACAGCAGCCCACCGAAGGTGGCGATCAGGGCGACCATGCCAAGGCGCTGACGATGCGGGCCGTTGGTCAGTGGAGGAAGCGCCACTGCGCTGCCGACTCCCCTGTGGCTTTGGGTAGCAGACATCAGGACTCCTTTGTCTTGTGATGCGGGTCATGCACCCGCTGTGAACACTAGACTAACGCGCGAAAGAGATAAATGTAAGGTCAAACTAACAAATGACTCGATTGCGACTGCTTCGCCGTGGGAAGATGAACCCATGGGTCTTGACCGGCAGTTCCGTCCCGCAACGCAAAACGATGTGGCTCGTGAAGTCGGCGTCTCCCGCACGCTCGTGTCTTTCGCATTCCGCGATGCTCCTGGTGTCAGCGGCCAGACCAAGCAGGCCATATTCGACGCCGCGAAACGCCTCGGTTACCGGCCCAACGCGGCCGCCGCAGAACTGGCACGCAAGCATCGCTCCGCCGTCGGACTCTACCTGATGGACATCCACAACGAGGTCTATGCGGACATCCTCAGCGGCGTGAGGATGTCACTCCCCCAGGCCCGCAACCGACTCATCCTGAGCGTCTCCCAGTCGATCGACGGCGTGGATCCGGGGGCCGTGGAATCGCTGATCGAGGCACGGGTGGGGATTATCATCGCCGCAACCCTGCTCGACCCGGACGAACGAGTGCGGGAGCTGGCCCAAATCGTCCCGATCGTCAGCGTCGCGCGGGCAGTAGCCGGCGTGGACAGCATCTACTCCGACGACGATGCCGGCGCCCGAGCCGCCACTGAACACCTGCTCGGGCTGGGACACACCCGGATCGCCCACCTTGCCGGGCCCGACTACGAAGGCCACACGGTCCGCCGAAAAAGCTACGAAAAGACAATGCGCGGTGCGAGCCTTGTTCCCTGGACCGTATCGGCCGATGACTTCACGCAAGACGCCGGGCAACGCGCTGCAGCTGAACTGCTGGACGCCACGGATCGCCCGACAGCCATCTTCACCCACAACGACGAATTCGCGTTGGCGGCACGCGAAGCCGCCTACGCCAGGGGCCTGGCCATTCCCCGGGACCTGTCGCTGGTGGGCTACGACAATTCGCGGATCGGCCGGCTCCACGGCATCGACCTGACCTCGGTCGACCTGCACGCGATGGAACTGGGAAGCGTCGCCGGAGCCGTAGCCATGGAACGGCTCAACAATCCCGATGCTCCCATCGCGGACGAGCGACTCAATCCCGGGCTGGTAGTCCGTAACTCAACGGCGCCTCCCAAGCGATAACTCCGCGGCATGGACAGATTCCGGCCCCGCCCACCCCGTGTGACCCACCTCATTACCGGTTGGTAACCATCAGGGAACGGGTCACCGCCAAACGGCAACAGCGGGGAAACACCACCGAAAAACCGCGCGCCTACGCTGGACACGGGCACATCCACCACAGCCCAGTTCAGCGAAGGGACCCACCATGTCCACCACCCCGTCCGCAGCTTCAGTCCACATCGTTATCGCAGGAGCCGGGCCCGCAGCCCAGGCCCTGGTCCGCCACCTGGCCGGCGACACCACCACGCGACAGCCTGGAAAAGCAACGTTCCACGGCAGCATCACCGTGCTAAGCAACCGCGACGAATGCCCCGATTCGCTCCTTGAGCTCGCAGCCCTCCCCCATGTCTCCGTGCGTTTCGGCCAGGCCGCGAGCTTCATCGATGCCCAGGCCCGCACCGTCACCACCAGCGAGGGCCTCGAATTTACCTACGATCAATTGGTCATTGCCACTGGCTCCTCCCCCATGTACCCGCCGGTCCAAGGCTGAGCGCGCAGCCTGAGTTACTCCACGATCGACGACGCGGAGCAGATCGGCACCGCGGTCCAGGACATCTCCCGCGTTCTGGGCCGCCGCCCGCTGGGGATTTTGGTGGGCACCGGTCCGGCCGCCGGCCAGGCCGAGGCCGTGCTGCGCGCCCGCGGAGTCCGGCCCATTCGCACCACCTTGCGTCCAACCGCCGTCATGCCGTCGGTCGCCGGTTCGGTCCTGCCGGCTACCGGGATCCTCTTCGAGGACGGGAGCAGCATGAATGGCGATCTTGTGGTGCTCGCCGAGGAACGGCTGCCCCGCAACGAGCTCGCTGAAAGTGCCGGCCTGCAAACAGCTCCCGACGGCGGCATCAGGGTGGGGCGGGACTTCGCCACTTCGGTACCGGGCATCTGGGCGATCGGCGACGCCGCCTCCCGGGACGACATGCGCCTTGGGCTCATCTTCTCCTCGCATACCGCAGCCGCGCACTGCGCTGCACGGCTTGTGGAAGACGCCAGGCTCCGCACGTCCCGTCCCAAACCGTCCCTGCGTTCCGCACGCTCCGCCGTCGCCGCGGCCTGAACCGGATGGCCGGCGCGAAAGCGGCTGTGCGGGTCCATGCCCGGGCCCGCACAGCCCCCTGAGGGAGCCTCCGCGGCCGCAGGCAGTGTGGCAAGATGGTCATTTGACGAGCCGCGACCCTTGCGGCACACCGGGCCCGCCACGGAAGGACCTCCATGAGCAACGAAGCCTCCACTGCACTGGACAATAGCGCAAGCATCGCTTCATACATCGACCACACGCTCCTCAAGCCAGAGGCCAGCGAAGCCGAGGTGCGCCAGATCTGCGCGGAGGCGGCCGAATACAAGTTCAAGTCGGTCTGCGTCAATCCGATCTGGGTCAAGACCGTCACGACGGCCCTCAAAGGTTCAGGAGTGCTCACCTGCTCGGTTGTCGGCTTCCCGCTCGGCGCCACTCCCAGCGACGTCAAGGCTTTCGAAGCACGCGGCGCCGTGCTGGACGGTGCGGACGAAATCGACATGGTGATCAACATCGCCGCGGCACGTGCCGGGGACAAGGGCGCGTTGGTGGATGACATAACGGCCGTAGCGGACGCGGTCCACGCTGGCGGAGCCATCCTGAAGGTAATCATCGAGACTGCCCTGCTGACTGACGAGCAGAAGGTCCTGGCTTGCGAGGCCGCCGTCGAGGCCGGGGCGGACTTCGTCAAGACCTCAACTGGTTTCAATGGCGGCGGCGCCACGGTGGAAGACGTGGCCCTCATGCGCAAGACAGTGGGCCCGGACCTCGGTGTCAAGGCCTCCGGTGGAGTACGCTCCCTGGCTGATGCACAGGTTATGATTGCTGCTGGTGCAACACGTATCGGTGCGAGCTCCGGAATTGCCATCGTCAAGGGTGAACAGGGTTCATCCGCGTACTGAATTTCCCGGCAGCCGCCATAGTTTTTGAGCCCCCCGGGGCCGAGGAGGAAACCATGTCCCAGAACGCCAGCCAGCCCGTCGAAAAAGAGAACCCTTTGGGCCAGAGCATTCTGCTCTTTGTGATCAGCATGGTCCTGTTCCTCGGCGCCATCTACTCCCTGACTTACCTGACGTTGGAGAACACTTGGCCGATGGCCATCTGCCTGGTCCTCTTCGGCCTCGCCTTCTGGATTCCGCAGACCATCCTTGGCCGCTCCAACTCGGCCGGCGAAAGCTAAGAAAGCAACTGCAAAGCTGTGGCCCCGGACTTCGGTCCGGGGCCACTTTTCATTTAAGCCACCACAACTTTTGACCAACTTTGAACGCGAACGGCGGCGAACACGCCCCCAAGTTGGGCGTGTCGCCGTCGTTTTTCCGCCACAAACAGTCGTAAGTGGTGACCGAGCCGGTTCGCAAACCAAGTAGTACCACTCGTCTTGAATGGGAAAAACAGGTAACTCCACTCGTTGTTAGCTAAACATCGCCCGTGTCAGCATTTGGTCATCGATTGAATGGGCAATCGAAGCAAGGGTTGGAAATTTCGAATTCATTGCGGCTGTCGCCTGTTCTGGGGAAAACCATTTCAAAAAGGAGTCTCACTCATGCGCAAATTGAGCAAAAAAGGAAAAGTCTACGCGGCCGCAGCAACAATTGTCCTCGTGGCAGCAAGCGGCGGAGCCGCCTACGCCTACTGGACCAACACCGGTAGCGGTTCCGGCTCCGGAGCAACAGGGACAAACACCACCATCACGGCCGTGCAAACCAGCGTCGTCACCGGTCTGCAGCCTGGCGGTGCACCCCAGACTCTGAGCGGCAATTTCAACAACCCGAACACGAGCCCGGTCTACGTTACTGACGTGACGGCCACCATCGCAAGCGTGACCAAGGCTGCCGGTGTTGCCGGTACCTGCGATTCGAGCGACTACACGCTCCTCGGCGGAGTGATGCCCGTCGGCCACGAGGTGGCCAGCGGCACGGGCGTCGACGGCTGGAGCGGTGCGACGATCGCGTTCAACGATAAGGCCGGCACGAACCAGGACGCCTGCAAGGGCGCGACTGTCAACCTCTCCTACGCCAGCCGCTAGTCACCAACTGGTGGGCCCGTCACGGGCCCACCAGTTTGTGCACCCTGCCGTACAGAACACGCAGTAGAGAACCACCCCGTAAAGACCACGCAGGCCAAACCCCAAGGAGGAACCGGTGCAGAGCATCCAGGAGTTATTCCACTCGCCGCTTCGCATCGTCCGTGCGGGGGCCAAAATACTTCTCGTTGGCCTTCTCTTGGTAACCCTCACCTCGGGCGTAGTGCTCGCAGCCGGTAGTAATGGCAACCAAAACCCGCCAAAGGGCATCACCTTGCAGCTTGCCCCAACCAGCACGTCGGTCACCCAGGGAACAACGGCAAGCTATAACGTCGTGGTCCAGCCCTCGGGCGGGTTTGTTGGCAACGTCTCCCTGACAATCTCGGGGCTGCCGGCAGGTGCCACAGCATCGTTTTCGCCCACAGTCGTCACTGCCGGGCCAGGATCCGCTCCAGCGAACCTCGACGTGTCCACGACCTCCGCCACACCTCTTGGGACCTACGCCCTGAGCGTCAAGGGCACCAGCGGGACGTTGCAGTCCGCCGCCGTCGTCGTCTCCTTGACGGTGACCGCCGGCCAGCACCAACCGTTCACCATCTCAGGTGACCCCACCGGGTTTCTGGCACCGGGCAACGCAGTACCGATTAATCTTCAATTGACGAATCCGGGCAATTCCAGTCTCAACGTCACGGGCCTGACAGTTTCCATCACGGGAATCACCAGGACCGCCCAGGCCGTAGCTAACAACCGGCCGTGCAATCCTTCGGACTACGCAGTGACCCAATTCAGCGGCAGCTATCCGATCTCTGCCCCGCCGGGCAATTCATCGCTTTCCGGGAGCGGAATTCCGGCAGCTCGGTGGCCGCAGATAAGGATGTTGGACACGTCGCTTAACCAGGACGGTTGCAAAGGCGCAACCCTCCAGCTTTCCTACTCCGGAACGGGACAGGGCAACTGAAATGCGGTCAATTGACATGAGAGCGAACAGGTGGATGAAGACCGGCTCCTTGGCGGCAGCCAAAGCAGTCGCGACGGCTGCCGTATTCAGCTTGGTGCTGGGAGTCGGGACGGCCTACGCCTATTGGTCCACCTTCGGGATCGGCAGCGGCTCGGCCACCAGCGCCACCATGCAGACGGTGACCGTGGACGCCTTCATCGCCGGTGACAGTCCGGCAACCACCCTGGTTCCGGGCAGTACAGCTGACGTAATTGTCCGCGCGAGCAACCCGAATGCCTTCGCGGTCCAGGTGTACAGTTTCACCGCGAACGGAACCGCCACCGCGGATGCCTCCCACCCGCTGTGCACCACCACGGGCGTGACGTTCAACGCCCCGGCCGCTCCTTTGACGCCGACGGTATCCATACCGGCGAATTCCTCCATTCTGATCACCTTGCCAGCTGCGGCGTCCATGTCGACGGCTTCACAATCCAGCTGCCAAGGCGCCGTATTCCAAATTCCAGTGACGATGGCGGTCCGCAAATGAACAAGCCCAAGCACGCTGCAAGCCGTGGCAACAGGCACACACTCCGCCGCCGCGTCTCATGGACGCTCCTGGCGGTGCTCTTCATCTCCTGGGGCGGTCCGGCGGCCAACGCCTTCTGGCAGACGCTGAGCAGCAGCAATTTCGGGGCTGCAAAAGCGGACGCCATGCCGCAGGGCGGCTCTCCGGTGGCTTCGCTGAACGGTACAAATGCCACGGTCAGCTGGGCGGCCGTCGCCACGCCGGGCGGACACGCAGTAGCGGGCTACACCGTGGCCCGCTACTCGACTGCTTCGGGCGGCACCAAGATCGCCGCTGGAGGAGGCTGCACAGGGACGGTGTCCACTCTCAGCTGCGTGGAGCAAAACCTCCCTGCCGGGACCTGGTACTACACAGTCACCCCCGTCATTTCCCTCTGGACAGGCGCGGAGAGCGCACGGAGCGGTGGCGTCAACAGTGATTCGACACCACCGACCATCAGCGTCACCTCCGTCTCGCCAACGCCTAACGGCGCAGGCTACAACAACACCAGTCCGGTAACCGTGAACCTCAGTGCCGTGGACAACGCCGGCGGATCCGGCGTCGCGAACATCCAGTACACGGTGGACGGCGGCAGTACGGTGACCGTATATGCGGCCACCGCCGCGGTGAGCGTCACGGGCGACGGCACTCATTCGGTCTCCTACACGGCCACGGATGTCGCAGGGAACACGAGTAATACGCAGACCCAGGCGGTCAAGATCGATACTACAAAGCCTGTGGTGGGAGTTGCCTCAATCTCGCCAACGCCAAATTCCTTGGGCTACAACAGGACCAGCACGGTGACAGTAAACCTCAGCGCGACTGACGTTGGCGGTTCGGGCATTGCTTCCATTACCTACCACGTGGACAACCTCGCGCCGGCCACCGTCAACGCGGCCACCGCAGCGGTGGCCGTCAGCGGCGAAGGCACGCACACGGTCTACTACTCCGCGACGGACGTCGCAGGGAACCCCAGCGACTCCCAGACCCAGACGGTCACGATCGACACAACAGCCCCGACGGTCAGCGCCGTCACGATGGCCAACGGCGGCACGGCAAAGACAGCCGATAAAGGAGACACCCTCTCCATCGTCTTTTCGACGGACATGGACGCACACACCCTGTGCAGTGCCTGGAATTCCACCTCCGCCACCCAGAGCGTCGCAGGCACTGCAAGCATCAGCACGGGCAACGTACTGACATTCTTCAGCCCGAGCTGCACGGCACCCGCATTTGGCAGCGTCTCCCTCAATGCCCCCTACAACACAGGCACCGCGGCGCGGACCTTCGCGGCGACCATGGCCTGGACCCAGTCCACGGGAACCTTGGTCATCACCTTCAACACCGACGGCTCGGGTGGTGCGGCGGGAACTGGCCTATCACCGGCTACTCCGGTTTACACTCCGGCACCGGGCGCAGCGGACAAGGCAGGCAACGCGGTGGGAACCGTCAGCACAGGTGGCCAGTCGAAGTTCTAGATTCCACCGTCAACCACCCAACCCGACCACGAGGGCCAGGAGTGCCGGCCACTTGTTTCGGAGCAACGCCCACGCCGCCAGGCCGAGCCCAACCATGGCGTAGCCGCTCACGGGAGTCAGGACCAGCCACTCCCGCCGCGAACCGGCCTTGCCCAGCAAGGGGATGGAAAACGCACCGTTGGACCGCCAGATCCCGCTGACCAGGGGCAGCTTGCGCCAGAACTTCGGCGGCTTGATGACGATGGGCCACAGCAGCGGCACTCCCCCGGTGGTGATCATGTCGCCGACGATGTGGACTACGACGCCGGTGAGCATGGCCAAGGGCAGCCAGCTCCATTGGTGCGGAGCAAACCATGTGACCAGCCCGGCGATAGCGAGAGCGAACACCCAATTGGAGATCCACCCCGATTTCGGGAACAGCTTGAGGGCTTTGGCGGCGAGGTTGACCATGAACATGCACAACAGCCCCGCCCCGACAGACAAACGGCCTACCGGGGTATCCAGCTGGAACTGGGCAGCCATGGCGGCGAGCACCACGAACGCCGAGGCGCCCAACAGTGAATGGGTTCCCTGCCGGTGTCCCCCGCTGGCCTTCTCGATCCCGACGGCGATTACGTTGGACAGCGGCGGCAGCGAGTGGGCGATGGTGCTCGCGCGGTGGTCCCAATCGCACACGAGTGCGGTTCCCGCCGTCGTCATCGCACCGATGAGGATTCCGGTGGCGTCCAGCGGGTACCAGCCCAAGGCGTACGGGCCGGTTGAAGCAATAGCTATCCACGCCGCGGCTCCCGACGCGGCGTGATGTCCTCCCATCATCGGTTCAGCCAGCCGTTCGCGGCGAACCCGGCGAACCCGGCGAAGCCGAAAATACAGCCTCGATCACGGTGTTGGCCCATTCCAGGATCTCGGCGTCCTGCAGGTCGCGGCCGCCGATCCTCGCCGTCTTGGGCTTGGGGATGAGCACGGCGTCGAGGGCAGGCTTGATCTGCGAGCCCGGGTACATCCGGTTGAGCCGTATGACCTTGGATTCGGGCAGTTGGGCGGGCGAGAACCGGATGAAGTTGCCTTGGAGCGCGACGTCGGACAGCCCGGCTTCGCGGGCGCCCACCCTGAAGCGGGCCACGGCAATGAGGTTTTGGGCCGGCAGCGGCGGCTCACCGTAGCGGTCCACGAGTTCGGCCAACACTTCGTCGATCGCCTCGTTGGTGATGGCGGCGGCCAGTTTCCGGTAGGCCTCCAGCCGCAGGCGTTCGCCCGGTACATAGTCATGCGGCAAGTGGGCATTGACGGGCAGCTCGATCTTCATCTCGGCTGCCTTCTCCTCGGCCTCGCCGCGGTATTCAGCCACGGCTTCACCCACCAAACGGATGTACAGGTCGAATCCGACGCCTTGGATGTGCCCGGACTGTTCCCCGCCCAAGAGGTTGCCTGCGCCGCGGATTTCGAGGTCCTTCATGGCCAACTGCATTCCCGCCCCGAGCTCGTTGTGGGTTGCCACGGCTTTGAGCCGTTCGAGCGCCACTTCGCCCAAGGGCTTCTCGGATGGATACAGGAAGTAGGCATAGGCGCGTTCGCGGCCACGACCCACGCGGCCGCGCAGCTGGTGGAGCTGGGAGAGGCCGTACTTGTCCGCGCCGTCCACAATCAGGGTGTTGGCATTGGAAATATCCAGGCCGGTCTCAATGATGGTGGTACAGACCAGGACGTCGAAGCGCTTCTCCCAGAAGTCCACGATGATCTTTTCCAGGCGGCTCTCGGACATTTGCCCATGAGCCACCTCAACGCGGGCTTCGGGGACGAGTTCCCGGATCTGGGCGGCGATGCGCTCAATGGAGGACACTCGGTTGTGGACGAAGAACACCTGGCCCTCGCGCATGAGTTCGCGCCGGATCGCCGCGGAGGTCTGCTTGTTGGTGAACGGCCCGACATACGTCAGCACGGGGTGCCGTTCCTCGGGAGGCGTGGCCAGCGTGGACGTTTCGCGGATCCCCGTGAGGGACATTTCCAAGGTGCGCGGGATGGGAGTGGCGCTCATGGCCAGGACGTCCACGTTGGTGCGCATCTTTTTGAGGGCTTCCTTGTGCTCCACACCGAAGCGCTGCTCTTCATCGACGATCACCAAACCGAGATCCTTGAACTCGAAGTCCTTCGACAGCAGCCGGTGCGTGCCGATGACCACATCCACGGAGCCGCTCTTGACTCCCTCCATGGTCTCTTTGGCTTCCTTCGCACCTTGGAACCGTGACAGCGGCTTGACCCGCAAGGGGAATCCGGAGAAGCGCTCGGTAAACGTCTCATAGTGCTGCTGTGCCAGCAGCGTGGTGGGAACCAGTACCGCGACCTGTTTGCCATCCTGGACGGCCTTGAATGCAGCCCGGACCGCGATTTCGGTCTTTCCGTAGCCGACGTCGCCGGAGACCAGCCGGTCCATGGGAATCTCGCGCTCCATGTCGGCTTTGACTTCGTTGATAGTGGTGAGCTGGTCCGGCGTCTCCACATACGGGAAAGCTTCCTCAAGTTCCCGCTGCCACGGGGTGTCCGGAGCGAAGGCGTGCCCGCGCGAGGCCATACGCGCCGAATACAGCCTGATGAGCTCCCCCGCGATTTCCTTGACGGCCTTGCGGGCCTTGGACTTGGTGCTCGCCCAGTCGGCTCCGCCCATCTTGCTCAACGAGGGCGTGTCGCCCCCGACGTAGCGGGTCACCTGGTCGAGCTGGTCAGTGGGTACGAAAAGCCGGTCGCCGGGGGCACCGCGCTTGGACGCCGCGTACTCGAGGACGAGGTACTCCCGAAGGCCGGCGTCTCCCCCGGAGGGACCGGCAGAGGAGCCAGCCACCTTGCGCTGGATCAGCTCCACGAACTTCCCGATCCCGTGCTGTTCGTGGACCACGAAGTCGCCCGCGTGCAACTGGAGGGGGTCCACCGCGTTGCGCCGCTTGGAGGGCATGCGCCGCATGTCCTTCGTGGACCCCGCCGACGTGCGTCCCAGGAGGTCCGCTTCTGTGAGCAGCCCCAGCTTGAGTCCGTCCAGGACAAAACCGCGTCCGACGGCGGCAGTGGTCACCTCGATGATGCCGGCCTGCGGTTCATGGTCCAGGGAATCCACCCGGGAGCACGGGATGTCGGCATCATGGAACAACTCGGCGAGGCGCTGGGCGGGCCCGGGTCCGTCCGTGGCCACCACGATGCGCCATTGGTCACGCACGTGGGAGCCGATGAAGTCGAGCATCTCCGCAACGTCGCCTTGGTAGCCGCGCGGTTCACGGGCCTGCAGGTTCAAGACGTCGATATCAAGGACCAGTTCTTCGTCCGTGGCCAACGAGGTGATGGACCACCAAGAGACACCGTGGTTCAGCGCCGCGCTCCGGGTGTCCGTCAGGGACTGGAAGCTGGCCTCATGGAGGCTGGCGGCCGCATGCGAAGCCAGAGCTGTGTTCAATGCCAAAGGCACCGTTCCGCCGTCGGACGCCGTTGACCAGGCCGCCTCGAGGAACTCCTCGTTGGTGGCCGCGAGGTCATGCGCGCGCGTGCGGACCTTCTCCGGCTCAATGACAACGCCGATCGAACCGGCCGGCAACTGGTTTACGAAAGGCACCATGGCGTCCACCAGGACCGGGGCAAGGGACTCCATGCCCTCGACGGCGATGCCACCGGCGATCTTTTCCAGCATGTCCGCGGCGGCAGGCATGTCAGCCTTGAGCTTGGCCGCCCGTGACATGACCGACGGCGTGATGAGGATCTCCCTGCAAGGCGGGGCGTGCAATTCGCTCGGGTGGTGCACGGCCGGTCCGGAGAGCGAACGCTGGTCCGCCACCGCAAACCACCGCATCTGATCCACCTCGTCCCCGAAGAATTCCACCCTGATCGGGTGGTCCTCGGTAGGAGGGAAAACGTCCAAAATACCGCCCCTGACGGCGAATTCGCCGCGGTGGGTCACCATGTCCACGCGCGAATAGGCGGCATCGGCAAGGCGGCGTACCACGTCGCTGAAGGGCATTTCCTGCCCCACGCGCAACGTCACGGGGACCAGTTCCCCCAGGCCTGCCACGACCGGCTGGACCACTGCGCGGACTGGCGCCACGACCACCCGCAAGGGACCCGCCGTCGAGCTCTCCGGGTGGGCCAGGCGGCGAAGGACCGAGAGCCTGCGGCCCACCGTGTCCGAGCGCGGGGAAAGCCTTTCATGCGGCAGGGTTTCCCAGCTGGGGAAGGCAGCCACCGAGTCCGCCGGGAGATAGGCGGCCAAGGCCGCGGTAAGGTCCTCGGCTTCGCGGCCGGTCGCCGTCACTGCCAACACCACGGCGCTGGCTTCAAGATTTTGGGAGGCGAGGCCGTCGGCCATGTCCGCTAGCAGTGCCGCCCTCAAGCCGGCGGGGGCGCTGATCTGGTAGTCGCTGCTGCGTTCGCTGAAGGGCCGCGAAGCCTCGGGCCTGACCCGTGCGAACGTCCGGTCCTCACCCAGGGCACGCCGAAGACCATCAAGGGCTGGGACGGTGCCGGCAGGGCTGGTTCCGGAGTTGACCGCTGACGGTTGGCCTTTGGGGCTCATTGATGGCACTCCTCGGAAGAGGGACGTCGGATAGGGGAAAGCAGCACGAAAACCCGAAATTCTCTCGAATCCCGGGGCGTTCCTAGCCTACCCCGAGCACACCGTAGGATGTTTGGGAGCCGCAAGAGCTTTCAACCGAGATATTCACGGAGGACCCCCATGGCCCTGAACGCATCCACCACCCTGCCCTACGGCGTCGACCGCGTAGTCGCCACTTTTATCGACGAAGACTTCCTGCGTCACACGAGCGAGTATGTCGGCGGCACGTTGGAATCATTCCAGATCGAGGGTGATGTCGCTGGCGCTTTCACCACCATCACGGTCCGCACGCTGCCCACCACGCGCCTCCCGGAGATCGCCCGCAAGTTCGTGGGCGAGAAGCTCACCGTCACCCAAACCGAAAAATGGGACGCCCCAGCGGCCGATGGCTCCCGGACCAGCAACATCTCCTTGAAGATCTCGGGCGCTCCGCTTGATGTGACCGCAGTGCAGAACCTGGTGGCGGACGGCGGGAACACCCGCGTCGACCTCGAAGGTGCCGTCACCTCGTCGGTTCCGTTCCTCGGTGGCAAGATCGCCGACGCGGCCGAACCGATGGTTGGCAAGGCTTTGAACATCCAGTCCCAGCAGGCCCAGGCCTGGCTCGAAAGCCACTAGCGTGAAGCTGGCTGCCGGGCTGTCGATTGTGCTGATCGTCGCGGGGGCGTGGTCCCTGATTGTTTGGCCGCAGTTCCTGCGCCGCGTCATGGCAGACCCGCGTGCCCGCGACGCCGAGGGGAAAGCCACGAAATTCCTCACGGTCCACGTCGTGCTGGTCACCATCTCGATGGTGCTGGGACTCGCGACTGCAGTCATCGGGATCACGGCCCTGCTCACGTAACGCCCGCTAAAATGGAATACAGGTGCGCCGGGAAGTCTGGTCGGCAACAGTTTTGTCGACCCTCAGCTTCCCAAGGAGCCACATGGCGAACCGCCGGCAACCCGCTGCCCCGTCCAGGGTTTTCAGCCGCTCCAGCTTCCCCGAGTACCAACGGATCCTGGCCATCCTGCGCACCGAAACCGTTGGTGGCGCGCTCTTGCTCGCCGCCACGGTGGCCGCGCTCGTCTGGGCAAATTCACCCCTTGCCCGTGGCTACTTCGCGCTGCGCGAGGTCAAGATCGGCTACGCTCCCTGGCATCTGGAACTGAGCCTGGGTCATTGGGCCTCCGATGGGCTCCTGGCCGTTTTCTTCTTCATCGCGGGGCTCGAACTCAAGCGTGAATTCGTGGCGGGGGAACTGCGGCAGCCCGCAAAGGCGATTGTCCCGGTGGCGGCAGCAGTGGGCGGGGTGCTCCTCCCCGCGCTCATCTACATCGTGATCAACCTCGGCCCGGGCGCGGAGACACTCAAGGGCTGGGCGATCCCAACGGCCACTGACATCGCCTTCGCTTTGGCCGTGCTCGCGGTCATCAACACACATTTGCCTGCGGCCTTGCGGACCTTCCTCCTGACCCTCGCAGTGGTGGATGACTTGATTGCAATCGGCATCATCGCGTTCTTCTACTCGAGCGGCCTTGAGCCCTTCATGCTGCTGGCCGCGGCCGTGCCCCTCGCCCTCTTTACGCTCCTTGTCCAGAGGCGCGTCCGGAAGTGGTACCTGCTACTCCCCTTGGCCGCAGCCACCTGGGCCTTCGTCCATGCCTCGGGAATCCACGCCACCGTGGCCGGGGTCCTGCTCGGATTTGCCGTGCCGGTCGCGGCTTCCGGCAAGAAGGGTGAGCCGGCGGCCGGGCTCGCCGAAAGCTTCGAACACCGCTTGCGTCCTTTCTCTGCCGGCTTTGCGGTGCCTGTCTTCGCGTTCTTCTCCGCAGGCGTGGCTCTGGGTGGCGCGGAGGGCCTGGGAGCTGCGCTGCGCGATCCGGTGGCTCTGGGCATTGTCCTGGCCCTCGTTGCAGGCAAGGCCGCCGGAGTCTTCGGCACCACATTCCTTGTCACAAAGACCACCCGCGCACGGCTGGACGACGGACTCGCGTGGATCGACGTCGCGGGGCTGGCCATGCTGGCGGGCGTCGGTTTCACCGTCTCCCTCCTGATTTCCGAGCTCGGCTTCGGTACCGGCTCCCAGCACGATGACCACGCGAAAGTGGCCATCCTCGCCGGTTCCCTCGCCGCGGCGGTGCTCGCCGCCGTCGTGCTTAAAGCCCGTAACCGGCACTACCGCCGCTTGGCGCGAGAGGAGCAAAGGGACGACGACGGCGATGGCGTGCCTGACGTCTTTACCAGCGCCTGACCCACCTGGTCCCACATGTTCATCGCACCGGGTCGTTCGGCGAGGAGCCGGCTGTTACCGCTTGCCCCGCAGGAGCCGGAGGATCCTGCCGGTCAGCCGGGCCGGCCTTCTCGCAAGGTCGGAAAAACTTGTCCTGTTCAGGACGGTTTCCTCCAAGGACCCCAGCCGTCGCCCGAGCTCATCCACGCTCGAATTGATCCGCTCGGCCAGCCCGCGCAACTCGTGGATCGCTCCCTCTTGCTGGGCGTGCATCTGGGCTAAATAGAGCAAGGTTCCGTATCCGGATTTGCCGGCCTCTTCGCGAAGATAGACATCACGCACATAGCGGTCGAACTTTTGGTGGTCATCGGCACCGGCTATGACGCTGTTTCCCATGTCGCCGCGCTCTGCCGGTCGATGGCACCAATAGGCGAGGGGCTCGCCGTCCAGCAATTCGATCGGGGATACCGAGAGGAAACGGAGGTTGAACTCCCAGTCTCCTACGGCGTCCAGCGCTTCGTTGTAATTGCCGATCCGTTCGAGGATGGAACGGCGGTAGAGGAAGGAAATCGGCACCACCCGGTTGCTGCGAAGCATGTCGGACAGGGTGATCGCACGAAGTTCGTGCTCAAACCCGTGGGAGCCGGTCTGCTCGATGACTCCGCCACGGATTTCCTCGTAGACGATATCCGTGCGGACAGCTACTCCCTGGGCCTGCGGCGACTCGTCGAGGAAGCCCACAGTCTTCTTCAGGAAGTCCCTGTGCCAGCGATCGTCGTCGTCATGAATGGAGATGAATTCCGAGTCCGTGGCGTAGATCCCCGCGTTGGACGCTGCCTCCATGCCCTTGCTGGCCTCGTGGTGCAGGATCGTCAGCTTGCCGGCGGGAAGGTGGTCCCAGGTCCTCGCGAGCGCATCCACGGGAACAGGATCACCGCCATCGTTAACGACGACCACCGCAACGTCCTCGAAGGACTGGTCAAAGATGTCTTCGAGCGCCCGGCGCAGGAGGACAGGCCGGTTCTTGGTGCGTACGACGACGGCGACGCGGGCTTGGGCGTTCATCGACGACCTCCCGAAACACGGCGCAGCACGCTTGCGCCTTTACGCAACACGGAAGCAGCTTTGAATGATCGTGATTGCACGATTCGTTCCCTTTCGTCCAGCGCTTCATTCCTTTCATGCAACAGCAGATCGCGTTGCGAGCGGACATCGTCCCACTCCGTCCATAGGCGGGCGATTCCGCCGCTCAGGGCACGGAACTGGAGCCGTTGCCCCTTGGCCTGCTTGGCCCACTCCGAGTCCGACCCTAGCGTCACGACGTCTTCCAGCCCCTTCGCTGCTTCGGCCCCAGCCGCCGAGAAGATGCTTGCGACGGCGTCCCACCAGTTCTCGTGAACGGCGCGTATCCGGGGACGCAGCGATTCAAGGTGTTCCCGGAACTCCGTGCGCCTCGCCCACGCCTCGGCGATGGCAAGGTCGAAACCGCCGATGTCGAGGCTGCTCAGCGGTAAGGCCCAGTCCTGCACGCCCCAGTTGTCCATGGCTCCGTGCAGTCTCACGTCCGAGTAGAAGTCATTCGCGAGCGCAACGACGGGCACGCCGGCCGCAAGGCCGAAGACCACAGGGTGGTAGCGATTTGTCAGCACCAGTTCTGCTCCCACGGTCAATGCCGCGGCTGCGGGAGCCGGAAGTACCGGGCACAGTCGAATCCGACCGCTCCGGGAGTGTGCCAGAACTGTCTCATGGGACTCGTGGTCACCGCCCTGGCCATCTTGGCCAAGAGGACCCACGTGCGGGACCAAATACACGGGAAGCCCTGTCAGCTCCACGGCCCGGTCCAACACTTCTCCCAGCTTCGCTAGGCTGCGGGTGCCGTCCCGCCAGGATTCGGGACCAAAGGTCGCCGCAATGTAAGGTCCGGTGGGAAACTCGAATTCCTCCGCGCCTGGACCTTTCACATCGGCCGGCCCGTGCGGGGCAAGGAAGCTGGCATCGTCCAGGACCCTCGTCAATTTCCCTGAATCCAGGCCCATCTGGAAGCCCAGCGCATAAGACGATGGCTCCCGCGCGCCCACCAATGCGGCGTAATCCAAGAGCTCGTGAAGAATGTGCTGGTCCTGCGGCAGCAGCGTGGGACCGAAGGTCTGGCCGCTCACAACCAAGGGCTTGCCCAGTTCCTTTGCGATGAGGCCCAACGCCGCGCGTTCATAGAGCAACCATCCATACAATGAATTCATGTTGCCGCCGCCCGCGATCAGCACGCCGTCGGCCGACTTCACTTCGTCGATGACCCGCCACACGGAATCTTCTGCGGCTAAGGCGGTCCGGTCGCCGCGAGCCGCCCTGCGGACGAGTTCCAAGTGCCTGCTCCGCTCCGCTGGCGGCCAAGGGAACACCAAGGTGTCTATCGCGTCCATGCCGTAAAGTTCCCGGGTCTGTTCCGGGTCCCGGGTGAGGAGGACGATTCCGGCGTGCAAACGGGCCCGAAGTTCATCGGCCGCTGCGATTGCCATTGCCTCGTCACCTACGTGGTAGGCCACCTGGCCCAGGTCGCCTTGCACCAGAATCTTCAACACTCGGTCCTTCCCTAACAGGTGCGCAGCGGCTGCCTTGGCCAGGCGCCTAAGCACTTCCGGATGCGCTGGAACAGCCTATCGTTCTTCCCTTGAGACTCCGAACCGTTGCGCTTCTCCGGGTTTTGTACGCGGACACCCAGGAAATGCCATGGTGGGAATGATACGAGTAGCCGATATTTCCAATGGAGTAATGAGCCGTCCAAGTAGGGTGGTCGGCACGCTGTTTGGGCGGTATCGGCAGGAATACCTTGCTGCTATGGACGCGAATAGTATGGAACGAGTGTGGCATGGGGCCCACAGGAAAGCCCAAGCGAAGAACTGGTCTTTGATCTTTGTTTGGGCAATTCTCGGTATCATGTCGATTTCGGTTCTCATCGCAGCGGTACCCAAATGATGCGATGACCAGGCCAACGGTACAAAAAAAGCTCGGCCCGGATTTCCGGGTCCGAGCTTTCTTTTATTTGCCTCGCGCTATTGCCTCGTACTAATTGCCTCGTACTATTTGCCTGGTACTAATTGCCTCGTACTATTTGCCTGGTACCTTTTCCAACTTCATATAGACAGCCGTGAACGCCGCAGCATGGCTGCGGTGGAGCATTCGGCCTTACTGCATCAGTCCCGCGACCGCGGCGAGAATTGTCGCGGCGACGAGGACGAACAACAATCCCACAACCACGAATTCCGCCCGGCGGACCCGATGCTGGCTCCGGCGCCATTCGCGCCTGCTCTCCAAGGTGATCATGCTTCGAGGCTAAGTCCGGCCCCGTGCCCAAAATAGAGTGGTCGCTACTCGACCTCGCCCTACCCGCACTAGAGAGCCCGGAACGCCGTTTGGCTCGCCTCGGCCTGGTGCAAGGCGTCCTCCGCGGCAACCCACGCAAGCATCGCGCACTTTACCCGGGCAGGATATTTGGCGACTCCGGCAAGGGCGGCAGCGTCCTGGAGCAGTTCCTCATCCGCTTCCAACTTGCCCCGCGAACGCATCAATTCCCGGAAGTGATCGATCATGTGGCGAAAGGACAGCGGCGACATACCCGGCGCCATTTCACTGAGGATGGACGCCGACGCCATCGAAATGGCACAGCCCTCACCGTCCCAGTGGATTTCCGTGACGGCCTGTCCGTCCCCGGCGGTGCCCAGGCTCAGCCGGAGGGTGATCTCGTCCCCGCAAACGGGATTGAGCTGGTGGCTCTGTCCCGTGAGGCCTTGTCCCGTAGCAGGCTCGCCTGTCGCGACGTCCGGAAGGCTGGCAAGGTCTGCGCCGGTGCGGGCCCTGGAGTGCTCCAGGATCAACTGTTGGTACAAGGAGTCAAGGCCGCTCATGATGCGGCTCCAGAAGCCGTTACCCCGAAGTAGGGCCTGACCTGGGCAACGGCCTCAACCAGCAGGTCGACCTCCTCTGAAGTGGTGTACAGGTACGTACTGGCCCGGGTGGAAGCGCTTAGGCCCAGCCTGCGGTGCAAGGGCTGGGCGCAGTGGTGACCCACCCGGACAGCTATGCCTAGATTGTCGAGGTACTGCCCGACGTCGTGCGCGTGCACTCCGGCAACGTCGAATGCGGCAAGGCCCGTCCGTTCTTCCCCCGGCCCGGGTCCCAGCACACGGACGCCGTCAATGGCGCTGAGGCCCGTGACCAGCCTTTGGCCGAGCTCGGCCTCACGAAGGGCGATCCTGCGCATTCCCGTTTCGCTGAGGTAGTTTACTGCGGCAGCGAGCGCCACCGCCTGCGAAATAGGCGGGGTTCCGGCCTCGAAACGCTGGGGTGCGGGCAGGTATCGGGCTTCTTCCATGGTCACCGTGGTGATCATGGAACCGCCGGTCAGGAACGGCGGCATGGCATTGAGCAGTTCGCGGCGTCCGTAGACCGCGCCGATCCCCGTGGGCCCGAGCATTTTGTGGCCTGAGAATACGGCGAAGTCCACGTCCAGGGCCTTGAAGTCCAAGGGCAGGTGCGGCGCGGACTGGCAAGCGTCAAGGACCACCAAGGCGCCTACTTCGCGTGCCATCCGGACCAACACGTCCACGGGGTTGATGTTGCCCAGCACATTGGAAGTATGGGTGAAGGCCAGGATCCTGGTGCGCGAGGTCATGAGGCGTGCCGCCTCCTCGAGCCGCAGCGCGCCGGCGTCGTCAAGGGGAATGTACTTGAGTGTCGCCCCGGTCCGCCGGCACAGTTCCTGCCAAGGGATCAGGTTGGCATGGTGTTCCATTTCGGTGACAAGCACTTCGTCGCCCGGCTTCAGGGCAAATCGCTCCGCGCCCCCGGCTGCCCGGTCCACGCTGGCATTCGAGAACGAATAGGCCAGGAGGTTCAGTCCTGCTGTGGCGTTGGCCGTCCAGACCAGCTCATCGTCCTGCACGCCCACAAAACGCGCCACCGTGGCACGAGCGTCTTCGAAAGCGTCGGTGGCCTCGACCGCAAGGTGGTGCGCTCCGCGATGGACGGCGGAGTTCCGCTGCTCATAGAATTCCTGCTCGGCCTCGAGCACGCTCCGGGGGTTCTGCGAGGTGGCTCCCGAGTCAAGGTAGATCAGCGGTTTGCCATTGATTTCCTGCTCAAGAACGGGGAAGTCGTTGCGGATACGACGGACTTCATCGTCATCGAGTGCGGAAACCTGGGCATCTCCCCACGCGGGGGTGGAAACCATTGTCAAAACGGGTGCTCCTTGTGAGGACTACGTGTTGTGAGGGCTGCATGTTGTCAGGGCTGCATGGCACTCGCCAGAGGCTGACCGCCGCGAGTGGCGGTGTCACCTAGTAATTGTCCCACCAATCCGCGTGCCTGCCTTCATCCGCTGGCCGCCGGCCCTACTCCTCCTCCGGCTTCGCCAGTTCGTCCCATAGTTCGGAAAGCTTCTGCCGGCGCGAAACTCCGAGCTTGCCATACACCCTCTGCAGGTGGGCGTTGACGGTGTTCACTGCGATGCCCAGCCGAGCAGCCACCTCGGCGCTGCTCAGCCCGGAGGCCACCAACGCAGTCACCTCGCGTTCACGCTGGGAAAGCTTGACGACGCCGGGAAGGGCCGAGGACGCGGGCTCCGGACCCACCGGGCGGGGCTCGTCAAAAGCGAAAGCTTCCTCCTGGTCAAACGCCTGCTGAGGCTCACTGGTGCTTAGCTGTCCTGTTCCCATTTCCTGTCCCGCTTCCTCTCCCGACGGCATGCCTGACTCGACACTCCACACCAGCTCCGACACCCCCGCGCCCAACTGCCGGTATCCCCTGCTTCCGGTACGGGCGGCCAGGCCGAGATTCAACATTTCGAGCGCCCGGTGTCCCTTCTTGGCCGCAGAACCGGCAAGCTGGAGCAGTTTCCGGTGCGAGTGTTCCGTGCCAAGCAGCACTGACCGGGCGGCGGACGAGTAGCTCTCGGCGAGCTGCGAGGCAAGGTAGTTCCCGCTGCTGGCCCGGGAATCGTAGGCCGCCAAGGCGCGACGTACTTGGTTGACATCGCCCAGCAACCAGGCAGCCGCAGCAAGTCCTCCGAGAGCCGGTGGCAGGAGCCCGTCGGGGTCGGCCTCATCCAGCCGGGCCTTGGCCTGGCGGAACTGCTCACACGCCAGTTCCAGGCTCCCCTGCCTGGCAAGCACGAGCGCCCTGTAGAGATGCGCAGACCCACCGAAATAGCTCATCCGGTTGCTGTAGCTGGAACTGCCGGCGCAGAACATCTCCGGGCCACCCCATTGCCCGCGCCAGATCAGATTGGACCCGTGGATCGTCAAGACAGCGGAGTGGAAGTCCACAGGGCACCGTGGCAGCCGCCCCAAGGCCTCGAGGGCCAGGGTCGAGAGGGCGACGGCGTCCGCGAACCGTCCGCTGACGGCCAGCCCTTGGGAGACGAGCGCCATCAACAGCACGCCGGCCTGGGTAGGCGGCATTGGATGGCGTTCGCTAGGCGATCCGGGATCGACCAACTGGCTATGGCAAAGCCTCTGGAACAGCTCACCGCTGGCTGAAGGCCAGCTGCCATTCTGGGCATCCAGATAAAGCTGGAGGACATCCAGTTCGTCACGGACGGCGGCATAGCCGGAATAGGCGGCCTCGCCCGGCGCGATGCCGACGGCGGCATCCTCCAGCCGTCGTCGGGCATCCTGGAGGACCGCCTGCAGCCCGCTGGCTCCGGGAGCTGTCGGCAAGAGCGCTTGCAGCAGAAGCCACACGGCGTGGGCGAAGTCCAAACTCAGGACGTCGGGAGTGTTTGCCACCAAACCCTTCAGGATCGTCACGGCCCCCGGGAAATCCCTTGTCTGGTAAAGGGCGCGTGCCAGCTCCACACCTGCGGCCAGTCCGAGTTCCGGCGTCCTCACCGCCTCCGCGGACCGCCGCGCCCTCCGGTGGTCGTGAACGTCGTTTGCGGCAACGGCCACCGCCAAAAGATCGGCGTCGGGCACCGTCAAGCCGCTTGCCTGTTCGAGGTCCACGCGACGGAACAACGTCCAGAGCGAGTCATCACCAGCGGGTGAGGACGCCGCGTAGATGCTCCGGTGGAGTTCGAGGATCCTTGCAGGTCCGAGCTGTTGCCGGGCCAACCTCCCCTCGATGGCGTGACTGAGGGTCGCCGCCTCCTGGTTGTCCTTCTGGACACGGATCGTTCCGTCAGCCCGCAGCGCTTCGATCGCCCGCTTTTGGACTAGTTGT
Source organism: Arthrobacter bambusae (assembly GCF_030812595.1). Taxonomy (GTDB): domain Bacteria; phylum Actinomycetota; class Actinomycetes; order Actinomycetales; family Micrococcaceae; genus Arthrobacter; species Arthrobacter bambusae_B. The sequence continues at coordinate 115,131 of NZ_JAUSSZ010000005.1, forward strand.
TCGAGGACCGCCAGGGGTATCGGCTCCCCCACCGCCAAGAGGTCCACCACCTGCCGCTGTGGCACGGAATAGCCCTCAAGCCGGTGGCGGGTCAGCTCGAGCGCTTGCGAACCGTCCATGCGGATCGGTCCGGACAACATCCAGGAACCAGCCTGCTCCACGATCTCGCCACGTGCCGCGGCTTCGTCCAGGAGCAACTTCGCGGTCTGCAGGTTACCCCCGGTGAGGATATGGATTTCCCGGACCAGGCTGCGGGCAGAGCGCCCCCCGAGGCGATCATCAAGGAACTCGCGAAGCTGCTCCTCCGTGAGATCGTCCAGGGTCACAACGGACAGCTGCCGCGAAACCACCGACTCCATGAGTTCCATCCGCAACGGCCGGTCCGAGCGGTGTGTCGCAATGAGGCGGATATCCGGTTCAACAAGCAGCTGGTTCAGGAGCCAAAGGGACATGTCATCCAGGAAATCGATGTTGTCCAGCACGAGCAACGCTGGGGATCCGGACGCAGCGGCGCCACGCACTGCCTTGCGGCAAGCCGCGACGATCGAGCCCGGCCACACCTTGGTCCTGGCCGGCAGGTCCGGCACAAGCGCCATGGCTATGCCAAACGGAATGTCCGCGAATGACTCCGAGACGTTGTGGGCGATCACGCTGAAGGAACCGCTCAGCACTGAAGCCGCGGCGTCCAAGAGAGTGGTCATTCCGGAACCCCCCGGGCCCGAGACGATAATCCCGGCCGGTTCCGGCCCTGACAAGGCAATAACAATCTCCTGGAGCTCGGCTGCCCGAATAATCGGGGGCGAGGTGTGGGTCCCTTCGGTATCGTCCATGGTCCTGTCTCATCTTCGGGCCGCCGGACACACGTTCCTGACGGCTTTGGCACGGACCGGTGTCATTTCCACACGTTACCTCCGGGTTTCAGTCCTGGATTGAGTGGTAACTACTTGGTTTTCCGGGGCTACTTGCGCGATAAATCCGCGCTCCACGGAGCTCCCGGGTGAGCTGCCCTGGCTTCGTTTCCAGCCCGGTTCACCCGACGGATTTGCGTCCGCTGTTATCGCCCTGTGATCTGACTGTGTAAGCTGGTGCCGCAAGAGTAAGTTCCGGCTGGCTACTTCTGGGGAGTTGAAGCGCAGCCGATTTTCGCAACGACTCTGTCGTCACACACCCTTTGGCCGTGTGCGACTCTGCGGCATTTTCGCCGCAGATCGCCTTTATCCATGCCCAGGTCTCGTATGTCTATGTCCCCAACAGATATGTCATCCAAAATATGAAACACCTGTTCACAGCGCTCGTCGCCGTCGCACTTCTTGCCTTCGGCGGTTTCGCCACCATCTCGGCTGTCCAGTCGTCACACAAGTCCTCCTATCAAGCCGGCAGCCGCCCGTCGAGCACAAGTACGCGGCCAGCTCCGTCGCCGACCGTTTCTTCCACCCCCAAGGGCACTTCGACGCCGACGCCCAGCAACATCCCGGTCGCTGCGACGACAAGCAAGCCGGCCCCGGCCACAACACCCGCAAGCGCGCCCGCTCCAGCCACGACGAGCGCACCCGCACCAACGGCAGCCCCGCTGCCTGTCACGGGAACATATCCGCTGCACACCAATATCGTGAGCACCACCTTCTGGGTGGGCGAAATCTTCAATGCCAGCCTCTCGGACGGCTCCCAGGTCTGCTCCACCTACAACGGCCAATGGGCTTTGCAGCACACTGGCGTCAATATGGGAACCACTCCGTCCGGCGCGAGCGGCTGCCCCGGCAGCACTTACGGCGGTTGTGACGGAGTCAGTTCCGGCACCGCCTCGAATTTCCAGTGCGCCACGGAAAAGCGCGTTGCCAGCAACGGGTACTTCCCGCTGCACCAACCCAAGCCCTTGCAGAACCCGTTCTACTTGGATCTGCCGTACGACGACGTCAATGACAGCACCGCTTTCGCCGAGCGTTGCAATGTAATTCCTTGGGCCGCCGCGGACAACGCCAAGACAGGCGTCAACCACTGTGCAGACTCGAGCTACAGCTACATGAAGAACGCGTGGGTCCAGATCACCGGCCCCAATGGCGGCGTGTGCTACGGACAAGTTGAAGATGCCGGCCCCTCCAGCGGTTCCCTGTACCACGATTCTGCCTACGTGTTCGGGGCAAACAACGCCCGGCCCGCCAACAAATCCTTCTCCGGCGACCCGAGCCAGGGCGCAGGCATGGATGTGTCGCCTGCCTTGAACGGTTGCCTGGGCTTCGCTGAATTGAACGGCGACAATGACCACGTATCGTGGCGCTTCGTTGACCGAGCCAGCGTGCCGGCCGGTCCGTGGCTCAACGTTGTCACTACTTCGGGAGTGGCCAACTAACGCCACACGCGTTCCCGGGAGCCGCAGTTCAGCGGGATACTGCTACGCGCTCCGGCAGTGTCGGACGCCCGTGCCACCCAGCCGCAATGGCTGTATGGCACGGGCGTTCGCGTGTCCGGTCACTCGCCCGGGCTGTGTCCTAGCCGGGCTGTGTCCTAGCCGGCCCGCACCACGGAAGGTCCCGGCGTCGCGATTTCCTGAGGCTGGCGCTGGATCCTGCGGACCGGGCTGACCCAAACTCCCGACGAACTCGACGAGTACGCCTTGGGCAAGACCTGGAGGCAAATGACCGCGTCCAGGATCCGCATCAGCGGAAACAGGGGTGCCATCAACAGAAAGCGCGGGTTGCGCATCGAAACTGCGGCAAGGATCGAAAGGACAAGGTCCGGCAGGAAGACTCCGATGAGAACGTCCTGGGGCCGCAGGACGCCCGACAGAAAGATAAAAACGTCCGAGCGATCGCCAAAGATCCACACCTCGACCGCGGCGAGGGACGACAGCAGGAAAGCCGGCACCAGGAGCACGAAGAAAAGGCAGCTGGCTACGAGCTCAACGATGTACAGCGCCAGGGCAACCCAAAACCTGCTGAACCGAAGGCCGTGCCGCCTGACGGTCTGCCAGAAACCAAGTATCCACCGCCGTACCTGCTTGATGTAGTCCTTCAGGTTGTCCGGATCCTGGGTGTATGCCACCGCGGCGGAGGGATGGAATGCGATCCGGCCCAACTTCTTTGCGTGGATCTCAAACGTCATATTGAAGTCTTCGATCACCAGTCCCGGGGCCAGGACCTCTATTTTTGCGAGTGCGCTGGACCTGTACATGCTGGCAAATCCCGGCACGATCGAAACGACATTCACGCCCCGGGCTGCCTGTCCGTATTTGAGCAGCAATTGGACCACGATGTACAGGCGCTCCCGGTAGGCCACCACGAAGCGGCCAATCGCCGTCGGAGCTGCCGGGCTCATGATCGACTTGGCGCGCCCCGCCACGGCGACCACCGTCGGATCGTCAAACAGCGGCAGCCCCGTTTCGAGGTAATCCGGCATCGGACGAGTGTCAGCGTCCAAAAGCATGACCACCTTGAACCGCTTGCACAGATCAAAATAGGCGATGCCTGCCGCGAGTGCGCCTGCCTTGCCGCGGTTGGGTTCAAGGTCAAGGACCTTCACCCCGGCGGCCCGCGCAATGGCCGCGGTGTCATCGGTGGACATGTCGGAAACGACGTGGATGTTGCGTCGAGGGACTAAAGCGGACGCGGCAAGGATTGTCTCCTTGATGACCAAGGCCTCGTTGTGGGCAGCCACGAGGACCGCGACATTCGACGGCGAGATCCGCGCTCCCCGCGCACGATGGCGGGCCCTTTGGCTCCGAGGGATCGGTGCCGTGCCGCCCCGCAGCGAGGCGATCCACCCACGGATACGGTATGACAACCTGCGGGCTCGCCAAGACTCCTCCCCCGCCAGGCGGATCAGCCCGGCCAGCGACCAAAAGATCGTGCTTACCCCCAGAACCAAAAAGATCGAAAAAACTATCACGGCGACGGAGCTCCCACTGTGTCGTACATTTCGTAATCGTCGGTAGCAAGCTGGCCATCGCTGAAGAGGTTCATTCCAAAGCTGATGGCCTCGGCTCCTGCCGGAACGGGCGGCGTTTCCCAGATCGCCTGCTCGTAACTAGTGTTCGCCGGGAACCATGGACTGGCCGTCCAGTAGGTCCACGTGCCCAGCTTGTTGCGGTAATACACTTCAAATTGGGTCTTCGCGTCGGACTGGTACCACGCCCTGAGCGAATAGCTGTGGCCGGCGCTTACGCTCGGAGCGCATGCTCCGAGGTCGAGGACGGGAAGCAATTTGGCGTCACCGGACGAGTAATCGCTTACGTCCAGCCTGCGGGCTACCGCACCAGTGCGTCCGGGGGTCAAGGTGCTCAGGACTACCGAATTCTTGCCGTAGGAGGACACCTGCCAACATTGCGGCAAGCCATACTTTCCAGCGATTTCCAGCCCCGGATTCCGGATGGCGTTCTTCCCCGGTGCTGCCGGCGCCGCCACGGGACCGTTTACCACCGGTTTGGCAACGCCGCCGATCACGTCATGTACCGTCCGCACGGCCATGGTTCCTTGTTGGGTTTTGCCCGCCAGCCAGGTGGCGAACTGTTCGAACAACGCGGGGCTGATGGAGCGCGGACTGCCGCTGTTGTCGATGTCGTAGAAGGTCAGCTGCAACCAGCCCCCGGCCTTTTCTGCCTGCGCGACGGTCGCCTCAAGGTCGGCCAACGTCCAGCTGCTGCCGACTTCCGATGTTGCCCGTGTCCGGAAGGGGTCGGCGGGGCGGACAGTTTCGGCTGCCGCGCAGCCCACGCAGTCAAGGGGTGTGGCTATCTGGCCGAGGCCGCGCGCGCTGCTGTAGCCGCATCCAGCAACCAGCTCCTCCGTTTTCGGCGTTGATGCCGCGAACGGATATGAGAAGGAGGTGACTTTGAAGCCCCAGTCCGTGAGGTTAGCTCGATCGTTGCAGATCTGCCTCGACGCTTCGTCCGGTTCCACAGAAGTCACGTCGGCAAGGGTGACGGTATGGCCACCGATCTCATTCTGGCCCGCGGCCAGGCTGTGGAGGTTGTCCGTTGTCATGTAGTCCGGTGCGCCAACAAATCCGGAGTCGATGAAAAAGGTGCCTCGGAGGCCGTGGTCCTTCATGATCCGGGCGGCCTCCATCTGGCTTGACCGGCCGGCGTCGAACGTCAAGCTGACAGATGAGAGCGGGTCGGCAGAAGGTGTGGGGCTGTTCGTCCCGGACCCATCGACGGGAACCTGGCTTCCGTGGATCAGCGATGTCGCGCCCGTCAACAGGAGCAGCACCGACACCCACGAGGCAGCCCACAGACCTGCCCGCTTCCTCGAAGCGCGGCCCGGGTCCGACGCGGCGCCCTTTCCCCGGCGACTCATCGCCAACCCGCGCTGCCGGGTTTCCTGAAGGGGCCGGTGGCGACTGGGGGAAGCCTCGGTCTCAAAGGCTTATTCACCACCGGCCCCCGCTCAGGGGCCCTCTGCATGAGGGCGTGCCGCCATCCGGCAGCACCGTCAATTGGCGCTGGATCTGTGGGAAGGACCGTGCTGAATCCCCCAACGGGCTCGAGATACAGGCAAGCGCCCTCTCGAATGAATCCGCCGTGTCCTGATGTAGCCCGGACCAGAGCGTCCATTTCCATTGCGAGACCTGTCTTTCCCCCGTTGCCCTCAACCAACTGACATCATCAGCCTAAGAATGAGGGCGACGGCGGACACGAGTAGCCTCTACCCGTCTTTACACTCAACCTTGGCGTCAGGACACCGCCACTACTCGTGCGCTGCGCGCCGAGGCTACCGGGACAAAGCACGCGGCTGCGAGCAGGGGCGAATCCGATCTGTTCGTGGTCAAATGGTGCAATCAGGGCAGTCGGAGTTTAAGGATGGCGGAAGAGCGTGTCCAGGAACCAGGCAAGCGGCACCTCAATTGCCGCCAAGGAGGTCCGCAGGCGGGACGTCCGAGGCGTGGCCGCCCGAGCCAAGGGACTTCGCCGGCCGCTGTCAGCTTTCGCCCGGGCCTGCATTGCCGCGACCCTGGCGGTGGCGGCGATTGGCGGCATCCTTGTGTGGCGGTTCACCACGGACGGGAACGGCGCCGTCGAACCACCATGGTTTTCCGGCTACGTCGACGTTACCGTGGTGCCCCAGTACGCTTTCGAAGTACCTTCGGGCGAGGGCACCAAAAATGTCACGTTGGCGTTTGTGGTGGCGATGGCTGGACAGGCCTGCACACCAAGTTGGGGCAGCACCTACAGCCTTGACGCCGCGAAGACTTCGCTGAATCTCGAGGCGCGTATCGCCAAGCTGCGGTCGAACGGTGGCGCGTTCGCTGTGTCTTTCGGCGGTTCAGTGAACAGTGAACTCGCAGACTCCTGCCAGAATCCAGCCGAGCTGGAGAGGGCCTATCGGGCCGTCCTGGAGCGCTACAACCCCGCAACCATCGACTTCGACGTCGAGGGCGACAACCTGGCCGACAGCGCGGCCTGGCAGCGCCGCGCCAATGCCATCTCCGCCCTCCAGAAGGAGCGGATCAAGGAAGGGCACGCCCTCTCAATTTGGCTGACCCTTCCAGTCACCCCGCAAGGACTGACCGACGCCGGAACCTCCGCCGTTGACCAGATGCTGGCCGCGGGCGTCCAGCTGGCCGGGGTCAACATCATGACCATGAACTACGGATCAAGCCGGAGTAACTCCCAGAGCATGCTCGATGCCGGAACCTCAGCCGCCCAGTCCACGCACGATCAGCTCAGCATCATCTATCAGCGTGCGGGAATGACCCTGAACAGCGAGCAGATCTGGGGAAAGATGGGATTGACGCCCATGATCGGCCGGAACGACCTCCCAGGCGAAGTATTCGACCTTGACGCAGCCCGCGGGTTGAACTCTTTCGCCGTCAGCAAGGGGGTTCAACGAGTGTCAATGTGGTCCCTGAACCGGGACGTGTCTTGTCCCCAGGACACCCCGGAGGACGCAGCAAGCCACGTGTGCAGCGGTATCGATCAAGGGACCCAACGCTTTTCCGACTTGTTGAGCGCAGGGTTCCACGCCAAACTGCCTTGACTTGGCCGATCAACAGGATCATGCCGCGCCGGCAGGTTACGAGGTTACGCGGTTACGCTTTGTTTTGGTTCCTGGGTTCGACCGGACGCGCGAGGTGCCGGCCGTTGCCGTGCTGGAACAGCTTTTTGAGCCACTGCATGGATACCTCCAGTTTTCGAGGGACTGCTTGCACCGGATTGCTTGGACGGCTCCGGCCGCCGGGTCTATTTCACTTGGCTCACCGTGACGATATTCAGCCACGGACCCGCCGGAACTTGGTCCCGTGGCACGAACTGCCAGTCGACCTTGTCCGACTCGCCATCGAGCTCGGAGAAACCCAGGCACCCGTTAAGCGCAGGCGAGACGTCCATGCCGGCACCGTTGAAGTTCTTATTGGCAGGACGCGCATCATTGGAGCCGAAAACGTATTCCTTGTCGTGATACTGGCCCGGACCGGCGTCTTCGATCTGTCCGTAGCATTCACGGCTGCCCATCCGGATCCTGACCCATTGGTTCTTCATGTAGCTGAAGGAGCGGTTCTGGGCGTTGCCCGCGAAACCCGGATCATTGGCCCATGGGATGACGCTTGCCCGTTCCGCAAAGGCGACGGGATCGTTGACGTCATCGTACGGAAGATCGAGGTAGAACGGGTTTTCCTTCGGCGTCATGTTTTTGGGCGCGTATCCGTTGGCCTGCGTTCTCGCTTCGGTGTGGCAGCCGTTCGCCTCAACGCCGTCACAGCCTCCGTAGCTCTGCATCCACCGGGAGTCGTAGGTGGACATCACCTGGCTTCCGTCGGCTGCCTTGGGATCAAAGATCTCTCCGACCCAGAAAGTCGTGGACACAATTCCGGTGTGCCAGGGATACCGGCCGGCCGTCGTGGCCGACGGGCTCGGATTCGGGCCCGGCCCACCGCACGCCGCCGACAGCATGGTCAGGACCGCAAGTGCAGCCACTCGACCCCGACGGGAACGCCTTGGTCCCGATGCTGGGCGATTCACATCGTGCTCCTGGAAAGTGGTTTTGACGATCATTCCTTGGACAAGGGCAGGCGACCGGTGTGCGGATAGTCCGCTCACCCAGCCGCCTGTCCTTACGCTGTAGGCTAGCCTGCTCCTTCGTTCAAGACGCGAGGGTGATCTTCCAGCCTGCGGGATCCAGGACTTTTGCCGGCTTGTAGTCGGCCGCCACGTTGCGGATGATTTCATCCAACGTTGTCTTCGGATCGAAGCCGACAAGCTCGAAAGACTTGCTGTTGTCCGGAACCCGCCGGCGCATGTCCTCGTAGCCTTCCGAGTACGCCTGCTCATAAGGGACCAAGGTGATGACGCTTTCGCTGCCGAGGAGTTCAACGATCCTTTCGGCCAGCGTCAGGATGGAAATCTCGTAGCTGCCGCCGAGGTTGTAGGCGTTTCCGTAGGCAAGAGGTTCCTCGGAAATCCGGACGATGGCGGGAACGATGTCGCCGACGTAGGAGAAGCACCTCGTCTGGTGGCCGTCTCCATACACCGTCAGGGGCTCGCCGGCGAGAGCCTGCCTCACCAGCCGGGGAACAACCATTCCGTAGCGGCCGGTCTGCCGGGGACCGACCGTGTTGAAGAGCCTGACTATGGCAACCGGCAACCCGAATTGGCGCCAGTACGCATGGGCAAATGCCTCGTCAATGCCCTTGGCCGCAGCATAGGTCCACCGGGATTTGAGCGCGGATCCCAGGATGCGGTCCGCTTCCTCCGAAAGGCTGTCCGAGGCGTTCTTGCCGTAGATCTCGCTCGTGGAGGCCAGCAGCAGCGAGGCACCCGATTCCAGGACCGAGTCCAGGACTACCTCCGTGCCATGGATATTCGTACGGAGGCTCTCCAGCGGGTGGTCGACAATCAGGTTCACACCGACTGCGGCCGCCAAATGGAAGACCCTATCGGCACCTGCCACTACTTTGTCCACTGCGTCGCGGTCGAGGATGGTGCCCTCGATGAAATGGAAGTTCCGGTGGCCGATGACGCCTTTGAGATTCTCCAAGCGTCCGGTGGACAAGTTGTCCAACACGGCGACTTCGTCCCCGGCAGCCAACAAATGTTCAACAAGGTGGCTTCCTATGAACCCGGCACCGCCGGTTATTGCTGTTTTCATTACTCCTGCTTCCGTCGAGATCGTGGTGGATCTAGAGCCGGGTTACGTTGTCGGCCTTGGGCAAGCGGTAGGTCGTGTCCAGGACCGCCGGCGCTCCGGCCAGCCAGTCAAGTTCCATCTGGGTGTGCTTCGTGTGCAGGATCACCAGGTCCGCGCCCCACTCAGCAGGCGATTGCTCGGATTCCAGTGTCCCGCCGTGGCCGTCCGGAGCCGTCCGGCACCACGGATCGGAGAATGCCACTTCCGCTCCGTCGGCGATCAGGGAGGTGATGATCTCCAATGCCGGGGATTCCCGGAGATCTTCGACGTCCGGCTTGTACGCCACCCCGAGCACCATGACGCGGGCACCGGCAACACCGTGGTTGCGGTCCGACAGGATACGCCTGGCCTTCTCCACCACCTGGTGCGGCCTGCCTGCAATCCCGGCCATCGCTTGTTCGATCACCGGGGCCGTCAAGCGGGCTTTACGCAATTGCCACAGCAAGTAGTGGGGATCGCAGGGGATGCAGTGTCCGCCGACTCCTGGACCTGGAGTGAATGCCATGAATCCATAGGGTTTGGTGGAAGCCGCATCGATGACGTCCATGACCTCCATATTGAGTTCGTGGCAGATATCAGCGAATTCGTTCGCCAAGGCGATATTGACAGCCCTGAAAGTGTTTTCCACCAGCTTCGTCATTTCCGCGACGTCCGCCGACGGCACAACGTGAACCAGTTTGGTGCTGGCGCTCAGAAGCCGTTCGGCAACCTCGCCGCAGGCCGGCGTCACGCCGCCGACTACCCGCGGAACGTCTTCGTGGGAGAAAGAATCCACGCCGGGGTTGATGCGTTCCGGCGAGAAGGCCACGAACACGTCATGGCCTGGAATAAGCCCCCTGGCAGCCAGGGGCAAAGCCAGGAGGTCCCGCGTGGATCCGACGTACGTTGTCGACGTCAGCATCAGCAGCTGGCCGGTGGTGGCGAATTCGACCACCGAGGCACAGGCCGCCCGGAGAATGGAGAGGTCAGGGACCAAGTACTCGTCTACGGGAGTCGGAACGCAGACCACAACCGCGGCAGCGTGTGCAAGCAACGACAAATCACTGCTCAGCATGAAGGTCGGGTCCGCGAGCGCGTTGCTGAGCCGCTCCTTGTCGGAGTCCAGGAGATCGGCCCGTTGCTCGCGGATCACGGCCAGCCGGGCGTCGGACACGTCAAGGCCCAGGACCCGCCGGCCGGAGGCATTGATGGCCAAGGCTGTGGGCAGGCCTACATAGCCCATGCCCACAATCGCCACGTCGAAAGTAAAGGCCTGGTCCTGTGGGGTAATCCGTGTTCCTGCGCCCTCAGGCCATGCTGGTGCCTGCGTGTGCAAGGACTGCGAGCCCGCGCTGGGCTCTGCCTTGAGGGTCTTTACCTTCGTGTTCGGTGCCATGGTCAGTCGACCTCCCGGTGCCTTTTGTCTCCAGTGTGAAAGAAAGCCGGCGGCGAAACGGGACGTGCCCTGGTCTCAGAGGGCACATGACCGCCCGCCGCCGACTCGTTTTTGGGGGTACCCGCCGAATGTTGGATACCGGCTGCATCGGAGTTCATTTCTCGCCGGATCACCGGGTGGTTTTCCTGTAGCAAAGAATTCTTCCTGCGCTTCATCTCGAGACCCACTTATCCCCAATTGAGTAGCGTTTGCCATCAGGAAAAGCGTATTAACGAACCCTTAGGGCGGGCGCGAGTGGGCTATACCCGTCTTTGGATGCGGGATCCCTTCCGAGGCCATTGACTACCCGTCCGAGCGCTTTTAACCACTCGATTCAGTACTCGCTTTTAGGCCTCACGCCTTTCACGCGCCTGTATTCCAGCGCACGAATTACAGCGCACGACGGCGGAAGGAGGCTGGGGGGAAAGCGTTACCCCGTCGGAGTGGTCAAGGTAGTCGCGCCTGCGGCTAGCCCAGGTCCTGCGAGCCGTGGGCACCGTTCATCAAGTCTTCCCTGTGGCCGATGCCAAGCTTGGCGAACATTCGGTACAGGTGCCCCTCAACGGTACGCAATGACAAGCCCAAGCTCAGGGCGATGTCCTTGTTGCTCGCTCCCGACTGCACCATCGTTGCGATTTCCTGCTCGCGCCGCGTCAGCTTCTGCAGATCCGGGGAACCCCCGTTTACTGCCGGGCCGGCCTTGTCCAGGGCCGCGGTGCGGCGCTTAAGGAGCCGCTGTCCCTCAAGCTGGCGTGCCTTGTCCCCCCGGCTTTCGAGGATCCGCAAGGCATAGCCGGCACAGTCCGCTGCGGCAAGCTCCAGGCCGTCCTTGGCCGCCGAATCACTCAGCTCAATAAGGCGGTCCGCGTCCTTGTGCGTGAGGGCACGGCCGACGTTCAAGGCAAACTCCGCTGTGCGCCCTTCGCTGCCCTCGGCTACTGCTGTCAGCCGACGCGCCACGCCCGGGTCTCCCAGCCTCAGGACCAACATCAGGATGTCGATCTCTGCGCCGATCGCTCCGTCCGCAGCCGCGGAATCCGCGAGGGACATGAGTCTGGCGATCGCTGTCGGCGATCCGGTATGTTCGGCTCGCGCCACTGCCGCATGACCTTGCGCCAGCAGCGACGGGTGCACCCCGTCCCGGATCAATGCGTCGTATTCGTTGGAGTACGTCATGGCAGTTTCCCGGCGCTTCAGGATCGACGCCGCGTACGCCGCGGCAGCAACGGCGTCGGGCAGGTCGCTTCCCATATCCGAGACCCGCAGCATGCTGACCGCCTGGCGAAGCCGTGGCAGCGCCACTCCGAGGTCTCCGCGGCGAAGTTCCACCATTCCTGCAGCCAAATGGAGCATCCCGCCTGAATAGATCAGGGAATTCGGTGCTTGCGACACATGGTTTTTGAGATACGTTTCAAGAACGCCGAACTCCCCTGCCTGTTGCAAGGCCAGGATGTAGCGGCGCATCACCATTCCCGCGTACTGGAGGCTCCAGTCGCCGCTCGTGGCCACCATCTCCTGGATCTCCATCAGAATCTGGATCGCGGAAACCGGCCGTCCCGTGACCGCCAGGGCCTCCGCGAGGAGGGTGCCCGCCACAAGGCGGGACTCGTCGTCGTCCGCTTCCTGCCAGATCTGTCGGAGCTCACGCTCTGTCTCGATGTAGTGCCCTTCGGCCTGGAGGCCTTCCAGCGAGAGGAGCCTGCTTCCCAGCTTCCCGCGTTCCAGTTCGTCAGGGTCGATGCCCTGCCGGGATTCGGCGAGCTTGGCCAGGGCTGCCTCCCATTCGTATGCCGCCTGTTTGATGGCGTTCGGTCCGACGCCTTGGCGCCCCGCAAGCTGTGCCGCCAACATCGATGCCAGCCGGACCGTCCGCGGATCATTTGTCCTATCCACCACTCCGGCGAGCGAGGACACCGATCCCCTGATGTCGCCGCGGTACCATTTGGCCCGCGCCACTTCCACCTGGGCCGTCAGCTTCAGGGAAGGATCCTTGATTGCCCCGGCTACCCGTTCCACATAGCTGGGGATGAACAAGCGGTTGGCCAGCTGCGCTGCTTCCAGGATGTCGGAGTCCGGAACTTCGATGCCCGATTCCAATCCCCAGGAGACGTGGCGCAGCAGTCCGTCCATGGTCTGCGGCTTGGACTCCATGAGGTTCACGATGCGCCGCCTGACAGTCATGCTGTGGGCGGTTGGGACCAGTTGGCGGATCACTTCTCCGACAAGTGGCTGGGCCAGCCGGACATGCCGGGCGGGGTCGGACGCGATCTCGATGAAATGCAGCTCCTGCAATTCGTCCACGGCGCTGGAGTCGCTGGCTTTCTGCACTACGCTCAGCGGGACAGGCTCCGCCAGCGCGACGGTCTCCAGGGTCTCACGCTGTGCGGCTCCCAGCATCAGGATCTGGTTGCGCACGAGGTCCATCAGACGCACGCTGGTTCCACGAAGCTCGCCGGAGAGCATCCACGCGTCGTTTCGGCAGACCAACTGGCCGAGCGACTTGGCGTGCTCGATGAGTTCCAAGAGGAACATCGGGTTTCCGCCCGAGTACTTGCACAGGACGGCACTGGTACCTTGGACGACGGGCGCATCCAATGCCTGGGCGCAAAGCTGGTTGACTTCCTGCTCGTTGAGCGGCTGCAAGTCGAATCGGTCGACGAGCCCCTCGGACCACATCGAGAAAACCTCTGCTGGCGGCGCAGGATATGGACGGCACAAGAACACGACTTTGGCGGCTTCCGCGGCCGCCAATTGCGCCAGCACCGCCACGCTGCTGTCATCGATGTGATGCGCGTCCTCCACGATCAGGACGGCGGGTGCCGGATGTGGCTGGCCGGCCGGATTCAACGCAGCCACGACGGCCCTCAGGACCGACAACGGCTCATTGATCTGTCCGGGGGTCAGGGCCGTCAGCAGGGGCGCCAAGGCGGCAAACGGTACCGAGGCCAAAGTGGGACCGGCAAAGACCCGGAAGGGCCGGATGCGTTGCCCCAATTCATGGACCACTTCGTTAATCAGCGCCGTCTTGCCGATGCCAGCGTCGCCGAAAAGCAGGACCCCCGGGCCGTTGACATCGAGAAGACAATCCACCACTGCTGCCGTCACGCTGAATCGCCCAACAAGTGCTTTTTCCGAAATTACCTCAGTCACTTGGCACCACCTTCGACGTTGCCAAGCGCGAAGCTCAGCTCGGAGCGTTCCACGATTTTCAGCTTGCCGAAGATCTGGTAGAGGTGCCCCTCCACCGTGCGTACTGAAACATGGAGCTTCGCAGCTATGCCTTTATTGCTCTCCCGGTTCGCGGCCAGCCTGGCGATCTCCAACTCGCGGGCAGTCAGCTTGAGTCCCTCTTGGTTGCCGCTTTGCGGTGTACGCAAGCGCTGCCGGCACGTCTCCGCGAGCTGCCGCGCCCTCCTGAGTGCCGTCTTGTCCAGCTGAACCTGGTCAAGGTGCAGCACGGTCTCGGCGATATCGAAGGCGAACCTGTCGTTCTGCATAGCTTCAGCCATCCGTGCGGCTTCGAGAAGCATCTCAGCGCTTCCGGATATCGTCGCCCGTGCGTACGCAACGCACAGTTCAGCGAACTGTCCCTGGCAGCGGAGGGCCGAGTCCAACAGCCGTGGAGCGGCTGCCACCGCGCCAAGCCGGACGGCCGAGCTGAGGCAAAAGATCTCGTGGCCCGGGGCACCCTCGTCCCGGTCGGCGTCGGCCAAGCGGAGGAGCTCCTCGACGGCCGTCTCCGGGCCGTCGATCCGTTCCCGGGCCAAAGCCGCGAGGTACCGCTTCGTCCGTTCCTTCCGCCATGTCGGCCTGCGCAGCTGGGTGGATGCTTCTTTCAAGTAGCGCAGGGCCTGCTCCTCTTCGCCTTGCAAGGCCGAGGCGTAGGCTGCTGCCGTGCAGGCCACATCCAGCATGCCTTCGTTGTCCTGGACCCGCAGCTGGCTTATCACCGGAATGAGCGCGTCCAATCCGTCCTGGCCCCGGCCCTGGATGCACCGGAAGATCGCTTGGGGAAGATCGATGGCGGTGGGCAGGGCCTCAGCGGAGACCAGGAGATCATCGCCGGGCTGGACCATTTCCGCTTCTTTATCCCACCGTCCGGCGAGTACGAAGGCGAACCGCAGCCTCGATGTGGCGCGTCGGGCTGCGGCGACTGAAACAGCGGGATCATGGCAGTCGGCTGCAAGCTGTTCGGCCATGTCCGCCGCCTCGGATTGCCGTCCCGTCAGGGCCCATGCCTCGCACAGCCAGCTCCCGGCAAGGAGGCGGAACTCGGTGCCGTGCGATTCAAAGTCGTCAAGTTCCTCTTCGAGCCTTGTTGCCATCTCGGCGTAGGAACCCGAATAACTGGCTGCCTGGGATTCGGCCAGGACAAGTTCCTCCCGCAGCGTGGCGATGGCCTGCCCCTCGCCGGCCGTCTTTTTTTCGCCTTCGAGCCGGCGGCGGACGTGTGCCAGCGTCTCGCAAGCCTGCGCCGTGGTTTCGGGGCGGGCCAGCAGGACCGAGGTTTCGGCCAGCTTGAGCCGGACCCAATCAGCAAGGGCACCTTCATCCCCGGCCCCATCCGGGTGTTGCCGCAGTACGTCCCGGGCCCCTGCGATATCCCCCAGTGTCATCAACGCACGGGCTTCCTGCGCTACCGCGCCGGGGATCGCGGAGTGGCCTGGAATGGACCGGACCAAACGCAGGGCCAGCCGCGCATCGAGTTGCCGATTCGCCACTGCCGCAGCTTCAAGCGCTTCTTCCTCTCCCAGCTTGGCTCCGCAGTCCAAGGCCCAGGCGGCCATGGTCAGCAACATCGAGCGTTGGCCGAGGCCCGGATCCGTCGATTCAAGGAGCAAGCTCCGAAGTTCGTTGCTACGGCCAGTGGGAACGTTCGCCCGGACCACGTCACCCACGAGCTGGCTTTGGAGCCGGGCCATCCTGGGCAGCGAATCGTCGACGACAAGGACGCCCCTTTTCTCAAGGGAATCCACATCGTCCGCCGAGGCGAGCGCAAGCAGGGATTCGAGGGGAACGGCCTTGGCGAGTGAGAGGATCTCCAGGACCTTGCGCTCGCCGCCGCCCATCCGTCCGAGCCGCGTGGTGATCAGATCGGTGATTGCCCTGCCGTGGTGTTCGCTCCGGGACGTCAGGACCCAGACGCCGTCGCTTTTCAGAAGCGCACCCGATTCGGCGAGCTCCGCCGCGAGCATCTTGAGGTAGTGGGGGTTGCCTCCGCTGGCTGTCCACAGGGCGTGGGCCCCGGACGGAGAGACCTGTGCTCCGAGCCCGGCCTCGAGCCAGGCGTGCGATTCCTGGAAAGTCAGTGGTTTGAGGTCTATCCGGTGCAAGAACCCGTCGCCGCAAAGCCGCGTGATCTCGCCGCAGAGCCTCTGGGGGTCGGTGCAGGTGAGGACGAGCTGCGCGGTACCGTTCCTCGCGAGCTGGGCCACTGTCATGGCCGCCAACTCGTCAAGCTCGGTCGCGTTCTCGATCACCAGGTACACGCGCTTTCCCTCGGCGCGCTCACGGAGCAAATTGGTGAGCGCCGACAACACCAGGACGGGATGGGCCAGGTATCCCGGGTCAAGATCGCTCAAGAGGATATTGAGGGCGCCGTAGGGTGATCTGGCCAACGCTGCGCTGCCGCGGACGACGACGACGAATGAGCGTTCGCGTAGTTCGTTCACCGCGCGGGTAGTCAAGTAGCTCTTGCCGCTTCCCGATGGGCCCGTGACAAGCACTCCACCTTTGGAGGCTGCCAGCGCAAGGGCGATGTCCTCGACAGCCGCCCTTGGTCCGATCGGTGGCCACGACGTCGAAATGACCGCCTTGCTTTCGGATCCCTCGGATGAGGATGGGGCCGCGGATGACTCGAATGCCTGGTACCGGGACGCGCCTCCGGACCGAACGGCGCGGACCGTAGATGCACTGCCTGCTGTCAACATGAGCGAGACCCCCAGTGATCGAGTGGTGACACCCCCCAATTAACCAGCTAGCCGTTTGGCCCACACCAGTAGTGAGTACTCGACTTTCATACTGCCGGATACTCGTACGCGGGTGTGAGTACCCTTGCCCCGGGTGGCGGGTACTCGTCGCCGACAGTGGCGATCGTTCGAACCGAGAGTGCACTACTACTGCCTCGCGGCCATCCTGGCTTCAGCGCGTACTCGACGCTTCCTGTGCGACGGCGGCAGCGCCGGCGAGTTCGTCCCTGCCGGTGATCCCCAGTTTCGAATAGCACCGGTACAGATGCCCTTCGACGGTCCGGACCGAGATAAGGAGCGTGTCCGCAATCTGCCGGTCGCTGAGGCCTTGGACAGCGAGATTGACGATATCCCACTCCCTCTTGGTCAGCCTCGGCACCACCGACTCGTTGTGTGCCTCCTCGCTGCCCTTCCCCAGCTCTTCGTTGCAGCGCGCCAGCCCCGCGCGCGCGACCGCGCCGAGCTCTTTGGTGCGGCCGGGATCCGACGCTGCCAGCGCCAAACCGTAGGCTTTCGCAGCCAGGTGATAGATGGTGGCAGCCTGCAGCTTCTCCCCGGCAGAGACATACCGGACGGCTTCCCCGGACTTGAGCGCAAGCCCGTATTCCGCGAGTGCTTGCGCCCATTCGCCCTCCGTCGCGGCCGCGGTTTCACAGAACCGCTCGAGCCTGCTGGTGTCTCCGAGGCCAAGCGCAAGCTCCAGGGCATGAAGTTCAAGGTACGTGGCGTTTTCCTTCGCGGCGCTCTCAGCGTTGAGGTGCAACGCTTCAACGCCGGAGCCGTCGGCGCTGAACAGTTCACGCGCGGCGTCGAAAAAACTGCGTGCCTGTGCCGCGAGAAGGTGGGTGCTGTGTTGTCCCCAGGTGCTGTAGTCCGACTGGTACCTTTCGGCTTCAGGCAACCCGGCGCCGGCCGCGGCATAGAAAGCCATGGCAGCACACAGCCCGAAAAGATTCTGCGGATCGCTGTCCCGCAGTGCTTCGAGGCCGGCATTCAGCAACGGCAGTGCATCGCCGGGCTTTCCCTGCCTGATGGCAATGTATCCGGCCACTGCGTAGGCCGCTCCGCCGAAGGAGGCCATCGAGACACCCGACGTTTCGTAGTACCTGTCGAGGAGCTTTTGTGCGTCCACCCAGTCGCCTACAGCCAATGCACAAATGACGAGCCGGGCCGAGATGAACTCGGGGACGAAGAAGACGTCGTTCTCCTGGGGCTGCACCAAGGCGGCGGCCTCGAGAACCAACAGCTTTGCCTGGCGTCCGCGGCCGAGGGCGCAGAGCATCTCTGCCTTCAGGGCGAGGGCAAGGGCCCTCGCCAGTGGACCCAAAGAGCCTTCCCCGGCTGCCGGCCGAAGGAGCACCCGCTCCAGTTCAAGGCCCATCCTCCCGTAGTCGCCGTCCACGGAATCAGCAAGCAGGCCGATCACGGTGACGGCGAGCTCCACCGCGGCTTTTGCCTCCGGCGTCCGCTGGCCTTGGAGGCCGGGCTCCTGCTCGCCCCACTCACGGAGGGCCCCGGCTTCTGCCCGGATCAAGGAAGCCGGCTGCCCGACGGCGGCACGCGTTACCGCGCGGAGAAGGCTGCCCGATGCTACGCGGGAGGGTCCGGCGTCGCCGTCCACCGTTTCCTGGGCGAGGACTGCCGCGGCCTCGTCCCGGCGGCCGAGATTGAAGTATGACCGGGCCAAAACCGCCTGGGCAACCGACTGCCACTGCTTGTCCCGCACCGCGGCCGCCATGCGCAATGCCGTCTGGCTCTGCAGGAGCCTCGCCGACAAGACCGCGGCCCGGATCAAGAGGCGATCGGGCACGTCCGCCCCGCAGTCAAGTGACCATGTCACCATCCGCAATAACGAGTCGGGGTTGTCCTCCAAAACATCCATCCGGGAGATCAACTGCCGGTGCAATTGAAGGCTCTGCGCGGCCGGGACGATGCTGCGAAGCACCTCTCCATAGACTGGATTGACGAGTCGGAGGGTTGGCAACCCGTTGCCCCCTGGCCTGACTAAATGCTGGTCCACCAACTCTTGGACGGCCGCTTCACCGGCCACAACATGAATCAGCGCCTCGTCCACAGGTTCTGCCAACGCGATCAAGCTCAAGGCTTCCCTGCCCTCGGGCGAGATGCGCATTAGCTGAAGTTTGACTGCGGCCTCAAGCTTCACCGTATGGACGGGTGCAGCGGCTGTCTTGAGCCAAACGCCGTGCCTCTGGACGAGGGTCCCCGATCTCTCGGCTTCGCGGACAAGGGTCTTCAGGAGAAGGGTGTTGCCCCCTGCCTCCGTCCAGAAACCATGGCTCGTGCTGTTCAGGACGATTCCGCCCAGCAACGCTTCGCACAATTCGTGGCCTTGCTCGGCCGTCAGCGGCTCCAGGTCAAACCATTCGGCGGCTCCCTCGTGCCACAAGCGCAAGAGCGGCCCCGGGACTCCCGGTCGCGGAACACATGCAGCCACGATTTTTACCCAACCTGCCTGAACAAGCTCCGTCAGCATCGCGCACGTGGCATCGTCCAGGTAGTGCGCGTCGTCAACGAACAGCAGTGCTGGTCCCGTACCTACGCGGATAGCCTCGAGGTGATCCCAGAGTGAGCGCAGCACGGCGACCCGGGAAGATATGTCGGCAAGTGAAAGGTGGGAAAGGAACGGAGCCAGGACTCCATACGGGACAGCAGTCAGCGACGGGCTCCCGTGAATCGGGACTACCGCGTGGTCCCCGCCCAGGACGCTGCCGAGCTGGGCCAGGAGCGATGACGCGCCGAGTCCGGAATCGCCTACGACGAAGACGGCCGAGCAGTCATCCGCACGGATTGCGGCCGTGATTCCGGGAAGCAAATGCCCAAAGTCGATCCACGGTTCAGGCGGTCTTGTACCGCTTTCTCCGACATGACCATGCACCGCCGCAGCGTTGTCATGACTGCGCGGTTCCTTCAAGCTCGCTCCTCGATGAGATTCCCATTTTCGTGAAGATTTGGTAAAGGTGGCCCTCCACTGTGCGAACGGAAACTTGCAACTGGTTGGCTACCTCTTTGTTACTCAACCCCTGACTGGCCATCTTTGCAACCTGACGCTCCCTTTCGGTCAGCTCGGGTCCGAAAGTGTGCGGTGTCAGGGGCAGTACGGGTAGGGTGCCGACCAAGCGGTCAAGCCGTTGCTGGGCCAGCCTCGCGGACGCTGAATCGCTGGCTTCCCGGGCGATGTCCAAGGCCAGGACGGCGCAGCGTGACTCCACCGCGTCCAATTTCAGTTCCTGGGCAACAGAAGCGGCGAGAAGCAGGGTCTTCGGGTCCTTCTTGCGGCTTCCCTCCGCCACCATCCGGTTCACTGCGGCCATCTTGCCTTGGCGGCGGGATGAAACCTGCTCCAGGAGCAACAGCTCGTCCTCGGTCCCGTGGACGGTGGCGCCGAAGAGGCTGATGGATGCCGTGGTGATCCGCCCTTTCGCCAAGTCCCGGTTGGCCGACTCGATGAGGCCTTGCTTCGCCCCGGGGTCCTTCAACCAGCGTCTTGCCATCCGGACGCAGAACTCGGCCATCCATGCGGGGAACCAAGCAGTCTCCCCCTGTCCTTTTTCGGCCAATTCGAGAAAGGACCGGGATTCCTTCACGTCGCCGGCCTGGGCGTAGGCAAAGGCGAGCGCGGAGTAGGCCAGGACGGGTCCATAGTAGTTGCGCCTGATTTCCAACTGCGCCTGGGCCCCCAGCAGGGTGTCGATCGCCACCGAGGCGCGTCCAGCATAGGTATAGGAAACGCCCAGGGCTAGTTCGGCGGCACCGCCAAGATAGTGGATGTTCTTTGGCTGCTGATCAAGGGTCGCCGTCAGCATCCGGGCGAGTTCCTCCCACTGTCCGCTGCAAAGGAGCGCGGCGAACAAGCCTTCGGACAACCAGTTGTGCAACCTCGGACGGGCCTTTGCGCGCTGTATCTTATGCCTCAACTCGCGCGCCAGTTCGATGGCCTCCATTTCCCTGCCGAGTATCGCCCAGGCCATGGTCAGCAGGCTCCCGCAGCTCAGCCGCTGTTGAAGGTCAACGCCATCCCGGTACCCCTGCTCCAAGGCTTCGGCAACTTCGGCGTACTCGCCCTGGTGGACCTGGAGCTCGAAACCCGCGAGCTCGAGCATCCCGGATGCCCGTTCGATTTCCGCGGGATCGGCTTCGGCTTCCTGCGAACGGCGGGAAAGATCCTCCTTGGCCTCGGCGATGATGCCTGGTATCTGGAGGTGACCGCCTGGCATCCACAAGAGCGCACTGCAGAGCTCCTGGACATAGTCCGCATAGTCGTACGCGGGGAGGCGCCGAAGCTGCTCAGGCGTCACGTCCTTCAAAGCGGCCACCGCAGCCTCGTGCTCGGCCAGAATGACGTGGGAAACGCAGCGTTGCCGGGCCGCAGGCACCCATTCCTTGTCCTCGCGTCCGATTTGCCTGGCGCATTCCAAGGCGAACCAAGGATCGAATTGCTTGTTCGCTGCGGTCGCTGCCGCCAAGGCTACTCCGGGCTCAAGGGTTTCGTGTACGTTCAGCGTCGAAGAGGCAAAGCCCAGGAGCGCCTCGGCATCCAGGTCCCGGGTAATGCTGCCAATCACCCCCGCGGCAAGCTGTCGCAGTTCATTCCGCCGTGGCAGGTCCATCCAGCCTCGAATGACCTCGCCCATGTACTCGTCGCGCAGTGCCACTCGGCGT
This sequence comes from Arthrobacter bambusae, assembly GCF_030812595.1. Lineage (GTDB taxonomy): Bacteria > Actinomycetota > Actinomycetes > Actinomycetales > Micrococcaceae > Arthrobacter > Arthrobacter bambusae_B. The sequence goes on from NZ_JAUSSZ010000005.1 coordinate 136,310, forward strand.
GCATCTGACGGTTCGATGCGAAGATAACCGGAGGACTCCATCTCCGCAACCACTTCAGGTTCCAGGACGTCCAGGAGCACGGCGAGCGGGGCAGTTCGAATGAGGGCGACCAGCTCGAGGGCTTCCCGGACGGCGGGGCTCTCCCGGGCCAGGCGCGAGCGGACCAGGTCGGTCAGGACTTCCGCGGACGAAAGGTGGATTTCGCCCTTCATTGCCCAGACCTGGCCAGCCAAGTGCAGATTGCCCGAGCGGAGCTGCTCGGTGACGATGGCTTGGAGCACCAGGGGATTTCCACCGCTGGACGCGTGCAATGCACTTGCAGCCGTTGCGGTCACCCGTTTTCCAAGGACGCCGGTCAGCAATTTGGCGACTTCCGCACGGGAAAAAACCTGAAGTTCAACCTCGTCCAGGAGGCCGTCTTTCAACAGCCGGATCAGGTCTTCAGGCATGTCCGTGGCTTGGCGGACAGTGACGAGCACCTTTGCGGTCCCGCTAATTAACAAGTGCACCAGGAGGGCCGTGCTCATGGTGTCCAGAGCAGGAAGTTCCGAAAGTACTATCAGCACGTTGCGTCCGGCGGCGTCCGAACTTATCAAGTGCGAGATGCCGTGGATGATCGCGCTGGGCGAATCCGCCGCCTCTGCCGGCAGCCTCGCGACAAGATGGGCGAGCGCCCCAAACGGAGTGTTGATGTCCGTGGAGCCGTGGAGGTGCAGAACGTGGGTCCGTGGAGTGAGCCGGGCTTCCACCGAACGGGCAAAAGTCGCCTTGCCTACGCCCGGAGCGCCAACCACCACCACCCCATACAGGGACGGTTCGCCGAGCGCTTCAATAACCGTGTTCTGAAGCTCCTGCCGGACCAGCGACGACCATTTTCGACGCTCTGCAGCGCCCAGTGCTTGCCGCTCCGTTGCGGGTCGGCCTGTTTCAGGCTCCGGTATTGCTCGCAAATTAGATCACGCTACCTTCGCAGCTCTGGCGGACGTGACGTTCAGCGGGTCGTTTGCTTTTGGAATTTCCTCTTCAGCCCGACAGTGATTGGAAAGTATCATAGCGATCGGCCCGAATCAATTAGCCAGCCAGCGAGCCACCGGGTACTTGTTAACAACCGAGCGGGTACGAGCCAGCCGCTACGCCTTGACCGGGTGGTACTTCTGTTGGGCGGCGAGCAGGCCTTCCGTCATCAATACCTCGACGGCATCCGCCGCCTCATCCAGGAGGAAGGGAAGCTCCTTCTTCTCTGCCGCTCCGAAGTCCCGAAGGACATAATCCGCGGTGTCCATCCGTCCCGGTGGCCTTCCGACGCCCACTCGGACACGGAAATAGTCCTTTGTCGCCAAAGCCTTGGAAATATCCCGCAGGCCGTTATGCCCGCCTTCTCCGCCGCCCATCTTCAACTTGACGGTATTGAAGGGAATATCAATTTCGTCGTGGACGGCAATCACGTGATCGGGAGCGATGTCGAAAAACCTGGCCAGGCCGGAAACGGGTCCCCCGGAAACATTCATATAGCTCATCGGTTTCGCCAGTACCACTCGTGGGCCGCCGATCCCAAGCCTGCCCTCGACCACCTGGGCCCGGGCCTTGTGGGCCTTGAAGCTCCCGCCCATGCGCGAGGCAAGTTCGTCCAGGACCATTTGGCCGACGTTGTGGCGGTTGTGGCTGTATTCAGCGCCGGGATTGCCAAGGCCTACGATCAGCCAAGTGTCTGTCATGGAGTCATCCTAGGGAATCAAGAGGGTGGAATGAAAAAGAAGTGGCCGGGACCCCTCAGGGACCCGGCCACTCGCAAGGCGTTCGCCTCAACTACAGAACAGGACTACTCGGCAGCGGGAGCTTCGGCTTCTTCCTCGGCAGCCTGGGCTTCCTCGGAGATGTTGACGATGAGCGTCTCGGCGTCGGTCAGGAGGGAGACACCCTTCGGCAGGACGATGTCCGAAGCGTGAACGTGCTCGCCCGCCTTGCGGCCCTCGATGCTGACCTCGACGGAGGTGGGCACGTGGGTTGCTTCGGCCTCGAGGGAAACCGTGGTGGCCTCCTGGTTGGCGACAGCACCGATGGCAGCTTCGCCCGTGACGTGAACGGCAACGTCAACGGTGACCTTCTCGCCCTGGCGGACCGTCTGGAGGTCGATGTGCTCAATGATCTGCTTGATCGGGTCGCGCTGGATGTCCTTCACCAGGGCAAGGTGCTCTTCGCCGTTGATGTCCAGGGACAGCAGGGCGTTGGAGACGCGGACGGCCAGCGTGGTGGCGCGGCCCGGCAGGTTGATGTGGATGGGCTCAGCGCCGTGGCCGTAGATGACGGCCGGGATCTGGCCTGCAGCGCGTGCGCGGCGGGCGAAACCCTTGCCGAATTCGGTGCGCAGTTCTGCTGCGAGCTTCTGCTCAGACATGTGTACTCCTTGATTACTGTGGCGCCGGCAAATTGCCGGCAAGTCGATCAGCAAGGGCGGAGGTCTGTGGTGACCTTCGACGCCCGGCGGAATGCCCGCCGCTGAGCAGCAAGTTCAGTCCGCCTTCATGGAAGGAGATTCAGACCCAGTCGATAACGGAGACCCGCACTCCGGTTTTATCCGGATGTGCTCTCCCTCGCCAAGGTATCCCCAAGAGTTTAGCAGCCGCATGCGGGTACGGCCCAACTGGCTCGCAGCCCTTGCCGGTTTGGCAGCGCGACAACGAATGCCAGTAAGCCGGCTGGCGGGGACTAGGCGTTGCCGTCGAAGAGGCTCGTGACGGACCCGTCGTCGAACACTTCGCGGATGGCGCGCGCGATCAGGGGTGCGATCGACAGCACCGTGAGCTGCGGGAAGCGTTTGTCGGCCGGAATCGGCAGGGTGTTGGTGACGACAACCTCGCGGGCACCGGAATCGGCCAGGCGCTGCGCCGCGGGATCCGAGAACACGGCGTGGGTGCACGCGATGATGACGTCCTTCGCACCGGCGTTCTTGAGGACTTGGACGGCGCCGGAGATCGTTCCACCGGTGTCGATCATGTCGTCGATCAGGACACAGGTACGGCCTTCGATCTGCCCGACGACGGTCTTCGAGACGGCCTGGTTCGGCACCGTGAGGTCGCGGCTCTTGTGGACGAACGCCAGAGGCGCGCCGCCGAGGCGCTCAGCCCACTGTTCGGCCACGCGGACACGGCCGGTGTCCGGCGAGACAACAGTGATGTTGTCCGCTTCGACCCTGGTACGGATGTAGTCGGCAAGCAGCGGAATGGCCATGAGGTGGTCCACGGGACCGTCAAAGAACCCTTGGATCTGGGACGTGTGCAGGTCCACGGACATGATGCGGTCCGCGCCGGCGGTCTTGTAGAGGTCAGCCACCAAGCGGGCGGAAATCGGCTCGCGGCCGCGGCCCTTCTTGTCCTGCCGGGCGTACGGGTAGAACGGCGAAACGACCGTGATCCGCTTCGCGGAGGCCCGCTTCAGGGAATCGATCATGATCAACTGCTCCATGAGCCAGTTGTTCAGCGGGGCCGGGTGCGCCTGGATGACGAAGGCATCGGTGCCGCGGACGCTCTCCCCTGAGCGCACATAGATCTCGCCGTTCGCGAAGTCGTAGGCGTCGATGGGCAGGAGTTCCGTTTCCAGCTCCTTGGCGATTTCCTGCGCCAGCTCGGGGTGCGCCCGTCCGGCGGCGAGAACCAGTTTCTTCTCGCCGTGTGCGGTAATTTCGCTCATGCCTGTGTGCCCTCTTCTGTGGTTGCCGGAGTACTTGAGGAATCGGGGGTGGCAGTGGAGCCAAGCGCGGCCTGCGCAGCCTGGGCCAGGTGGGCCGAGTTGCTGCCCTGCCGGTTGGCGATGACCCAGCCTTCGGCGTTTCGCTGCGGAGCAACACTCAAGGTGAGGGCTCCAGCGGGAACGTCTTTGCGGATGATGGCCCCGGCGCCACTGTATGCGCCGTCGCCGATCGTTACGGGGGCCACGAAGACGGTGTTGGAACCCGTCCGGACGCCGGAGCCGATCACCGTGCGGTGCTTCTTCTCGCCGTCGTAGTTGGCCGTGATGTTGCCGCAGCCGATGTTGGTGTCCTCGCCGATCTCAGCGTCGCCGGCATAGCCGAGGTGGGACAGCTTGGACCCACGGCCGATCGTCACGTTCTTGGTTTCGTAGAAGGCGCCGATCTTGCCGGTCTCTCCCAGGACCGTGCCGGGGCGCAGGTACGTGAAGGGGCCCACGCTCGCCTTGGCACCGATAGTGGATCCTGAGCCATGAGTGCGGGCCACTTTCGCGCCTTCGCCCACCGAAACGTCGGTGAGGGTCGTGTCAGGCCCGACGACGGCGTCGCGCGCCACAGTGGTAGCGCCGTGAAGCTGCGTGTTGGGAAGGATCCGCACGTCCTCGTCGAGGACAACAGTGGAGTCGATCCACGTGGTGGCGGGATCCACCACGGTCACGCCGGCGCGCATCCAGGCTTCGACGATGCGGCGGTTGTGTTCGGCGCCCAGGGCGGCGAGCTGCACGCGGTCGTTGGCGCCCTCCACCTGCCAACGGTCCCCGGTGACGACGGCGGAAACCCGGCCTCCGGCGTCGCGCGTCAATCCGAGCACGTCGGTGAGGTACTTCTCGCGCTGGATGTTGTCAGTGGTCACCTTGTGCAGCTGCTCGCGGAGCACTTTTGCGTCAAAAGCGTAGATCCCGGAATTGACCTCGCGGATGGAGCGCTCGGCGTCGCTGGCGTCCTTGTGTTCGCGGATGCCCAGCACAGTGCCGTCCTCGGCACGAAGGATGCGGCCATAGCCATTGGCGTCGTCAAGGACAGCAGTCAAGACCGTCACCGCGTTGCCCTCGGATTCATGCGTGGCGACAAGCTCGGAGAGAAGGGAACCGGTCAGCAATGGCACGTCGCCATACGTGACCACCACCGTGCCGTTGAGTTCGGCTTTCGCGTCCAGGGCGTCAAGGGCCACTTCCACCGCGCGTCCGGTTCCCGGAATGTCGTCCTGGTCCACGATGACGGCGTCTGGATCGATCAATTCAATGTGCGCAGCGACGAGGTCCCGTTCATGGCGGACCACCAGGGCCAGCTGCTGGGGATCGATGGAACGCGCCGCGAGGATGGCATGCGCCACCATGGAGCGTCCGCCGATTTCGTGAAGGATTTTGGGAGTCCGGGACTTCATGCGCGTACCGGCTCCGGCAGCTAGGACAATCACAGCGGCGGGGCCAGTAGTATCGGGGCTCACGAAGTCGCTCTCCTTGCTCGGTTACGTCCGGGCGAACCCGGCTGCGGCATCTGCTCTATCCTACTCTTGCCGTTTCACAGCCTTCCGTGCAGCCGGTGGACAGCTTCGGGAGAGGCCGCGCCTTCAGAGGCGGTGCCGGCAGACCACCGACAAGTTCCGCCCATAGGATTCGAACCTATACTCCACGGCTCCAAAGGCCGGGGTGCTGCCATTACACCAGAGCGGACCGTGCGTACGCGGCCTTTGCGGACGCAGGGTCCGCGGGCTTCCCGATCGACCGGGTCGCACACACAAGAATCTAGTTTGCCATGACCATTGCGGTGTTCGCGACTTGGCGCATCCCCGAGTCCTTTTCAGCAGTATTGGCGGAACCTCCGACGCCGCTGCACGCTTGGTGTAGGGCATGATGGATGGGTGAGCAATAGCACAGGACTTCCCCCGCAGCCGGCGGGTTCCAAGGTGATCAACCACCGCCCCGGAGGCCAGGCTGTACGTGCCCGGATGACAGGCTCCCAGCGTCGATCCCAGCTCATTGAAATCGGCCGGACCCTCTTCGCCGCCCGAGGCCTGGACGCCACGACCATTGACGAAATCGCAGCTGCCGCAGGTGTGTCCAAGCCGGTTATTTACGAGCACTTCGGTTCGAAGGAAGGCCTCTACACGAAAGTCGTGGAGTTCGAGTTCCGGATCCTCCTTGACGCGATCAACGAGTCCCTCGCCGCCGAGGCCAAGCCACGCGTCCTTGTGGAACAGGCTGCACTTGCGTTGCTTGGCTATATCGAAGAGCGGAGCGACGGCTTCCGGATCCTCATGCGGGATGCCCCGCCGTCCCAGCCGGAAGGCGCCTTCTCCACCCTGCTTTCCCATGTGGCCGACCGTGTGGAGGGCCTTCTCGCCGACGAATTCTCCCGGCGCGGATTCAGTACGGCCGACGGCGCCATGTACGCCCAGATGCTCGTGGGCATGGTGGCCATGACCGGCCAATGGTGGTCGGACCACCGCGAGCCCGATAAACGCGCGGTAGCCGCCCACTTGGTCAACCTGGCATGGAACGGCCTGACCGGCTTGCAAAAGGAGCCGGAGCTGCGGAGCGAGGCGTAGGGCCTGGGTGGGTCAGCACCTTGCTCGCCTGTTGCGTGTCCGTGGTCACCTCCGCGTCGCGACGGCCCTTCGCCGTCGCTTAGACACAAGTCATAGGGGCACCTGCGGTCGCTGGGCGACCTCCAGTGCCCGATGACTCGCGATGCGCTCCCAACCGAAGGCCCCCAACGCCGCTCGTGCCAAAGGTTCCGTTCCGGCTCCGACGCGCTACCTACCCGACGACGCGCTACTTACCCGACGACTCGGAAAATTCCTGACGACACCGGAATCCGCGCGTCGAGAGCAATTTTCCGTGTCACCAGCGCATTTGGGTGTCGAAATCAGCCCACGATCCACCGCGATGCACTCCTACCCGAAGGCCCCCAACGCCGCTCACGCCAAAGGTTCCGGTCCGGTTCCGACGCACTACTTTCCTGTCACCAGCGCATTTGGATGTCGAAAACAGCCCACGATCCACCGCGATGCACTCCTACCCGAAGGCCCCCAACGCCGCTCACGCCAAAGGTTCCGGTCCGGTTCAGACGCACTACTTTCCTGGCGACACGGAAAATTCCTGACGACACCGGAATCCGCGCGTCGACAGGCCATTTGGGTGTCACCAGCGTATTTGAGTGTCGAAAAACGGGGGCACCCAGGTGACTTCCCGCCGGAGGCGGTTCTTCCGAAAGGAGCGCATCGCGGCACATCGTGGGCTGGAGGTCGCTCAGCGACCGCAGGCGCACAATTGTGCCGTGTCTAAGCGACGCGGAAGAGCTGACTCCGGCACCCAGGGCGAGCACCCCAAGGCGACCACGGAACCAGGACAGGAGGCGAGCCCGCGCCTACTCCCCCAGGATCTCCGCCGCCTCGAGCCATTCGAGCTCGAGGTCCTCTTTTTCATCGAGGAGCTCCTGGAGCTTCGTGTTCAGCTCGCCGAGCGCGTCAAAGTCACCGGATTGGGACTTGGCAGCCATCTGTACGTGAAGTTTCTCTTCTTGTTGCGCGATCTTGCCTAGCTGCCGGTCGATCCTGTTCAGGTCTTTGCGGGCTTCACGCTTCTCTGCTTCGCTCGGACCCGAAGCGCCGGAGCCCGGGCCGCTGGCCGCCGTCGGCCTGCTGCTTCCGCTTGAGCTGCTGCCGGCCACTGCGCCGCTCGCCAACGCGGCTTCGCGCAATTCCAGGTACTGGTCCACGCCACCGGGAAGCCCGCGCAGCTTGCCATCGCCCAGGAGCGCCATTTGGGAATCCGTGACGCGTTCGAGCAGGTAACGGTCGTGGCTGACTACCACCAGGGTCCCGGGCCAGCCGTCCAGGACGTCTTCGACGGCGGCAAGGGTGTCGGTATCGAGGTCGTTGGTGGGTTCATCGAGCATCAGGACGTTCGGTTCGCCCACGAGCAGGCGCAAAAGTTGCAGGCGGCGCCGTTCGCCACCGGAGAGGTCGGTGACGGGCGTCCACTGCTTTTCCTTCGTGAACCCGAGCTGCTCAACGAGCTGGCCGGCGGTGACTTCCCTACCCGCAACGCTGAAGGCGCGCTTCTCGCGTTCGATGACCTCGATCACGCGAAGGTCCGACACGTCGTCGAGCTCCTTGACGTCCTGGCTGAGAACCGCCGTCACAACAGTCTTGCCGCGCTTGACCTTCCCGGACGTCGGGGCGATCTCGCCGTTGAGGAGCCTCAGCAGCGTGGACTTTCCGGCACCGTTGACGCCCACGAGCCCGAGCCGCTGCCCGGGAGCCAAGCGCAGGGTGACGTCGTCGAAGAGTTTCCGGCCAGCCGAGTCGCCGCCGTTGAAGTCAAGGGAGACGCCTTCAAGGTCCAGCACGTCCTTGCCGAGCCGGGCGGTTGCCATCTTGCTGAGGGCCACCGAGTCGCGCGGATCAGGAACATCGGCAATCAGCTCGTTGGCGGCTTCGATGCGGAACTTCGGTTTCGCGGTGCGCGCCGGAGCGCCGCGCCGCAGCCACGCCAACTCCTTCTTGACCAGCTGTTGCCGCTTGCTTTCGACGACGGACGCCATCCGGTCACGCTCGGCGCGGGCAAGCACGTAGGCCGCGTAGCCGCCGTCGAACGGGTCCACCACGGCGTCGTGCACTTCCCACGTCCGGTTGCAAACTTCGTCCAGGAACCAACGGTCGTGGGTGACCACAAGGAACGCTCCCTGGTTGGCCCGCCAGCGGGTCTTCAGGTGCCGGGAGAGCCAGGCGACGCCTTCGACGTCGAGGTGGTTGGTGGGCTCGTCGAGCATGATCACGTCGTGGTCCTCGATGAGCAGCTTGGCCAGGGCGACCCTGCGCTTTTGTCCGCCGGAAAGGGCGTGCACGTTGGCGTGCCAGTCGACGTCGGCCACGAGCCCGCCCATGATCTCGCGGATTTTGGGGTTCGCGGCCCATTCGTGGTCGGCTTGGTCGCCGACGATCGCCGCACCCACCGTGAGGTCGCCGTCGAGCACGTCTGACTGGTCGAGGTAGCCGACATTGACGTCGCCGCGTTTGGTGACACGGCCGGAATCCGGCGTCGAGCGCAAAGCCAGCAAGCGCATCAGCGTGGACTTGCCGTCGCCGTTGCGCCCGACCATGCCGATCCTGTCGCCGTCCTCCAAACCAAGGGTTACGCCGTCGAGGATAGTGCGGGTTGCGAACGAAACGGTGAGGTTTTCACCGCCAAGCAGGTGGGCCACTGGGTACTACTTTCTGGTGTGAACAGTCGGGGCGACGTGTCATAGGAGGGTATCGGAGATGATCCGGGCACCGGGAACCGGCCCGTGCACGGCAAGCGCGTTGTGTCCCAGGTGCCGAAGGTCCTCGGCAAGCCCCTCGGCAGCCCGCGGATTGTGCGCGAGCAAAGCCACGGTGGGGCCGGAACCGGAAACAATCCCCGCGAGGGCCCCGTTGGACTCCCCTATCCCGATGGTGTCCCGCAATTGCGGGGCCAGCTCGATCGAGGCGCGCTGAAGATCGTTGATAAGGACTTTGCTCAAGGCGTCCGGATTCCCGTCGCGCAGCGCCTGCAGGATTTTGGCGTCGACCTCGAGCGGTTCGGGGATCTCGAGTCCCTCAGTGGTCCGAAGCCTGTCCAAGGTATGAAAGACCTCAGGCGTTGAGAGTCCGTAGTCGGCGCAGACCAGGACCCAGTCCATCTGTGCCTTCGCGAGGGCGGGTGAGAGTTCGTCGCCGACGCCAAGCCCGACGGCGGTGCCGCCAAGGAGCGAGAACGGCACGTCCGCGCCCAGCTCGGCTGCGAGGTGTGCCAGTTCTTCGCGTGACAAACCGCTGTTCCAGAGGGCATCGCAGGCCAGGAGGGTCGCCGCGGCATCGGCCGAGCCGCCGCCCATGCCTCCGGCCACGGGGACGCGCTTGGTGATTTCCAAGTGCACGCCCGTGGCGTTCTCCGAGACATCCTTCATAATGGCGGCAGCCTTGTAGGCCAGGTTCCGCTCGTCCAGGGGGATGTCCACTCCGTCGAGGTCCAACGTGCTTGCGGGATCGATGCTGACCGTGATCCCGGGCCCCTCCGTGCTCGTGGCGGCTACTTCCTCGTACAGGGACACGGCGAGATACACGCTGGCCACAGAGTGGTAGCCGTCGGGCCGCAGGGGGCCGACGTTGAGGGAAACGTTCACCTTGCCCGGTGCCCGGACGCGAACGGTCCGAGCGACGACGCGCCCCCGGTTTGCACCGCTGATCGCCGGATTCATGCGTCCAGGGGGTGGCGTGCCTCGGCGATCCGGACAAACGCGTTGATATCGAGCACCTCTCCGCGGGCTGTCGGATCAACGCCGGCAGCAACGATGAATCGTTCGGCCTCCGCCGCGCTCCCGGCCCACGTTGCGAGCGCCGCGCGGAGCGTTTTGCGGCGCTGGGCGAACGCGGCGTCGATGACCGCGAAGACCTGTTCGCGCGTGGCGTGCGTTGCCGGCGGGGCGCTGCGGGTGAAGGACACGAGTCCGGAATGGATCTTCGGAGCCGGCCAGAAAACATTCATGCCGATCACGCCGGCCTTGCGCATGCGGCCATACCAGGCGGCCTTGACCGACGGGACTCCGTAGACCTTGGAGCCGGGACCCGCAGCCAAGCGGTCCGCCACCTCGTCCTGTACCATGACCAGCCCGTGCTGCAGGCTCGGGAAATGTTGGAGGAGGTGAAGAACCACGGGGACCGCCACGTTGTACGGCAGGTTGGCCACGAGGGCAGTGGGCTGCACCGGGAGCTCGGTGACTTTCATGGCGTCGGAGAGCACGAGGTGGAAATCGTCCGCCGACTCCGGGCGCCAGGTGCGCACGGTGTGCGGCAACTTGCCGGCCAGTACGGGATCGATTTCGACGGCGACCACGGTTTTGGCGGCGTCGAGCAGGCCGAGCGTAAGGGAACCGAGCCCGGGGCCGACTTCAAGGACGGTTTCCGCCGGATCGATCGCGGCGGCAGCGACGATCCTCCGGATCGTGTTGCCGTCGATGACGAAGTTCTGCCCCAGGGTTTTGGTTGGGCGGACACCGATTTCCTCGGCGAGCCGTCGGATGTCCGCAGCTCCCAGAAGGGGCGCGACGGCGGCGTGTTCGGAATTCGGTTCAGTCACCTAGGTATCGTATCGTCTGAGCAGGTAGCGGGAGCGCCCGCCTGCAATCTTCAGCACGCGAAAAGGCCGGGCCCGGAGATTCCGGACCCGGCCAATTTCACTCTGCTTAGCTCGAGGCTGCCCATCCGCAGCCCCACGGAGAGAGGCCGCGCTGCGCGTAGACGCGGTTTGCGATGTCGATCTGCTGGGCCTTGCTGGCCGCGGCGGCGTTGGGAGCGTAGGCGCCACCGCCGGAACCGATCCAGGTCTGGATGTCGAACTGCAGGCCTCCGTAGTAACCGTTGCCGGTGTTGGTGGCCCAGTTCCCACCGGACTCACATTGCGCGATCTTGTCCCACATTGCCTCATTCGGGGCGCCGGTAGGTCCGGAGGCAACAGCCGCCGCGGGGGCAGGCTTGGGGCGTTCCTTGGTTCCGACCGTCACCTTCGCCGGGACCGGCTGGACGGTCACGTCCGAGGAGACCAAGGTCCGGGAAGCTTCGCGACCATCCACCAGGACGAGTTTGAACGTCTTGCTGAGGAGCCCGAGGACCCCTTCCTGGGTAACCGTCTTCTGGTCGGTGAACTGGGTGGCGTCTTCCGTGGTGACCGTATCGAAGGGGACGTTCTCCGTCTCGGTGGCGGTCTTGCTGGTATCCACCCGGGAAACCTTGATCACCATGTTCTGGACAACGGGAGCGGAGTTGGGCTGCGAAACCCGGTCGTTAGCGCCGAGCGAGACGCCGGCGTCGTTGAGGACCGTTCCCACGTCGGGCGCCGTCGTCGTCTTTGAAGAGCTCTGGCCGTCTACGATCAGGCTGATCGTCTTAGGGGTCAGGATCGAAACATAGGATCCCGAGACCGCCAGCTGGGTGTCTTTAGGCTGGGAGACAGCCGATGCGCTCGCGACGCCAAGTTGGGAGACGAGGCCTTCGACATTGGGAGCCGTTGTGTTGACCGTCCGCTGGGCACCGTCCAGGTTGACGGTGACGGCCTTGGCCAGGTTGACGTTGATGATGGAACCGTTCTGCACCGAGGCGTCCAAGGCCGGGGAAACCCGGTCTTCAGCCTTCAGGTCGACCTTGGCTGCCTTGACCACCTGGTCAACGGTATTGCCGAAGGTCTGGACGGAACTCACTTTGCCGTCGACGTTGAGGGTGACTGATTTGTTATTGCCCGTAAAAGCAACTACTCCCAGTACCAGTGCCGAAAGTACCAGCAACTGCGCACCGACCTTGACGAAACTGAACTTGCCGCCCGTGGTGAAGAACTTAACCATGTTTGCCCGTAACTTTTGGACCATCCGGGCACGGGGAAAAGCGCACAAGGGCCTCCTGCTGCGGTCCCGGATGCGTGCCGAAGCACGCAGGAGGACTGCAGCGGAGGTGTGCACCGCCACACTCAATTCAACTTGAAACACCAATTGCGAACGGAGTTAGTTGTCCGTAGGCCTTCCCCGACCCCGGCTACTGGTTACCCACTGTAACCGAAGCGTTATAAAGTGACCAAGATTTTTACATACCGGGTATGTAGTGGGATTTTCACTCAGTCCCAGGACCCATACGTCGCCACAGTGTTTTGAGCTAGCTGGGAGCACAGAACCGATAGCTCCGTTCCTGTCACTTCAGCCATGGAACGAACGGTGTACGGCACCATGTAGCTTGCGTTCGGACGGCCCCGGTAGGGATGCGGCGTGAGGAACGGGGAGTCGGTTTCGACGAGCACCAGTTCCGGATCCGCGATGGCAAGCGCACTCCTCAGATTTGCGGCGTTCTTGAACGTCATGGTGCCCGCAAATGACATGTACCAACCGTTCACGTTACAGATCCGGGCGAGCTCTTCATCGCCCGAGAAGCAATGGAATACCACCCGCTCCGGGGCGCCCTCCTCCCGGAGTACCTGGACGACGTCGTCATGGGCGTCACGGTCGTGGATCTGGAGGGTGAGGTCCAGCCTCTTCGCAATATCGATGTGCCGGCGGAACGAATGGCGCTGGTGCACCAGGCCCTCGCCGTGGGTGCGGAAGAAATCAAGTCCTGTTTCGCCGATCGCACGCACCCTCGGATGGGCCGCCAGTTCTTCGATTTCCGCGAGCGCCGATTCCAGCTCTCCACGCCCCGCATACACCGGGGCATCGTTGGGGTGGATGGCGACAGCTCCGAGGAGACGCCGGTCCGCGTCAAGCGCTTGGACCGTGAACCGCGATGACTCCAGGTCGCAACCGACCTGCACCGCGCCCTGGACACCTACGGCTTCGGCCGCGTCCAAAGCATCCGCCACTGCAACTTCGAGCAAGCCATGCCGGAAGTCCAGATGCGTGTGGTTGTCCATCACCGGTACCGGCAGCGGCTCGGGAGCAGGCGGGTATTCCTTGCGTGAATCGCCGGTTTCAGGCGCGCGGTAGGAAGCCGGCGGGAGGGAATTGCACATGAATCCACCCTATCTTTCCCTGCTGCCGCAATCCTCACCACTCCCTGCTGGATCTTCCTCTGTCAGCGTCGGCCCCCGGCTGGGTAGTCTGGTACAAAGGCGGCATTTATCCCGGCCCAGGCACCGCGGCCCGGCCGGGATGCTGTCATGGTCGAGGGGAATGTCCATGGACTCAAAGCGACACGGCACCGTTGACGAACCGTTTCTGCGGGACGAGGCTGTGGTTGCCTTGCCGCCTGAGCGCGAGTCCCTCAACGGGCACAAGCCGACCGTCATGGATCCCGGGCAATTCCACACTGCCAGCGAGAAGATCCTGGCGGCCATCAACAAAGTCATCGACGGCAAGGCCGAAGCCGCCAAACTCGCCCTCACCGTCCTCCTCGCCCAAGGCCACCTGCTGGTGGAGGACGTGCCCGGTGTCGGCAAGACGTTGCTTGCCAAAACCCTCGCCCGCACCATCGATTGCAGGGTCAGCCGGATCCAGTTCACCCCGGACCTGCTTCCTTCGGACGTCACAGGCGTCTCCATCTACAACCAATCCTCGCGCCAGTTCGAGTTCCGGATGGGTGCTGTGTTCGCCAACATCGTGATCGGAGACGAAATCAATCGCGCCTCCGCCAAAACGCAATCCGCGCTCCTCGAATGCATGGAGGAGCACCAAGTGACGGTAGATGGCCATTCCTACCAGCTGGGTGAACCATTCATGGTTGTGGCGACGCAGAACCCCATCGAAATGGAAGGCACGTATCCGCTGCCGGAGGCCCAGCGGGACCGTTTCATGGCCCGCATCTCGATGGGCTACCCGGACAAGCTCTCCGAGATCGAGATGCTCGAGACGCACCAGGCAGCCTCCCCCCTCGCCAAGGTGACACCGGTGGTCAATTCCGCGGACGTCGCCGCGATGATCGCAACCGTGCAGCAGGTCTATGTTTCCCAATCCGTCAAGGAATATACGGTGGCCTTGGGCCGGGCCACCCGGGACAGCGCGCGCCTGCGCCTTGGAGCCAGCCCGCGCTCCCTGCTGCAACTGCTGCGGGCCGCCAAAGCGACCGCCGCCCTCGACGGCCGGGACTTCGTCCTCCCCGACGACGTCATATCCGTAGCCGAGTCCGTCCTGGCGCACCGCATCATCCTTGACCGCAAGGCAGCGAGTTCCGGTGATACTCCGCAGAGCATTATCCGGGCCATCCTGGCCTCCCTCCCGGTAAGCCAAGACACTGCCGCGGAACGCCGCAGCAGCTAGGCGAGCGAAGGAGCGGGCAGCCATGGCACTCATCGATCTACTTCCGAAGCACCTCTTCACTCCCCGTGGCTGGGGCTTGCTGGCCAGCGGCGCGCTTTCCTTGTTCCTTGCCCAGATCATGGGCAGGCGCGATCTCCTGGCCCTCGGGATCCTGCTGCTGGTGCTGCCGCTGGTATCGCTTGCGGGCGTCCGCATCCTCAAACCCCGCTTCCAGGTGTTCCGCGAATTCCATCCCTCTTCCGTGGAGACCTCCTCCACGGCCACGGTGCGCTTGGCCGTGGCACGGACCGGCGCGGCAGCCGGACCGGTAATCATGGAGGAGCAGTTGCCGCCACGCTTCGGTGAACCTCCGGCCTTTCGTTTTCCTGCGCGTGGCGCTTCGGGTGGCACCAGCCGCTACGAATATCATTTGCGCTCCGGCAAGCGCGGCCAATTCAGGATCGGTCCGGTCACAGCCGAGTTCTGCGATCCTTTCGGCTTGTCGCTGCACCGGCACGAGATCGACGACGGCGACATCCTCACGGTGACGCCCGCCGCCGTCGAACTCCCCGCCACCGGCCTCGCCGGCGCACGCGGAAACGACGGCGTGACGGCCACCCGGATCCGCGCCAATCCCAGCGACGACGACGTGATGACCCGCGAATACCGGCATGGCGACCCCATGCGACGCGTCCATTGGGCAGCGACGGCACGACACGGCGAACTCATGGTGCGGCAGGAGGAATCCGTCACCACGCCCGAGGCGACCATCATCCTGGACCAGCGCTACTCGGCGTTCGTGTCGGGCTCAGCGTCGGTCTTCGGCCTTGCCCACGAGGACTCTTTTGAACTGGTGAGCAGCGAGAACTTCGAGTGGGCAGTAACTGCAGCGATGTCGATCAGCGCCCACCTTGCCGATCGCAACTATTCACTGCGTTTCCTCGACGCTGCCGGACACCCCGCATTTCGCTCGTCACGCTCCGCACCGTATCCCGAAGCCGAGGAATTCACTGGTTTGGGCGGCCTGCAATCCATTGCCGAAAGCCTCGCCGCCATCCAGCTCAGCGGGCCGCGGCATGTCCATGCCGAGCGCGGCCGCAAAGAGGCCGGCGCCGTCGTCGAGGGTGCTGAGGCGCCCTTCGACGACCACCTGATGGACAAGCTGGCCGCACACCGCCTGCGCGGGCCCGTCCTCGCGTTGCTCGGCAACATGCCGCTCTCCGAGGCCCGCGCGCTGGCGCCGGCCGCCGGTTACGGGGCCAACGCTTTCGCCCTCATGGTCACCGACCACCCGCGCCATGTCCAGCCCGTCATCGAAGCCTTGAAGCTGGGCGGCTGGCGCGCCGTCGCCGTGAGTGCGCGAACGGACTTACCCGCCGCCTGGGCCGGTTTCGACCAAGGAGAGATCCTCGCGGCTGCTGCCGCGGCGATGGACGTCCGCCGGGGCGCCGCGGTGCCGCGATGACCACTACTTCCAGGAACGGCCCTCCTGAACGGTCCACGAGTCCGGAGGCGGCAAGGAACGGCGACGCTTTGTCGCCCGGTTCGGGGAGGTTGGGTCCGGACAGGACAGCTCGGGAAGGGGCGGCCCGCGGCCCTCGAAAGCCAGGGCCCGGTGCCTATCCCTGGGCAATGTCCGCGGCCATCGCTGTCGCCGTACTCGGGGCGTCGCTCTCGCTCAACGGGGTGTTCAGGGGCTGGGTCTGGCTGGTTCCCGCTGTCACAACGGTCTTTGTCGTCGGACTGACCCTGGCTGTCCTCCGTGCCTTGAGGGTCCACCCGGCGCTCACCACAGTGGGCGGCTTGCTCGCGTTGGTATGCATCCTCGACTTCACGTTCTTCCGGCCGGAAAGCATCGCGGGCTTTATTCCGTCCGGCCCGAGCCTTGACGCGCTGGGACGATTCCTCGAACGGGCCGGTGAGACGGTGGTATCGGAGACCGCCCCTGTCTCACCGAACGCCGGAATAGTGTTTGTCGCCTGCGCGGGCCTGGGCTTGGTGGCCGTCCTCATCGATGCCCTGGCGGTCCCGCTCGGCATGCCTGCTACGAGCGGCTTGGGCCTGCTGGTGGTCCTCATCTTCCCCGCGACCATCAAGCCCCAAGGCAGTGGGCTGCTTGGATTCCTCGCCGCCGCCGTCGGCTTCATGCTGATCCTGGGCTGCAGCCAGTGGTTCGCCCCGGACTCGCGGCTGCAGAGCGACAACGCCCCCGGCACGGGGCAGCTCAAACGGTCGGTGGTGATCGGCGGCGTTGCCCTGGTGCTGGGACTCCTGTTGCCATTGGCGATCCCGGGCTTCGAACGCGGGACGTTTCCGGTGGGTTCGCGGCTGAATCCCTGGGGCGTATCCAACGGCTTGAACCCCATGATCACGCTCGGCAACAGCCTGCGGAATCCCACCAGCGACGGCAGCATCACCTACGCCACGAGTTCCACGGCCCCGGTGTACTTGCGCTCCGTCACCATTGACAAGTTCGACGGCGATACCTGGGCACCGGACGACCGCGAAGCCACCCGCCGCATTGGACCAGGCCGGATGGCGCCGGACTACCCTCTCCCCTCTGAGCTGGTCCGCCAGTTGACCGTGGTCGATACAGGGCAGTTCAGCAGTCCGTATCTGCCGGTCCCCTATGCCCCGACCGCAGTCAACGGCCTGAGCGGACGCTGGTCGTGGGACCCCGCGACGCTCAGCATCCGTGGGGAGGACACCACCGCGAAGAACCAGCAGTACACGGTGTATTCGGCGCTGCCGGCCCTGACGTCCGCAACGCTCAGCCAGGACAACGCCAGGCCCACGTCCATCTCGCAGGATTTCATCCAGTTGCCAAGCAATGTTCCAGACATCGTGAAGAACACCGCCAAGACAGTGACCTCCGGGGCCAACGGCAACTATGCCAAGGCAATGGCAATCCAGGACTATCTGCGCTCGTCCCAGTTCAGCTACTCCCTGCAGGCTCCGGTGCAGGGTGGCTATGACGGCAACGGCATGTCCGTGCTCGCGGATTTCCTCCAGCAGAAGAGCGGTTATTGCGTGCACTTCGCCTCTGCGATGGCCGTCATGGCGCGGCTGGAGGGAATCCCGAGCCGAATCGCCGTGGGCTACGCACCGGGCCACTCCACGGGCGCCACCGTCGCCGTGGCGGGACAGGAACCCCTGCCGGAGTTCCAGGTGGATGCCCGTGACGCCCATGCCTGGCCCGAACTCTATTTCGAGGGAGTCGGTTGGGTCGCCTTCGAACCGACCCCATCCCGCGGTGTGGTCCCGCCCTATGCTGCCGAGCCTGCGGCAGCGGGTGGCCCGAGCACCAACCTGCATGACGAGAACCTGGTCCCGGGTTCCTCGACGCCCCCGCCAAGCACGGCCGCTGTGCCTCCGCTTGCGGGCCCGGGGGTTGGATCGGGCACGGCCGCTGGCTCGGCAACGGTTCTGTACGTCGCAGCCGCGGTACTCCTTTTGGCCGTGTTGGCGGCCTCCCCACGGTTGGTCCGCTCCGGCATCCGGGCACGGCGACTGAGGCCGGCCCGGCGCAAGCAGGCAGGCCCAGGGGGTGCGTCCGGCCCGTCCATGCCACGGGATGGTCCGGTCCTGGCATGGGCTGAGCTTCAGGACCTCGCCACGGATTACGGCCTACCACCCGTGCCCAGCGAAACGCCGCGGCACTTCGCGGCACGATTGCGCACCTCGGCGGCACTCGGAGCGCCGGTAGCGGCCGCGCCGGTAGCGGCAGCGTCGCCGTCGGGGACCGACGACGACGCCGGGGCGCGCGCGGTCGCATCTCTCACCGCGGACTTCGAACAAGAGCGTTATGGCCCCCCGCCGGGCGTCCGTGCGAATCCTTCAACGGCAAATAGTTCAAGGGCAAATACTTCAACGGCGGAAGCGAACACGGCCGCCGTCCGCATCGCGGCAGTCCGTGCCGCGTTCCGGCGCAACGCCTCCTGGTTCGCGGTCTTCCGTGCCGATTGGTTCCCGCCGTCCTTGATGTCCAGGTGGACCCAGCTGCTTTGGACGCCTTTCCGCTGGCTGGGCCGCATTTGCGCGGCGGCAGCACGCAGGGCGGCCGCGACCGTGCAGGGACTGTTCACAGCCATCCGCTGGCGGCGCTGACCCATTGGCATCGCAGTAGATCCCGCAGTAGATCTCGCAGTAGATGCCGTTATACGAAAACGACATCTACCGCGAGTCGCCCGGCTTAGTCGGCGTAAGGATCCGCGATGCCGACGTACTGTGTGGTGAGGTATTCCTCGATGCCTTCGAAACCGCCTTCACGGCCCAGGCCCGACTGCTTCACGCCACCGAAAGGTGCCGCGGCGTTGGAGATGACGCCGGCGTTGAGGCCGAGCATGCCGGTCTCGATCTTTTCGCTGACGCGCAGTCCGCGGTTCAGGTCCTTGGTGTAGACATAGGCAACCAGGCCGTATTCGGTGTTGTTGGCAAGGCTGACGGCCTCGTCTTCGCTCTTGAAGGTGATGATCGGGGCCACCGGTCCGAAGATTTCTTCCTTCAGGATGCGGGCGTCCGCGGACACGTTCTTGAGCACGGTGGGCTGGTAGAAGTAGCCCGGGCCGTCCACCGGGGCACCGCCCGTGACGGCCACCGCGCCGTTGGCAACGGCGTCGGACACGAGGGCGTGCACGCCGTTGCGGGCCTTGCCATCGATCAGCGGGCCTACCGTGGACTCCGGCTCGGTACCGCGCGCGGTGTTAAGTGCCGAGATCTTGGCGGCGAACTTGTCCGCGAAGGCATCGGCGATGGAGTCATGCACAATGAAACGGTTGGCCGCGGTGCAGGCCTCGCCCATGTTGCGCATCTTGGCAGCGACGGCGCCTTCGACGGCCTTGTCCAGGTCGGCGTCCTCGAAGACCACGAACGGTGCGTTGCCACCGAGTTCCATGGAGCTGCGCAGGACCTTGTCCGCCGCTTCGCGCATGAGTGACTGCCCGACGGCGGTGGAGCCCGTGAAGGAAATCTTGCGCAGGCGGTGGTCCTTGATGAGCGGCCCGGTCACAACGCCCGCCGTGGAGGTCTGGATGACGTTGAGCACGCCTGCGGGCAGGCCCGCTTCCTGCATGACCTGGGCGAAGAGCAGGCTGGTCAGCGGGGTGAGGTTCGCAGGCTTGAGCACCATGGTGCAGCCAGCCGCAATCGCGGGAGCAATCTTGCGGGTTGCCATGGCCAGCGGGAAGTTCCACGGGGTGATCAGGAGGCAGGGACCAACAGGCTTCTTCTGGACCAGGATGCGGTTCTTGCCGTCCGGCGCTGCGGAGTAGCGGCCGCTGACGCGGACGGCTTCCTCGGAGAACCAGCGCAAGAACTCGGCCCCGTAAGCTACTTCGCCGCGGGCTTCGGCCAAGGGCTTGCCCATTTCGAGGGTCATGAGGAGCGCGAAGTCTTCGGCTCGTGCCGTGACCAGCTCGAACGCGCGGCGCAGGATTTCGCCACGCTCGCGGGGAGCGGTACGGGCCCAGGACGCCTGGGCGGCAGCGGCAGCGTCCAGTGCGGCGGCGCCGTCTTCCGGTCCCGCGTCGGAGATGCTCACGAGCACCTTGCCCGTGGCGGGGTCCTCGACGTCGAAGGTCTTCCCCGATGCCGCAGGCAGCCACTGGCCGTTGATGAGCAGCCCCGTGGGAACGGAGGCGAGAAGTTCGCTTTCGCGATCGGCGGTAACAGTCACAGTGACTCCTTCGTCAGTCGGTGCAAGGTGTAGGGATGCACCAACACTTGGTTTTTGTGGAATTACTGTCACGGTACTGCCCGCCGCGAAGCAGTGTCTACGCCTTCGCGCACTACCAAAGCAGCAGGAGTTTGTGCAGTTGCACAGCCCCCGCGAGGGTTGGAAGCTACCGCGCCGCGAGCACAGCCCTACCGCGCCGCGAGCACAGCCCTACCGCGCCGCGAGCACTGCAGAGTACAGCTCGCGCTTGCTGATGCGGGCCTCCTCCGCCACTGCAGCGACGGCTTCCTTGAGCCTGACGCCCTTCTCGATGAGTTCATTGACCGCGGCGACATGGTCCTCTGGCTTGCCCGGCGCCTGTTCGGGGGCGCCAGCCACGACGACGGCAATCTCACCGCGGACCTCGTTGTTTTCAGCCCACTCGAGCAATTCCCGGACGGTTCCCCGGATGACTTCTTCGTAGGTCTTCGTCAATTCGCGGCACACAGCGATGCGGCGGTCAGCGCCGAACCGTTCGTGCAAGGCCCGGAGCATTGGCTCAAGCCGATGCGGCGCCTCGAAGAACACCATGGTCCGGCGCTCATTGGCGAGGTCCGCAAGCCGGGAGCTGCGTTCTCCTGCTTTGCGGGGGAGGAATCCTTCGAAGCAGAACCGGTCCGTGGGCAGCCCGGATAGCGCCAAGGCTGTCAGCACGGCCGAGGGGCCGGGGAAGGCCGTGACGAAGAGCCCTGCCGCCACGGCTCCCTCTACGAGCCGGAAGCCGGGGTCGGACACTGCGGGCATGCCGGCGTCGCTCACCATGATGATCGTCTTGCCCGCCCGGACGTGGTCCAGCAGTTCCTCGGTCTTGGCGGCTTCGTTGTGCTCGTGGTAGCTGATGACCCGGCCGGACACGGTGATGCCGAGTGACTGGACCAGCCGATGCAGGCGCCGCGTGTCTTCGGCGGCCACGATGTCGGCCGTCTGCAGCAACTCGATGAGCCGGCTTGAGGCATCGCCGACGTTGCCGATGGGAGTGGCGGCCAACACGATCCGGCCTGCGCCGCCGGGCAGGTCGGGAAGCGCGTGCGCCTCAAGGGACTCCGCCGAGTCAGGAGCGGGGGTTTCATCCGGGGAACTCAGCTGTTCAGTCACCCAACAAGCCTAATGCCCCGGCCCGCTCCGGCTTTCAGGGAGCTACCGGAGGCAAAAGGTAGCATGGGCTGAGTGACCGATACCTCCGTGCGCCCCGCCCCGCAATCCTGGTTGACGCGGCACTGGTTGACCCGGCCAGAGGAAGCTTTCACAGCCGCTGCCCTGCGGACGCGGCTCATTGGAAGCATCCAAAGCTGGCGGGATTACCCGCCGTCCTTGAGGCTCTGGTTCTGGCTGATACCCACCATTACCTCCGTCATCGGTGGGATCCTGCGTTTTGTCCGGCTCGATGACCCGCACAGCCTCGTCTTCGACGAGACCTACTACGTCAAGGATGCCTACTCGCTCCTGGTCAGCGGGTACGAGCGCGCCTGGCCGGACAAGGCCAACGATGCCTTCAATGCAGGCAACCCCAACGTCCTCCTCAACTCCCCCGAGTATGTGGTGCATCCCCCGGTCGGGAAATGGATGATCGCCTTCGGGATGTGGCTCTTTGGTTCGGACAATTCCTTCGGATGGAGGTTTTCCGCGGCCCTGACGGGCACCCTCTCCATTTTCCTGATCGCCTTGATCGCCTTGAAGCTGTTCCGTTCCCACATCCTGGGCGCGGCCGCGGGGCTGCTGCTCGCCGTCGATGGCCACCACTTGGTCATGTCGCGGACTTCACTGCTGGACATCTTCTTGATGTTTTGGCTGCTTGCGGCCTTTGGTGCGCTGCTGATGGATCGCGACGACGGACGCCGCCGCCTGGCGGCACGGCTCGCCGCGCTTGCGGGCGCCTCCAAGGACGGCCGGCCGACGGCGTTGAACCTCGCGTCGGGCCCGTGGCTCGGATTCCGCTGGTGGCGGCTGGCAGCCGGTGTCTGCCTCGGCTTGGCGGTCGGCACGAAGTGGTCCGCGCTGTTCTTCGTGGCTGGTTTCGGCCTCATGAGCGTGTTCTGGGACATGAGCGCGCGGCGCATTGCCGGCATCCGGAGCTGGCCGAGCGCCGCGATCGTCAAGGACGGCATTCCGGCGTTCTTCACGATGATCCCCGTGGCCGGTGCCGTTTATTTGTCGACGTGGACGGGCTGGTTCCTCTCCAAGGACGCCTATTACCGGCACTGGGCGGATACGAATCCCTCCGCCACGTGGGGCTGGATCCCTGCGTCGCTGCGCTCCCTGGCCTATTACCATCTGCAGGCCTACAACTTCCACCAAGGCCTCAGTTCACCCCACCCGTATTCAGCGAGTCCGTGGACTTGGCTGGTCATGGGCAGGCCCACGTCGTTCTACTATGAGTCCCCCAAGCAGGGAACCCCTGGCTGCGATCTGCCCAACTGCACGTCGGCGATCCTGTCCGTCGGCAACCCGGTGGTCTGGTGGGGTGCCACGATTGCACTCTTCGTAGTGTTGTTCTGGTGGGCCGGACGGCGCGATTGGCGGGCGGGGGCAATCCTGGCCGGCGTCGGCGCCGGGTATTTGCCGTGGTTCATGTATCCGGAGCGCACCATGTTCTACTTCTATGCGCTCTCCTTCGAGCCTTTCCTGGTATTGGCTCTCGTTTATGGATTGGGGCTTGTGCTCGGTAAGAGCGACGCTCCTCCGTGGCGACGCCGCTCCGGCCTGTACTTGGTTGGCCTTGTGGTGGTCACTGCCGTGCTGTTGTCGGCGTTCTTCTATCCGGTGTGGACGGCGGAAGTGATCAGCTACCAGGACTGGCGCATGCGCATGTGGATGCCTTCCTGGATCTAGTAGGGCCTGCCGGAAAGGCAGGACACGCAAAAAGCGGTCCGCCCGGGACTTTGGTTCCCGGGCGGACCGCTCTTTACGTTGTTGCCGAGGTTACTCCTCCGCCATGCCGGCCCCCGTGGGGGCCTCCGATTCAGCAGCCACGTTGGCTTCCGCCGCGGCTTCCTTCTTGGGAGGGAGTCCGCGACGACGGCGCGTAGGCCACGTGAAGATGAGGCTCAGCAAGGCCGTGACGAAGACCAACGCACCGATCGCGATTCCGGAGTCCATCCAGTACTGTCCCGGGAACAAGCGGATCAACGTGTCATCCAGCGCAAAAGTCCAGGTTCCGTTGGCGAAGAAGATGTGGTGGAATTCAGTGAAGAACTGCTGCCAGCCGAGCGCAGCAAGCGTACCCAGTCCAATAATGAGCACCAGGGTGACGATCGAACCTGCAAACAGTCCGCGGCGGATCCCGCCCGTGCTTCGCTTGCGCAGATAGATCATGGCGAGGATGCCAATGATGATCATGAGGGCGCCCGCACCGAATGCGGAAAGCATCACAGTCTTGACGTCGGCCATGTGGGAAACTTCGCCTTCTTTGAACAGCTTCTCGCCGTTCCGATTGACGAGGTCCCCCAAGTAACGTGGACCGGACCAGTTGCTTAGATAGTCCAGGGCATAGGAACCATAGGTCATCCGGTCATCGGCGTTGAAGCCATAACCATCGCCGGGGAATCCCGGCCGATAGTATTCCACCCACAGGAACAGCGGACTCGCAACGGCGCGGATTGCCAGCACCAAGAGAACCACCGGGTAGAACACGGCCAGCAGGACTTGGAAAATGCGCGGCGCCAGCGGCTTGGCGTTGGCGGCCTGCTCCCGCTCGTGGTTACGACGTTCCACCTCCGCTTCCGGCGGGCGGACCTGAAGGGCCGACGTCGGCAGAGGCTCTGCGAAGAGCGCCCGTTCGGGCCCCGCCTGGGCAGCCTCGGCGGCTTTGCGGTCTGCCCGGCTTTCAGGCTGCTGTGCCGCCGCGGCCCGTGCTGCCGCGGGCCCGGCTCCCGGCTTGCCCTCTTCGGGCACACGCGTCGTCGAAGAGTCCCGGGCTCCATCGGCAGCCCCGGCCGGGCGCGCGTCAGCGGCCGGGCGCGAGTCAGCGGGCGCGGACTTGGGCGCAGGCTTCATCCATTCGAAGGCCGGCTCATCGCCGTCGTCGTGGACGTCCGCGTCCGGGTCTTTCGGAATCGGGCTCTTCTCGGTCACTTGGATTCACTTCCGTAGGATTCACATGCCGGAGCAGGAACGGTCCGCTGGCAATCTTCTCTGCCTTTGAGCCTACCGTCAGCCCGCGTGGGGAGACGATGAGCCACCCCGGCGAAGGTCGGATTGCGGCCGGACCGGCGTGTCGTCAGGCGGCTACCTCCCGGTAGCCGGCGTCGTTTGCGTCCAGGTCGCCTGTGGCGCCGGCACGGAATGCCCGTCCGCCCAGCACCAAGGCATAAACCCAGTATGCCGTGAGAACGAGCGAACCGATCAGGATCTTTGCCCACACAGGAAGCGGGCTGGGCGTCACAAAGGCCTCTACGAGTCCGGAAACGAACAGGACAAGCACCAAGCCCAGCGCCACTGTGATGAGGGAACGCCCTTCTTCCGCGACTGCCTGCATCCTGCGCCGCGGCCCCGGGGAAACCATCGCCCAGAAAATGCGGAGGCCGGCCGCGGAGGCGATGAACACCGCCGTCAGCTCCATGAGGCCGTGCGGGAGGATGTAGCTGAAAAACACATCCATCTTGCCGGTGGCTGCGAACACGCCAGCGGCGATCCCCACGCCCTGCGCATTCGAGAACAGCATGTACGGCACCCAGAATCCGGTGATGCCCAGGGCCACGGACTGCGCCCCGATCCAGGCATTGTTGGTCCAGACGGCGCCGGCGAAGGACGCCGCAGGGTTCTCGGAGTAGTAGCCGACGAAGTCATGGTCGACGTATTGCTTCACTGCGTCACTGCTTCCGAGGGCCCTCAAAGCGTCCGGCGACGTACCGATCCAGAGTGTGTAGGCCGCGGCCACGAGGCAGAAGAAAGCCCCGCAGCATACCGTGAGCCAGCGCAGGCGGTAGAACGCGGCAGGCAGGGACACCACGAAAAAGCGGGCGAGGTCTTCCATGAAATTCGATCGAGCCCCGGTGAAGCGGGTGCGGGCCTGGGCGAGGGCCGCCGACAACGATGCGGAGAGTGCACTCTCCGGGGCCACAGACCGGATGAGGGACAGGTGCGATGACACCACTTGGTATAAACGCAGAAGCTCGTCGGCTTCAGCGCCGTCGAGGCGTCGTTTGTGCGCAAGCTCGTGCAGGCGGGACCATTTGGTCCCGTTCACCACGGAGAAGGCATCCATGTCCACGGCTCAACCCTAATCCCATCCCTCCCCAAATAGTCCCAATCCAAGCAAAGCCCTCCCCCGCATCCGTAGCCGCGGCTAAACTCGATCCAGCGGGAGCCGTCCGGTCCTGCAGACATCGCGGCAATGCTTGGGGGCGGGCTTGAGTTCTATCATTACCGGCGAGGCCGTCGTCCTTGAACTGAGGCCGGCATCCTTCGGCGCGAGGGCCCTTGGGCTCATGCTCGATGTCCTGGTCCATATTGTGTTGCTGTTGGGCCTGTTGTTCCTGATCGGTATGGCGGTGCGTGATGTGGACGTGGCCGCGGCCCGCGCGATGGCCTTGACCAGCGTCGTGTTGTGCCTCGTGGTGGTCCCCGTGGCGGTGGAAACGCTGAGTCGTGGCCGCTCGCTGGGCAAGCTGGCTACCGGGCTCAGGATCGTGCGCGACGACGGCGGTTCCATCCGCTTCCGGCACGCGGTGATCCGCGGGTTGATCGGTTTCCTGGAGATCTATGCGACGTT
This sequence comes from Arthrobacter bambusae, assembly GCF_030812595.1. Taxonomy (GTDB): domain Bacteria; phylum Actinomycetota; class Actinomycetes; order Actinomycetales; family Micrococcaceae; genus Arthrobacter; species Arthrobacter bambusae_B. Next base: position 162,212 of record NZ_JAUSSZ010000005.1, read on the forward strand.
CGGCGGATTGGCCATTGCCGTGGCGCTGTTCAACGACAAGTCGAAGAGGCTTGGCGACGTCGTAGCAGGAACTTATTCGCTCCGGCAGCGCGTTCCCGCTGAACCCAAGATCCTCCCCTACGCTCCCGGGCACCTGCAGGCTTGGGTAGGACTCGCGGATATCGGCAGGGTTCCGGATGGCACCGCGAGGCGGGCCTCACAGTTCATCCAGCAGGCCTGGCGCATGGCACCGGAGTCGCGCGCCCACCTGGCGGCGGCCCTCGCAAGCGAACTAGCGGCTTACGTCGCCCCACCGCCGCCCGCCGGAACGACGCCGGAAAACTATCTGCACGCCGTGTTGGGCGAGCGGCGAAACCGGGACCTGGCGCGGCTTCGCCGGGCGGAACAACGCAGCGCCATCGTCGGGGATCGACTCAACAGGCTCCCGTTTACGCGCTAGCAAGGCCCGCAGTTCGCGTACTGCTCAGTTGGCGTATTGCTCAGTTGGCGTATTGGGCCCAGGGGATGTTCCAGTCGCCAAAACCGTCGTCGAAATTGGCGTAGTCACCCTGCGTATTGACCACCTGGACAACATCTCCGGTTGTCATGTTGTCGTATACCCATTTCGCGCCGTCCGGTCCCAATCCGATGCAACCGTGGGACAGGTTCGTGACGCCGACGTACGGCAGGGCCGCGTCGGTGGCCTGATGGATGAACTCGCCGCTGGGGGTCAGGCGTGTGGCGTAGTTGACGTCAAGCTGACCGTAGTAGGCCGGATCCCCCGGCTTGAGGCCGATGGTGGAGGCATCCATGTGCTCTACCCGGTACTTTTCCATGAGCACCAAGTAGCCGCGCGCGGACGGGAACCTCGTGTCGCCCATGGTGTCTTGCCACTGTCCGACTTGCTGGTCGTTGACACTGACCGTGAACGTGTGGGCGACAGCGTCGGCAACCGCTACTTTCTTGTCGCCGATCTTGAAGGTGTTTGTCTTGTTGAAGTTTCCGATTTGGCCGTTGCCGAAATCCACCCCGAACAGCTTGAGGTCCACGGTGACGGTGCTGTTGGCTGCCCAGAAGTTCTCCGGGCGGTAGCGCACCATGGTGTCGCTGAACCAGTGGAAGGCCCCGACCTGGCCCGAGGTGGATGTGACCTTGATGGCCTTCTCAACGGCGGCCTTGTTGACCACGGGTTCGCTGAACGTGAGCTGGAGGGGCTGCGCAACCCCCACCTTCGACCCGTCCAGGGGGTACATGGCCGCGTCTGCCTCGTTCTGGGTGGAAACCGTCGTGAACGATCCGGTCTTCGACGTTGCGCGGCCGACTGTATCCGCAACCGTGTAATTGAAAGTGTAGGAGGAGTTGAATTCGAGAGGCGTGGACGCGGTCCAGCTCAACCCATCCGGGGTCAACGCGCCGTCAACGGTCTTTCCCCGGGCGCTCGTCAAAGAGACCCTGTCCAGGGTCCCGTCCTTGACGCTGATCGTGACGGGCGCGGCCGGGTTCACTTGCTTCGCGCCACTGGCCGGCGAGGCAACCACCGTGGCAGGCTTCACCACAGGGAGCACGGCGGACGCTTCGCTGCGTTCACCTGATGATCCCTCGGACTCGATTGCCGCGCTGGCCGCATGCGGGGCCACTGCGGCGAACGTGCCACTGAGCGCGGCAATGAGGCAAACGACCACAATCCAGGCGACCTTCCGGAACCTGCGTCGATTCGTCGCCGCAGGGCCCAGGTGAGCGGCATCCGGGTAAGCAGTGTCCAAGTAATCGGCACTGCCGCTGCCCGGTTCAGTGTCGAAGAGCCGCGCAGCATCCACATGCTCGAAAGTGTCCGCTTGCTCGCCGTCGGGATTAAGACCCATTCCTGTTTTCTCCAAAACTCACGCCCCCAAAGGGCTCACGCCCCACAGCCGAATCCTAAACGGCGCGGCTTGATATTGGCTGGGAGCGCGCCTGCGCGGCGTGCTCCCAGCCGATGTTCTCAGTTTCTCAGTACCGGTAGTGTTCCGGCTTGTACGGCCCGGCAACGTCCAGGTCCAGGTATTCCGCCTGTTCCTTGCTGAGCTCGGTCAGTTCCACGCCCAAAGCATCCAGGTGCAGGCGGGCGACCTTCTCATCGAGGATCTTGGGCAGCACGTAGACCTGGTTCTCGTATTCGCGCGTGGCGCCTGGGCCAGAGCCAGTCTGGTCCTTCTTGGTCCACAGCTCGATCTGGGCGATCGTCTGGTTGGCGAAGGAGTTGCTCATGACGAAGGAGGGGTGGCCTGTGGCATTGCCCAGGTTCAGGAGGCGGCCTTCGGAGAGTACGATAATCGATCGCTCTTCGCGGCCGTCGGCTGCGGCGAACACCCACTCGTGTACCTGCGGCTTGATTTCGACCTTCCGGACACCGGGGATCTTTGCCAGTCCGGCCATGTCGATCTCGTTATCGAAGTGGCCGATGTTGCCCACGATCGCCTTGTTCTTCATGCGGAGCATGTCGGAGGCCATGATGACGTCCTTGTTGCCGGTAGTCGTGATGAAGATGTCGCCCTGTTCCACCACTGAATCCAGCTTGGCTACTTGGTATCCGTCCATGGCTGCCTGGAGTGCGCAGATGGGGTCGATCTCGGTCACGATCACGCGCGAACCCTGGCCGCGGAGCGCCTCAGCGGCCCCCTTGCCGACGTCGCCATAGCCGCAGACGACGGCGACCTTGCCGCCCATGAGGACATCCGTGGCGCGGTTGATGCCGTCCGGCAGGGAGTGGCGGATGCCGTACTTGTTGTCGAACTTGCTCTTGGTCACCGAGTCGTTGACGTTGATGGCCGGGAACAGGAGCTTGCCGTGTTCTGCAAGCTGGTAGAGGCGGTGTACCCCCGTAGTGGTTTCCTCGCTCACGCCGCGGATGCCGGCTGCGATGCGCGTCCATTTCTTCGAATCGGCCTCAAGGCTCTTGCGCAGCACGTCGAGGACGATTGCATACTCTTCGGGGTCGCTTTCCGTGGCGCTCGGCACCGCGCCTGCAGCTTCGAACTCGACGCCCTTGTGGACCAGCAGCGTGGCGTCGCCGCCGTCGTCGAGGATCATGTTGGGGCCCAACTCCGGGTTGGCGTCCGCGCCCGGCCAGGTGAGGATCTGCTCGGCGGTCCACCAGTATTCCTCGAGCGTCTCACCCTTCCAGGCGAACACGGGAACACCTTGGGGATCATCGACGGTTCCCTTGCCGACCACGACGGCGGCAGCGGCCTCGTCCTGCGTGGAGAAGATGTTGCAAGAGGCCCACCGGACCTCGGCGCCGAGGGCCGTCAGGGTCTCGATGAGAACCGCGGTCTGCACAGTCATGTGCAGGGATCCCGCAATACGCGCGCCCTTGAGCGGCTGGCTCGGACCGAATTCCGTCCGCAACGACATCAGGCCCGGCATTTCGTGCTCGGCCAGTCGAATCTGGTGGCGCCCGGCTTCAGCCAGGGAGATGTCTGCAACCTTGTAGTCGAAAGTCATGGAAGTCCTTTGGAAGTGTACCTAATGGTCGAGTCAGTCGAGTCAGATGGGGCTCAGGCGTGGCGGGGACCGTCGTGCTGGCCTGCGTCGTGCTGGCCTGAAGACGCGGCGTTGGCTGCGGCCAGCAGTTCCGGGGGCAGCAGCAAGGGGATGCCGTCCTGGATGGCATAGCGGACCTTTTCACCCGAGGCCGCCGCAACCGTCGAGACAAGTTCCTCGCCGTCCTGCTCCAGCGGGGACCCGGTGACGGGGCACCGCAGGATGGACAACAATTCAGGACTGACCTTTGGCATGGTTGAAGCTCCCTGGATGGCATCTAGCGGACGCCGCTTTGGACAGATATGGCAGCTTCCAGAGTACAACCCGGCGGCGCAGGGAACGGTGTCACACAGCTTGTCCTGCAGGGAACGGCGACACACAGGGCAAGAAGACGGTAATTTCCCGTGGTCCGGGGTTGCAGTGGTCCAGGGTTGCAGTGGGACAGGGGTTCAGGAGGGGTCGCGCAGGATGCGCAGGTGGCGCCTTGTTCCCTCTACGGGGGCCGGGCCGTCGAAGGGAGCGCGGACTGTGCGCTGTTCCGGCGCCGCCGGAGCCGGGGCCGATGCGGCTTCGCGCACAGCGTTCGCCAAGGCAAGGAGATCGTCCGGCCCCGGCTCCGGCGGGGAGGACGGCATGGCGAGCCGCATGACTTCCCAGCCCCTCGGCACAGTCAGCGACTCGGCATGCTGCGCGCACAGATCGTAGGAATGCGGTTCGGCATAGGTGGCCAACGGACCAAGCACCGCCGTCGATTCGGCGTAGACGTACGTCAAAGTAGCCACCGCGGATTGGCGGCAAGCTGATCTGGAACACTGACGAATTGCACCCACAACATCCCAGATTAGCCGCACTTCGCCGCGGCGCGGGGCATTGCCTCTTTGACGGCATTATGTCGCGTTGGCCGAATCACGGGTCTAGAGTCGATATATGCAGTCACAGCACCACGTTCCGGGCTTCACAGTTCGTTTGTCTGACACCGGCGACAGCCAGGAAATGACGACGGCGGGCTCATCCGCGCGCGGGTTCAGGGAGCGCCGCAGGAACCGCCATGGACGGGGGTTGCGGGGGGAAATCATCCTTCCCAACCTTCCCGGCTACCGGACGCGTGCCGAAAGGTTCGATGACCTCGTGCTCGATTCCGCGGAACGGCTGCAGGATATGTGGGGCAAAAGGCTCGACGGCGTCGCGTTCGCCGTCGACGAGATCCCGCCAAACCTTGAGCAACTCGTGGCAGAGGGAACCCCGGCACCGCTGGGCGCATACACCCCTGCAGCCCACGGCGCAGGACCCGTAATCACCATCTATCGACGCGTCGTAGAGCACACCACCGGCGGCCGGGAGGACCTGCAGGACCTGGTGCACGACGTCGTTGTCGAGTACACCGCCGAGATGCTCGGCGTGCCGCCGGAGACCCTGGACCCTGTCTACCGCCGTCGTTATCAGTAACCCAGGTTGACCTGCACTTTTTCGTGGCCCGCAGCGCCATCCTGGATAGCCAGGACCGAAACCCCGGACTGCCCGTCCTGGCCAAGCACGAGCGCGCCGTAGGCCGCGTCGCCTGCCGCGGACACGACGTAGCCGGAAACCGCGGCGCCGTCGGACTTATCCGGAACGGCGATGACTGAGGTAGTCCCCCCGGCGATATCAACGCTTTCGGTCTTGTGCAGCTTGCCGTCCGAAGTGACGGGCGTGTAACTGACCGTGGCCCGGCCCGTAGGCACGCCGAAGCTCAGGGAACGCGAATCGCCTTGAGGCACCGCAACTACATGCTGGCTGCCCAGGCGGCCCGCAGCCGGAGACCAGGCGAAATCGAGGGGATCCCCGGCCTTTAGTCCCCGCGTCACGCGGGCGGATGCGATGAAGGAAACATCCGAAGTAGCACTCACGGTATACATGCCGGCCGGGACGCCCGTGAGCGGCACTTCGGTGACTGAACCTGCTTTGGCGGTCACCGCTCCCCCGCCGGGCAAAGCGCGCTGTCCGTTCGGCCCGAACAAGCGCACGTCCAGGACGGCGTCCACAGGACCAGGGACGGTGATCTGCAAGGCAGGAACAACATCGGCGAAACCTGGCTTGTCCGCAAGTGACTTCACGGCGGCCGGGTCCTGGATGTCCACCCCGGTCATGACTTGGGAATCAGACGAACCAGCACCTGGAGTAATGAGCTCGACACCGCCGGCAGTGAGTCCCCGGAGGACGCTTTGCTGAATGGTTCCCGCAACGGGGCCGCCGCTGCTGCGCAGATGAACCGAAAGCTGCCCCTCGTTTGGGGCCAGTCCAGCCAAGTTGATGGACCGGGTAGTTCCCGGGGATACGAGCAGGCCGCGGCTGTCCGGGGCCTGGATCTGTCCATGGGCACCGAAAAGGTCAAGATTGACGGTAGCCGGTGTTCCCGAAGCATTGCTGATGTTCAAAACCGCCAGTCGCCCCAGTGCGGTGTTGGCTCCCAGGAGCCACGCATCATTGACTGGCTGTTGGCAGGGGGCCGCCGCCAGGCCGCGGAGATCGCCGTCGCTCGCGGTGTAGCTCATCAAGCCCGCTACCGCGGCCCTTTGGCCGCTCACGGGATCTGCCCCCACCACAGTGACGTCGGCCGCGGGCCTCTGGGCCACGACGCCGGCATTCAGGACCGGAGGACCTGACGCCGGGGCTTGGGCGTTGGCGGGAGGCTTGGCAATGTCGGCGATCGGAGCGCCACCCAGCGACGCGATGTTGCTACCGGGAACCGATCCCTTGGCGTCACTGAGGACTACGGCATCGAGGAAGCTCTTTGCTGAACGCGAGACAGGGCTGAACTGGGTATCGGTGCCCGCCGCGGAACCTTCAGGAAGGCGCGGAGGAGCCGGACACACTGCGGTTGTCCTGCCTGCCGGGACATCCGCGAGGGCAATGTCCACGCTCTTGTTCCCCGACGGGGCAGGCAGGATGGATGCTGCCGACACCATTCCTGCACCCGCGGCAAGGAGCAACGTCGCGGAAAGCGCTCCCAACACAACGGCCTTGTTCTTGGAGGCGGTTTTGCGCTGGTCGCGGCCCTTGGGGACGGCTTTGCGCTGGTCGCGCCTCCTCGACTCCGCACTGGCCTCGGGTGCCGGGCCTTGGTTGTCAGACACTGCTGTACTCCTTACGGAGAGAGTTTTGTTCCTTCAGATGGCCGGCCTTCGGCCTGCGGGCGGGCACCGGGATGGCCAGCAAGACCGTCAGTCCAATAACCACGGCCTGCAGAATGCCGAGCCACGGCTCCCAGACGGTGGTGTAGCGGATCTCGATCTGGCCGCCTGCGGGCGGCAAGCTGAATGCTTGCGCCCATCCGGATGTCGTCGGGCTCAGTTGGCGGCCATCCAACCAGGCACTCCAGCCGGAGTCGGCCCGTTCTGCGAGCACTATCTGGCGTCCGTCCCCGCCTGCCGGGATGTTTCCGGCGACAGACGTTCCCAGGGAGGGCAAGAGGGCAACAACGGCACCCTTTGCGTCCACCACCCTGACACGGTGCGCAGTCTCGGCATCGGCTGCGGCGGCCTGTTTGAGAGGAGTGACACGCCACAGCCAGCCGGAATCGGTCTTGCCCACCGCCACCAGGCCGGGAACGGAATCGATCCGGTTGGCCATCAGCGGGGCAGCGGTGTCGGCTGACTTCAGAACCACGAATCCCGCGCCGAGCTGCTCAAGGCCGGGCCGGGGGTCCACGCCTGTTCCAGCAACAATCGTGGCTACGGCGTTCCGGATGGACGCAGTAGCGTCGTCGTCGGCCATAAGGCGTTCCTGCCCGGGTGAACCCACGATGGAACGTGCCGCGGCGATGGTGGAAAGCGAATCCAAGGTAGTTCCGGCTCCCCGCATCAGGGAAGAGGTGTAGCCCCCGCTATCATCCGCGGTGATGACCAGCGTCCGGGTCTGTTCCGGCCCTTGGCCATGGTCGACGGCCGTGGCGGGCAAGGTGCCCGGCCCTGAGGGCTGGACCAGGCGCGGCGCGCCAAGCGCGCCGATCGGTGCAGGCGAGGTGCCTGCGCCGGCCAGGACATTTCCGGTTGCCCATAGCCCCATGCTGGCCAACGGCCCGGCGATGAGGAGGAGGGTTGCGAGAGCGGAAACGGTCCGGACAGCCGCGCGCTGGACCGGGCGGCCCTCCTCTGCCTTGGCTTTGAGCCGGAGAAGGTTCTCGGCGCCGATCAACGCCGCGCCCAGGATCGCGAACCCGGCGGCGGAAACCGCCGGCCCGGTGAACGGCGAGACGAGCAGGTTGCCGTCGACGCCGGTTGCCACATGTCCGGCGAGCCATGCCCAGGCGAGGAGCAAAAGGGCCCCTGCCCAGAGGAAACGTGTGACGCGGGACCGCCGTCCAGGCACGAAGAGTGCGGCGATGGCCAGGAGCAGGACCGGCGCACCCACCAGCACGGCGAGAGCCAGTGCCCATGGAATACCGGAAGGGCCAAAGAGGGGCAAGCCGGCCAATCCACCATTGACGTCGAATTTGAGGGGTTGGCCGAGAATCTGCTGCCACAACGGTGCTGCTTCGAACCCCAGCGGGAGGCCGGGATCGGCCAACAGGGCGCGGGGCCTTTCCAGGACCGACACGACGTACGGCGCAAAAAGGGCGGCGCTCGGAAGCAGCGACCACCAGATGGTCCGGCCACGCCGCCCCAAGGCGATGCCGCAGAAAACAATGAGGACGGCGAAGGGAGCCAGCAGCGACGGCGCTGACGCCGTCACTACGGCAAGCGCAAGCCCGGCCGCGGCAGCGGCTGTCCACGACGGAGTCCCGTTGACGCCCGGCTTGCCCTGCACGGGCTTGCCTCCGGTGTAGGCGGACGGCTGCACCCGATGGCTTTTCAGGTGTTGGTCGAATCCAGCGTCGCGCCCCAGAGCCGTTCCGGTGGCCCGAAAGAGGGCCAACACCAGCAAAGGCATGGCCACGTGGGCCAGGAGGGCCCCGGCCCTTCCCTGGTTCAAGGCGACCTGGAGGGCCGGCGCACCGGCCCAGATCAGCGCCGCAATGAAACGGTAACGGCGCAGCGTGGTCATCGCGCCAGCGGCAAACCACGCGCCCAGGCCAGAGATCGGCATGGCCAGCAGCAACAGCCAGGCGATGGCTGTGCTGGAGTCGCCTCCGCCGAGCAGCGACACAAACCACAGGATGTAGGCGAAGGGATCCCCGTGTCCGGGCAAGCCTGCACCCAAGCTGATCCACCAACTGGACGCGGAGCGCCAAATGTCGGCGGTGGCGGACAAAGGCAAGAGGCCTCCGCCAGTCACCCCGTTTGCACCCAGGAGCCCTGGCAGTCCCACGATCGAGGCAGCCAGCGCCACAAATCCGGCCGCCACGGCCCCGGTGCCGATCCAACCCCGCTCATTCGTAGCAAGGGCCACGAAATCGTCACCGGCGTCGCCGCTCGGTTCCGGAGCCAGGGTATCCGTCTCCTCGAATTCGTCTGCGCCAATCGCCTCGACAAGGGAGCGGCGGTGGGCCCGGACCTCGCGCCGCGGAGCCTGCAGACCCTTGACCATCGAGCGCCGGACGCGTCGCGTCCGGGCCGCGTTCCGCCTGGACCGCCAAATCGCCCTTGGACGGGCGAGCGCCGCAAGGGTAGCGCCAAGCTGGGAAATCCCGTAACCCGGTTCTTTGACCAGGATGCTCAAGACGAGCCGCACTATGCTCCCAAGCAACGCGCCAAGCGCGTGCAGCGGAACCTTCCACGGGGCAGCATGGGTGAGCCTCAAGTGGACTTGGCTCTTGCGTGCGGCCGCGGGTGTCGCCAAGCCGTGGGGCCGGTGCTCCACGTGGAACATGCGCGCCGTCGGAACCACCACAACCCTGTTGCCCGCAAGCCAGTTGCGCCAGCAGAAATCGACGTCGTCTCCCACGCCGGGAAGGGCGGGGTCGAAACCGCCCAGCTGCTCCCAGGCATCGCGGCGGATCAGCATGCCCGCGGAGTTCACCGCGAAGGTGTCCGTTCGCCCGTCGTACTGGCCTTGGTCGAGCTCGTCGGCTTCAATGAGCGTCAGCCGTTCGGCCCAACGGCTCGTGGACAAACCAGCGTCGATGAGCCTGCGTTCCGCATCCCAGGCCAACTGCTTGCAACCGGCCACAGTGACCGAAGGCGCGCGCTCGACTGCGTGAAGAAGCTCGGCGAGTGCATCCGGGGCCGGAGCGGCGTCGTCATGCAACAACCAGATCCATTCCACGGCCTCAGGCCCACGCGAAGGGGCCGATCGGGCCAGCCCGGCCATGACGGCCGCACCGAAACCTACTTTGTGTTCGCCTGTGCTGGTGACGTTGGCATCGCCGAGGGCCCGCTGCAGCAACGCTGCGGACTTGTCGCGGGAGCCCGTATCAATGCCAATGGCGGCATCTGCCGGACGTGTCTGGTCCAGCAGAGCCGCCAGGGTCCTGGGGAGATAGTTACCGCCGTCATGCGAGACGACGACGGCGGTAACGTGTACTGCCTTGAGAATTAGACCGCTCGCTTCCTCAGCCTGCGGCGTTCGCGCTCGGAGAGCCCGCCCCAGATACCAAAACGTTCATCGTTGGCAAGTGCGTATTCAAGGCACTGCGAACGGACATTGCACGCGCCGCAAACCTTCTTGGCATCCCGCGTGGAGCCGCCCTTCTCGGGGAAGAACGCCTCCGGGTCAGTCTGGGCGCACAGGGCGTCCGTCTGCCAGCCAAGTTCGCCTTCGTCGTCGAAGTCACCTTGGCCCGGCAACCCGATCCATACCGGCTGGGCCGGGTTGTCGAACGGACGGCGCAGTTCCATGGGGGGATCATCGAGATCGTCCTCCGGATCTACCGGAGTGTCCCCCACAAGAGCCTCGTGGGCAGCAAGAAGCGCTGTAGCTTGCTCTTCCAGCGACTCCCGAGTGGTTTCGATATAGCGGTCCGCCGCCTGCGGATCTGCCGGGTCAACATACCAATCCCCCGGAACTTCGCGCGATCGGTACTTCACCGACGCATATTCCGCGACGACTGCATCTTCCTGGATACGCAACGCTTGCCCCATGGCGTCCCTCCTGATTTTTGCAGCTGCTGCCGTGCTCATTCGGTACTCGGTTATGTACCCGATACTCCCGCAGCGGCGTTTGATATCTAATTACACGCGTGTAACTAGCAAGCCGTCAAGCCGCGCCGGGATAATAATCAACTTTCCGCACTAACTTGCGGCGCGCCACGCCCGGGATTTTCCCGTCCTCTTCCGCGCGCCCCGGCGAAAAACGGAAGTCCCACATCACTTAGATGAATTTACGTTGAATTTCGGGGAAATCGCTTCCGCCCATTGCCGCCGCACCCTCGCCGCCCCGCGGCCCCATGTGGTGCAATTCACACATCCACGCACCCATCCGGTGGCGCAGGCGCCCCGTGGCAAGATGTAGCCATGAGCACCCCAGCGATGAACCTGATGGCAGCCCTGCGTTCCGGGAACGCCACATCCCCCCGCTTGACTTGGTACGGGCCTGACGCCGAACGTGTGGAGCTCTCAGGGCGGGTCCTGGACAATTGGGTGGCAAAAACAAGCAACCTGCTCCAGGACGAACTCGACGCCGAGCCTGGCATGAGCCTTCGCCTGGACCTGCCGGCCCATTGGAAGTCCCTCGTGTGGGCACTGGCCGGATGGCAGCTGGGCATGGAACTGGTGCTCGACGGCGGCAGCGCAGATTTGCTTGTCACAGACACCCCGGACGTCGGAGCACGAGCCGGTTTCGACGCCGTCGTCGCCGTGCCGCTCGCGGCACTCGCGATGCGCTGGCCGGGAGAGCTGCCGCCCGGCGTCGTGGACTACGCGGCCGAAGTCCGCTCCCACGGCGATGTGTTCATGGCGCACACCGAACCGGACGCCGCACTGCCGGCCCTGCGCTGGACCGGCCCCGGACACTCCCACAGCGAACTGCTGGACGGCTTCGCCAAGGACCATAACGCCGGCGTGCGGCTGCTGGTCCGGGCGGCCGACGGTTTGGAGTCGGCCCTCGCGGACGCACTGGGCGCGTGGAACAAGGACGGTTCAGTAGTCCTCGTGCACCCGGACGTTGAGGTCACCCAGCACCTTTTGGACAACGAGCGCGTCAGCGGCGCTTGACCGCGTCTTCGCCTTCATCGGAGCCAGCCGCCGAGCCAGCGGCGTGGATTGCCTGGGCCTTGGCCTTGTGGTGGGCGTCGATGATCTCGTGGTCGTGCGAGAAGGCCTCTTCTTCGTCGAGCTCCTTGTTGAACACGAGGAAGCGGTAAGCGAAGAAGCGCACCACGGTGGCCACGAGGATGCCGACGATCCCGGCGGCGAAGAGGACGTTCTTGTCCTGGATGTTCATGCCGTATTTGGCGATGGCGGTGAAGCCAGTGGAGATACCGATGCCGATGCCGTTGATGATGATGAACATCACGAACTCGCGCACCACATTCGCCTGGCGGCGGTGCCGGAAAGTCCAGAAGCGGTTGGCGATCCAGGAGAACACCGTGGCCACGGTGGCGCCGACGAAACGGGCCTTGGCTTCGCTGTCCGACATCGGGCCGTGCATGAGATAGTAGGTCAAGCCGTTATCTATGACGAACCCAACACCGCCGACAGCGCCGAACTTCGCTACTTCGCGCCAAAAGAGCGAGGCGAGCCCGCGCATACGATCTGCAAGTGTGTTGATCATGACCCTCCATGGCCGTTGTTCTAGGGGGCCGATGGGCCGAGGCTCTATTTTAGCTCCGATTCCTTGGAGCTTGCCGAATTGTCCGGTGCCAACAGCCCTGCACTGACGCCGCAGGGGCCCTGGCAGCGAACAGAATCAAGGAACCAGCCGCCGGTTCGGTAGGCTGAACCTTGTGACTTTTCCTGTAATTGGCGTGGTTGGCGGCGGCCAACTCGCACGAATGATGGCCCCGGCCGCAACCGCCCTTGGCTTTGAACTCCGGGTCCTTGCCGAAAATGAGGATGTTTCCGCGGTCCAGGCCGTGGCAACGGCTCCCATTGGCGACTACAAGGACCTCGCCGCCCTCCTTGAGTTCTCGCAAGGTCTGGACGTCATGACGTTCGACCACGAGCACGTCCCCACCGAGCACTTGAGGGCGCTTATCGAGGCCGGAGTCAACGTCCAGCCCGGCCCCGATGCCCTGGTGCACGCACAGGACAAGCTCGTCATGCGCGCGGCAATCGACCGCCTGGGGCTCCCCAACCCGGCGTGGGCTGCCGTCCATGGCGTCGAAGACCTGGTGGCTTTCGGCGAGCAGACCGGCTGGCCGGTCGTCCTGAAAACTCCCCGCGGCGGCTACGACGGAAAAGGCGTGCGCATCATCCACTCCGCCGACGACGCCCGGAGCACCACGGACTGGTTCGACGCCATGAGCCCGCTATTGGCCGAAGAGAAGGTTGACTTCAGCCGCGAGCTTTCCGCGCTCGTTGCGAGGACACCCGACGGCGAATCCCGTGCGTGGCCCGTTGTCCACACCGTCCAGGTGGATGGCGTCTGCGACGAAGTGATTGCGCCGGCCCAGGACATTCCGACGGAGGTCGCTGCCGCAGCCGAAGAGGCAGCGCTGCGGATCGCCAACGAACTCGGAGTCACGGGCGTCATGGCGGCGGAACTCTTCGAAACGCCCGGCGTCGGAGTCGGGTTCCTGATCAACGAGCTAGCCATGCGGCCGCACAACACCGGCCACTGGACCCAGGACGGCTCCGTCACCAGCCAGTTTGAGCAGCACCTGCGCGCGGTCCTGAACCTTCCCCTCGGCGCCACCGACGCCCTGGGTGCGGTGGCGGTCATGAAGAACTTCCTGGGCGGCGACAACCAGGATCTCTACAGCGCCTACCCCAAGGCCCTCGCCTACGAACCGGCCGCAAAGGTGCATTGCTACGGCAAGTCCGTGCGGACCGGCCGCAAGATCGGGCACGTAAACCTCGTTGGCACTTCGACGGCAGACGTCGACTCCATCCGACACCGCGCCACCGTAGTGGCCGACATCATCCGTGACGGCCGCATGCCGGCCGAGACCACCTCAGAGGAGACCGCATGAGCGCCGAGAATATGGATGCCGGAAACAACGGCCCGGCGAACGCCGCACCGATCGTAGGCCTCGTCATGGGCTCCGACTCCGACTGGCCCGTCATGGAAGCCGCTGCGGACGCCCTGGCCGAATTCGGCATTCCCTTCGAAGCCGACGTCGTCTCCGCACACCGCATGCCCACGGAAATGATCCGCTACGGCCAGACCGCCCATGAGCGCGGCATCCGGGTCATCATCGCCGGAGCAGGCGGCGCGGCCCACCTGCCTGGCATGCTCGCTTCCGTCACCCCGCTACCCGTCATCGGTGTCCCGGTCCCGTTGAAGACCCTGGATGGCATGGATTCCCTGCTGTCCATCGTGCAGATGCCCGCCGGCGTTCCCGTAGCCACCGTTTCCATCGGCGGTGCCCGCAACGCCGGCCTCCTGGCCGTCCGCATGCTGGCATCCGGAACCGATGAACTGGCTGTCAGGCTTCGTGGCGAGCTGCTCGAGTTCGCCCAGGAGCTCAATAACACGGCCACCGAAAAGGGCGCCAGGCTCCGCGACAAGGTCGCCGAAGTCTTCTCCACGGCGAACGTCTCTGCCCGGAGCAGCCGCTAAGAGGCACTCCCCGGCAATCCCGAATGAACCGTCCCGCAATGACAAGGATCCCCTGCCGTGTACCAGCTTGAGAATGTTCTCCGCCCCTACGCGTGGGGATCGACGACGGCGATCGCGACGCTGCTGGGAAGGCCGGCCTCGGGTGGGCCGGAGGCAGAGTTGTGGATCGGAGCGCACCCGGACTCGCCGTCTCTGGCCGCCCGTCCGGATGGGTCTACCGTCGCCCTGGACGCCCTGATCAGCTCGGATCCGGTGCACTTCCTTGGTGAGGCGAGCGTGGCCGAGTTCGGTCCCCGCTTGCCTTTCCTCGCCAAGCTCCTTGCAGCCGACAAGCCTCTCTCCTTGCAGGTACACCCTCGCCGGCAGCAGGCCAGGGACGGCTTCGCGAAGGAAAATGCCGCGGGCCTGGCGGCGGACGCACCCGAGCGCAATTATCGCGACGACAACCACAAGCCGGAGATGATCTTCGCCTTGACGCCGTTTCACGCCCTCTGCGGTTTCCGTCCGGCCGCCGAGTCGCAGCGTGTCTTCGAGCACCTCACGGCACTCTTGGACCTTGCCGCCGTCGACGTTCCTGACGTCATCGCCGGAGTCATCGCCGACCTCTCCGGCTCGGACGAGCCCTCGGCACTCAAAGCTGCGTTCACCCGGTTGATTACCGGCGGGGACGCCGTCTCCGCGGCCACCGAGCAGTTGGTTTCCATCCTGAAATCGGGCGCTCCGATGGGTCAGCATGCCGCGGAACTTTCCACCATGGTGGACATCAACAGTGAGTTCCCGGGAGATCCCGGCGTCCTGATCTCCTTGCTCTTGAACCTTGTCTTCCTGTCCCCGGGCGAATCCGTGTACCTGCCGGGCGGAAACGTCCACGCCTACCTGAAAGGCCTCGGCGTCGAGGTGATGGCGGCATCGGACAACGTGCTCCGCGGCGGCCTCACTCCCAAGCACATCGATGTCCCGGAACTCCTGAAGACCATCGAATTCGCTTCGCTCGGCGTACCGCGCATCGAGCCCAGGATCTCCATACTCGGCCAGGAGCTTTATGTGCCGCCGTTCCGGGAATTCCAGCTCCAGCGCATCGAGTTGGCGCCCGGAGCGGAACCGGTGCCGATAGCCCAGGCCGGTCCCGCCGTCGTCGTCGTGGTGTCGGGCTCGGTCGTGCTCGACTCCCCCAAGAGCGAGCTCTCGGTGGAGCGCGGCGGGAGCGCGTTCATCCCGGCGTCCGAAGAGCCCGTCATGGTGCACCCGGTAACCGGTGCAACGGGAACCAGCGTCGCCTTTGCCGTCACAACAGGTTCGGAAAGCTAAGCGGTGGAATACTTCCTGCAAACGCCCGCATGGGCGTCCTTCCAGCGTTCCCTCGGCCGTACGGTGCACGAGGAATCCGGTCCCGGGTGGCGTTTCCTCGCTGTGGAGGAAACAAACCCCGCCGGCAAGGTCATCTACACGCCCTATGGACCCGTGGCCGACTCGTTGGGCGCCTTCGACGAAGCCGTAGCCGCACTCGTGGCGATCGCACGCCGAAGCCGGGCCGTGTTTGTCCGGATGGAACCGGTCACCGCCGGGTTCGACGCCGCCGACGCCGGCGCCATCCTGCGGGAACGCGGACTGCAGCCGGCGCCGTCCAACCAGCAACCTGAATTGAGCTGGATCGTGGATCTGGACGGGGATTTCAAAGACGTCCTTGCCGGCATGAAACCCACCAACCGGAACCTCTACCGCAACATCCACAAGAAGGGTGTGACCTTCCGGTCTTCGCAGGATCCCGAAGAGATCTCGGTGCTCCTGAACTTCCTGCACATGACCGCCGCGCGCAACGGTTTCAAGCCCCAAAGCGATGATTACCTGAGCTCGGTGGCCCGCTCCCTCATGCCAGCCGGTGCCGCAACGCTGTTCATCGCGGAACTTGCAGGCGAGCCCATTGCGGCGGCTTTGGCCTACGACTCCGCCGACACGCGCACCTACGCCCACGCGGCCCTCGATGACACGCACCGCAAGCTCAGCGTGGGCATTCCGTTGCTCGTGACGCTTATGGCCGATGCCAAGGACAAAGGACTCAAGCACGTCGACCTGTGGGGCGTGGCGCCGGAGGACGAGCCTGAACACAAGTGGGCCGGATTCACTGCGTTCAAGAAGTCCTTCGGGGGCCGTGAAATCGCCTACCCGGGCACGTGGGACCTTCCCGTCAACAAGCTCCGCTACGGCGCCTACCAACTGGCCCGGAAGCTGCGCGACAAGCTCCGTTAGGGTTCCTTCGCGCGAACTGGCAGCAGATGCCCTCAAAATCCGATTTTGCGGGCACCTGCTGCCAACTCGCGGCCAACCCACAGTGCCCGCCGCACTTTCTCTACCACTCCCGGCCGGGGCCCGAGCAAATCCTCATGGTGGACCCGGACTTCGCGCCAACCCAGCCGTTCGGTCAGCGTTTGTCGCCTAATGTCCCTCCTGTATTGCTCATCCTCCCCGTGATGACCGCCGTCGTACTGGAGGGAGACCTGCTGCCTGGGGTACGCGGCATCGGGCCATACAGCGGGGGCACCCCACTCATTGAAGATGACGTGGTTCAACGTGGGTTCAGGCAAACCTGCATGCAGCAATATAAGGCGCATTTGCGTTTCCCGCGGCGAATCCGCGCCGACTCTAACCAGGTCCAGGGCCAGCCGGGCCTTCCGCACGCCGCGCATTCCCGGATGGGCTGCGACCATCGCCTTCAAATCGTCGACGGTCGCCAACGCCTTGCGCGGCCGGGGATGGTATTCGCCGTGCTCGACCACGATCGAGTCGCCCGCCGCGACAATGTCGTCGATACTCATCAGTTGGGCCAAGTCCAGCCACGTCCGCGCGGGCGAGGTGAGCCGGACGCCGTCGAGCACTATCACCTCACCCGGTTTGAACGTCAGTTGGTGCCCAACAACATTCCGCCTCCGCGGTTTCCATCTCTCACCCGGGCGGGCCAGGTGAATCCGCCAGTCCGCATCAAGTGCTTTGGACAAGCTGATGCCATAGATCCGCGCCGCGGAACCATGGCTCAGGAGGCACTCTGGATCGAGCTCGATGTAACCCCGCAAGTGCTCTGCCACTGTCCCTGTGCAGTGTAGCGGCAGGCGCAGTCCCCGTGACAAGGTCACAATACCCTCGCGGCGCAGTTGCTTCTGGCTCAGTCCGAGGGTCTCCGCGGCCGACGCCGGAAACGAACCGTTTGGAAGCTGCGCGGGCATCGGAGTGCGGGACATGCTCAATTGTTGCCCGCCGTCGAGCCCTAAATTGGGTTATCCACAGGTCGGATTCCCCGATTTAACGCGAACTGGCAGCAAATGCCTCCGGAATTCAATTTAGAGGGCATTTGCTGCCAGTTCGCGCAGGACGTTGGGCCCTTACTTGCGGGCGTAGGTTTCCCACTTGTTGGCGTGGTGCTCGGCATCGACGAAGCGGATGGTGCCGGACTTGGAGCGCATCACGATGGACTGGGTCAGGACCTTGTCCTTGGAGTAGCGAACACCCTTGAGGAGGTCGCCGTCGGTGATGCCGGTGGCTGCGAAGTAGCAGTTGTCACTCGTGACGAGGTCGTTGGTGGACAGCACGCGCTCGAGGTCGTGTCCGGCGTCGATGGCCTTCTGCTTCTCGTCGTCGCTGGTAGGCCACAGACGGCCCTGGATGACACCGCCGAGGGACTTGATGGCGCACGCGGCAACGATGCCTTCCGGGGTGCCGCCGATGCCCATGAGGGCGTCGACGCCGGTGCCGGAACGTGCCGCGGCAATAGCGCCGGCCACGTCGCCGTCCATGATGAACTTGGTGCGGGCACCGGCTTCGCGGATTTCCTCCACCAGCGGGCGGTGGCGGTCGCGGTCCAGGATCATGACGTTGAGCTGGTTGACCTTGACGCCCTTCGCCTTGGCGATCAGGTGCAGGTTTTGCTTCACGGGCAGGCGCAGGTCCACCATGTCGGCGGCTTCGGGACCCGTGACGAGCTTCTCCATGTAGAACACAGCGGAAGGGTCGAACATGGTGCCGCGCTCGGCCACTGCCAGCACGGCGAGGGCGTTGTTGATGCCCAGGGCCGTCAGTCGGGTTCCATCGATGGGGTCGACGGCGACGTCGCACTCGGGTCCGGTGCCGTCACCGACGTGCTCGCCGTTGAAGAGCATGGGGGCTTCGTCCTTTTCACCCTCGCCAATGACAACGACGCCGTTGAAATGGACGGTGTGGAGGAAGGAGCGCATGGCGTCAACTGCGGCGCCGTCTGCTTTGTTCTTGTCGCCGAACCCCACCCAGTGGCCACCGGCAATGGCGGCGGCTTCGGTAACCCGGACAAGTTCGAGGGCCAGGTTGCGGTCCGGCTCATCGGTCCCGACGGCGAGCGCCGACGAAATCGTGGAATACTTCTGGGAAATTGGCGCTGGAGACACGTGAACCTCTTCTTCGATGACGCGATTCGTGGGACCAGGAACGGCTGCGCTTGGCGGCCTGAATGATTCCTCTAGAAGAGATCATAGTCGCGGCGAGGCGGCGCGGTCATGGGATGACCGGCTCCCCGAGTGCCCCTTGCGCAGACGGGGCAATGTGTATTAGCCGCTTGGATAGGAGACTATTGAAGCGTGAGTGAAACGCAAGACAAAGCAATTGCAGCTGCCCCGTCGGCTGAAACAGGCGCCGGAAGCGCCGACACGGCCGGCACCGTTGACGCTGGCCAGCCCGCAGTCAAGCCCGTTATCGCGGCAAAAGCAGCCAAACGGGCCAACGCATCGGTAATCGGGATGCTTATCGCGTTGCTCCTTTGCGTGGTGGCGTTCCTGCCGATCGTGCTCATGAATCCGGCACCAAAGAGCAACGGTTACCGGCCCAACATCGACGTCGCCGCATCCGCGGCCAATGCAAAAGATGTGGCGGGTTTCACACCTGTGGCGCCTAATACCGGCGAAACATTTAGTCCAAACTACGCTCGCTGGACATCCGGGACCGGCGATGGCGTACCCACGTGGGAGGTAGGCTACGTCACCCCCAAGCAGGCCTTCATCGGACTCATCCAGACCCGCAAGGCCAATCCAACCTGGATTTTCCAGCAGACGGGCAACGCTCCCGTTACAGGCACCCGCAGCGCCGGCGGCCACGACTGGGAGCTCCATGACACGGCCAAGGGCAACCGCAGCATGGTCCTGAACTACCGCGGCACCACGATCATCCTGAACGGCAGCGCAGGCCTGGACGAGTTCTCCACTTTGGCCGCAGACGTCGTGAAAGCCATGGACGCAGCTCCGGCCGCTTCGCCGGATGCGAACACCTTGCCCGGCGACACAGGTTCGCAGCCGGCTAGCCCAAAGCCGTAGAGTAGCGCCGTGACTACCTATCTGACTCCTGCACTCGCCTGGCGCCGGTTGCGCGAAGGAAACGAACGCTTTGTCGCCGGGGCATCCTTGCACCCCAACCAGGACGCTTCCCGCCGTCACTCCCTGGTCGAGGACCAGCATCCATTTGCCGTGATCTTCGGCTGCTCGGATTCCCGCCTGGCTGCGGAGATCATCTTCGACCTCGGCCTCGGCGATGTCTTCGTGGTCCGCACGGCCGGGCAAGTGATCGACGACGCCGTCCTCGGTTCGCTCGAATACAGCATCTCCCAACTGCATGTACCGCTCATCGTGATCCTGGGCCACGACAGCTGCGGCGCGGTGACCGCGACCAAGGGTGCCGTCGAGACCGGTGACATGCCGGCGGGTTTCATCCGTTCCCTCGTGGAGCGCATCACGCCTTCCGTCCTCACCGCAATGCGAAATGAAGAGACGGACGTCAACGACATGGTGGTGGAGCACGTCAAGCAGACAGCCAGCCGTTTGGCCGACAGTTCCCGTGTGATTTCCGACGCGATCGACGACGGGCGGGTCGCCGTCGTGGGGCTTTCCTACAAACTGGATGAGGGCCGTGCGGACCTTGTTTCCGGGATCGGCAAGCTCTAGGCCGGATGCGGTGCCGCCCCGTCGGGGCGGTACGCAGCGGCCGTAGCTTTGCTCCACCGGTTTTCGGTCAAGCGGCTGCTCGCCATAAGCTAGCCCCATGACTTCCACTCAAGAATCCAACACGGCCGAGTTCCGTATTGAACATGACACGATGGGCGAAGTTCGCGTTCCCGTGAACGCCCTGTACCGCGCCCAGACGCAGCGCGCCGTGGAGAACTTCCCGATCTCCGGCAAGACGCTTGAGCGCGCACACATCGAGGCCCTGGCCCGCGTCAAGAAGGCCGCAGCCTTGGCGAATGCTGAACTGGGAGTGCTCGACGGCGAGCTCGCCGAGGCGATTGCCAACGCTGCCGATGAGGTTGCCGCCGGAAAGTACGACGGCGATTTCCCCATCGACGTCTTCCAGACCGGGTCCGGAACGTCGTCCAACATGAACACCAACGAGGTCATCGCGGAGCTTGCCACCCGTGCCCTCGCTGCTGCCGGGAGCGACAAAGTTGTCCACCCGAACGACCACGTCAATGCGTCCCAGTCCTCCAACGACGTCTTCCCGACGTCCGTCCACGTCGCCGCGACGTCCGCCCTGATCAACGACCTCATCCCGGCCCTCGAATACCTGGCGGCTTCTTTGGACCGCAAGGCCGTCGAGTTCAAGGACGTCGTCAAGTCGGGCCGAACCCACCTCATGGACGCCACTCCGGTGACCTTGGGACAGGAGTTCGGCGGCTACGCCGCGCAGGTCCGTTACGGCGTCGAGCGCATCAACGCGGCCCTCCCCCGCGTTGCCGAGGTCCCCTTGGGCGGCACCGCCGTCGGCACCGGCATCAACACCCCGGAAGGCTTCCCGGAGCGCGTCATCGAGCTCCTCGCAGCCGACACCGGCCTTCCGTTGACCGAGGCGCGCGACCACTTTGAAGCGCAAGCCAACCGCGACGGCCTCATCGAGGGCTCCAGCCAGCTGCGCAACATCGCAATCTCCTTCATGAAGATCAACAACGACCTCCGCTGGATGGGCTCCGGCCCCAACACGGGACTGGGCGAAATCTCCATCCCGGACCTCCAGCCCGGCTCGTCCATCATGCCCGGGAAGGTCAACCCGGTCATCTGCGAAGCATCGATCATGGTCTGCGCCCAGGTCATCGGCAACGACACTGCCATCGCCTGGTCCGGCACCAACGGCGCTTTCGAACTCAACGTCGGCATCCCCGTGATGGCTGCCAACCTGCTCGAATCGATCCGCCTCCTGGCCAACACGAGCCGCGTCATGGCCGACAAGATGATCGATGGCATCACCGCTAACGTCGAGCGTGCCCGCTTCCTGGCCGAGGCTTCCCCGTCCATCGTGACCCCGCTGAACAAGTTCATCGGTTATGAAGCAGCGGCAAAGATCGCCAAGAAGGCCGTTGCAGAGGGTTTGACGATCCGCGAGGCCGTGATCTCCCTCGGTTACCTTGAACGCGGCGAACTGACCGAAGAGCAGCTCGACAAGGCCCTGGACGTCACCACCATGACCCGCCCGGCCCACAAGGCCTAGTTTCCCGCCTGCGCACGGGACATGCCCGGCCTTGGCTCGGACCAGTGGACATATGAGGAATATGCCCACCGTCCGGGACCAAGGCCGGGCATGTCCGTCTGGGCGTCCATCTGGCCTAGGCTGGAAACCATGAGTTCAGAGCCCGAAGAATCCGCGAACATCAGCCCGGCCGTTCGATGGGGACTAGGGGCCGTGCTTTTCGGCCTCCTGGCCGTCTCCATAGGCTCCGCCACGGGCGAATGGTGGACCATCGTGGGCGCCATTGCCTGCGGTGTTTGCGCTTGCCTCTTCGGCGCCCGCGCGATCCTCGCGGCCCGTCAATCGCGCTGATACACGACGGCGGAGCCCGGCTCCAGAGCAAGCCGGATGGTCTCGCGGTGCCCGGCGCTGATCTCAGGCAACTCGTCCAGGGCAAACCAGCCGACGGCTATTGATTCGTCGTCGTTAACGCGGGCCTCCCCCGAGACATAACGGCACTTGAAGGCGATATCCAGGAAGTCGCACACGTCACCGTTGGGATAGGTCACCGGGCCGATCACGCCCACCGCCAGGATGCGCTCGGTTTCCGCGACCACCGCAGTCTCCTCGAAAATCTCCCTGATCAAGCCGGGGGCCGGGTGCTCCCCTGGTTCCAGCATTCCGGTAATCAGGGTCCATCGGCCGTTATCGGCCCTTTGGCACAACAGGACCCGGTCCTGATCGTCCAGGACCACGCCTCGCACGCCGGGAAGCCACAGCGGGTCGTTGCCGATCTTCTCGCGGATTTGGAGGATGAATTCAGGGACCGCCACTTCCTAGCCCCCTTTCGTTGAGACAGTCATCACCAACAAGGGCACTCCCCCGCTTCCGGATCGGATCCGCCAGTAGGCCGAGTATCCCACCGGCGATGCCCGAATGACAGCGGGCAGGCCGCTCGACCGATCACCTCCCGCGCTCCCTTGCTCACGGCTCCCATCACCCGGGCAGGGCAAACATCGCCGCAGCCGCACCGGCGAGCATGAACGGCCCGAACGGTATGGCTGATTTCAGGGTTCCCCGCCGGGCAGCCAGGACCCCCATGCTCCACAGCCCGCCGAAGAGGAACGCCGCAAACGTCCCGGCGAACACATGCGCCCAACCCAGATAGCCAAGGTAAAGGCCGAGGACACCGGCCAATTTGACGTCTCCGAAGCCCATCCCGGGCGGATAAACCAATCGCAGAATGAAGTAAAACACCCACAGCACGGCTCCCCCGGCCACGATTCCCAAGGCAGGCACTCCGAGGAAGGAGGCAACGCCGTCGGGAACGGACCCTGCCGCTCCGCCGGCGACGGTCGTTGACGTACCGCCGGCCACGGTGACTGCTATCGCCGCGCCGAGCAATAACACACCGGCAATGGCGTAGGACGGGAAAACGATCCGGTTGGGCAAGAGGTGGTGACGGACGTCGATGACCGTGAGGCGGGCCGCCATGATCGCAAAGTAAACACAGGCTGCCAGCAGGAGCCAGAAGGCCGGGAAACTGGTCCCCCACAATTCGCCGAGTCGTCGGATCACTCTCGGATGCTATCGGTTTTCTCAAACCCGCGCCGGTCACGCACCCTTAGACTGTGGATATGGGGCGCTACAGTGCAGAAATCCAAGGCAATCCAGACCCCGACATGCCCTCAACCTTCCGGAACCTCTGCCGCTCCTCCCCGTGGAAGTGGACCAGCCTGAGGTTCGAATACCTGGACCGGCCCGGCAGCACGGGATCCACAGTGCGAGCCTGGCTGCGTCGGCCGGGGGCGCTTCGGCTCGAAACCGTGGATGGCGCGTTGCTGCACAGCACCACGGGGATCAACGACTCCCGTGACGGGCTTTACCTCGGTTCCAAGCGAAAGTCGTGGCTGTTGCCTGCCCATCTGGTGACTCCCGTTTACGACTCCCGAGGCTTGGTCCGCCGGCGTCCCGAGGCGGCCTATGGTGAACCGTCCTTCGGGAACGGTCGGCTCGCGGCCGCCCTCGATCCTGTGGAGCTCGCCGGGAACGCACCCGTGCCTATGGAGTTTCCCGAGTCCAACCGGGTGTCGCTCGGCGCCATCCGGGAAGTGGATCACGAGGGGCGTCCGGCTTTGGAAGCCATCGCGACGCCGGGACACAGTTACGTGCCGGCTGATGCGGCAACACCGCTCTGTTTCCCGGGACGCACGCTCTTGCGGGTGGACTCGGGAACGGGCGTGTGCGTTTTCAGCCAATCGCTCGACGGCGATACGGCCGGCCAAGGGCACTGGATGCGGATCCTGGGGGTGGACGAATACATGCTGGACGATCTGTTCCTCGCCGAATCGATGAACCTCACCGACGTCCGGAAGCACATCAGCTGGGACATCGGCCCCCGCGCGTGAGAGCCATTCCCCTCCCCTTGGACGCTCGCTCACCTATACCCCACCCGACCAACGCTCGCTCACATATATGGGCGACCGTCGCTGAGGGACGCATAACAACGAACCACCGTGGTTGACGCATGACGAGCTATCCCGGTGTGTCCGCTAGGCTTCCCGAATGAACGATCTGAGCAGTATCTGGCCCCCCTTCGGCCTCAGCCTGACCACACCCCGCTTGGAGTTGCGCCCCATCCAGGACGCTGACATCCCCGCAGCGGTCAGGGCAGCCCTCAGCGGCATTCACGAGCCTGGGAAATCCCCCTTCAGCAACCCCTGGACGGAACTGCCCGAAGATGAGTTGGGTGCCAACATGGCCCGATGGTATTGGCGCTGCCGGGCAGGAATGACCCCGGAATCATGGACGTTCCTGTTCGGCATCTGGCACAAAAACGAGTTCATTGGCTGCCAGGACGTGGAGGCAAAGAACTTCGCATCGTTGAGGACTGTCTCGACCGGTTCCTGGCTCAAAAAGAGCGCGCAAGGCAAAGGGCTCGGCAAGGAAATGCGCGCGGCCGCCCTGAGCTACGCCTTCGACTACCTAAACGCAGAAACAGCAACCTCCGAGGCCGCCATGTGGAACGAGCAATCCCTGGGCGTTTCCACCAGCCTCGGCTATGAGTTCAACGGCAGTTACCGCGACCGATGGGCCGTCGACGTCGTGGAAGTCCAACGCGTTCGACTCACCTCCGCTTCTTTCATCCGACCGGATTGGACGCTGAAAGTGGAAGGCCACGAAGCCACAGCGAAGTTCCTGGGTTTGTGACCGCGCGTCCGCCGGAACCCGACACAGGTGACCGGGCGTCGAGGAAAAACCCGACATAGGTGACCGGGCGTCGGGGAAAAACCCGATATAGGTGACCGGGCGTTGGTGAGAGGCGCACGAGCCTGGACGCGGTTCTTCGCGAAGGAGCGCATCGCGGCGCATCGGACACCGAAGGTCGCTCAGCGACCGGAGCGGGTCCTTATGCGCCGTGTCTAAGCGACGGCGAAGGGCCGTGGCCCGGCGGACCTGGCGTCGGGGAAAAACCCGACATAGGTGACCGGGCGTCGGGGAAAAACCCGACATAGGTGACCGGGCGTCGGGGAAAAACCCGACATAGGTGACCGGGCGTCGGGAGCGGACCGGAGGACAGCTGAGGCCGGGGCCCGGCGAACCGGGCCACGGCCTCCCGCACAGGCGGCGCCTGGTGCGCTTAGATCTCAGCCCCCTCCAGAAGCTCCGTCACGAGTGCCGCGATCGGCGAGCGTTCGGAGCGGGTCAGGGTGATGTGACCGAAGAGCGGGTGCCCCTTGAGGGTCTCGACGACGGCGGCAACACCGTCGTGCCGGCCGACGCGGAGGTTGTCCCGCTGGGCGACGTCGTGGGTCAGGACGATCTTGGAGTTCTGGCCCATACGGCTCATGACGGTGAGGAGCACGTTCTTCTCGAGCGACTGGGCCTCGTCCACGATCACGAAGGCGTCATGGAGCGAACGTCCGCGGATGTGGGTCAGCGGCATGACTTCGAGCATGCCCCGGTCCATGACCTCTTCCACGACTTCCTGGCTCACGAGTGCACCGAGGGTGTCGAAGACCGCCTGCGCCCAGGGGTTCATCTTCTCCGCCTCGGAACCGGGCAGGTAGCCGAGTTCCTGTCCACCCACCGCGTACAGGGGCCGGAAGACGATCACCTTGCGGTGCTCCCGGCGCTCCAGGACGGCTTCGAGTCCGGCACACAAGGCCAGTGCCGACTTTCCGGTGCCGGCCCGTCCACCGATCGAGACGATTCCGACGCTCGGATCCATGAGCAAATCGATCGCAAGGCGTTGCTCAGCTGAGCGGCCGTGCAGTCCGAAGACGTCACGGTCGCCCTTGACCAGCCGCACTTGCTTGTCCGCGCCCACGCGGCCCAGGGCGGAGCCCCGGTTTGAGAGCAGCACCAGGCCGGTGTTGACGGGCAGCTCGGCCGCTGCCGGGATAAACACGGGTTCGTGTCCGTACAGGGTGGAGATTTCGTCCTCGCTGGCTTCGATCTCCGCCATCCCGGTCCAGCCGGAGTCTTTGACGAGTTCATTGCGGTATTCGTCGGCGAACAGTCCCATTGCGGAGGCTTTGACGCGCATGGGAAGGTCTTTGGAGACGACCGTGACGTTGTGGCCTTCGTTGGCGAGGTTCTTGGCGACTGCCAGGATGCGGCTGTCGTTGTCCGCGCCGCGGAATCCTGCCGGCAGCACTTCGGTGGACACATGGTTCATTTCGACCCGCAGTGTGCCGCCGTCGGTTCCGATCGGGATGGGTTGATTCAACCCACCATGCTCGATGCGCAAGTCATCCAGGAGCCTGAGTGCCTTGCGGGCGAAGTAGCCCAACTCGGGATCGTGGCGTTTGGCTTCCAATTCAGTGATCACCACGATCGGGACAATGACTTCGTGCTCCGCGAAGCGCAATAAGGCGTGCGGGTCGGAAAGCAGTACGGAAGTGTCAATCACATAGCTTCGGCCAGTCGGAGTCCCGGACTTTGCAGTCCGCCCACCGTTGGCCCGCTTGGTGCGAGAGGTAGCTGAACTTTCCCCGTCGGAAACGACTACGGGCAGTTGCTCAGAAATAGCCACATCGACTCCAGCCCCGGGCGAACCCGGCTTATTCGTGAGGCGGCTCGGCCGGAAGGCCGGGCGCGGCCCCCCACGTAACTGGTGCGATGTTTCCATCTACTGGCCTCCCCGATCAGCAGGCGGGTTGCCTACTGATGGGATTAACGTATTCCCATGCGATTACATTTCCGGTTAGCCCAAACGGCGATTCGTGTAGACAAAGCGTGAACATCCCGGAAACGGGAGCGCACCGAAGAGTCACCGTGTCAGGTACCGTAACGGCGCTGGCGGCCGGCGTAGTCCCGCAAGGCCCGAAGGAAATCAACCTTGCGGAACGCCGGCCACAGTGCCTCGCAAAAGTAGAACTCGCTATAGGCGCTTTGCCACATGAGGAAGCCGGACAAGCGCTGTTCACCTGATGTGCGGATCACCAGGTCGGGGTCCGGCTGGCCGCGCGTGTAGAGGAACCGCGAGATGTCCTCCACCGAAAGTTCATCGGCCAGCTCGGTGATGTCGCGGCCGTGCGCGACGGCGTCGTGCAGCAGCTCCCGCACGGCGTCGACGATTTCCCGCCGTCCTCCGTAGCCGACGGCGACATTGACGTGCAGCCGCTCGCGGATCGGGGTGCGCGCCGTGAGCTTGGTGAGCCTCTCGGCGAGATAGTCCGGTAGCAGCTCGGGCGCGCCCATGGCGTGGACCGAGATATTGGCGTCGTCATCCAAGCGGTCGAGGGTATTCGCGATGATTCCCATGAGCAGTTCGAGCTCTTCGCCGGAGCGGTTCATGTTATCGGTCGAGAGCATGTACAGCGTGACGACTTTGACTCCAAGCTCCTGGCACCAGCCGAGGAATTCATGGATCTTGTCCGCCCCTGCTTGATGGCCTTCGCTGGTGGGAGCGTTGAATTGCCGCGCCCAACGGCGATTGCCATCCACCATGACGCCGATGTGCCGGGGAATCTTTTCCTGCTCGAGGGAGCGGAGCAGTTTGCGTTCGTAGAAGCCATAGAGGAAGCCGGGCCACTCCATCCGGACACTCACCTGACTTCCTTTGAACGGCAACTGAAAAACCCTTGAGAACGACGGCGGCCGCCGGCCGGGCGGGTAATCCGCCTTCAGCAAAACAACCGTCCGTACCTGCGGACTGCTGCCGTAGGTGCATCACCAAGGCTACCTTCCCAAGCCGGGCGGTCGGCACACCGCGGCTTCGAGGTTCGAGACCAAAATGCATTACTTCGCAGTAACATACCCCGGCGGGGGTTACCCTTTAACGATGTCCGTGCTGCTCACAACCAAGCCACGGTGGCGCGGCTGGATACACGCTGTGGCCACGCCTTTCGCCGTCGCGGCGGGGATCGTCCTGGTGACGTTGGCGCCAACGATGGATCGAAAGATCACCTCCGCAATCTACGCTTTCACGGGTGCACTGCTCTTTGGCGTGTCCGCGGTCTATCACCGCGGCAATTGGGCGGCGAAGACCAAGATGGTCCTCAAGCGCCTGGACCACACCAACATCATGTTGGTGATCGCGGGCAGCTACACACCCCTCGCCTGGTCCCTGCTCGAGCGCCCCAAGGCCGTACTCCTGCTGTGGGTGATCTGGTCCGGTGCACTGATCGGAGTCCTGTTCCGGGTTCTCTGGACCGGCGCTCCGCGTTGGCTCTATGTGCCTGTCTACGTCGCGCTGGGCTGCGGGGCCTTGTTCTACTTGCCGGAGTTCTTCGCGGCGAACGTTCCCGCCGCGATCCTGATTTGCGTGGGCGGGGCCCTTTACATCGCCGGCGCGGTTT
The DNA here is from genome assembly GCF_030812595.1 of Arthrobacter bambusae. Classification (GTDB taxonomy): domain Bacteria; phylum Actinomycetota; class Actinomycetes; order Actinomycetales; family Micrococcaceae; genus Arthrobacter; species Arthrobacter bambusae_B. The sequence goes on from NZ_JAUSSZ010000005.1 coordinate 190,540, forward strand.
TCTATGGGATCAAGAAGCCCAGCTTCAGTCCGTTGAACTTCGGCTTCCACGAACTCTTCCACGCCCTCACGGTGCTGGCCTTCGCCGCACACTTCATCGCAATCATGATTGCCGTGCTGAGCTAGCCGGCGGCCTCCGTCATCGCGTCAAGGCGTTTCGCGAGTTCCCCGACAGAGCCAAGCGGCAGGTCACACACCATCCCCCGGCACAGATACACCTGTGGTGAGCCGTCCGCGGCAGCGGTGCGGGCCTCAAGCAGTGGTACTTCCGGTTCCGCGGCGCGGGCCCCGGGCAGCGCGCCGTCGTCGTCCGCTGTTTCGCCGGCCTCATCGATCTGGACCGCCACCACCATCCCCGGGCTCGGCGAGGCCAACAGGGCGCGATGGAGTTCCCGCTGCTTCGGGCCCCGGGGGCCGGACACTGCGGCCTCGATAGGACCGGCCACGGCCGCCTGTGCGGTCGCAAGCAGCCATCCCGCGACCCGTGGAGCCCGTGCGGCCATCGGCGGCAGGAGCGAGAGGATGTTGCTTGCCATGGCCCTGTGCTCGTGCGAACCGGAGTAGGCAGCATAGCTCAGCAATACTCCGGCAAAGGCCGCCGCCCCGCTGGGCGCAGCATTATCGAAGGGGTCCAGGCCCACGTGCTGGCCCTGTGCGTTGAACACTTGGGCCGACTCACCCACGGAGTCCGACAACCTGCCGTCCACCACGAAACGCGCGCAGGCTCCGGCGACCAGCTCCTCCGCGAAACGGTACCAGCGGCGCCGGCCAGTCACCGCGTAGAGGGCCAGGAAGCCTTCCGCGCAAAAAGCATAGTCTTCCAACAGGCCACTGATTCCTCGGGCAACACCTTCGTGCGAGGCCCTGACCAGCACTCCCGCCGCCTGCGTCGGGGCGCCGGGAACGGAGGCACCGGGGCCCGACGCGGGAACCCAATGCACGCGCACCAGGTACTCGGCCACGCTTTCCGCGGCGGTCACCAGTTCCGGCCTGTCCAGGATCGCGCCGGCTTCGGCAAGCGCCGCGATGGCGAGGCCGTTCCAGCCTGCCACGACCTTGTCGTCCCGGGCCGGCTGGGGACGCGCCGAACGCGCGCGCCGCAACACCGGCCTCACTCGCTCCCACAACCGCGACTCCTCCCCGGAGAGCCGGCGCCCTGGATGGAGCGGAGATCCAAGCTCCGAGACCCTTCCGGATGGCCCCACGTTCATCAGCCGGCCCACGGCCGCGCCATCCCCGGGCCCAAGCGCGGCTTCAAGGCTCGCGGGGGTCCACAAGTAGGACGCCCCTTCGTAATGGGCTCCGTCCACCACGGTGTCGGCGTCAAGGGAGGAAGCGAGTCCGCCAGGGGTTGCGGGATCGCCCACGCGCAGCGAGTCGAGCATCCAGTCGGCCATTCGGGACGCCACACTTGCGGCTTCGCCGGCCGGCAGGACCTCGTCGCCTTGGAGGCGCATCCAGTGGACATAGACGCGGAGGAGTTGGGCATTGTCGTAGAGCATCTTCTCGAAATGCGGAACGGACCAGTCCGCGGTCACGGAATAGCGGGCGAAACCGCCGTCGAGCTGGTCGCACAGCGCGGAACGGGCCATGGCGGCAAGAGTTCGGCCCGCCATGTCACGGGCCGCGTCCGAGGTTTCCGACGGCACGGCGGCGTGCCGTATCAGGAACTCAAGAACCGCCGACGGCGGGAATTTGGGAGCGCGGCCGAACCCGCCACCGTCGGGGTCTTCCGAACGGGCGAGTACTCGCACTGCTTCCGACAGGAGGCCTCTATCCAGGCTTTCGGGTGTCCTGTCGAGGAACACGGCCGTGGCGAGCTGGGCATCGGCCATGCCCACCGCGAGCCGCCTGGCGTTCTGCTCGACGGCGTCCCGGCGTTCCAGCCAGGCCTCGTGGACCGCTTCAAGCACCTGGCGGAAGGACGGCCTTCCAGGCTGGGGCGTCGGCGGGAAATAGGTGCCTGCATGGAAAGCCAAGCCCTCGGGGGTCAGGAAGACGGACATCGGCCAGCCGCCCTCGCCGCTGATGGCCTGGGTGGCTGCCATGTAGATCGAGTCCACGTCCGGACGTTCTTCCCTGTCCACCTTGATGGCCACGAACCGGGCGTTCAGGTAGTCGGCGGTGTCCTGGTCTTCGAAGGACTCGTGGGCCATGACGTGGCACCAATGGCAGGCGGCGTAACCGATGGAAAGAAAGACCGGAACATCGCGGGCGGCTGCGAAAGCAAAAGCCTCGTCGCCGAACGGGTGCCAGTGCACCGGATTGTGTGCGTGCTGGCGCAGATAGGCAGACGGTTCCGAGCCAAGGGCGTTGGACGCCCCCGGCCATTCCCGGGTGGTTCCCGGGTCAGCGGGCTCCGGAGCCGGCATCGCCGTCGGAGTCTTCAACGATCGGTTTGCCCGGGACGACGCCACCGGCCACGGCAGTGCCGGGAGTGGCGCCTGCCTCGGCGGTGCCGGCCTCGGTGTTGCCGGCCTCGGCCGCCGAGGCCTCTTCAACCTGGGCGCGGTAGCGGACCCGACGGATCCTGCGGACCATGTCCACGATCAGGAAGGTCGTGAGCAACACGATGAAGGCAGTCAGGACGAAACCCCAGGTCCCGGGTGTCACCTGGTCTTCCGACAAGCCTGGGCGCAGCGACGGGGTCGGGGTAGGCGACGGGGTCGTGGCCAGGGCGATGAGAAAGTGGTGCACGGGTTCAAACCTTCTATGGGAGTTCCAGCCGGGTGGCGACTTCTACGCTTGATAGAAATCGCTTGGCGATCCTATCTTAGCCCTGCGAACAGGTCCTTTTCCGGCAGTTCGGCCGGGATCCGGGAGTGGACCAGCGTGTAGTCCTCCCACGGCCAGGCCCTGCGCTGCATCTCCGGGGATACCGCGAAGAAGAAGCCAAGCGGATCGACCTGCGTCCGATGCGCCCGGAGTGCGTCGTCGCGGGCCTCAAAGTAGTCACCGCAGTCCACCTGCGTTGTGGTCTGGTGCATCGGCCTCGGCGGAGTATGGCCTTCCGCATCGGCTTCCAGCCAGGAAGCCAGGCGCTCGGCGTAAGGCGATTGCAGTCCCGCCTCTTCAAGCGCGAAATGCAGGGCACGGAAGCGGTCGGGGCTGAAGGCGCGGTCGTAGTACAGCTTGCTGGGCGCCCAGCGTTCGCCGATTCCGGGATAGCGCTCCGGGTCACCGGCAGCATGGAAAGCTTCGACGGCGACCTTGTGCGCCATGATGTGGTCCGGGTGCGGGTAGCCGCCGTTCTCGTCGTAACTGACCATCACGTGCGGTTTGAAGTCGCGGACCAAGCGGACGAGCGGTGCCGCCGCCCGCTCAAGGGGCTGAAGCGCAAAGCACCCGCTGGGCAGGGGTGGCAGCGGATCACCCTCGGGCAACCCCGAATCCACGAAACCCAGCCAGCGCTGTTTGACTCCCAGGATCGCTGCAGCTTGAGCCATTTCCAAGCGGCGGGCGCCCGCCATGTCCCGCTTAGGGTGCGGCGCCGACTCCATGGCCGGATTCTGGATGTCTCCGCGGGAGCCGTCAGTGCACGTGGCCACCATCACCTCCACGCCGGAAGCCGCATACATCGCCATGGTGGCCGCGCCCTTGCTTGATTCGTCGTCCGGATGCGCGTGGACGGCGAGCAGCCGAAGCTGCGTGTCGGGGCTGCTGGATGTGCTCATCCGGTACGGTTCCTCTTTCCGGGTCATGCTGTTCTGGGCTGGGTGGTGGGTGCACTGACCATGCAGTTCCCACGTGGGCGGCTCCGCTGTGTGCGAGGACCTGCCAGAAGCCCACTAAACTAGGTGGGTGACTTCGGAAGACCCCTCGGCCACGGCGCTGCCGGCAACTACCAGCCTAGCCAATCGCTACGGCAGCCAAAAGCGCGCCTTCGGGGGGAAGACCAAGCGGAACGTCCTCATCGCCGTCCTCCTCGTCGTCGTTGCTCTCTTGTTCTGGGTCACCACATCTTCCTCGCAGTCGTCGGTGTCCTTCAAGGACATCGGCTACAGCGCCACCGACGCCACCCAGCTCGCGGTTGATTTCCAAGTAACCAAGAACCCGGATGCCACCGCAAAATGTGCCGTCAAGGCCATGGACTCCGGGTTCGGAGTGGTCGGTTGGAAAGTCGTCCAGATCGGCCCGAACGACCCCAAGGACGGAGCAGACGGCGGCCGGACAACCGCCCAGAGGACCATACTGCGCACCGAGTCCGCGGCAGTCTCCGCCGTCGTGGACAACTGCTGGATTGTCGACAGCAACAAATAGCAAAGGTGTGACGCGCGACTCAGTGAGCTTGGGTTTGTCCACAGGATTGACTACACTGGATCAATACCTTTACCCCGCTGAGTTGGTTGCTGAGTTCCACGAGTGGCCTGCACCGGCGGGGTCTTTGCTTGTCAGATCCATAAGGAGAAGTCCGTGTCGACCACCAACAGCGCGCCTGCAGCTTGGCTTACCCAGGACGCATATGACCGCTTGAAGGCAGAGCTGGACCACCTTTCCGGCCCTGGCCGCGCGGATATCGTGCAGAAGATCGAAGCCGCCCGCCAAGAAGGCGACCTCAAGGAAAACGGCGGTTACCACGCCGCCAAGGAGGAGCAGGGCAAGATCGAAGCCCGCATCCGCCAGCTGACCGTGCTCCTGCGCGATGCCCAGGTTGGCGAAGCTCCGGCCGATGACGGAATCGTCGAGCCCGGCATGGTCGTCGTCGCCCGCATCGCAGGCGACGAAGAGACCTTCCTGCTCGGATCCCGCGAAATCGCCGGTGATTCCGATCTCGACGTCTTCAGCGAGAAATCCCCGCTCGGCGTCGCGATCATGGGCCACAAGGAAGGCGACAAGATCAGCTACGTCGCCCCCAACGGCAAGGAAATTGCGGTGGAAATCGTTTCCGCCAAGCCGTTCTCCGGCTAATAGACGCGCGAAGCAACGACGCCGGCCCACCCCTCGCGGGGAGGGCCGGCGTTTTGCGTTTTCCGGCCGGCTGCGGCGTCAGTGCACGACGATCGGGTGGAAGCCCTCTGCCCGGAGGGCTGCCAGGACCTGCTCACTGTGCTCGTGGCCTTTGGTTTCGAGGTTGACGGTGATGGAAACATCGCCCATGCTGATCGCGCCGCCCACCCGGGTGTGGTCCAGGCCGGTCACATTGGCATCGTTTTCGGCGATGATTCGGGCGATCGTGGCCAAGGAACCGGGCCGGTCGTCCAGCATCATGCGCACGGTCATGTAGCGTCCAGCCGCCGAGAGGCCGCGCTGGATCACCTTGAGCATCAGCATGGGATCGATGTTGCCGCCGGACAGGATGACGGCCGTGGTTCCGGGGTTTTCGATCTTGCCGTCCATGAGGGCTGCGACGCCGACAGCGCCCGCGGGCTCAACCACCATTTTGGCGCGCTCCAGCAGGAAGATGAGCGCCCGTGCCAAGGAGTCTTCACTCACGGTCACGACGTCGTCCACGAGCTCGCGGATGATGCTGAACGGCAGCTGGCCGGGGCGGCCGACGGCGATGCCGTCCGCCATGGTTGAAACCTTCTTGAGAGGCACCAACGCATCGGCTGCGAGCGACGGCGGGTAGGCGGCGGCGTTCTCGGCCTGCACACCGATGATCCGGATCTCTCGCCCCAGCTCACGGGCCCGCGCTTTGATCGCCACGGCGACTCCTGCGAGCAGGCCACCGCCGCCGACGCCCATCAGTACGGTGTCGACGTTGGGGACCTGGTCCAGGATTTCGAGCCCGACAGTGCCCTGGCCGGATACGACGTCGACGTTGTCGAACGGGTGGACGAAGACGGCCCCTGTTTCGTTCGCGTAGCGCTGCGCCTCCGCCAGGGCCTCATCGACGTTGTGTCCGTGCAGGACGACTTCGGCGCCGTGGCTGCGGGTCGCGGCAAGCTTCGGAAGCGCCACGCCGAGCGGCATGTAGATGCGGGCCTTGATTCCCAGGCTTTTCGCCGCCACGGCGACGCCTTGCGCGTGGTTGCCTGCCGAAGCGGCTACGACGCCGCGCTTCTTCTCCTCGGGAGACAACCGTGCCATGCGCACGTAGGCGCCGCGGACCTTGAATGACCCGGCCCGCTGGAGGTTCTCGCATTTGAAGTAGACCTCTCCGCCTACCATCGCTCCCAGGGCCCGTGAGGACTCGATGGGGGTCTTGGTAATAATGCCCTCGAGCAGCTCCTGCGCCTTAAGGACATCGTCCAGCGTGACGGGCAGGGTATCGAGGGTATTCACGGGTTAATCTCCTTTGTTGGTGTGCTGTGCGGCATCCTCGGGGAATGTCCGTTCCGCAGCCGCGTGCTGACCTGCGGCACCTTCGCCGCTGTTGGACCGTGCGCCAGCGTTGGCGCCGGGACGGTGGATTTCCTTGACGGTGGGTTCCTCGTCGGAATCCGTTGGTGCGATCCCTGCGCCGGCGTACGCCGTCATCAGTCCTTCATCATGTTCCCACGTCCGGGCGGCAATGTAGCGAACCGCCGTATTTGCTACGGCGAGGAGCGGCACGGCAAAGAGCGCTCCCGGAATTCCGGCCAGGTAGGAACCGGCTGCGACCGACAGGATCACGGCGACGGGGTGCAGCGATACGGCCTTGCCCATGATGAGCGGCTGGAGGATATGGCTTTCGAGCTGCTGCACGAACAGCACGATGGCAAACATGACGAGCGCATTGACGGGACCATTGGCCACCAAGGCCAAGAGCACGGCTATGGCTCCCGTCACGAGGGCGCCAACCACCGGGATAAATGAACCGATGAATACCAGGACGCCCAGGGGCAGGGCGAGGGGGACCTGGATAATCGCCGCACCGACGCCGATCCCCACGGCGTCCACGAACGCCACGAACATCTGGATGCGCACGTAGCTGACCATGGACGACCAGCCGCGCCGGCCTGCGCCGTAAGCTGCTGCGCGTGCGTTCCGGGGCAGCAGCCCGACGATGAACCGCCAGATCCTGGATCCCTCCAGAAGGAAGAAGATCAGGATAAAGAGGGACAGGACCATGCCCGCGGCAAAATGCCCGGCAGTACTACCGAACGACAGCGCACCGCTGAGGATGCTGCTGCTGTTGGTCTGCAGGGCCGAGGTGGCGCTCTGGATGTACGTGTCGATCTGGTCCGCCGTCAGATGCAGCGGCCCGTCAGCGAGCCACGCCTGGATTTGCTGCACGCCCGCAAGCGCTTCCTGCCACAATTCGCCGAATCCCACGGCAAGCTGCCGTCCCACCAGCACGAGGGCTCCCCCGACGACCCCGAGGAACCCCACCACCGTCACCGCGACGGCCACTCCCCGCGGCATCTTGAGCTTCCCGAACCACCGCGTGACCGGGTAGAGCAGGCCGGCAAGAAGGGAAGCGACCATGAGCGGAATGATCAGGAAGCTCACCCTCCCCAACAGCCAAATGAGGGCTCCCCCAACCACCATGATGAGGCCCACCCGCCAGGCCCAAGCGGCCGCGATCCGGACTCCGTACGGGATGTCCTGCGCAATGTGGTGTTCCGGCACCGGTTTGGGCACGGCCGAAACGGGATCACTTATTCGCGTGGCGTCCTGTGCTGGCGTCATTCCCCAATAATTCCGCAGCGAGCACCGGATGCGAAACAAGTTACAGCGCGCCCACAATCCCCCACTGCATGGTGAAGGTCTCCCCTGGCTCAAGCCATCGGAGGCCCTCCCCCGAGTTGAAGGCGTTCGCCGGACCGGTCATGGGCTCGAGCGCAACGGCTTTCGAGCGGCCCGGAAGGGTATCCGTGACAAAGACATGGACGAAGGCGCAGTTTTCATCCTGTTCCACGGAGACGCTCCGGCCATCCGGGGCCGACAGCGTGTGGCGGGCCACGCCGCCGTCGAACTCCAGTTCGGTGAACGACACGTCGATATCCAGGCCGCCCACGCTCCGGCCGCCGCCGAGATCGAAATCGCCGTCGACGGCCACCGAGCTCCGCGGGATCTTCCGCTCGTCGGCCACAAGCCGCGTGCCGGCGTGGACGGTCAGGACCATCTCTTCCGGCGGAACGTCGCCCACGCGCAAATACGGATGCGCCCCGAGGACGAAGGGCGCGGGAGCGTCCGAATCATTGAGGAAACTCTGGGAGACCCGCAAAGCGAGCGCGGAGTCGATCTCGTAGCGGACCCGGTGCCGGGCCAGGAAGGGGTAGCCATGCTGCGGGAAGATCACGGCTTCGAGGGTCACGGAGTACTCATCCTCCGCCAGGAGGGAGTACGACGAGTTGCGCAGGAGCCCGTGGCTCGCGTTGTTCCGGGACACCTCAGTGATGTCCAGCTGTTGCTTCTTGCCGTCGAGGTACCAGAGGCCATCCTCGATCCGGTTGGCCCACGGGGCCAGGGTAATTCCCGTAGCGCCGGGCGGAATTTGTGCGTCGCCGTAACTCTCGGTGAGCTGGACGCCGTCGCGGCTGAACAACCGCAAGCCTGCAGCGAGCTCGGTGACGACGGCGAGCGCGTCGCCGCGGCGGATCTCGAATTGGCGGCCGCTGGCAAAGCGCCGGGATACGGTCTCTTCGCCCGGCGCGGAAGACGGTGTTGTGGGAGGCATGGCACCACCGTACTGCATGCCGCTTCTTGTCCGCCCTTTCCGGCGCAATGTTCAATTTTGTTAGTTATTTTGCCTTTTTGAGCACTCTGTGACACCATAAGTCCATGACTCGCCTTACCAGCACGCGTCTCGCCGATGGCCGGGAGCTGATCTATTTCGATGACGCCGGCTCACCGGAGCGCGACCCCGGCTCGCTGACGGATCACCGCGAGCTGCCGCCGCGCGCAAATCCAGGCGAGCTGCGCTACGACGCGCTGAGCGGCGAATGGGTCGCGGTCGCCGCCCACCGCCAAAGCCGCACCCATCTGCCGCCTGCTGACCAATGTCCCATCTGCCCCACCACGCCCGCGAACCCCTCGGAAATTCCCGCGCCGGACTACGACGTGGTGGTTTTCGAGAATCGCTTCCCCTCACTGGGACCGGCGGTCGGGACCATCCCCGGCACCCCTGCTTGGGGAACGTCGGGTCCCGCCTACGGCCGCTGCGAAGTTGTCTCCTTCACCCCCAGCCACACCGGATCCTTTGCCGGGCTAGGCGAAACCAGGGCGCGCACCGTCATTGAGGCCTGGGCGCACAGGACCGAGGCGCTCAGCGCGCTCCCGGGAATCCAGCAGGTGTTCCCGTTCGAAAACCGGGGGGCGGACATCGGGGTAACCCTCCACCACCCGCACGGACAGATCTATGCCTACCCCTACGTCACGCCCCGGGCGGCAAGCCTCGGCGCCGTGGCCAGCCGGTACTTCGACGATTCCAAAGGCCGGGAATCGTTGACGTCCTCGATCCTCAAAGCGGAACGGCAGGATGGCAGCCGCATGGTGCTCGAAGGCGAGCACTTCAGTGCCTACGTGCCGTTCGCGGCCCGCTGGCCCCTGGAAATACATCTCGTCCCGCATCGGCAAGTGCCGGACCTCGCCGCCTTGGGCGGCGAAGAACGCGACGAACTGGCCCACGTCTACCTTGAGTTGCTCAAGCGCATGGACGCCCTCTATCCAACTCCCACGCCGTACATTTCCGCATGGCACCAGGCACCCCTGGATCCTCTCTTAAGACCATCCGGCCACCTGCACCTCCAACTCACTTCCCCGCGCCGTGCCGCCGACAAGCTCAAATACCTTGCCGGTTCCGAGGCCGCCATGGGAGCCTTCATCAACGACACCACTCCCGAATCCGTGGCAAAACGGCTGCGCGCCGTCGCCAGCGATTCGCGGCGAGCCATTCCGGAAGGGGCCCCTGCATGACCTCCACTCCCGACGCCCCGGCCCTGACAACCCTGTCCAGGTTGTTCGAGCCGACTTTCGGTTCAGCCCCCGACGGCGTGTGGCAGGCACCGGGACGCGTAAACCTGATCGGCGAGCACACCGATTACAACGAGGGATTCGTGCTGCCGTTCGCGATCGACAAGACCGCGAAGGTTGCACTACGGATCCGAGCTGATTCACGCGTCCGGCTGCTCTCCACTTTCGGCGAGCAGGGCATGGTCGAAACGGACCTGGACGAGCTGGCGCCCGGGTCAGCCAAGGGCTGGACGAAGTATCCGCTCGGCGTGGCCTGGGCCTTGCAACAGCGCGGTATCCACGTTCCCGGCTTCGACCTGCTCATGGATTCGGATGTCCCCCTGGGCGCGGGACTGTCCTCCTCGCACGCCATCGAATGCGCAGTCATCTCTGCCCTCAACGAGCTGACGGGCGCAGGGCTCGGTGCCGAGGACATGGTGCTCGCAACACAGCGGGCCGAAAACGACTTCGTGGGCGCCCCCACCGGAATCATGGACCAGTCGGCGTCGCTTCGCGGCTCGAGGGGCCATGCCGTCTTCCTGGACTGCCGCGATCAAAGCGTACAACTGGTCCCCTTCGACGCCGAGGAAGCCGGACTCGTGCTGCTGGTCATCGACACCAAGGTCTCCCATTCGCACGCGGACGGCGGCTATGCGTCCCGGCGGGCTTCCTGCGAACTCGGAGCCCAGGTCCTGGGTGTCCCGGCCCTTCGCGACGTTGGCGTCGGCGATCTGGAGGAAGCCAGCGGCCTCCTGGACAGCACGACCTTCAGGCGGGTGCGGCACATTGTCACGGAGAACGACCGCGTGTTGCAGACCGTGGAACGACTCACCACGGACGGACCCGCCCACATCGGCAGGCTCCTGGATGCGAGCCATGCGTCCATGCGCGATGACTTCGAGATCTCGTGCCCGGAACTGGATCTCGCGGTGGAAACCGCCCGTGCCCACGGGGCCATCGGGGCCAGGATGACAGGCGGCGGTTTCGGCGGCTCGGCTATTGCCCTCACCCCGGTGCGCCATGAGCAAGAGGTGCGCGACGCCGTCGTGCGCGCGTTCGTGGCGGCCGGTTTCACGACGCCGGACATCTTCACCGTGACCCCGGCGGCCGGCGCCACACGCCTCGCCTGACGTCCCGCAATCGCTTCCTTTGGCGAACGGGCCCCGGCGTATGCTGGGGGCATGACTGAGGCCGTCATCGTTTCCACCGCCAGAAGTCCCATCGGTCGGGCCTTCAAGGGATCACTCAAGGACGAACGTCCTGATGACCTCGCGGTCGCCATGGTGACTGCCGCGCTGGCAAAGATTCCGGCTTTCGATCCGGGGGCACCGGACGGTGGCGGGCTGGATGACCTCTACCTCGGCTGCGCCGAGCCCAGCGGGGAAGCCGGTTCGAACATGGCCCGCGTGGTGACCGTCCTGGCCGGCCTGGACACCGTCCCCGCGGCTACGATCAACCGCTTTTGCGCCTCGAGCCTGCAGACCCTGCGGATGGCCTTCCACGCCATCCGCTCCGGGGAAGGCCATGCCTTCGTCTCGGCGGGGGTCGAGTCCGTGTCCCGTTACCAAAACTGGGTCGGGGCCGGGGAAACTGACACCAGCCTGCATAACCCGCTGTTTGACGCGGCGCGGGCCCGCACGTCCGCCCGGGCCGCGTCCAACACACCATGGACGGATCCCCGGATGGGCGGACGGATGCCGGACGTCTACATCGCGATGGGACAGACTGCCGAGAACGTCGCCACAAGCTACGGAATCAGCCGGGAAGAGCAGGATCTGTGGGCAGTCCAGAGCCAGAACCGGGCTGAGGCGGCCATTGCCTCGGGCTTCTACGCCCGGGAAATCACGCCGTACACCCGCAAGGACGGCACCGTCGTGGAGCGCGACGACTCACCCCGGGCCGGCGTCACCCTTGAAGCCGTCAGCGCCTTGGAGCCGGTCTTCCGCAAGAGAGGGACAGTGACGGCCGGCAACGCGTGCCCGCTCAACGATGGCGCCGCCGCCGTGGTGGTCATGAGCGATCTCAGGGCCCGGGAGCTTGGCCTCAAGCCGCTGGCACGCATCGTCTCCACGGCCGCCAGCGCCCTCTCCCCCGAACTCATGGGCATGGGGCCGGTGGAATCATCGCGCCGGGCCTTGGCCTTGGCGGGACTGAGCATGGCCGACATCGACCTGGTGGAACTCAACGAAGCGTTCGCCGTTCAGGTGGTGGCGAGCGCCCGCGAACTCGGCATCGATCCGGAGAAGCTCAACGTTCATGGCGGTGCCATCGCCCTTGGCCATCCTTTTGGCATGACGGGCGCCCGAATGACCACGACCTTGCTCAATGGCCTCCGCGAAAGGGATGGCACCTTGGGATTGGCGACCCTGTGCGTCGGTGGCGGGCAGGGCATGGCGGTGGTCTTCGAGCGGCTCTCGTGAGCCCGTGGAAAGGAAGGTCAGTCGTCGCCGCGAAGGATCGCCAGCAGGCGGATGATCTCCACGTAGAGCCATACGAGCGTGACTGTCAGGCCGAAAGCGGCAGTCCAGGAGTATTTCTCCGGAGCGCCCTGCCGGACACCCTGTTCGATGCTGGTGAAGTCCATGACGAGTGAGAACGCGGCCAGGCCAATGGCCAGGATGCCGATGAAGACGCCCAAGGGGATGCCGAAGATGTGCACGCTGCTGCTCAGGCCGAACGGCGACTGGACCGCTCCCGTCCACACCAGGACCATGTTGATCACTGCGAAGACCAGATAGCCGAGCATGGCGATCATAAAGAAGCGAACTGCCTTGGGGGTGGCGCGCACCTTGCCGCTCTTGAAGAGAGCCAGCGTCACGCCGAAGACGGCAAGGGTGCCGATGACTGCCTGCAGGCCAACGCCCGGGAACATGCCGTCCAGGAAGCGGGTCAAGCCTCCGAGGAACAAGCCCTCAAGGCCGGCGTACGCCAGGATCAGTGCCGGGGACGGTTGCTTCTTGAAGGAGTTGACCATGCCCAACACGAAGCCGCCCAACGCGCCGACAATCATGAGGAGATTTGCGGTGCCGGGAGCAACGAACAACGTGACGGCCGCGCCAAGCAAAAGCACCGCAAGGCAAGCCGCCGTCTTGACGATGACGTCGTCGAACGTCATACGGCCGGTCTCGGCCGGACCGGCCGCGGGCCGGTTGTACATCTGCTGCAGCTGATCGCTGGTCAACGGCGGCTGCGAAGCCCAGCCGGGCTGGCCGTACTGGGGCTGGCCATACTGGGGCTGGCCGTGGGAGTAGCTGGGAACAGGCGGAGCCTGTGTGGCTCCGCGGAAATTCTTTCCGTTGAAGATCGGGTTGCCGCCGAGTGCCATGGTGGGTGTCCTTCTTGGTGTGGGTGCGAAGTGATAGTTCACGCTACCAATTCCCACGCTTGGTCCGCACCGAAAGTTCCACCGCCGCCGATGCCGGCACCCTGCCTGTTGGGAGGGTGCCGGAACGCGCGGCTATCCGACGCCGAGGTACGCTTCCTTGACCGCCGGGTTGGCGAGCAGTTCCTTACCGGTGCCCCTGTGCGTGATTGCCCCGGTTTCAAGGACAAAAGCACGGTGTGCGCGGGCCAGGGCCTGGTTGGCGTTTTGCTCCACCAGAAGCACCGTGGTGCCTTGGTTGTTGATCTCGGTGACGATCTTGAAGATCTGGCGGATGAACTGGGGAGCTAGCCCCATGGAAGGTTCGTCCAGGAGCAACAGCTTGGGGTTGGACATCAGCGCCCGGCCAATCGCGAGCATCTGTTGTTCACCGCCGCTCATGGTGCCGCCAAGCTGCTTGATACGTTCCTTCAACCGTGGAAACAGGTCGAAGACCCGCTCCAAATCGTCCGACACCTTGGTCCGGTCCTTACGGCCGTAGGAACCCATGTCAAGGTTCTCCTCGACCGTCATGCCGGGGAAAATTCCCCGACCCTCGGGCGCCTGCGAAATGCCGTGGACCACGCGGATGTGTGCTTTCATCCTCGTGATGTCCTCGCCGGCGAACGTGATGGAACCGGCCGAGGGAGACAGCAACCCGGAGATCGTCCTCATGGTGGTGGTCTTACCTGCACCATTTGCCCCGATGAGCGAGACGATTTCGCCTTCCTCCACGCTGAATGACATGTCGGAAATGGCTTGGATCCGACCATAGTGGACGGATATGTTCTTCAGCTCAAGCAAGGTCATCTTCAGGCTCCCCGAGATAGGCGGAAATAACTTTCGGGTCATCGCGGATAATCTTCGGCACCGCGTCCGCGATCTTTTTCCCGAACTCCAGGACCACGATCCGGTCGGTCACCCCCATGACCAACTTCATGTCGTGCTCAATGAGCAAGACTGTGTAACCGTCGTCCCTAATGGTCCGGATCAGGGCCATGAGTTCTTCTTTTTCCGCCGGGTTGAAGCCGGCTGCGGGCTCATCCAAGCACAGGACTTTTGGATCGGTCGCCAGTGCGCGCGCGATTTCCAAGCGCCGCTGGTAACCATACGGCAAGTGCCGTGACAAGAAGTGGGCGTGATCGGCGATGCCCACGAACTCAAGCAACGCCATGCCGCGTTCAATAGCCGTTTTCTCTTCCCGGACATGGGTGGGCAGGCGCAGGAGCGCCCCGCCGACACTCGTGCGGTGGCGTGCATCGAGACCGACCACCACGTTTTCCAAAGCTGTCATCTCACCAAAAAGGCGGATGTTCTGGAAGGTCCTCGCCAGCCCCCGCCTGGTGATCCGGTGCTGCGGCAGTCCGTTGAGCAACTGGCCTTCCAGCATGACCTTTCCCGACGTCGGCTTGTATACGCCTGTCATGGCATTGAAGCACGTGGTTTTACCCGCACCGTTAGGGCCGATCAAGCCGAGGATTTCGCCCCGGTTGATATCGAACGAGACATTGTCCAGAGCCGTCAGGCCACCGAACTTCACCGTCAGGTCCTGGACCTGGACCAACGCTTCGCCCACCTTGGTGACAATGTCGCGCTCAGGGGCCACCTTCTCGGCGACTTCAAGGTCCACACCCTGCTCTTTGAGTGCGTCCACATCAATATCCGGTTCGATCGCTTCACTCATTTGTCAGCCCCCTTTCCCGATTGCAGGACGACTTTGCCCGAAGCAGGAATGTCTCCATTAGTGCCCCTCAGTTTGTTGTACGCCAGGCGCCCGTACGCGAGGAGGCTCTGGCGTGCGGGCAGAAGGCCGCCGGGGCGGAAGATCATGATGATCACGAGAGCCGCGCCAAAGATCAAATATTTGAACTCGGCAATCGCCGTGAAACGGAGGGGAATATATGCCACCAAAGCGCCGCCCAGAATCGCACCGACTTTGTTCCCCGTGCCGCCCATGACCACAGCGGCGACGAACAGGATGGACGTGGCGATGTCAAACTTCTGGTTGTTCACAAAGCCCACCTGCCCGGCAAACAAGGCACCGGAGAGCCCGCCCACGGAAGCACCGATGGCAAAAGCCCACACCTTGTACTTGAACGTCGGAACGCCCATGATTTCCGCGGCATCTTCATCCTCGCGAATGGCAATCCATGCGCGGCCAACTCGGCTGCGCTCAAGGTTTCCAGCGGCCAGAAGGACCACGATGATGATGGTCAGGGTCAGCCAGTACCACGGCGTTCCGTTCGAGTTCTGGAAAATTGTCTGGCCGGCTGAATCCGTTCCTGGAGGGTGGCCGACGTTCTGGAAGCCGACTTGGCCTTTCATCGCCGGAATGATCGTGGCCAAAATGCGCACGATCTCGCCGAAGCCAAGGGTGACGATGGCCAAGTAGTCGCCGCGAAGCCGAAGCGTAGGCACACCCAAGACCACGCCGAAGAACATGGCCACTGCCATCGCAAGTGGCAGCGTCCACAAATAGGGAATGTGCACATACGGCGAATCAGGGCTGGTAAACATTGCCGCGGTGTAGGAGCCCAGTGCGAAGAATGCCACGTAGCCCAGGTCAAGGAGGCCCGCATAGCCGACCACCACGTTCAAGCCCACAGCTATCAGGGCGTAGACAGACATTTGGGCGAGCGCGATTTGCCAGTTGTTCCCTGGTTCCGTGGTGATCAACGGCGGGTTGAGGATGGGAAGCAAATAGGCAATGACCACAACGATGATGAGGAACAGCCATTGGGTTTGGCGCGGGAGCGCATTCCATTTGTCGCTGAGTCCCGGGAACCAGCCTTTGCGGCGACGCATTTTGGCTTCGCGGTCCGCAATTTCCTGTGCCGAGGAATCATCGGGAATTAGTGTGGGGCCGTCTGTTGTGCTCATGCCTTACTCTTTCCTAGCGAGCTACCCAAGACACCTTCGGGTCGCACGATCAATACCAACACAAGGACCACGAACGCGACCACGTCGGTCCACTGGGAACTGCCCAGGAGCACCTGGCCGTAGTTGCCGATCAAGCCGATCAGCAAGCCGCCCAGCAACGCGCCGCGCACGTTGCCGATGCCGCCGAGGACAGCGGCCGCGAAGGCTTTGACGCCAAGGATGAATCCGCCGTTATATTGCACGCCGGACGGGATTTTCATCACGTAGAACAATGCGGCCGCTCCGGCGAGGATTCCGCCAATGATGAAGGTGGTCACAATGATCCGCTCCTTGTTGACCCCCATCAAGGTTGCGGTGTCCGGGTCCTGTGCCACGGCACGGATGCCGCGACCGGTCTTGGACCGCCTGATGAACTGATCGGTGGCGATCATGAGGATAATCGCCGCGACGACGATAACCACTTGCTGCGAATCGATGATAGTTCCGAAGACATCGAAAATCGGGAGCGGCCGGAACATCGTCAGGGCGGCCTCCGGGCTCGGTCCGCGCCACCAGTAGATGGTGTACTGAATCGCGAAGGAAACACCGATGGCGGTAATCAAGAATGCCAGGCGGGGCGCCTTGCGCTGCCGCAAAGGCTTATAGGCCACCCGTTCAACGATCACCGCCATCAAGGCTGAGGCGATAATGGCGACGATTAGGGCGAGGACAAGGTTTCCCACGATGGCCCAGAAAGCCAGCCTCGGAGCGGAAGGTCCGAAATTCAGCGCGCTAAGGGTAAAGAACACCCCGTAACACCCGGTGATGAACACTTCGGAGTGGGCAAAGTTGATGAGGTTGAGAACGCCGTAGACGAGGGTATAGCCGAGGGCTACCAACGCGTAAATTGCACCGAAGGTCAACCCGTCAAACGTGGAACTCCAGAAATTTTGGGTAAACGAATTTACGTCGAAGGTGATCCACGTGTCGTCGACGGGAACCGAGTGGAGCAGGGTGGGAATTACTTCACTGATCATGGCACTTTCCTGATGTAATCAAAAGAAATGCTGGGGGTCGGCATGGATGCTAACCCCCAGCATTCATCTGGGCTCGGTGTTATTTTCCGATGACGCCGATGGGAACGATCTTGCCGTTCTCAACTTTGTAGCCGTAAACATCAGGAGTTGCCAGTTCGCCGGTTGAGTCCCACTTGTAGTGCTTCGACAGGCCATCTGCGTCGTAGGACTTGACCCAGGAAAGAAGGTCCGCACGGGACTGCTTGCCCTTGTCGATACCCGAGAGCAGGACGGTGGCTGCGTCGTAACCCTCAATGGAGTAGGTTCCAGGCTCAGCGTTGGCGAGCTTCTTGTACTCGGACTCGAAGCTCGGGATCAGCTCGCCGGGGATGCAGGGGCAGGTGAAGTATGCGTTGGACGACGCATCGCCCGCCTGCTTGATGAACTGGTCATCCTTCACTCCATCGGGGCCAACGAAGGATCCGGTGAATCCCTTTCCAACCAGCTGCTGGTCGAAGGGAGCACCTTCGGCGTAGTAGCCGGCGTAGTAGACGGTGTCTGCCTTGGCGTTCATGATCTTGGAAATCACAGCCGAGAAGTCCTTCTGGCCTGTGACAACCTTGTCGGAGCCCACCATGGCGGAGCCGAGGGCCTGGGAGGTCGAGGTTCCCAAACCGATGCCGTAGTCAGAGTCGTCCTGGACGAGGTAGACCTTCTTTGCCTGCAGCTTGTCCGTGAGGAACTTAGCTGCGGCCGGACCCTGGACGGCGTCATTGCCGAGGGCACGGAAGAATGTGGTCCAGCCGTTCTTTGTCAGGCCCGGGTTGGTTGCGGAAGGCGTGATGTGCACCAAGCCCTTCTGCTCGAAGATGTTGCCGGTGGCCTTTGACTCTCCGGAGAACGGCAAGCCCACCACTCCGACGATGTCCGGTTCCGAAACAATCTGCGTCACCGGGCCTGTTGCCTTGTTCGGATCACCCTCAGTGTCGAACTTCTTGAACTGGACCTGGCAGCCGGGGTTTGCGGCGTTGTGCTGGTTGATGGCCAGCTGAATGCCGTTGAAGATGTTGATACCCAGCTGGGCGTTGGGTCCTGTCTCGGCACCGGCATAGGCGAGGGTGGTGGTGGACGCGCATTTACCCTTGCCATCGCCTGCAGGCAATACAGCCCCGGCAGGAACGTCGACTTTGGAAATCGCAGGGATATTGATCCTGCCGCCTGCCGCCCCCGAGGTGTCGGTGCTGCTGGGACCGGTCTGATTCGCACAGCCCGCCACCAGCATGCCAAGGGTGGCCGCTGCTGCGATCGCCGAAATGACTTTCTTCCTGTACATAAAATAGCCTCCGCGGTGCGTCTGATTCGTGGTCATCAGCCCGAAGTCACTTTCACTTCGAACATGTTCCATGAGAGTACTACCAAATATGTGTCCTACAACACATATATGCAGGTCAGGATCTAATAACGGTCGATCGCCGCCCTGCTCTGCGAGCTATCGGCATGAACGCGGGGTTAAATTCTTGTCACGTCACAACTTGGCGCAAACAATGGGGCGGCACGGCTCGTATGCCGCGCGCGTGCCCCAGGTGGGACTCGAACCCACAACACGCGGATTTTAAGTCCGCTGCCTCTGCCAATTGGGCTACTGGGGCGCCCGGATAATGGTAACCCAGCGCACTCCCCTGCTTCGTCCACTGGAGCCCTTCGAGCGGCGCGCCATGAACCGTCGCAGACGGGAGGCTGGAGTTAAACGCCGACGGCGGCCGCCCCCGCTCGGGAGGCAGCCGCCGTCGGCGGAACTGCTCGGTGTGTCGCTACTTGGCGTCAGCCGTGACGGGAGCCTTGGCTTCAGCGGCTGGCGCGGGCGCGGCGGCCGGCTTGGGAGCCGGGGTGGCTGCGGCCACGAAGGCTCCACGCGGGTTGTCGAGGTCCAGGAGCTGGGTGGTGTCGCGGCCCATGGTCATGCCCAGGATCCAGTTGAGGATCACGCGGACCTTGCGCTCACCGGTGGGGATGGCCAAGCCGTGGTAGCCGCGGTGGGCCAACCAAGCGAGTCCGCCCTTGAGGCCGATGCGGCCCAGGAGGTTGATATTGGCAACGCCCTTCCATTCGCCGAAGCCGGCAACCGCACCGAGGTTCTTGTGCTTGTAGTCGGCCATCGGCTTGTCCCAGCGGGAGGCCCACAGGTTCTTGGCGAGGCGCTTGGCCTGGCGCAGGGCGTGCTGGGCGTTCGGAACGCAGGTGCCGTCCGGCAGGCCGCTGCCCGTGAGGTCCGGAACAGCCGCGACATCGCCGGCAGCCCAGGCGTTGTCGATGATGCCTTCGTCGCCCGCAATGCGCAGGTCCGGAAGGACACGGACACGTCCGCGGGGCTCGAGCGGGAAGTCGGTGGAGCGGATCATCGGGTTGGCCTGCACGCCTGCAGTCCACACGAGGGTGTCGGCTTCGAACTCCTGGGCAGGGGTCTTGTCCGGCAGGTTGATGAGCTTGAGGCTACCCTCTGCGTTGTCGAGGGAGGTGTTGAGCAGGACCTCGATGCCGCGGCTGCGCAGGTGTCCGACAACCCACTCTGCCTGGGCTGCGGTGACCTCGGGCATGATGCGGCCCATCGCTTCGACAAGAACGAAGCGGACTTCTTCCTGGCGGATGCGCGGGTTGTTCTTCACGGCGGCGCGGGCGAGGTCTTCCATCTCGGTGATGCACTCGATACCGGCGAAACCGCCACCCACAACCACGAAGGTCAGGGCCTTGGCGCGCTCCGCGGCGTCCGTCATGGTGGAGGCGACCTCGATGCGCTCGAGGACCTTGTTTCGCAGGGCCACCGCTTCTTCGATGGTCTTCAGGCCAATGCCTTCGTCCGCGAGGCCCTTGATGGGGAAGGTGCGGGTAATGGCACCGGCGGCAACCACGACGTCAAAGTACGGGATCTCGAAAGGCTCCCCACCGTCGGCCGGAGCAACAACGGCGGTGCGGTTCTGGTGGTCGATGCTGGTGACGCGGCCCTGGATGAGTTCCGTCTGCTTGAGGTGCTGGCGGTGCGAGACGACGGCGTGGCGTGCCTCGATGTTGCCGCCGGCCACCTCCGGGAGGAAGGGCTGGTAGGTCATGTAGGGAAGCGGATCGACGACGGTGACGATTCCGCCGGCGTTCGCGATCTTCTTCTGCAGCTTGAGTGCTACGTACAGGCCGACGTATCCGCCGCCGACAACGAGAACACGGGGACGATCAATGAGCTCAGGGGTGGTTGCCATAAGAATAGGGTACAGCACCTTGTGAAAATCTTCACTAACTACTTTTCCGAAATTAAGGGCCACTCCCGGATGCTATTCGGGGTGGTTCGGATCCACGGCGTTCACCTCGCCGGTAGCGGGCTCGTCGGGAGGTTCCGGGGAGCCCCGGTAGGCGCGCCTCAATTGGACGGAGGCGCCCGCAACGATCGCCACGAAAAGCCCACCGAAGCCGATGACGACGGCGGCCGGAACCGCCGTGTCGGGCTGCGAAGGCGCCTTCGCCACAGGAACTGTGGGATCCGCCAAGGTAGGGGCGGGGGTGCTCGGTTTTGACGTCGGCTGCGGTGTTGGGTGGCTAAGGTCTCCGCGCCGATGCACCCGGATCCATTCGGCAATGGATCCGACCGGATTGCTCGTCACCTCGGGCACATCGGCTTTCAGGGCCGCCTCGGCGTTGAGGATGCCGTAGCCATAGATGGGGTCCTTGCCAGGAGCCCCTGCATCCTCGGCCGTGGACACAATCCGGTTAATGACCTGCGGGGCGCTCATATCCGGCCATTTCGAGCGGATCAGCGCCGCGACGCCCGAGACAATCGGCGCGGAGCCGGACGTGCCTGCCCAGTCTTGGTAGCTCCCCCCTGGCAGGCCACCCACCAGCCCTTCCGCGGGTGCCGAGACGCCGATGCTGATTCCCTGGGACGAAGCATCGACGCTGGCGGTGCGGTTCCGGTCGAGTCCTGCCACGGTCAACACACCTGGAATCGTGGCGGGCGCACCCACCTGGATATTTCCGCCGATCCGGTTGCCCGCCGCGGCCACGATCACCACGTCCTTTTGTTCGGCATAGAGGAACGCCGCGTCCCAGCTTTGGGGCCAATCAGGAGAGGTGCTGCCGAGTGAAATATTGATGACCTTGGCGCCGTTGTCCACTGCCCACCGGACCGCATCGGGAATTTGTTCCTGGTCCGTCTTGCCCGCGGGATTCGGCGAACCGAGCCAAGCGGAAGCGGACAGGATCTGGGCTTCGGGGGCAACGCCGACGATTCCGTCCGGGCCAACACTGGAATCGGGCGACGGAGGAGAAGGAACGGACGAAGGACTGGCCGAAGCATGTCCACGCCCTGCCAGGAGGGTCGCGACGAGGGTCCCGTGCTCTGGTTTGGCCCCGATGCTTTTCTGTCCGCCGGGATCGCCTGCACCGGAAACGTCGGTTCCACCCACCACCGCGCCCTTGAGATCGGGGTGTTGTCCGTCTACCCCGCTGTCGATGATGGCCACCTTCACCCCTGCGCCCTTGGATACCTGCCAGGCGGCGGTGATGCCGTACTCGTTGAGCCAGTATTCCTTGTCCCGCCAAGAGTCGGCGGATGCTGAGGGCGCAGTGAGCAGGGCCCCTGCAAGGCTTCCACAAGCCAGCATGGCGGCCAGCGCGGCCGATGCTGTGCGGCGGCGCCAACCGTGTGGCAACGTCATCAACGAATACCCATCCCTATCGAATACCCATCCCCTAGCGGATGCTCAGCGCAATGCCGTCGAGGATGTCGTGTTCGCTGGCAGTGGCAACGGTGATGGTGCCGTCTCCGAGCTCCGCCAGCCGCTGCAGGATACGGCGCCACACAAGCGCTCCGGCACCGATGACGTCCACCCGGCCCGGATGCATGTAGGGCAACCGTGCCCGCTCTTCGCGGGTCATTTGCAACAGGCTGGTCGCGGCATCGGTAATGGTCTCCACGTCCAGGGTTGCGCCGTGGATCAGTGCGGGATCGTACTCGTCAAGGCCCAAAGCATGCGCAGTGATGGTCGTGATGGTTCCCGCGACCCCAACGACGGCGGTGGCCCGGTCCAGGGGGACCGTGCGGGCTGCGAGGTCGACGGCCGCGTCGACGTCGGCTTCAGCGGCGGCGACCTCTTCCGGCGTCGGGGGGTCGCTGTGGAGGTGCCGCTCAGTGAGCCGGACGCAGCCGATGTCGACGGACTTGGCAGCGATGACGCCGTCGGAGTCGCCGAGGACAAACTCCGTGCTTCCGCCACCGAGGTCCACCACCAGCACCGGGTCCTTGCCTCGTGAAGGAAGCACGCTGCTTGCGCCGGCGAAGGACAGGGCGGCCTCTTCATCGCCGGAAATGACCTCGGGTTCGACGCCGAGCAAGTCGCGGATACCGTCAACGAAAACGTCCCGGTTGCGGGCGTCGCGGCTGGCGGAAGTCGCGACGAAACGAATGCGACCGGCACCGTGGTGCCGGATCAAATCCGCGTAGTCGCCGGTGGCGGCAAAGGTGCGTTCGAGTGCCTCGAGCGCGAGTTCGCCTGTCGCGTCTACACCCTGGCCGAGGCGGACCACCCGCATCTCGCGGACAACGTCACGCAACGGAGACGCCGTATCCGTCCCGTTGGCATCGGCGATCAGGAGTCGGATCGAGTTGGTGCCACAATCGATGGCGGCTACGCGGCTCATGCGCCGTGCTCCCCTGCGGCTGATTCCGCCGATGCTTCTGTCGCGTGGGAGGACTTGGACTTACGCACCGGGGCGGGACGGCCCACGATGTCCGGCAGGCCCTGCGGTCCGTGGCGGCTGAGGTCCCTGGACGGGGCTTCCCCCGCGCTGTCCCACGCGCCGTCGCAATAGCAGCGGTCCGCGGTCCACCATTCGCTGATCGCTTCGATGGCCTCGTCGCCGAGCGGATTGACGCCCGGTCCGGCCGCCAGGGAATGGCCGACCAACACGTGCAGGCACTTCACGCGGGTAGGCATGCCGCCGGCAGAGACGCCTGCGATCTCGGGGACGTCCCCGGTACCGGCACGACCGGCAATCTCGTCACGCGCTCGGAGATAGGCTTCGTGGGCGTTCCTGTAAGCCGCAGCCAAAGGCTCCTCCGCGGTGAGCCGTTCGTTCATCTCATTCATGAGGCCCCCGGCTTCCAACCGCGACACGGCAGCGGTGATGACGGGGTGCGTCAAGTAGAACGTCGTGGGAAAAGGCGTGCCGTTACTCAGGCGCGGGGCAGTCGCGGCGACCAGCGGGTTGCCGCATACGCAGCGCGCCGGGATTTCGACGACGTCGCGCACCGGCCGTCCAAGCTGGCGGCTGAGGATTTCAAGATCGTGTGCTGATGGCGTGCGGGACTCCTGCGATGCAGGTGCCGAGTTGTCTTCCACTGGCGCTGCCATCCTTCCTGCCCTGTTTGGCCGCGCCAATCAAGGCGCGACGGCGGCGGGCACCGCGTCTAGTCTGTTGCCGAGCGCCTGATGGATTCCCACAGGCCATCCACCCATGGCAGATTGGACGGGCTTCCGGAAGCTCCTGAACTGGTGCTCCCACCCGGCGTGCCGGCGGGAACATCTCCGCCAAACACCCAGTAGCCTGCTTCACCCGGCATAACCATGTTAATGCGGTCCCGGGCTTGTTGTTTCACGTAGTTGGGGTCCTGCCACCGCGTGATCTGTTTCTGGAGGCTCGCCTGCTCGGCCTGCTTGCTCGCGATATCGGCTTCCAGACCGGAGATTTCCGCCTTTTTCTCCAACCAGATCTTGACCGTGGGTGCGAGCATGATGGTGATCGCGATCATCACCACGGCGAGGGCAAGCATGCGCCCGGAGAACGCCTTCGCCGGCACGGGGCGCGCGCCGTGATCCTTGTCCACGTGGGTGGAGCCTGCGCCGGACGTTTTGTTGGATGCCTTGCCGATGACCGGGGCGTTGCCTGGTCCGCCCGGAAGCGAACGTCCCGGTTTCGCGGCGGAACCAGCCTTTGGACCGGGCTGACCCTGGTTTTGGGTACTGCCTGCGGCCCTGGCATCGGACGACGTCCTGGACCCGGCGTGAACCGGGGACTCTTGCTGGGCAGCGGTTGCCTTGCGGGACTCGCCGAAGTCGGCGCGAATAACGTGGCCGCCGTCGGGGTTCTTTTGGGGCGACCGGCCCAGGGCATCTGCCCGGGGGACCTTGGGGCGGCGGGTTGCCATGACACTCCTGTAATGCCTGGTGCTTGCCTGGCGGGTTGCTGCGCGTTATGTGCCTCACGGAGCATGCGGTTGCCGAAGTGCTCGCACATTTCGTTAAACAGAACCGGTGGCTATGGTCTTTCCACCATAGCCACCGGTCAGCTGTTTCAGCGGGTACTAGCCCTTGAAACGCGGGAAAGCGCTGCGGCCGGCGTAGCGTGCGGCGTCGTCGAGTTCCTCTTCGATGCGCAGCAGCTGGTTGTACTTGGCGACGCGCTCGGAGCGGGCCGGGGCACCTGTCTTGATCTGGCCCGCGTTGGTGGCAACGGAGATGTCAGCAATGGTGGTGTCCTCGGTTTCGCCGGAGCGGTGCGAGGTGATGGTGGTGTAGCCGGAACGCTGGGCCAGCGAGACGGCGTCCAGGGTTTCGGTCAGCGAACCGATCTGGTTGACCTTGACCAGCAGGGAGTTGGCCGTGGCGGCGTCGATGCCCTGCTGCAGGCGCTCGGGGTTGGTCACGAAGAGGTCGTCACCAACAAGCTGGACCTTGTCGCCGATCGTGTCGGTGAGGGTCTTCCAACCTTCCCAGTCGTTCTCGTCCAACGGGTCTTCGATGGAGACCAGCGGGTAGTCGGCAACGAGTTCGGCGTAGTAGGCGCTCATCTCGCTCGCGGAGAGTGCCTTGCCCTCGAACTGGTAGGCGCCGTCCTTGTAGAACTCGGATGAAGCGACATCCAGCGCGAGGGCGATGTCCTTGCCCGGGGTGTAGCCGGCGTTCTTGATGGCTTCCTGGATCAGGTCCAGTGCGGCGCGGTTGGACGGCAGGTTCGGCGCGAAGCCGCCTTCGTCGCCGAGGCCGGTGGAGAGGCCCTTGGCGTGCAGGACCGACTTGAGGTTGTGGTAGACCTCAACGCCCCAGCGCAGGCCTTCGGAGAAGGTCTCGGCGCCGATCGGGGCGATCATGAATTCCTGGATGTCGACGTCGGAGTCCGCGTGCGAGCCACCGTTGAGGATGTTCATCAGCGGGACGGGCAGGACGTGGGCGTTCGGGCCGCCGAGGTACTTGTACAGGGGCAGGTCCGCGGAAGCGGCTGCAGCGTTGGCCACGGCGAGGGAAACGCCGAGGATGGCGTTAGCGCCGAGCTTGCCCTTGTTCGCGGTGCCGTCGAGGTCGATCATGGCCTGGTCGATGCTGCGCTGGTCCGTTGCGTCGAAGCCGATCAGGGCCGGGGCGATTTCGTCGATGACCGCGTCAACGGCCTTCTGGACGCCCTTGCCGAGGTAGCGGCCCTTGTCGCCGTCGCGCAGTTCAACTGCTTCGTGCTCGCCGGTGGAAGCACCGGAGGGAACTGCCGCGCGGCCGATCTGGCCATCGGAAAGCAGGACTTCAACTTCTACTGTCGGGTTTCCACGGGAATCAAGGATCTCGCGGGCGTGGATGGCATCGATAAGCGCCATGGACTGCTCCTTATGGTGAAGCGATTTACTGGGAATCTTGAGGGAAATTCTCGACGTCCTCGTCGGCACTAGCCTAGTCGAGACCGGCCAACGTTACGGAACGGCGTCGGAGCCATCACTTTTTGTTCCTTCGTCGCCGCGGCCCTGGTAGCGGCGGACCGCGCCGCGCAAGGCCCTTTCGGCGTCGAAGCCTTTCTCCCGCGAGCCCGCGACGACGGCAAGCAGCAAGTCTCCAAGCGCAGTTTCGGAGTCGGGAACCGCCACAGCGGCAACAGGCGGGCCGCTGCGTTCCGGGGCGCCCGAGCGTTTCGCGCGCTCGGCACGGTCAAGCGACTTTTGCGCCAAGGCGAGGGCAGGAAGGTGGGGTGGTATTCCTTCGAAGGGATCGGTGCGTTCTGGCTTTTCCGCCTTCTTCACGGCATCCCATTTTTCGACGATCTCCTCCACGGTGGCCGGGAAGGAAGCCTGCAAGGATCCGTCCGGCCTGAAGACATGGGGGTTGCGCCGCACCATTTTCTCCGTGATGGTGCGGGCGACGTCGTCGAAAGTGAACTGTCCACGTTCCTCGGCGAGCCGGGCGTGCAGCACCACTTGCAGCAGCACGTCGCCCAGCTCGCCGCGGAGTTCGTCGGCAGTATCGGTACCGGACGCGCCGGCTTCGATCGAGTCGACCACTTCGTAGGCTTCCTCGATCAGGTACTCGACGAGGGATTCGTGCGTCAGAGCCCCCATCCACGGACAGTGCTCGCGCAGGGAGGCGATTGTTTGCAGCAGCTCCCCCACTTGGCAAGCCCGGGCCGGGACCCTCTCAGGAGTTTGCTCAGGCAAGGTTGGCGTAGGCGTCGTTGATGTACTCCACCAGCGCTTCTTTTTCGTCCAGCGGCAAGAACGACGACTCGGCGGCGTTGAGGGTGAGTTCAAGGAGATCGTCGAGATCGTAGTCGAAGGTCTCCACGAGGAGCTCGAACTCGTCGGTGAGCGTCACGCCGCTCATGAGCCGGTTGTCCGTGTTGATGGTGACGTTGAAGCCCAACTGGTAGAGCATGTCCAGCGGGTGGTTCTCGATGCCTTCGCCGAAGTTCGCGATGGCACCGGTCTGCAGGTTGGACGACGGGCAGATTTCCAGCGCGATTCCGCGATCACGGACCCAGCCTGCCACCTCACCCAACGTGACCATGCCAATGGTGTCCTCGGCGGCGTCGTCCGCTTCTTCGCCCTCGGCATCTTCGAACTCAACGGTGATGTCTTCCGCGATACGGACGCCGTGGCCCAAGCGTAGGGCGCGGCCGTCCACAAGGGCGGACTGGATGCTTTCGAGGCCTGCCGCTTCGCCGGCGTGCACGGTAGCCGGGAAATTGTGCTCCGCCAGGTAGGTGAAGGCGTCCTTGAAACGGGAAGGCAGGAAGCCGTCCTCGGCTCCGGCGATGTCGAAGCCGACAGCTCCGTTGTAGCGGTGGCGCACTGCGAGCTCGGCGATTTCCTGGCCGCGGTCCGCATGGCGCATTGCCGTGATGAGCTGGCCCACCTGGATCTGGCGTCCGGACTCCTCAACGGCGTCGACGCCGGCGTCGAGCCCTTCCTGGACCGCGTCCACGACCTCGTCGAGGGTCAGGCCGTTCCGCAGGTGCTGCTCGGGTGCCCAACGGATCTCGCCGTACACGACGCCGTCCTCAGCCAGGTCCTCAACGAACTCCTTGGCGACCCGCGCCAGGCCTTCCTTGGTTTGCATGACAGCAATCGTGTGGTCAAAGGTTTCGAGGTATCGGACCAAAGAGCCGGAGTCTGCGGACTCACGGAACCACTGGCCGAGCGCTACGGGATCCGTGGAAGGCAAGGCGTGGCCGACGGCCTCCGCCAGCTCGATGATCGTGGCCGGGCGCAGTCCCCCGTCCAGATGGTCGTGAAGGGAAACCTTCGGCAGGCTCTTCAGGTCGAAGTCAAGGGCAGGGGCGGCATCAACAATGGGGTCAGTCACGTCTCAACTCTAGGGGGACGGAAGAAGCTTAGCCAGCAGGGTTTGTGCGGTCGACGCCGGCCGTTGCGTTAACTGCGGTGCCCGCGTCTGCTGCGGCTGCTTCGGTGGAAGCTGCGTGCTTCTTTTCTGCGTCCTTCTTTTCAAGGTGTTTGTGCCACCAACGCAGGGAGTGGTCCACAATGACGCCGAGTACCACGGCGAACGCCACGGCAATCCCCACGCCAAGGAGCGGGTTGTTATGGACCCAGTGGCCGGCCAGCGATCCGACGCCGATGGAATAGCCCACCCAGGTGAAGCAGGCGAAGGCATCCAGGAAGAAGAAGGTCCTGTGGCGGAAGCCAGTCTGTCCGGCGACGTAGTTCACCGCCACGCGGCCCCAAGGGATATACCGTGCGGTGAAGATCAGCACCGCGCCGCGCCTGTCCAGCTCGTAGTGGGCCCAGGCGAACATTTTCTGGACTTTCGGCTTCCGCATCCACTTCCAGCGATCCAAGCCGATCTTGCGGCCCAGCATGTAGGCCATGTTGTCGCCGGCCATGGCCCCGACCAGCGCAGTAACGCCGAGGAGCCACAAGTTGGGCTCGCCCCGGTGCATCGCCAGGGCCGAGAGACCTACGATTGCGGTCTCACTGGGAAGGATCGTGGCAAAGCCATCGATGAAAAAGAAAACCAGGAGCACCGGGTAGATCCACGGCTGCCCGGCAGCATGCTCGAGCATGTGGTTCATGAATTCCACGCAGGCATTGCTCCTCAAGGAAAGTCACGCGGTTGCGTGACACAGATCGCTAACCAGTGTCCCACGGCCGGGGCATCGTCCGCTACGCCCGGCTACGGGATGTACATAAGTTAAGGCTAACCCGCAAGTCACACCCGGGGCGTCTTCCCGTGGGGGGATCTTCCGGATCCGATCGGGTCATTCCGAGGGAGGAAGGCAGCGCCACCCTGCTACAGGACGGCTTCCTCTTCAGGCTCCCCGGATTCCTCCTCCTCTTGGATGGCAGCGGTGGCGGGTGTGGTCCCGCGGACCTTACTGATGATCCGGTCCACGATGATTCCCAGGATGACGGCCGCGACGATAGCGATGATCGCTCCCAGCAGGTGGTTGTGCTCGAACCATTGGCCGAAGAACAATCCGATGGCCACCGAGTAACCGGCCCACAGAATGGCAGACATGGCGGTCAGCGCCACAAACACACCCTGCGGGAAACGGGTCGCACCCGCCGTGAGGTTGACCGCCACGCGGCCTATCGGGATGAACCGGGCCACCATGATCAACGACGCTGCCCGCCGTCGTAGTTCCCGCCCGGCCCAAGCGAAGGCAGCCTGCATCCGGTGCGAACGCATCCACCGCCAGCGGCGAACACCTATCCTGCGGCCGATCATGTAGGCGATGTTGTCGCCCGTGAAGGCTCCGAGCGCGCCCACCAGGAACAGGAGCCACGCGTGAGGAGTCCCCGCGGTCGCTGAGATGGCCGCGAGTCCTACCACCACCGATTCGCTGGGAATCGGCGGGAAGAAACCATCAATCACGCAGCAGGCAAACACCAGAAGCAAGACCCAAGGCTGCCCGGCTGCGGCGAGGATGAATTCGTTGACGGCCTGCACGGTCTTCCTAACGAATGGCCGGTGGGATTCTCTCCCGGGCACCCCCGTGCCCGGGAGAACGGCAAGCTAGGAGATCCGGTCGATGATGAGTTGTTGAGCCGGCCGTGAGCCTTCCGGCGCGATGAGCACGGCCCCTTCCAAGGCTTCCTTTGCCCTTTCGAACTTCTCGGGGGTGTCGCTCAGAAGGGTCATGAGTGGCTCCCCCGCCCGGACCAGGGCACCCGGCTTGGCATGCATCCGTACTCCTGCTCCGGCCTGCACGGCGTCTTCCTTCCGTGCCCGTCCGGCGCCGAGGCGCCAGGCAGCCACGCCCACGGAAAAAGCGTCGAGCTCCATCAGGACGCCGTCGGCCGGAGCCGGGATCACCTCGGATTCCTTGGCCACGGGAAGGGCGGCGCGCGGGTCGCCGCCCTGTGCTTCGATCATGCGGTTCCAGACGTCCATTGCGCGGCCGTCCTTGAGTGCGGCGGCGGGGTCGGCGTCGTGCACTCCTGCGCAAGCGAGCATTTCCTCGGCGAGCCTGACGGTCAACTCGACGACGTCTTCCGGACCGCCGCCCGCCAGCACCTCCACCGATTCCTCCACCTCGATGGCGTTTCCCGCGGTCAGGCCCAAGGGCGTGCTCATGTTGGTCAGGAGAGCCACCGTATTGACGCCCGCATCCTTGCCCAGGGCCACCATGGTTTCGGCCAGTTCACGGGCACGGGCTTCGTCCTTCATGAACGCCCCGGAGCCCACCTTCACGTCAAGCACCAGCGAGCCCGTGCCTTCGGCGATCTTTTTGCTCATGATGGACGAGGCGATCAGGGGAATCGCTTCGACCGTGCCCGTCACGTCGCGCAGGGCATAGAGCTTCTTGTCCGCCGGAGCCAAACCCGCGCCGGCGGCGCAGATGACAGCACCCACGTCTTGGAGCTGGGCAAGGATTTCCTCATTGCTCAAGTTCGCCCGCCACCCGGGAATTGCCTCGAGCTTGTCGAGAGTACCGCCCGTGTGCCCCAGTCCCCTGCCGGAAAGCTGGGGAACCGCCACTCCGAAGACCGCCACCAGCGGCGCCAGCGGAAGGGTAATTTTATCGCCTACGCCCCCGGTGGAATGTTTGTCGGTGGTGGCTTTCACGCCGCCGTCGGGACGCCGGAGGCTGGAGAAGTCCATCCGCTCGCCCGAGGCGATCATCGCCTCGGTCCAGTGCGAGATCTCGGCTCGGTCCATCCCGTTGAGCAAGATGGCCATGTTCAGTGCCGCCATCTGCTCATCGGCAATGACGCCGCGGGTGTAGGCATCGATCGTCCACGCAATCTGTTCCGGGCTCAAGGTGCCCTTGTCCCGCTTGATGCTGATGATCTGGACGGCGTCGTACGCTTCAGTCTGTGTCACCGGTTCTCCTCCAGGTTGTCGGGACCGAAGGCGTCTGGGAGCACTTGGTCCATGGTCTTGATGCCTTGCGTTGTCATGAGTTGCATGCCGGGTGCCCGGAATTCATAAAGCAATTGCCTGCAACGGCCACACGGCATGAGGACATTGCCCTTAGCGTCGACGCAATAGAACGCCCGCAATCTGCCGCCGCCACCCATATGGAGCTCTCCTACGAGGGCGCACTCGGCGCACAACGTGAGTCCATAGCTCGCGTTCTCGACATTGCAGCCGCTGACGATCCGCCCGTCCTCGGTGAGGGCAGCGGCCCCCACCGGGAACTTCGAATACGGAGCGTAGGCCTTCGCCATCGCGGCGATCGCGGCGGCCTCCAGGGCCGCCCAGTCCACTTCGGTATCCGTGACCCCCACGGTCAACCCTTGACGTAAGGTATGCCGCTTGCCGCCGGCGGCCGGGACCTACCCACCAATCCGGCGACGGCGAAGACCGTCAGGGCGTAAGGCAGCATGGCCATGAACTGGCTCGGCACCGGCGACCCGATGATGGTGATGACGCTCTGGAGGTTGTCCGCGAAGCCGAACAGCAAGGCGGCCAGGAAGGCGCCGATCGGATTCCAGCGCCCGAAGATCAACGCCGCCAAGGCGATATACCCGCGGCCTCCGGACATGTCCTTGCTGAACGCATCCACGGATACCAGCGTGAAGAACGATCCGCCGATCCCCGCGATCGCACCGCCCATGAGCACGTTCCAGAAACGGGTCCGGTTGACGTTGATGCCCACGGTGTCAGCCGCCTGCGGGTGCTCGCCGACGGCCCTCACGCGCAGTCCCCACTTCGTGTGGAACAGGCCGAGGTAAACCACGATCACGGCGATGTACATCAGATAGCCCACGAGGGACTGGTGGAACAGGATGGGGCCGATGATGGGGATATCCGACAGGAAGGGAATGTCCACCGGGGGCAGGCGCCCCGGCTTGTTGAGCCCATCCGGGTCGGCCGTCAGCAACGTGGAAAAGAGGAAGCTCGTCAGTCCACTGATGAGGACGTTGAGCACGACGCCGACGATGATCTGGTTGACGAGGTACTTGATGCTGACCACGGCCAGGACCAAGGAGACCAGGGCTCCGGCGACGGCCGCAGCGACCAGGCCGGCGTAGACATTGTGCGTCACCGTGGCAACCACGGCCGCGGAAAACGCTCCCAGCAGGAGCTGACCTTCGATGGCGATGTTGACCACGCCGACGCGTTCGCACAGGACGCCGGAAAGGGATCCGAAGACCAGCGGCACGGCCAAAGTTACGGATCCTGCGATGAGTCCGGCGAGCGAGATTGACGGCTCATCCCCATTTCCGCCCGCCACGATCCAGACCATGAACCCGATAAGGAACACAGCGGCAAAGGTGCCGCCTACCCAGCGGGGTGTGGTCTTCTTCGCCTGCGTGCGGTACACCGTGTAGCCGGCCAGGCCCAGGAGGATCACCGAAGCGATCCAGCCGACGGCCGCGGAAGGAAGCGTGATCTTGGAAACCTTCGCCACTCCCAGCGCGGCAAGGCCGAGGACCACCACGGCGGCGACGGTGGATGCGGGCAACCACCCTGGCACTGTGCCTGAACCCGATGCGAGGCCGGAACGACGGCGGGTGAACCACAGGTAGACAAACCACACGGAAAGCAGCAGGGCCAGGACGAACGTGACCAAAGCAGCAACACTGGAAGCGGCTTCATTGGCTGCTTCGGCGATGCCGAAACCCGCCGACTTCGAGTTGGACATGAATCCGAACAGCACAGTTCCCAGGATTGCGAGCAAGGACAGCCCTATTCCCGCTTTCCAGCTCACCAGCTCTGTGGCACCCGTTTTCCCGGGGCGTGAAGGGGCGTTGCCGGCGGGTGTGCCACTGCCGGACTGAGTTGTTGTGGTGCTCATGCTGTTGCAGCTCCGCTCTCGATTTTTCCGGAGGGCATGGTTCCGGAGCCGGGGCCGCCAGTGGCCTTCGTCTTTTTCCGCGGGTTCAGTCCGAAGATCGCGCGGACCAGTGGCGGTGCCGCAATGAACAGGACGATCAAGGACTGAATGACCAAAACGATGTCGATGGGGGTCTGGGTTTGAGCCTGCATCGCAACGCCTCCCGCACGGAACGCGCCGAACAGAAGCCCGGCGAAGAAGGTTCCCCACGGCGTGGAGCGGCCGAGCAATGCGACCGTGATGGCGTCGAATCCGATGGAGGCCGCGACGCCTCCGGAGAGGTATTTCTCCGTTCCGGATACTTGTGCGATGCCGGCCAGGCCTGCAAGCGCGCCCGCAATCGCCATCACCAGGATCACGGCCCGGGGCACATTGATTCCAGCGGTGCGTGCCGCGCTCTGGTTCGCGCCCACGGCACGGAATTCAAAGCCGAGCGTGGAGCGTTTCAGGAGCCACCAGACGAGGACGGTCGCCAGGACGGCCAGGAGGAACCCCGCGTGGAGCCTGAACTGGGGACCGAGCAACTCCGGGAACAGTGCCGACTGGTCCAGGAAGGGTGAGATCGGGTTGGTCGAACCCTTGCGTTGGAAAGCCGGAGTTGTCAGGAGGAACAGAAGGAGGAAGTTGGCAATGTAGTTCAGCATGATGGTCACGATGACCTCATGCGCACCTGTCCGGGCCTTGAGGAGGCCTACGACGCCGCCCCACACCGCGCCGCCGACCAATCCGGCGATCACGACAACCAGCAGGTGCACCAGGAATGGCAAGTGCCAGGTGAATCCCACATAGGCGCCGAACAAAGCGCCAAAGATGATTTGGCCCTGCGCACCGATGTTGAACAGTCCCGCACGGAAGGCCAGGGCTACGCCGAGTCCTGCCAGGATCAGGGGCGTTGACACGGTGAGGGTTTCAGTGATCGGGTACAGCTGGCCCGCGGTGTCGGCTGCCGCCCAGTTGAATATCGATCCCTGGACGAGTGCCACGTAGGGCCTGAAGACCTCGGTGAGCATGTCCCCCGGCTGTGCGAAGAAATAGCCCGCCGTTTCTGCCACTTTGGGGTTGGTCACGGCCATCAGGATTCCACCGAGAACAATCGCGAGGAGCACGGACAACACCGAGACCATGGCGTTTCCGGTCACGATCTGCCGGAAAACCGAACCACTGGCCGCGTGGGGAATTTGTCCGCCTTGGCTCGTAGCCGGAATGACTGACGGAGCCATTGCACCGTCTGCCGTGTCCAGTGCGACATCCAGGACGACCTCGTCGTCCAATGTCTCCGGGCGCTCGGATTCGACCTCGTTTGCTTGCCGAGGGGTGTTGGACTCAGACATGGGTTCCTCCCTCGAGGGTCTTGTGCGCAGTCAGTTCTGCCTCATGTTCCGGAACGCCTGCCATCATCAAGCCCAATACGTCGCGGGAGGTACCGGCGGGAACAATTCCCACCAGCTTTCCCCGGTAGAGAACGGCGATCCTGTCAGCGAGCTCGAGCACCTCATCGAGCTCCGTGGACACAATCATCACGGGAGTTCCGTTGTCCCGTTCGGCAATGACTCTTTTGTGCACGAATTCGATGGAACCTACGTCGAGGCCCCGGGTGGGCTGGGAGGCGATGAAGAGCCTCAATGGCCTGGACAGCTCCCTGGCCAGGACCACCTTTTGCTGGTTTCCTCCGGAGAGCGTACCGACGGCGACGTCGATCGACGGCGTCCGCACATCGAACTCTTCGACCTTCTTCTCCGCGTGGGAAGCGATCAAGGCCGGCTTCATGCCGATGCCTTTGGCAAACGGCTCCTTGTCGTATAGGTCCAGGATCATGTTCTCGGAAATGGAGAACGTACCTACCAGACCGTCGATCTTGCGGTCCTCAGGGACGAACCCGACGCCGGCGGAAAGTACCTGCTTGACGCTCTTGCCGAGCAGTTCGACGTCGTCGAGGACGATGGATCCGGTGACGTGGGGCTGGACGCCGAGGATGGCTTCCGTGAGCTCGGTCTGGCCGTTGCCCTGGACACCGGCGATGGCAAGCACTTCACCCTTGGCGATGTCGAAACTCAGGCCGTCCACGACGTGCTGGCCATTGTGGTCGACAACGGTCAGGTCCCGGACCTTGAAGGTGGCGTCACCCGGTTGGGCGGGCTTCTTTTCCAGGGTCAGGCTGACCGCCCGGCCCACCATCGCCGACGCGAGTTCCGTCGGGGAAGCCGAAGGATCAGCGGAGCCGACCACTTTCCCCCGCCGGATCACGGTGATGATGTCCGAAATTTCCTTGACCTCGCGCAGCTTGTGCGAGATGAAGACGATTGATTTACCGGCGGCCTTGAGCTGGCGGATGATGTCCAGGAGCTCATCCGTTTCCTGCGGAGTGAGAACGGCAGTCGGTTCATCGAGGATCAGGACTTCGGCGTCGCGCACCAGGGCCTTGATGATCTCGACGCGTTGCTGCACGCCCACGGGCAGGTCTTCCACGAGCGCGTCGGGGTCGACATGGAATCCGTACTGCTCGGAAATCTCGGAAATCCTGCGGCGGGTTTCATCCAGGTTCAGGAAGCCCGCCGCCTTGGTGGATTCGTTTCCCAGGGCGACATTTTCGGCCACGGTGAATACCGGAATCAGCATGAAGTGCTGGTGGACCATTCCGATTCCTGCCGCCATGGCATCGCCGGGACCCTTGAAAACGACGGGCTTGCCGTCGACCAGGATTTCGCCGTCGCTGGGGTCATAGAGCCCATAAAGGACATTCATCAGGGTGGATTTGCCGGCGCCGTTTTCGCCCAAGAGGCAGTGGACTTGGCCGGGTTCAACCACGAGATCGATGTGGTCATTGGCTACGAGGGATCCGAAGCGCTTCGTGATCCCTTTCAGTTCGAGTTTCAAAACTCCAACCCATCTATAAAGGATGGCTCCTCGTCATCACCGTGCTCCCAGCATAGTGCTCGGCCAAAGAGTGTCGAAGAGCAAATTGAAGGCAACGCAGAACGCGCTGCCCTTCTGCCAAAACTCGGCTGAAGGGCAGCGCGATGCGGTTTTGCCCGGAATTTCTACTTGGGGCTGGACTTCGATTCGACCTTGACTGCGCCGGAGATGATGTCCTTCTTCAGCTGGTCAAGATCGCTCTTCATGTCAGCGGGAACAGCGGAGTCAAGATCGTGGAACGGGGCGAGTGCAACGCCGCCGTTGTCCAGCGTGCCAACGTAGGGGCTGGGGTCGAACTTGCCGTCCTTGTCAGACTTGATGACGGTTTCGACGGCCGTTGCCATGGTCTTCTGGACCGAGGTCAGGATGACCGACTTGTAGGCGGGTGCGGTCAAGTAGCCGTCCGAGTCGACCCAGATCAACTTTGCGTCCGTGCCCTTCGCCTTGGCGTCAAGGATGGCACTTCCGGCACCCGCTCCCACCGGACCAGCGACCGGCAGGATGACGTCCGCCCCTTGGTCCAGGAACCCCTGGGTGAGGACCTTGCCCTTGTCGACCTGCTTGAAGTCACCGACGAAGGTTCCGTCCTGCTTGTCCTTGTCCCAGCCGAGCAGCTGGACGGACTTGCCCTTCTTCTGGTTGTAGTACTTCACGCCGTCGGCGAATCCATCCATGAAGATGCTCACCGTGGGGATGTTGAGGCCACCGAAGGTGGCAACCTTGCCCGTCTTGGACGTGCCGGCTGCGAGGTACCCGGCCAGGAAGGATGCCTGGGCCGTGTCATAGACAATCGGCTTGACGTTCTTCGGGAAGGTGGGGTCCGAGTAGTCGATGATGGCGAAGTGGCTGTTCGGGTTCGCCGTTGCGATGTTCTTCGTGGCGTCGCCCAGGAGGAAGCCGACCGTAACCGTCAGCTTGCAGCCTTGCTGGACCATGGAACGAAGGTTGGGGTCGTAGTCCGTGTCAGCCTTGGACTGGACGTGCTTCTCCTGGATGTTCAGGTCCTTGGCTGCCGCCTGGAGGCCTTCGTAACCTGACTGGTTGAACGACTTGTCATCGAAGCCGCCCGAGTCGGACACCATGCATGCGGTGTAGTCGGACTTGGTGGCGCTGCCCGAGCTTGACGCAGACGGTGCGCTACCGCAGCCTGCCAGCAAAAGTGCAGCGGCGCCCGCAGTTGCGACGCCTGCAAATGAACCGCGCTTTAGGGTGGCACGCAGTGATTGCTTCAATTTTCCTCCAGGAAGAAAGTTATTGATGCTACGACAGTCGGTCAATGAGTGTCCGTTTCGAAAACTCGAGTTTGAAATTCTGTTTTCACTGATGCTTCGCAGCACTGCGCCTGGGGCGCACTGACGGCTCAACTTTAGTGGGATGGAACACACCCGAGTAACACAAAAGCCCAACAACCCGAGGATTGTTGAGCTTTTGTTACCAAGCGGTAGCCGGATTTCCCAGCCAACCGTCCTAGTATGCCTGCCGTTGCAGCCAGTACTCAGTGCAGCAGCTACTTAGCGCAGCCGGACCAGCATCTTGCCGGTGTTGGCTCCGTCCAGCAGGTCGATAAAGGCCTGCGGCGCGTTTTCGAGCCCCTCAACGATCGTCTCGTCATAGCGGACTGTTCCGTCCGCCAGCCATCCGGCCATCCTCTCGGCGAACTCGGCGGCGTGCTGGCGCTGGCCGCCTACGAGGAAACCGCGGATGGTCAGTTGCTTCCCGATGGCCACAGCCAGATTGCGGGGTGCCGGCGTGGGCTCGGTGGAGTTGTACTGCGAAATGGCACCGCACATTGCCACGCGGCCACCCACCGTGAGGGCCGCGAGGGCAGCTTCGAGGTGTTCGCCGCCCACGTTGTCAAAGTAGACATCGATGCCACGCTCCCCCGCAGCTTCGCGAAGTTGCTTCGCCACCGGACCGTCGTGGTAGTCAAAGGCCGCGTCGAAGCCGAGTTCCAGCAAGCGGGCCACCTTCTCCGGGGAACCGGCACTGCCGATTACCTTGGAGGCGCCCATGGCCTTGGCGACCTGGCCGACAATCGAACCTACCGCGCCTGCGGCACCGGAAACGAAGACGACGTCGCCCGCTTTGAACTCGGCCACCTTGAGCAGCCCGGCATACGCCGTCAGGCCCGTCATGCCAAGGGCTCCGAGGAATGCCGACGTCGGCGCCAGGCCGCCCGGAACCGGCGTCGCGCTTGCCGCGTCCACCACGGAATATTCGCGCCAGCCGAGCTGGTGCACGACGACGTCACCCACCTTGAGCGACTCGGCACGGGACGCGATAACCTCACCTACCGCGCCGCCGTCGAGCGCTGCGTCGAGGCGGAAGGGCGCCGAATAGGACTTCACGTCATTCATGCGGCCGCGCATGTAGGGATCGACCGACATGAACTCGTTGCGGACGAGGACCTGGCCGTCCTGAAGTTCCGGCAGATCGCTCTCGGCCAGCCGGAAGTTCTCCTGGACAGGGCGCCCCTGCGGGCGGGATGCCAGCTGGATTTCCCGGGTGCTGCTGGGAAGTGCGGCGCTCATGCGGCCACCTCCACAAGCTTGATGTCGACGGCGATGTTCCCGCGGGTCGCGTTGGAGTAGGGGCAGATCTGGTGGGCCTTGGCCACGAGCTGCTCGGCGGTTTCCCGGTCGAGGGCAGGCAAGGCGATCTCGAGTTCGGCGGCGAGTCCATATCCCTCGCTGCCTTCCAAGGCACCGAAGTGGATCTTGGCGGCGACCGCGGAATCAGTGACATCCACCCGGGCCTTGCGTCCCACCAGCCTGAGCGCGGAGTGGAAGCATGCCGCGTATCCGGCGGCGAAAAGCTGCTCGGGGTTGGTGCCCTGGCCGTTACCGCCCAGCTCCACCGGGCTGGCGAGTGCCACGTCCAGCTTGCCGTCATTGGTACGCGCGTTGCCTTCGCGCCCTTCACCGGAGGCAAGCGCCTCGGCTGTGTACAAAGTCTTCACTGTGGTTCCTTTTCCTTCGATGGGATGGACGATCAGATGGCTGAATGGAGGGCGGCGGTAAGCCGGCCCAGAGTGTCGTGAAGCTGCGCGAGCTCGGTTGCGCTCAAGCCCGCGGCGTCGGCGAGGCGCTGCGGCACGGCCCCGGCCCGTGCACTCAGGACCCGCCCGGCATCGCTCAGGTGGACCTCGACCCGACGCTCGTCCTCGGCCGAACGCCGGCGCTCCACGAGGCCCATGGCTTCAAGCCTCTTGAGGAGCGGTGAGAGCGTGCCCGAGTCAAGACCCAGCTCCGCGCCCAGTTCGCGGACGCTTCGAGGCTCGTTTTCCCAAAGAACCAGCATCACGAGGTACTGCGGATACGTCAGCCCAAGCTCTTCCAGCACGGGCCTGTAGACCGCCGTGGCAGCCTTCGAGGCGGAGTAGAGGGCGAAACAGACCTGGCGGTCAAGGCGGGGAGCTTCATTCACGTTGATAACGATAGCTCACAATTAGATTGTGCACAACTCAAATAAGCCCGCAACGCTCGCTCACAAACAAGCCCACCGGAGGCAACGCTCGGTCACATCCCACCGGCCCAACCCGAACGCCCACTCACATCCCACCGGCCCAACCCGAACGCCCACTCACAAACAACCCCAATCAAGGGGATCCCCCTGCAGATGATGTGACCGGGCGTCCGCGATTCAACCCCCGGAAGTGAGCGAGCGTCCGCCAAGCAACCCACAGACGTGACCGGGCGTCCGCGATTCAACCCCCGGAAGTGAGCGAGCGTCCGCCAAGCGACCCACATATGTGACCGGGCGTCCGCGATTCAACCCCCGGAAGTGACCGGGCGTCCGCCAAGCGACCCGCATATGTGACCGGGCGTCCGCGATTCAACCCCCGGAAGTGACCGGGCGTCCGCGAAGCGACGGGGGCTTAGAGATCCCGGATGGTTCGCAACGCGGCAGCGGCCAGGACCTGGATCGCGAAGCCGAGGGCACGCTCGTCCACCACGAAGTCACCCCGGTGGAGATCGTATTCCTCGCCCCCGGGCGTGTGGGTTCCGAGCCGCATCATGGCACCCGGCAAGTCGGCCAGGAACCAGGCAAAGTCCTCGCCGCCCATGGACTGGGGCGTCAGGACGACGGCGTGCTCGCCAAGTTCCGCACGGGCCGCGGCCTCGATGAGGGCGGTCTCGTGTTCCGAGTTGACGACGGGAGGGACGCCGCGGGTGTGCTCGAGGTGTACGTCCACCCCGTACGGCGCGGCAACCTGCTGCACGACGTCGTCGAGCAACTCCCCTGCGCTGTGCCAGGCGTCACGGTCCAGGCAACGCATGGTGCCGGCCATGTAACCACTGGCGGGGATCGCGTTGGGGGCGGAACCTGCCGAGATCTGGCCCCACACCACCGACACACCGCTGCGCACGTCCACGCGGCGGGACAGGACGGCCGGGACGTTGACCGCGATTTGGGCCAGTGCGAAGACCAGGTCTTCGGTCAGATGCGGGCGTGAAGTATGCCCGCCCCGTCCGGTCAATTCGATTTTGATGGTGTCCGAGGCCGAGGTGATGGGGCCGATGCGCGTGCCGATCTTGCCCACATTGATGCGCGGATCACAGTGCAGCGCCAGAATCCGCGGGACACCTTGGAGAACGCCCTGCTCGATGCAGGACAGCGCACCGCCGGGCATCGTTTCCTCTGCCGGCTGGAAGATGATGCGGACCGTGCCGCCCAAGGGGGATTCCTGGTGCATGGCATGCAGCACCAAGGCGATGCCGAGCATGCTGGTGGTGTGGACGTCATGCCCGCACGCGTGGGTCACCCCGTGGTTCTTCGACGCAAACGGAAGCCCGGTCTCCTCGATGATGGGAAGGGCGTCGATGTCTCCGCGCAGGGCGGTGGCGATGGGCCCTTCACCGACGTCTACCGTCAGCCCCGAGCCCTCCAGCCGGCGCGGTTCCAGTCCCGCCGCCTCGAGCCGTTCCGCCAACTTGTCCGTGGTGCGGAATTCCTTGAAGGAAAGTTCGGGGTGCGCGTGCAGGTCCCTCCGGAATTCGATGAGCTCCGGCAAGAGATCGTCAAGCCACGGCTTCACCACGGGGGTCGGCTCGGTTTCGGTAGTGAAATTGCGCACCTCACAACTCTAGCCATCTGCGCCCTCCGAATAGCGAAAGCGGTCTCTTGGTTACGGACTGCTCCGCAGGGCGGCCTAAAGAACGTCGGTGTCCCCGCTGGCCTTGAGCGCGTCCACCGCACCCTTGACCCGCTGGGCGTGTTCCTTTGTGGTGACCAACAGCGCGTCCGGCGTGTCAACGATCACAACGTCCTTGATACCGATAAGGGCGATGACCCGCTTGGTATCGGAGACAACCACCCCGCTCGCGTTCTCAGTGAAGACGCGGGCGCCTTCACCCAGGACCGTCACCTCGTCGACGTCGCCGGCGTTGTTGAGGCGACCGATCGCGGCAAAGTCTCCGACGTCGTCCCAGCGGAAAGTACCGGGCACGACGGCGACATCCCCGGCTGCCGCCGCGGGTTCCGCCACGGCATAGTCGATGGCGATCTTCGGCAGGGTGGGCCAAACCTTCGCAGTTACTTCATCGCGATCCGGGGTGTCCCAGGCATCGGCAATTTCCTGCAGTCCGGCGAAGAGGACCGGCTGGTTTGCCTCCAGGTGCTTGAGCATGAGTGCCACCGGGGCGACGAACATGCCGGCGTTCCAGACGTAGTCGCCGGTCTCAAGGTACTTCTTGGCGATGTCTTCGCTCGGCTTCTCGACGAATTCCACCACCGCGTGTGCGTTCGGCGCATCGTCGATATGGAGCAGGTCGCCGGTCCGGATATAACCGAATCCGGTTGATGGGTGCGTGGGCTTGATGCCTATGGTGACAATTTTTCCGGTGGCAGCAGTGTGGATGGCCTCCCGGACCGTGTCCCGGAAGAGGTCGTCCGGGCTGATGACATGGTCGGCCGCAAAGGAGCCCATGATCGTGTCCGGGTCGCGACGGTGCAGGATCGCGGCAGCGAGGCCGATCGCCGCTCCCGAGTCCTTCGGTTCGCTTTCGAGGACCAGCTCGTCGTCGCCCACTTCGGGAAGCTGGTGGCACACGGCAATCCGGTGCGCGACGCCGGTAACCACCAGCACGCGGTTTCCGGCCAGCGGTTCAAGTCGGTCGTACGTAGCCCGCAGCAGGGTGCTTCCCGAGCCCGTGAGGTCGTGCAGGAACTTGGGCGCCGCAGCACGCGAAAGCGGCCACAGCCGCGTACCCACTCCACCGGCCGGGATAACCGCATGGAAGTGGCGCAATGGCGATTCGGGGCTTGCTGCGTTTTCTATACTCACCGCAACACCTTATCCGACACCCGGGCTAGTCCCGCTTTGTGGTCTTCGTCTCACCATCGTGGCGAAAAGGCCGGAATTCAGGCGAACACCCGCACTTTCGTTACAAGAAGGGGCCCCTGAATTGAATAAGCTGTGAGCGAAGCCTAGATTTAGGCTGAGCTACGAGTGCTCTCGCGGCTGGCGTTCCCCCCGCATGGATCCCGTGCAAGCGCCGCTGTGTTGCAGGAAGGTTTATTCAGTGCCGACAAAACCAGCTGGCACCTTGTACCGCGGCCGTGAAGGCATGTGGTCCTGGGTTGGACACCGCATTACCGGTGTAGTGATCTTTTTCTTCTTGTTGGTCCATGTGCTGGACACCTCATTGGTGCGCGTGTCCCCGGAGGCATACACGGCCGTTATCGGCGCCTACAAGAACCCCCTCATGGCCCTGGGCGAAACGGGCCTCGTCGCGGCGATCGTATTCCACGCCTTCAACGGCCTGCGCGTCATCGCCATTGATTTCTGGAAGAAGGGCGCAAAGTACCAGCGCCAGATGCTGTGGACTGTCCTGGTGTTGTGGCTGGTTGTTTTCGGTGCCTTCGCCATCCGCCACCTGTCCCTCGCACTGGGAGGCCACTAAGCCATGAGCACTGAGATTCAAACCCCACGCAGTGGAAGAAACAGCAGCGGAAAATACAGCAGCGGAAAAATTGCTCCGCAGTACCGTCGCGGCACCGGTTCAAAAGGGAACTTCGAGATGTTCGCGTGGCTCTTCATGCGGCTCTCCGGCGTCGTCCTCGTGGTCCTGATCTTCGGCCACCTCTTTGTGAACCTCATGGTGGGCGAGGGCATCCACGGCATTGACTTCGGCTTCGTCGCCGGCAAGTGGGCTGACCCGTTCTGGCAGTTCTGGGACCTGGCGATGCTGTGGCTCGCCATGCTGCACGGCACCAACGGTGTCCGCACCATCATCAACGACTACGCCGAGAAAGACGCCACGCGCCTCTGGCTCAAAGTGGTCCTCTACGCGGCTACAGTCGTCATCGTCGTTCTTGGCACACTGGTGATCTTCACGTTCAACCCATGCCCTGTCGTCAACGGCGTTCAGCTGCCGGGCGGGTTCTGCCCGGCGCCGTAGCAGCTCCGCTGCACCACCGGCTTCGTCCGGCTGTGCACAACACGCGGAGCAGGCTCCGCCAACCATCTGACTTAGAGAGAAAGAGCATCTGGTATGCAGGTCCATAAGTACGACGTCGTTATTGTCGGTGCCGGCGGCGCCGGCATGCGCGCCGCGATCGAATCCGGCCAGCGCGCACGCACCGCAGTACTGACCAAGCTCTACCCCACCCGTTCCCACACGGGCGCGGCCCAGGGCGGCATGTGCGCCGCCCTGGCCAACGTCGAAGAGGACAACTGGGAGTGGCACACATTCGACACCGTCAAGGGCGGCGACTACCTGGTTGACCAGGATGCAGCCGAAGTCATGGCGAAGGAAGCCATCGACGCAGTGCTGGACCTGGAAAAGATGGGCCTGCCGTTCAACCGCACGCCCGAAGGCCGCATCGACCAGCGCCGCTTCGGTGGCCACACCCGTGACCACGGCAAGGCTCCCGTCCGCCGCGCCTGCTACGCAGCAGACCGCACGGGCCACATGATCCTGCAGACTTTGTACCAAAACTGCGTCAAGCACAACGTTGAGTTCTACAACGAGTACTACGTCCTGGACCTGCTGACCGTCGAGGAAGACGCCGTCCGCGAAGACGGAACGCCGTACAAGCAGAAGCGTGTGGCCGGCGTCGTCTCCTACGACCTCGCCTCCGGCGAATTGCACGTCTTCCAGGCGAAGTCCGTGGTGTTCGCCTCGGGCGGCGCAGGCAAGGTCTTCAAGACCACCTCCAACGCCCACACCCTCACCGG
Organism: Arthrobacter bambusae; assembly: GCF_030812595.1. Lineage (GTDB taxonomy): Bacteria > Actinomycetota > Actinomycetes > Actinomycetales > Micrococcaceae > Arthrobacter > Arthrobacter bambusae_B. The sequence goes on from NZ_JAUSSZ010000005.1 coordinate 234,232, forward strand.
TGATGGCATGGGCATCGCTTTCCGCCGGGGAATCCCGTTGGAGGACATGGAGTTCTTCCAGTTCCACCCGACCGGTCTCGCTGGCTTGGGCATCCTCCTCTCGGAAGCTGCCCGCGGCGAGGGCGCGATCCTTCGTAACTCCGAGGGTGAGCGCTTCATGGAACGCTACGCTCCCACCATCAAGGACCTCGCGCCCCGCGACATTGTGGCCCGTTCCATGGCAAACGAAGTCCGTGAGGGACGCGGCTGCGGCCCGAACAAGGACTACGTCCTCCTTGACCTCACGCACCTTGAGCCGGCACACATCGACGCGAAGCTTCCGGACATCACCGAATTCGCGCGCACCTACCTCGGTGTCGAGCCGTACACGGAGCCGGTTCCGGTGTTCCCGACGGCGCACTACGCCATGGGCGGCATCCCGACCAACATCACCACCGAGGTCCTGCAGGACAACGACACGATCGTGCCGGGACTGTACGCAGCCGGCGAAGTCGCTTGCGTTTCCGTGCACGGCTCCAACCGTCTGGGTACCAACTCGCTGCTGGACATCAACGTCTTCGGCAAGCGTGCAGGCATTGCCGCGGCCGAATACGCCAAGACGGCTGACTTCGTGGAGCTTCCGGAAGATCCGGAGGCATACACGATGGATTTGCTGAACCACGTCCGCACCTCCGATGGCGGCGAGAGGGTTGCAGCGATCCGCAAGGAACTGCAGGACACCATGGATGCCAACATGCAGGTGTTCCGTACTGCTGACACCCTGAACCAGGTGCTCGCGGACATCGCATCCCTCGAAGAGCGCTACCAGCGCATCACCGTCCAGGACAAGGGAAAGCGCTTCAACCTTGACTTGCTCGAAGCGGTGGAACTGGGCTTCCTGCTGGAACTGGCCAAGGTCATGACAGTTGCTGCCCTGCACCGCGAGGAGTCCCGTGGAGGCCACTTCCGCGAAGACTTCCCGGAGCGCGACGACGAAAATTTCATGAAGCACTCCATGGCGTATAAGGATGAGCACGCCCCAGCGGACGGGTCTGCGGAAGCAATCGCCGGCATCCGACTCGGCACCAAGCCTGTTGCCTTTACGCGCTACGAGCCGATGGTGAGGAAGTACTAAGATGTCTGCTGAACTTGCTGAGCCAGCATCCAAGATCGAGTTGCCCGCGCACATTGGTGGAGGCGGGGAAATTCCCACCTTCAACATCACCCTGCGGGTGCGGCGCTACAACCCGGAGGTCTCGGAAGAGCCCGTATGGGAAGACCACCAGCTGACGATGTACGGGACCGACCGGGTGCTGGACGCCTTGCACAAGATCAAGTGGGAGATCGACGGCTCGCTGTCCTTCCGCCGTTCCTGTGCACACGGCGTTTGTGGCTCCGACGCCATGCGCATCAATGGCCGTAACCGCCTCGCGTGCAAGACCCTGCTGAAGGACCTGGACACCGCCAAGCCCATCACCGTTGAACCGATCAAGGGCCTCCCTGTGGAGAAGGACCTGATCGTGGACATGGAGCCGTTCTTCCAGTCCTTCCGCGAGGTCATGCCGTTCCTGATCAACAAGGGCCACGAGCCCACCAAGGAACGCCTGCAGTCGGTTGAGGACCGTGAACGGTTCGACGACACGACCAAGTGCATCCTGTGCGCTGCGTGCACCTCGTCCTGCCCTGTGTTCTGGACCGACGGCCAGTACTTCGGCCCGGCCGCGATTGTGAACGCGCACCGCTTCATCTTCGACTCCCGCGACGATGCCGGCGACATGCGCCTGGAGATCCTCAACGACAAGGAAGGCGTGTGGCGCTGCCGCACCACCTTCAACTGCTCCGAGGCTTGCCCGCGTGGCATCCAGGTGACGCAGGCTATCGCCGAGGTCAAGCAGGCCATCCTGGCACGCAAGATCTAGTTCCTGAATCTAAAGTACGACGACGGCGCCGCCCACCGCTCTGGTGAGGGGCGCCGTCGTCGTTGTCCAAGAACTATTCATGAAGAGCCAGCAACCCGCAAACGAAAGGCGGACAGGTGTCCAAATCCATGAAGATCAGCTTCGAAGGCAGCACCGGAGATCTCCTGGCGGGGATCGTGGACGTGCCTGAGGGCCCGGTCCGGGGCTGGGGCGTGTTTTCCCATGGTTTGACCCTCGGGAAGGACAGTCCCTCTGCCTCGCGTATCTGCAAGGGCTTGGCGGACCTTGGCGTCGGTATGCTTCGCTTCGACAACCTTGGGCTGGGCGACTCCGCCGGCGAATGGTCCGCCGGATCGTTCAGCGTCAAAGTGGCGGACACCATCCGCGCCGCCGAGTTCATGCGTGCGGATGACAAGAAAATCTCCCTGCTGGTGGGCCATTCGTTCGGCGGAGCGGCTGTCCTGGCGGCTGCCCTTGGCCTTCCCGAGGTACGGGCTGTTGCGACGGTGGGCGCCCCGTTCGAACCCAAGCACGTGGAGCACATGTTCGACGCCGAGGTAAGCACGATCCTCAGTGAAGGCAGCGCAGAGGTCAATCTGGGCGGCAGGCGGATGGAGGTTCGCCGCCACTTTGTGGAAGACGTGGAGCGGGCAGACCTGAGGGACTGCATCCGTACCTTGCACAGGCCCCTCATGGTGCTGCACTCCCCTACCGACAACACTGTGGGCATCGACAACGCAAGCGAGATCTTCCAAACGGCACGTCACCCGCGCAGCTTCGTTGCGATCGAAGGCAGCGACCACCTGTTGACGGGCAAGGGTCAGGCCGCCCGCGTTGCCGGGATCATTGCAGCCTGGGCCGGGCAGTACCTCGGCGACTAGCAAGTGGCGGAGCCAAAGCCAGCTGCCTGGCAGTGGGGCGCCGCGTGCCCTCAAGAACCTTTAGCGTGGAAACGTACGGGGCAAAGGGTGCCGTGAACCCAGGGCGGGCTTGCGGTGCTCCTGCGCGCCGGTGTCCGCTTCCCTGATGGCCGACCAAGCCGCGGAGATCAAATAGACCTGGCTGACCAGGTTGAACCAGATGAGAAGCCCGATAATGATGGCAAATGAGGCCAGGATCGGATTCCGTCCGGCATTCGCCAGCAATTCGGTGCTGAAGATCTGCAGGATGGTGTTCCCGACACCGGCCAGCACCGTTCCTTCCAGGAACGCCCGGCGGCGAAGTTTCAGGCGGGCTGCAAAGCGGAACATGATGACCGCCGTCGCCCAATTGAGGACTAGTGGAACGGCCGTGCGAACGAGCCAGGTGACGGGGCCGCCCACGGCATCGGCCAAGCCGAGCTGTTCGATGATCCATCCGGCCGCCGTCCCGAACACCAGCGAAACACCGGCGCTGACCACCAGGGCTGCGCCGAGCAGCAGGAGGGTGCCGGCGTCACGGGCTTTCATCAGCAGCGGATTCTCCTGCACAGGCGCCAGTCCCATGACTCCGCGAAGACCCGCCCGAATTCCGCCGATCCAGCCGAGCGCGGTGAATACCGTGACGACGGCGGCTATGGCAGCCGTCCAGCCAAGGCCTGTGGGATTCAAGAGATCATGGGGATCCACCAGTCCGTTGCCGCCGTTGGTCTTCAGTAGTCCCGGGGCCGCCGTGGCGACGCTGGAAATAATTGAATCAACCAGTCGGGGCTGCCCGTTGAGGACCAAACCGGTCACGGCGAATCCCGTTGCCAACAGGCCTGTGACGGAGAAGAACATGGTGAAGCCAATGCCCGCACTCAACAGCGGACCAAGGCGCAGGTTGTAGAGGTTAAAGGCGCGCATGGGCCGGAAGTTGCTCAGCCGGGCGAGGGCCAGGTTGATGAACGCCGGTAGCTTGGCGCCTCTGTTGCCTGAGCGCCGGGCCTTACCCCATTCGACCTGCCGGTGAATGAGCTGCAGCTTCAGCTGCGCCCCTTCAGTCGGCAGTGGTGGCCTGTCCGCCTGCTGCCGATCGTTGTTCTGTGCCATTGCGTGGTTGGTCTGCGTCGCCGCCAAAGTCGAGCTCTTCCCGTAGCTGCCAAATGCCGTTGTCATCGTGCTCGTAAAGTCCCATGCTAACCACGGGGAAGCTGGCGGTGTAGTTCCTGAGCACCGTTTCGGCCTCGTCCAGGCTTTCCGGGGCGACGTCGTGGGCTACGGTCACGTGCGGGTGGTACGGAAAGGGAAGATCACGCTCCAGCGGGCCGGTCTGCAGCTGTTCGTGCAGGCCCACGCACTCTTCGAATCCGTCTTCGACCTTCAGGAACACCACCGGGGAAATCGGCCGGAACGAGCCCGTGCCGGAAATCGTGATCTTGAAGGGTGCCTGGCGACGGGCGACGTCGCGAACATGCTCGCGGGTGGTTTCCCAGTCCTGGGCAGGCGTAGTGGTAACCAGCGTGATGTGGGCCGGAATCACCTCCGCCATGGGATCGCCGAAGGAAGCTCGCCATTTCTGTAGTTCCTGGGCGACATCCCGCGGAAACCCCAGGATGACCCCCACGCACAGGCTGTCCCCGCACGCGCCGCCAGAGTGGTTCGCACTAGTGTCCAAGCGGGCATCAGTGGCCTGGTCGGCTCCCCTTGACGGGGAGCCGGCCTGGACGCTGAGCTTGCCGGCTGCGCACATGGTCTTAGCGGGTTCCTTGGGTTCGGCCGTAAGGCAGGAAGCCCACCTTGGCATAGACATCGGCCAGCGTGGCCGAAGCGATCTCGCGGGCCTTGTCCGCACCGAGGGCCAGGAGCCGGTCGAGCTCGGCAGGATCGGCCAGCAACTCGTTGGCGCGGTCCCGGATCGGCCCGAGATGGGCCGCGACGAGTTCAGCGAGATCGACCTTAAGGTGGCCGTACATCTTGCCTTCGTAGTCCGCCACGATCTTCTCCACCGGCTTACCGCTGATGGACGAGTAGATGCTCAGCAGGTTGGACACCCCGGGCTTGGCTTCGCGGTCGAAGCGGATCTCCGTCTCGGTGTCCGTGACCGCCGACTTGATGCGTTTGGCTGTGACCTTCGGGTCATCGAGCAGGTTGATCAGCCCCGCGGGCGACTCCGCGGACTTGGACATCTTGGCCGTGGGGTTTTGGAGATCGTAGATCTTGGCCGTTTCCTTCTGGATGAAGGCCTGCGGCACCTGGAACGTCTCGCCGTAACGGCTGTTGAAGCGCTGGGCGAGGTCGCGGCTGAGCTCAATGTGCTGCCGCTGGTCCTCGCCCACGGGGACCCCATGCGGCTGGTACAGCAGGATGTCGGCAGCCTGCAGGATCGGGTACGTGAAGAGTCCGACGCTCGCGTGGTCCGAACCGTGTTGCAGGGACTTGTCCTTGAACTGGATCATGCGCGAGGCCTCACCGAAGCCTGTGATGCAGCCGAGGACCCATGCCAGCTGGGCGTGTTCAGGGACTTGGGACTGCACGAACAGCGTGCACTTGTTGACGTCTACGCCGCCGGCGATGTACTGGGCAGCGGTGACGCGCGTGCGGCGGGCCAACTCGGCGGGATCCTGCGGCACCGTAATGGCATGCAGGTCCGGGATGAAGAAGATGGCGTCATACTCGTCCTGCATGCGGACCCAGTTGACCAGGGCACCGAGGTAGTTGCCCAGGTGGAGGGAATCAGCGGAGGGCTGCATGCCGGAAAGGACCCGGTGCTTGGCTCCGGCGGCCAATTTGGTGGATGTAGCCGGGGCTGCTGCTGCAGCGGTTTCAGTCGTGATGGAACTGGTCATGAGGAAACTTTCGAAAGCCTAGAGCTGGTAGTCGACTACCAGCGGTGCGTGGTCGGAGAAACGGGTGTCCCACGACGGCGCCCGGTCAACGACGGCCGAAAGTGCGGCTGCCGCGAGTCCGGGTGTGGCCATGTGGTAGTCGATGCGCCAGCCTGTGTCGGTGTCAAAGGCCTTACCGCGCTGGGACCACCAGGTGTAGGGGCCATCGACATTTCCTGCCAGGCCCCTGTGGACATCCCTCCATCCGATCTCGTCGCCGAAGAAGCGGTCGAAGTACGCTCGCTCCTCAGGAAGGAACCCTGCACGCTTGGTGTTGCCCTTCCAATTCTTGATGTCGAGCTCTGTGTGGCCCACGTTGAGGTCGCCGACCACGAGGGCATGATCGCTGTGCTTGGCAAGTTCCGGAAGCCTCGTGCTCATGACATCGAGGAAGCGGTACTTGTCCACCTGCTTGGGTGTGTCCACTTCGCCGGAGTGCACGTAAGCGCTGACGACGGTCAGGGTGGTGTCCTTGCCGCCGCCGTCGCGAACGACGTAGTCTGCCTCGACCCAGCGTCCGGTGGTGGCAAAGTAGTCGTCGCCGATACCTACGCGGGTGGCAACGGGCTCCTGCCGGGAGGCAATCGCAACGCCGGCACGGCCCTTTGCTTCGGCCTCGGCGTGGAGGATGTGCCAGCCTTCGCCTATGAGCTGGTGGACCACCTCATCGGGCGCGCGGACTTCCTGCATGCACAGGATGTCGACGTCGCGCGGTTCCAGCCACTCCGCCATGCCCTTCTTGTAGGCGGCGCGAATGCCGTTGACGTTGACCGTTGCGATGCGAAGGAAGTCCTTCTTCAATGCCGAGCTCACCCGCCTACTCTAGTCGATGATGGTGCCCGAGACGGGCTCGTCGCCCCCGGCGGACTTGATCATGTCCCGGGCATTGCTTGCCGTGATGGCGATGGTCTCCAGGGCGCGATTGATGGTGTCCTGATCGGCGGCGTCGCCCTTCGCGCGTTCGTCCTCCACCACTCGCACCTGCACCTGGACAATCTTGAAGGAGTGGTCCAGCTTGAGGTCCCGGATTTCATCCGTTTCGCTGCGTTCAGCGACCACGCGGGTGCCCCCGTGGTCCGCGGCCGACGACGACGGTGCCCGGCCGGTTGCCGCGTTGAACGCGTTCTGGGCTTCGGTAAGTTTTTCACCCGCTCGTTTGGCGGCCTTCTGGATGCTGAAGACCACGAAAGCGGCGAGCGCCAGCCAGCCGAAGGAGACAACAGCAACGACCCAGCCGACGACGTCGTTATGGTTCGCGGCGAAGATCACGGCCACCAGGAAGGCGATGAGCACCACAGTCATGCCCAGTCCACCGATGCGGAAGCCCTTGAATGGGCTCTTGGCGGAAGCGGACGAGGGAGCAGATGACGGGGAGTCGCCGAGGGATCGCATGCACCCATTGTCGCAAACTCCGCGCGACGAACCGTTCGCTTCCACCCCCGGCGAACAGCCCGCGCCGCTATTTCAGGAAGAGCTTGCGCAACCTCCCGGTAGTGAGCATGATGCCGAGGGCGATCATCACGAGGTAGTAAGCAACATGCACTGCCGTGGCCGGGCTGAAGGAACCAATGCTGATCTGCCGGAGGAGTTCCACGCCGTGCCAAAGCGGCATCGCCTGGATGAGCCACTGGATGTATTGCGGATACACGCTCAGCGGGTAGAAGGTGGCGCTGAAAAGGAACATCGGCAGCATGAAGAAGTTGATCCAGTCCATCTGTTGGAACGTCTTCATGAAGCTTGTGATACCCATGCCGATGCTGGCGAAGCCAAAAGCGATCACCACGGATGCCGGGATGACCAGGATGGCCCATGGCGTGGTGATGAGTCCCATGACGGCCATGACGGCCGTGAACCCCGTGGCGTACAGGAGTCCGCGCAGCAGGGCTAGGAAGATCTCCCCAATGGCTACGTCCAGTGGCCCTAGGGAGGTGTAGAGCATTCCCTGGTACAGCTTGGCGAAGTTCATCTTGAAGAAGACGTTCCAGGTGGAGTCGTAGATGGCGCCGTTCATGGCGGACACGGCCAGGAGCGCGGGCGCGATGTACGCCGCATAGCTGATTTCCTGGCCGCCCGGTCCCGCCACGTTACCCACGATGGGCCCCAGTCCCACGCCCATGGAGACCAGGTAAAGGACCGGCTCGAAGAATCCTGAAACCAGGATCAACCAGGTGCTGCTTTTCGCCGCCATGAGTCCCCGCGACACAACAGCAAGCGCGTTGCGCGAGTACAGCGGGCCAAAGGTGCGTTCACGGGCGGCGTCGGTGGCGCTGCGGGGGCCTGTCTGGCCTTCAGCCAGCGCACTCATGCCCCCATCCTCCTGACGAACTGCCTGCGCGTCAGCGTCCAGCCCGCAGCGGCGGCGCCCACGAGGAACACGATGTGGGCCAGGGTCAACACGGGATTCTCCTCGAGTCCGTAGGTGAGGACGCGGCCCAGTTGCGTACCGTGCCACACCGGCGAGATCCAACCGATCCAGCGCACTCCGAGGGGCAGCGAATCCAGCGGGAAGAAGGTGCCCGAAAACAGGAACAGCGGCACCACGATAAAGCGCTGCACCAGCGCAAACTGGCCCGAGTCTTTGGTGATGGTCGAGGAATAGGCCATGAGCGGCAGCCCGAAGGACAGCCCGGCCACTGTCGCAACGATTGCCGACACCCAGCCCCACGGACTCGGCGAGGCGCCGAACATGGCCACGATGGCGAAGTAGACCAGCGATTGGACCAGGAACTTCAAGGCACTTGCCATGATGTGGCCCGCGGCGATCTGCCGCGGTACCAGCGGTGAGGCGTGCGGACCATAGAACACGCGGCGCCACTTGAAGCCGTCCATGATCGGGTAGGAAAAGTCCCCCGACGCCGTCATGACTGCGGACGAGACCAGCAGTGCGGGCGCTATGAAGGTCAAGTAGTTCACCCCACCAAACACCGAGCCGCCGTGCGCATCCACCAGGCTCGCCAGCCCGATGCCCATGGCGAACAGATACGCCACCGGCTGCCCTACGCTGTACAGGAAGACGGACCAACCGTACCCGCGCATCACCCGCAGCACCTGCTCGGCGTAGAAGAAGGATCCCCAGCGCTTCGCCCGACTGGCTGAAACGGCCGGCGGGTGGGCGCTAGTCAACGAGGCTCCGTCCGGTCAGCCGGAGGAAGACGTCCTCCAGCGAAGAACGCCGCACCAGGGATGTCAGCGGACGAAGCCTGCGTGCAGAGACTTGTTCCAAGGCCGATTCGCCGTCGTGCGCGTAGATGAGTACCCGGTCCGGAAGGGTCTCGACGCGTTCGCCGATGCCCTCGAGTTCGGCGCCGATGGTGGCGTTGCGTTCCGATCCGAAGCGCAGTTCCAGGACCTCGCGTGTGGAATATTCGCGGATCAGGCTGGCCGGCGAGCCTTCGGCCATGATCCGGCCCTTGTCCACCACGATCAGCCGGTCGCAAAGCTGTTCGGCCTCGTCCATGTAGTGCGTGGTGAGGATCAGCGTGACACCTTGTTCCTTGAGCCTGAACAGGCGGTCCCAAAGGATGTGGCGGGCCTGCGGGTCCAGTCCCGTAGTGGGCTCGTCCAGGAGCAGGACCTTGGGTTCGTTGATCAGGGAGCGGGCAATCGTGAGGCGCCGTTTCATGCCGCCCGAGAGGGCATCGACCCTGGACTTGGCTTTGTCTGTCAGCTGCGCGAACTCAAGCAACTCGTCGGCCTTCGGGCGCAAGTAGCTCAAGGGCAAGCCGAAGTAGCGGCCATAGACGATCAGGTTTTCGCGGACTTTCAGTTCTTCGTCCAGGTTGTCCTGTTGCGGCACCACTCCGAGGTGCGCCCGCACTTCCGGCCCGTGGGTTTCGGGGTCCAGGCCCATGATGCTGAGCTTCCCGGATGTGCGCTGGGAGACTCCGCCGATCATCTTCATGGTGGTCGATTTGCCCGCGCCGTTGGGGCCAAGCAGGCCGAAGGACTCCCCTGCCGGGACCTCGAAGGAGATCCCGTCGACGGCGGTGAGCTCGCCGTAGCTCTTGGTGAGGTTTTCGGCGGTGATGACTGGGGGTGGGTTCATCTGGAAGCTGGCTGACGTGGAGAGAGAGCGGGTGGCTTCATTGTGCACCCCAGCAGACTAGTAGAGCCAAGGAATACGTGAAAGAGCTATTCCGCAATTCTCTGGAATAACTGGGCTGGGTGACATTCTGCTGGATCATCCAACGCATCAGGCCCTGGAACCCGTGCGGTTCCAAGGCCTGGTGGTTTGGCGAGGCGAATGATCCAGCAGAATCTGCCGGTTCCTCAGTTCGTCGGATGTGCGCGCAGCACTTCCAGGCGTTGGCGGTACTCGGTTTCGTCGATTTCGCCACGTGCGTAGCGCTCCCTCAGCACGCTTTCGGCGCCCTGGGTTGCTGCCCAGTAGTGGTTCCGGCGCCACATGCGGCGTCCGAAGAAGATGAAGAAGCCGATCACGAGGATCCAGAACAACGGGATCAGGAGGAAAAACGGCCAGAAGACAAACCCTCCCGGCCCATGAACGACGTCGGCGGGCAGCTGGGCGGCCGCGGCGCCAATGGAGGTGCTCAATGAAGTCAACATGTCCAGTCCAAACTCTCAACAGGCCGTATCTCGGCTCTGGTTCCAGTCTGGTTTTCGGCCCGTGGAAACGCGTCGGCCACCGGGAGTCACTTGCGGCCGGCCGCTTACTCCCCCGGGAGACTGTCCGGCACGATCAGCTGCTCCAGCCCGGCCGGACAAGTCCGGATTCATAGGCCAGCACCACAAGCTGAACCCGGTCCCGGACCATGAGCTTGGTCATGATGCGCGAGACGTGGGTCTTCGCCGTCAACGGAGTAATGAACAGCCGCTCGGCAATCTCTGCGTTGTTCAGGCCCTCCCCCACCAGTGCCAGGACTTCCCGTTCCCGTTCCGTGATTTGGTCCAAGGCAATCGGCTGGCTGGCCGCTTTGCTGTGCAGGGCGAGCTGGGCCATGATGCGGCGGGTCACGGACGGCGAAAGAAGCGCGTCGCCGTCGTGAACCACCCGCACCGCGCGGATCAGTTCCTCCGGTTCCGTGTCCTTGACGAGGAAGCCCGCGGCACCCGCGCGCACGGCTTCGGCGATGTATTCGTCCAGCTCAAAGGTGGTGAGGATGATGATGCGGGTGTGGGCGAGGCCAGGGTTGGCCAGGATCTGCCGGGTTGCGGCCAGTCCGTCGCCATCAGGCATGCGGATGTCCATCAGGACGACGTCGGGCGCCTCACGCTCGGCCAGCCTGACCGCATCCCGGCCGGTACCCGCTTCGGCAACGACTTCCATGTCCGGTTCGGCGTCCAGGAGCGCTCGGAATCCGGCCCGGATAAGGTTCTGGTCGTCGGCTAGCAGCAAGCGGATCATGCGTGGTGTCCTCCTGGGCCGGCATTCAACGGGAGGCTCGCTTCCACGCGCAGGCCGGGTGAGAGTGCCGTCAGGCCAAGCTTGCCGCCGAGTGCCTCGACGCGCTCCCGCATCCCCCTCAGCCCGTTCCCGGCGGGCATTCCCCGGAGGCCGCCGCCGTCGTCGTCGATTCTCACTTTCAAGGCGTTCCCCGCCATTTCCAGGAGTACGACGGCGGACACCGCGCCTGAGTGCCTGCGGACGTTGCTCAACCCCTCCTGGACGATCCGGTAGGCGGCTTCCTGTTGTGCTGCGCCGACCAGTTCGGGGTCGACGGAATTTTCGAACCGCATCTGCAGGCCGCCACGCCGCGCGTCTTCCACGAGTTCCGGAATCCGCCCCAGACTTGGGGGCGCCGCGGGACTCAGCGGCGCATCGTCGCGCAATACTCCGAGGAGTTGACGGACCTCGGCCAAGGATTCCTTGCTCGCGGCCTTGATGGCCTCGAGCGCCGGACGGAGCTTTTCGGGGTCGTTGGTGCCCAAGTGGAGCGCCACCGAAGCCTGGACATTGATCATCGACAGCGAGTGGGCCACAACATCGTGGATATCACGGGCGAGCGTGAGCCGGTATTCGTCCCGTTCGGCCTGCTTCGCGGCCTCCCGCCGTCGCCGGTATTCGGCCATCCGCTCGGCCCGCCGTCGAAAGCCTTCACCGATGAGGACGAGGATCGCCGCCCAAGCAACGCCGGCAGAGGCCCGGACAAGCCCCGTCTCGTCCCCCGCGAGGACAGCCATCAGAACGACGGCGGCGGCGCAGATCCCGGCCCCGAGCCACGCCAGCCAGCGCAGCCCTGCGGCGGCGGTCAGGATGATCGAGAGAGCCAGGGACAGCACTATGGGACCCCAGGCGTAACCGCGGAGCAGGTAGATGGAGGTGGCCGCGATGGTGACCGGCAACATGACGGCGGGCCTGCGGGACCGGAAGGCCAAAGCCGCGGGGCCCGCCAGCAGCAGCATGAACGCGAGCGGGTCGAGGGCGCGCGGGGCCGTCTGATGGCTCGCCGAGAAGATGGTCCCGAGGACCTGGATCAGGGCCACCGCGATCACGATGAAACTCGTGGGAGGACCCTGGAAACGCCGCTGCATGCTCCGAGCCTAGCCGCGGAGGGCATCGGCGTCGTCGGGTTAACGATGTAGGGCGCCTACTCCCGCGGGAGTAGGCGCCCTACACGCAAAACCCTAGGCGATGCCCGCTTGGCGTTCCGCGGCTTCCACCACATTGGTCATGAGTAGTGCAACTGTCATCGGGCCAACTCCACCGGGGTTGGGAGAAATCCAGCCGGCCACCTCGGCAGCCGCTGGGTCGACGTCTCCGTGGACCGTGCTCTTGCCTGTTTCCGGATCGGTCTCCCGGGTGACCCCGACGTCGAGTACGGCGGCGCCTGGCTTGACGTCCGCGGCCTTGACGATGTGCTTCACGCCGGCGGCCCCCACGATGACGTCCGCCTGCCGCAGCAACTCCGAAAGGTTCTTTGTGCCGGTGTGTGTGAGCGTCACGGTCGCGTTGACTGCCCGTCGGGTAAGAAGCAGGCCGATGGAGCGGCCAATGGTGACTCCGCGTCCCACCACGACTACGTGCTTGCCCGCGAGGCTGTAGCCGTTGCGCACAAGCAGCTCGATGACACCGCGCGGTGTGCACGGCAGCGGCGAAGTAATCTCCCGGTTGACGTTGAGCACAAGGCGGCCCAAGTTCGTGGGGTGAAGCCCGTCCGCGTCCTTGGCAGGATCGATCCGCTCAAGGATCGCATCGGTGTCAAGGTGCTTGGGCAGCGGCAACTGGACGATATAGCCGTGGCACGAAGGATCGGCGTTGAGTTCGTCAATGAGCGCCTCTACCTCGGCCTGCGTGGCATCCGCAGGCAGCTCACGCTGGATCGAGTTCATCCCGATTTCCCGTGACTGCTTGTGCTTCATGGACACGTACAGCTGTGACGCCGGATCCGCTCCGACCAGTACCGTTGCGATCCCCGGCGTGATTCCGCGAGCCTTGAGGGCCGCCACGCGCTCTTTCAGCTCAGCCTTGATCTCCGCCGCAGCAGCCCTACCGTCGAGAAGCTGGGCACTCTTGGCCATCCCTGCTTCCGTCATGCTTACCACTGCTCGTGCTGCGGGTACAGCGGGAAGTCGGCGGCGAGCTTGTCGACCCGGGCCTGCAAGGCTTCGACATCGGTAGCCGATCCGGACTTCAGCGCAGAAGCGATGATCTCGGCAACCTCGGTGAATTCGGTGGCACCGAAGCCGCGGGTAGCCAATGCCGGGGTACCGATGCGCAGGCCGGAGGTGACCATCGGCGGGCGGGGGTCGAACGGAACGGCGTTGCGGTTGACGGTGATGCCCACGGAGTGCAGGAGGTCTTCGGCCTGCTGGCCGTCCAGCTGCGAGTTGCGCAGGTCCACGAGGACCAGGTGGACGTCGGTGCCGCCGGTCAGCACGGAGACACCAGCTTCAGCGACATCGGCCTGGTTGAGGCGGTCGGCGATGATCTTGGCGCCTTCGAGGACGCGCTCCTGGCGCTCCTTGAATTCCTCGCCGGCAGCGATCTTGAAAGCAACGGCCTTGGCCGCGATCACGTGCATGAGCGGGCCGCCCTGCTGGCCCGGGAACACGTTGGAGTTGAGCTTCTTCGCCCACTCCTGCTTGGCCAGGATCACGCCGGAACGCGGACCGGAAAGCGTCTTGTGCACCGTGGAGGTGACGACGTCGGAGTGCGGCACCGGGCTCGGGTGCAGGCCTGCTGCGACGAGGCCCGCGAAATGGGCCATGTCCGTCCAGAGGAGCGCGCCAACCTCGTCGGCGATGGAGCGGAAGGCTGCAAAGTCGAGGTGGCGCGGGTAAGCGGACCAGCCGGCGATGATTACCTGGGGCTTCTCGGCAATGGCCTGTTCGCGGAGCTTGTCCATGTCCACGCGGAAGTTGTCTTCTTCGACCTGGTAGGCAGCGACGTTGTAGAGCTTCCCGGAGAAGTTGAGCTTCATGCCGTGGGTCAGGTGGCCACCGTGAGCCAGGGAAAGGCCCAGGATCTTGTCACCGGGGGTGATCATGGCGGACAGGGCCGCGGCGTTGGCCTGCGCACCCGAGTGCGGCTGGACGTTGGCGTACTCGGCACCGAAGAGAGCCTTCACGCGGTCAATGGCCAGCTGCTCTGCGACGTCGACGTATTCACAGCCGCCGTAGTAGCGGCGGCCGGGGTAGCCTTCGGCGTACTTGTTGGTCAGGACAGAACCCTGGGCCTCCATGACGGCGCGGGGCGCAAAGTTCTCGGAAGCGATCATTTCCAGGGTGCCGCGCTGGCGGCCGAGTTCCTGTTCCAGAACGGCGGCGATCTCGGGGTCGAGTTCGGCAAGCGGCTGGTTGCTGATGGTCGCGGAGTTAACGGTGGTGGTGGTCACGAAGGTCTCCTGGATAGGCAACGGGTATTTCTACAGGTCAGGCTACCGGCTGGGTTTTTTCCATGCCTTTGATTACGGGGCATGGCACAGCGAGGGTAAGACGTGACCCTCGGCCCAGGCGTACGATCCGTGGTCTTCAAAATGCCGCTCCCTGGTGGTACACCACCCAACGCCAGTCGCGACGACTTAAACAGTACAACAGGTGGGCAACGGTAGGCTTGATCGTGTGACTGACTCCACCCTGCCTACGTCTTTTGTTGTGACCCTGTCTTGCCCGGACCGGCCTGGAATTGTGTACGCCGTTGCGGGCGCCTTGTTGGAGGCCGGCTGCAATATCGCCGATTCCCAGCAATACGGCAGCCCCAGCACGGGAAACTTCTTCATGCGGGTGGAAGCCACGACGAGCTCGACCCAGGCGGAGCTTTCTTCGGCGCTGGCGCCGGTGGCCGAAGAATTCGGCATGAAGTGGCAGATCAATCCGGTGGGCCAAAAGGTCCGGACCCTGATCCTGGGTTCGAAGGACGCACACTGCCTCAACGATCTGCTCTTCCAGCAGCGCTCCGGAACCCTCCCCATCGAGGTTCCGGCCATCGTCTCCAACCACCGCGACCTCGAAAGCCTGGCGGAGTTCTATGGGATCCCCTTCCACCACATCCCGGTCACTCCCGACACCAAGCCACAGGCCGAGGCCAAGCTGCTCGAACTCATCCACGAGCACGGCATCGAACTGACCGTCCTTGCGCGTTACATGCAGGTCCTCTCCAACGAGCTCTGCACCGAGCTCAACGGCAAGGCCATCAACATCCATCACTCCTTCCTGCCGTCCTTCAAGGGCGCCAAGCCCTACCACCAGGCGCATGCGCGGGGCGTGAAGATCATCGGAGCCACCGCCCACTACGTCACGGCGGACCTCGACGAGGGCCCGATCATCGAGCAGGAAGTCATCCGGGTGGACCACGCCCGCACAGCCGAGCAATTCGTGCAGATGGGCCGCGATGTCGAGGGCCGCACGCTGGCCCAGGCCGTGCAGTGGCATGCCGAGCACCGCGTCCTGCTCGATGGCACCCGGACCGTAGTGTTCAACTAGGCTCCGTTCTAGGCTGGGTCCATGGAGGGCATTCCCATGACCTCGCATCGGATCGACTGCCGTGATTGGTTCATCCGCCTGCTCAAGGCGGAGCACCGCCATTCGCTGTTCGAACTGGGCTGCGGCACAGGAATCGAAGGCCGGGAGTTCGTCAGGGCGGGCCTGCATTACACGGGCGTGGACCTTTCCGAGGAAAGCATCCACCTCGCCCGTGCCAAGGGACTGGACGCCAGCGTCGCCAGCGGCCTCTCGTTGCCCTTCGCGGACGGCACGTTCCCGGCCGCGTGGACCATGAGCACGCTCCTGCACGTCCCCAACACGGCAATCCACGACGTCGTGAGCGAACTCGTGCGGGTCACTGCACCCGGTGCGCCAATCGCCGTCGGGCTCTGGTCAGGTGAGGATGAAGAGGTCCTCAACCCCGAGGACCTGGACGAACCGCGGCGTTTCTTCAGCCGGCGCAGCGACGAAACGGTCCGGCGCGTCTTCGGCGACCATGGAACGGTGGAGCATTTCCAGACGTGGCCCGAGGGCACCGGAGCAGAATCCGGACCCGGAGCCGGGAACTGGACCCAGCATTACCAGTTCCTGGTGCTCCGGACTCCTTGAGCAGGCCGTGTGGGCCCTAAGCTTGCCCCATGGCTCCCATCTACACTTTTGCCGGGGACACCCCGGTCATCCATGACTCCGCGTTCGTGGCACCCACGGCTTCCATCATCGGCAAGGCCACCCTCGGCGAGGACTCCAGCGCTTTCTATGGCGTGTCCGTCCGGGCAGACACCGCTGCCATCAGCGTCGGCGCCGGCTCGAACCTGCAGGACAACGTGGTCCTGCACGCCGATCCCGGCTTCCCCTGCACCGTCGGCGAACGGGTCAGCGTCGGGCACAGCGCCGTCGTCCATGGCTGCACGGTGGAGGACGACTGCCTCATCGGCATGAGCGCCACCATCCTGAACGGCGCCGTCATCGGCACGGGCTCGCTCGTTGCGGCCGGCGCGGTCGTGCTCGAGGGAACCGTCATCCCGCCGCGATCCCTGGTTGCCGGGGTGCCCGCCAAAGTGCGCCGCGAACTGAGCGAAGAAGAGCTCGACGGCGTGAAGCACAACGCGGCGCACTACAAGGAACTCGCCGCGGCGCACAGGGAAATGCACGCCGCGGCGTAGCCCTCAGCGGAAGTTAGTCCAGGCTGATCGGTCCGAGCTCGTCCAACAGCTCGCCGGGACCCGGGTTGCCAGCCACGGATGAACCGCCGAGGTGGTTCACGACGCCCCAGACGGCGTTCAGGCCCGTGGTGACGGCGCCTTCCGCCCAGCCCGCGGTGAACGAGACGTCGTCGCCGGCCAGGAAGATACCCCGCTGGCTCTCGGGCAGCTTGTCCTGCTTGAAGTGCGTGAACAGCCGCTGCTGGTAGCGGTAGTGCCCCGGCAGGTTGGCCTTGAAGGCACCCATGAAGTTGGGGTCGGCCTCCCAGGAAACGGTAATGGGCTGCCCCACAATGTGGCTCGCGATGTCCACGCCCGGGTAAATCTGCTCGAGCGAGTGCAGCATGAGCTTGACGCGTTCTTCGGCGCTGAGCGAGAGCCACTTCAAGGCGTCGTCGTTCCACGTGTAGGAAAGCAGGATGACTGCGGGCTTGTCCGGGCCGTCGTCGAGCAGGTAGGTGGCCCGGTTGAGCCGGTCGGTCAGCGTCATGGACAGCACTTCGCGGCCCGTTTCGGGGTCGATGTCCTTCCAGAATGGCCGGTCAACCATGACGAAGGTCTTAGACGACTGCATGTAGTGCGAGCGCTCGATCGCTGTCCACAATTCGGCGGGGAAGAGCGATTCCTCGGTGTGGATGCGCGTGGACAACAGCCACGACTGGCACGTGGTCACAACGGCCGGGTAGCCGGTTTCCCGGCCCCACCGCTCGCGCACCATGAGGTCTCCGTTGCTGCCGCGTTCAATGCGGTCCACGGCTCCGCGCGGGGAGCCGGAGTGCAACGATGCCAGTGACGTGCCTTCGGGCCAGTGCGCAATGCCCGACGGCGCGTGGTGCCAGAGTGCCTCGGGGAGACGCTGCGCTCCCCCGCTGATGAGCCGGTGCTGGTCATCGGCATCGGTGTAGACGACGCGCAGGATCTCGAGGATGGAGTTGGGGAAGTCAGTGTCCCAACCGCCGGTGCCGAAACCGACTTGCCCGAAGGCTTCCCGGTGCGCGAAGCCTGCCTCTTTGAAGGCGTTGCTCGCGGCGATGAAACCATAGAACGTCTGCTCGTCCATGAGCGGGAGAAGCTCGTTCCACAGTTCTTTGATGCGGGCGGTGTCCCGGGCCCGGATGGCCGTCTGCATTTCCTGGAACGCGGCGCCGTCATTGACGGCGGCCTTCCACGCGGCGGCAACCTCGTGGAAGAAGTCCGGCAGGTCCGCCGAGGTGGCGGCGTAGTGCTTCTTCCCTGCCAGCTCGATCACGGTACTCGATGTTGCGGGCGCGAGCGGGTTGGGGAAGTCCTGGGTGTCCAGTCCCAGGAGATCCACGTAGTGGTAGAAAGCCTTGCCTGATACCGGGAACCGCATGCCGCCAAGGTCGGCAACCACTCCGGGGGCGGAAGGGAAGCTCGCTGTGCGGAGCCGTCCGCCGATCTGGTCGGCCTCGTAGACCACGGGGCGGAGCCCGAGCTTCATAAGTTCGTAGGCCGTGACGAGTCCGGAGAGGCCGGCACCGATCACGGCGACTTCAGTCCCGTAGAGTTCCGGCGGAACGACCGCCAAGCCATCCGGATGCGCCAGATAGTGGTCGTAGCTGAACGGGAAATCCGGGTTCAGCATGGTGATGGGAGCCTCGGCCGGCGTTGCTTTGCGGGTGCCCGGTTCGGGGGCCTGTGCCGCGGGCAATTCGGTGGCGATGGTCATGAAAGTTCTGCCTTCACAGTTTCCGGGTCCGAGACCCTTGCGGATAGTTCACGGTATTCCTGATCGCTCAGGGCCGCCACCTTGGAGTTGCGGCGTCCGTAGCCGAAGTAGAGGGCGATGCCCACGAGCATCCAGCCGCCGAACACTACCCAGGTGTCGGCACCGAGGTTTGCCATGAGGTAGGCGCACATCAGGGTGCCCAGGACGGGGGTGATCGGGTAGAGCGGGACGCGGAAGCTGCGCTTGAGTTCCGGGCGGTTGCGCCGCAGGTAGATGACGGCGACGTTGACCAGTGCGAACGCGAAGAGGGTGCCGATGCTGGTGGCGTCTGCGAGCGCGCCGAGCGGCACAAGTCCCGCGGTGAGTGCGACGGCGGTGCCCACGATCAGCGTTCCGGCCACGGGGGTGCCGGTCCGGCGGGAGACGCGGCCGAAGACCTGCGGGACGAGCCCGTCACGGGACATGGAGAGCAGGATGCGGGTCTGGCCATAGAGCACGGTCAGGACGATGCTGGCGATGGCGAGCACGGCCCCCACCGAGAACACGAGGGCGATCCAGGGCTGGTGGGTGGTTTCCTCGAGGATCTGCACCAGGGCAGCTTCAGTGCCGCCGAACCATTCCCAGGGACGGGCACCGATGGCGGCAACGGCCACCAGGACGTAGAGGCTGGTGACGATCACCATGGAAAGGAGGATGGCCCGGGGCAGGTCGCGCTTGGGGTTGCGGGCTTCCTCGCCGGCGGTCGAGGCAGCGTCGAATCCGATGTAGGAGAAGAAGACCCTGGATGCGGCAGCCGAGACACCCGCGGCGCCCATCGGCATGAGGGGTTCGAAGTTCCCGGCGTTGAAAGCGGTGAAGGCAACAGCGCAGAAGAACAGCAGGATGACCACCTTGACGGCGACAATCGCGGTGTTGATCCAGGCGCTCTCCTTCGCACCACGCACCAGCAGGATCATGGCGAGGACCACGATCACCATCGCCGGAACATTGACCACCCCGCCACTGCCCGGCGGCTGGGACATGGCGTCCGGCAGTACCTGTCCGAATGCGGCGAGGGTTTCATTCACGTACTGGCCCGCGCCTACGGCCACGGCAGCAACGGACACCGCGTATTCGAGGACGAGGCACGAACCGCAGATCCAGGCCATTCCCTCGCCCATCGTGGCGTAGGAGTAGGAGTAGCTCGAACCGGCTACGGGCACCAGGCCCGCCATTTCGGCGTAGGACACAGCGGACAGCAATGCCGCAAGTCCCGCCACCACGAAGGAAATCCAGACCGCGGGTCCTGCCAGTGGCACGGACTCGCCCAGGATCACCAGGATGCCGGTGCCCAGAGTGGCACCGACGCTGATCATGGTCAGCTGGAGGACGCCGAAGCTGCGGACGAGCGGCGTTCCGCCGTGGCTGCTTCCGGCTTCGCTGACCATTTGCCCGATGGGCTTGCGGCGCAGGAGTTGCGCACCGAGGCCCGGGCGGCGGGCGGCGTTGCCGGAACCCGTATCTGTGTCGTGCGTTGGATTGGTCTGGGTGGAGGTAGGCACAGTCACCGTTGACGTCCCTTCAGAGTAGTTTGCGGTTTCCCGTGTCCACCGTAAGCCTGTGAGCCAGCTCTCATGGAGGTGCAAAATAACCTATAGTGATCAACCATGAGACGTATTGCACAATCAGAAACGGCGCCGGAAGCGGCGCTGTCCGGACAGGTCAGCGTTGATTTGTCTGCGATTTCAGACAACATCAAAGCACTGAAAAAGCGCACTGCCGCGCCGCACTTCATGGCCGTGGTCAAGGGGAACGGCTACGGCCACGGGCTCGTCGAGGTTGCCCGCACGGCTTTGGCGGCAGGGGCGGATTGGCTGGGAACGGCCCAATTGAGCGAAGCCATCGCCTTGCGCCGGGCCGGCATCACCGTGCCGGTCCTGTCGTGGCTTTATCTGGCATCCCAGACCAGCGCGACTATCCGGGAGGCACTGGAGTACGACGTCGATGTTTCGCTTGGGAGCATCGGTCAACTTGAGGTCCTGGCCGGGATCGCAAGGCAACTGGGGCGCCCCGCTGTCGTGCATTTGGAGCTCGACAGCGGCCTCAGCCGCGGCGGCGCGCGGAAGGAAGACTGGCCCGATCTCGTGGCCCAGGCACGCAAGGCGGAGAAGGACGGCACGGTTCTGGTCCGCGGCATCTGGACCCACCTGGCCTGGGCCGATGTCCCCGCCCATCCCGGTAACGCCGCAGCCGTGGCGGAGTTCGAAGACGCCGTCCGCGAAGCCCGTGCCGCCGGGCTGGACCCGCAGCTGCGGCATGTTTCGAGTTCGGCCAACATTCTGGACCGGCCCGAATTCCACTTCGACATGGTCCGCGCCGGCCTGGCCATCTACGGCTTGGCCCCCGCCGACCACCTCGATCCTGCCGACTTCGGACTGCGCCCGGCCTTGAGCGTCACCGCACCGCTCGTCATGGTCAAAAAAGTCCCAGCGGGGACTGGAGTCAGCTACGAACACCAGGCCATCACCCACGAGCCCCGCTACCTCGGACTCATCCCGCTCGGCTATGCCGACGGCATCCCGAAGGGCATCAGCGGCCGGAGCCTGGTCCAGATCGCTGGGCGGAAAGTCCCCGTGATCGGCAAGGTATGCATGGACCAATTCATGGTGGACCTCGGCCCGGATGCGGCTGGAATCGAGGTGGGTGACACTGCCGTCCTGTTCGGCGATCCGGCGGGAGGGGCTGCCAGCGCCGACGACTGGGGTGCTGCCATCGGAAGCCATGGTGATGAGATCATCAACCGCATCGCGCCGAGGCTGCCCCGCGGATATGAGTCCGGCGCATACGAGTGCCCCGATTACCAGGAGGCAGCGAGCGATGCCTCTTGAGCCGAGCCCCGGCCGCCTGAGCTTCGTCACGCTTGAGCAGTTCCTGAAGCAGCTGCCGCCCGAGTTGGAGATACTCCACGACGGCGGCAGCGGCGCGGAGCTGCTGCGCTGGGTTGAACCCAGCGAATTGGACGACCCTACCCCCTACCTGCCGGAAGGGGAGTTCCTGCTCACCGCGGGACTCCCTTTCCTGGGGGAGGGCGGGTCCAGGGAAAACGTCGATGCGTACGTGAAACGCCTGGTCGGGGCCAAGGTGGCCGCGTTGGGGTTCGGGATCAGGCCGTATTTCGACGCCGTCCCGGCCGAGCTGCTCAAGGCGTGCCGCCGGCATCAGCTCACCTTGATTGAAATCCCGGAGTCCATTCCGTTTGCCGCGATCGGGCTGGAGTTCTCCCAGCTCCTGGAATCCGATAACGCGAAGGTCTTCCGCCAGCTTGCGGACACCAACAGGCAACTCATGCGGGCTGTCCTCTCCCCCAGGCCTGAACACGAGCTGCTCGCGGCTTTGGTCCAGAAGGTCCCCGTCTGGGCGCTTCTCGTCGGAGCGGACGGGCGGGTACGGGCGCGCGCCCACGCAGCCGGAGGCAGCACCGGCGTCGAGCATTCACTCTTGGAGCCCATGCTGGAACGGCTTCTTTCGGGCAGTGGGCCCAGGGTTGAAATGGACGGCTTTGAGCAGCCGGGGTCCGAGATGGTTTTCGGCCACCCGCTCCGGAGCACCAAAGACGCAAACTTGGGCGCCCTGATCCTGGGCTCGGACGGCGCGCTGACTCCCGCCCAGAACAGCGTGGTGCAGTCCGTCGTGGGGCTGCTGGAGCTGCTCGTTCGCCAGCGGACCAGCGGCTCGCTCGCACCCAGCCAATTGGCGACGGCGCTGCTGCTGCACCCTGAAAGCCTTGCCACCGGCGGGACCCGGCATGTCAACGGGCTCAAGGACCTCCTCGCTCAAAGCCTGTCCTCCACCCGGTCCGCTCCCCTGCGCGTGGTCCAAGGCATCAAGGTGGACTCCCCCGAATGGCCCGCGGGCGACAGCCCCGTGCGTGAGCTACTGCAATGGCGGCGCCTCTTCGACACCAAATTGGTGGAAATCACCGATTACGGATTCGCTGCGATCACCCGTTTGAAGGTGGACGACGCGCTCCTGGCTGACGTTGAAAAGCTGGGCTGGCGGCTCGTCATCGGGGATCCCACCGAACTGACAGGCCTCGCCGCAGCGCACCAGAGGGTGACGTCGCTCCGAAGCCGGGTGCAATCCAGTGGACGAAGTGCCCGCGTCGACGAGGTCACCTGGTCCGTCACCGGCCTCCTGGGGCGCGAAGCCGGCTCCATGCTGGCCGCGAGGCTCCTTGAACCGGTGCTTTCGTTGGAAGCCGACAAGCGCGATCCCCTTTTGGCAGTCCTCCGGGGATGGCTGAGCGAAAACGGCAGCTGGGACGCCTCAGCGAAGCTGCTGGGGTTGCACCGGAACAGCGTGCGCCGGCAAATCGGCGTCTTGGCCGAGCTGCTCGACACCGACCTGAACCAGGCCCAAGTGCGCGCCGAGCTCTGGATCGCGCTGCAGTACACGGACGGTTTGGTGGGCGGAGGGGACGCTTAGTCGCGCGCCGCCGGGTTGGAAGCTGGTGTGCGTTGCCGTACCGCTACGATCCCCGTCCACCGGGCCGCGGCTGTGCCTCCGTGCAGAACGGCCAAACACACGGAGAAGGTGCCGTTGGCACACTGAGAAACGTCGATTTTGCACGTATTTTGGCCGGTTTCACCACTTAATTTCGCCGATTGAGCACTGAGACGCGGTTTTCGGGGCCTAACATGCGACTGCCGGCTACGGGCAGTCGCCAGTAGCTCAAATCGAAGTGGAGGAACGAAATGCTCACTACGACCGCATTGAATGCAAGCAGCGCCATGGCAACGGCACGAACCAAGATTGACGAAATGATTGTTCGCTACGATGGCTGGTTTCTGGTGGTTCTCGCCGTCCTGATGGTGCTTGCTTTTGCAATGCTCGCAGCGATGGCCGTCTGGTGCTTGACGCAGGGACGAGGCCGTTTTACCGGCAACTGGAGCTGGAGCCAATGGGGTGTCTCCGTATGGGTTGAGTGCAGGTAATTGCCAGCAAGCTAGCCGTCGTGGTGGCACTGGCACCGTGCCACCACGACCAGAGCATCGGAATCACGCCTTATGACTCTCAGTGTTGCCAACGTCAACTACGCATATAACTCCAGAACCCAAGTGCTTCATGACGTCTCGTTCACGATCGCCGACAACCAGGTCATGGGCCTCATCGGTCCCAATGGGTCTGGAAAGTCCACCCTGATAAAGGTCATCCTGGACCTGCTCCAACTTCAAAGCGGCCGCGTCTCCATCGGGTCCGACAACAATCAGAGCCGCAGCGCCAAGATGTCTTCAATCTACTTGTCAAGCAACGATTATCTCCCTGAGTTCCTTACAGGCGCGGAATACGTGCGTTTCATGCACGGGCTCTATGGACAACCCTTGGATCAGGAAGCATTGAGGACGCAATTCGCCAGGTACTCCATGCGGGACAGGCACCGCGACCTGATCGAAGACTACTCACACGGCATGAGGAAGAAGTTGCAACTCATCGCCGCATTCATGCTCCGGCGAAGGCTTACCGTCATCGATGAGACCCTCAACGGTGTCGACATCGACGCCATCAAACTCTTCGAGCGCGATATCCGAAATCTCGCCAAAGAAGGACGGTCAGTTCTCCTGTGCAGTCACGACTTCACCATGCTGGAACACGTGGCTGACGAGCTGTCGCTTCTCAACCAAGGCGCCCTGGTGGTTCAGGCGCCGGTCCGGAAAATTATCCAAGATCACGGCACGATAGCTGACCTAGCCAACGAATTCATCCGGGCAATGGAGCCGTCATAATGCACCCCAAGAGCGTGGTTCTGCTGTTCCGATTGTTCTGGCTCTTCATCGTGAGACGCGTGGTGGGCCGGGGATTGTTGGCCAGCCCGGCCGCTCGGTTGTCGGCCATATTCCTACTCGTTGCCGCGTTCGCAGGATTCAGCGTGTTGAGCTATGTGGTCATCCGCCAGTATCTCGGTGGAACCGGACTGCTTGAGCCTGTTCTTCAAGTCGCCAACGCATCGGTCGGATTCTGGGTACTTATTGCATACACACTGATCCGGGTGCTGTTCATGAAGGCAGATGAGCTTCTGAAGCTCTCCTTCAATCTGCCAGTGACCAACAAGGAAAGGACGATGGCCTTTGCGCTCTTTGAGTCGTCCCTCGTTCTCCTTGTGACCGCCTTCGTTTTCGGTGCGTTCTCGATTTCCACCGTGCTGATCGAGGGTACTGATTACATTCCGAGGGTTCTCGCGTCCATCTGGTTTCCCGCTATTTCAACGTACCTGCTTCTGAGCCTCGGCTACTATCTCCTTGAACGTGCTCTACAGGCAATCGGGATCGCACGACTTCGTGGTCTGGTAGTCCCGATGGTGCTGGCTATCGGGCTGGCCGTGGCCTTTCCTCAAACCAACGAGCAGAGCAGCCAGATCGCCGAAAGCTACGTATCCGGGCGCGAATACAATGCACCGATCCTGCTGTACGCGAAGCTGCAGGAAGACGTCGGGCTCTGGTTTTCCATTTTAGTGCTGCTTGCGACATCAGCAGCAATGATTCCCGCAATAGTGGTCACCGCACCCAGGAACTATGTTCCGATGCGTCGATTCTTCGTCGTGCTGCCCTCATGGTTGGCAGGGCGTAAGTTCGGCGTTTACATTCTGGTTTTGTTTCGAAGTTTCGAAACCATGGTGGCATTCTCTTTCATCCTCATCTATTCGGTCTTCGCCTGGTTCGAGCATCTGGTATTACCACCCTACGTCCTTGCTCTCATAACATTTCAGGGAGTCTACGCATTTTCAAACTCGGAGCCCCTGCGACGCATGGCCACCTACCCGGGCCGCACCGTTGCGAACTACTTACGCCTCGTGGGCTCGCAAGGCGTCCTCCTCGTGGTTGTGGGCGTTCCTGTCATCGGGCTCTCTGTGGCCCAGGGAGTTCCTTTCGAAGCGTGTCTGCCAGTGCTCGGATTCTGCTTGAGCAACATCCTCATTTCAACACTGGTCGGCATCGCTTTCCCTCCCGAGAAGGGGAACCCATTCACTGTCATCATCGGAGTCCTACTCACCCTGGTACTCGTCATGATTGTCGCACTTGGGTTGAACGTCTTTAATTTCGAGCCAATTACCAACACGGCAATTTTCACGGCCCTCAACTTACTGGTCGTCTTTTACAGCATCCTTGGTATGCGAAGAATGGAGAGGATTGCGCGCAATGAAGTGGTTGCTTAGATTCATCACCGGGCTGACGGTCTCTTTTGTTGTCACCATGATCGTTGTTGTCACGAGTTTCATCACTACAATGTTTTCGGCCTCAGAAATGGGAGTCAGGAAATTTGGCCTGTTCGGCGCCCTCTTCTTCGAACCTCACGAACAGGCAGACGGGGCGACCGCGCTGGAAATCGGCGTTTCGAACGGCGCGCCCATCGCGTTGGTCTTCTCGATATCATTGGTCTTCTATGTTGCCGTTGCATCAGTCCTGGAACGACTAAAGCTCCACAAGAAACGACTCCTGCAAGCAGACGAAGGGTGACCCTTCTCAAGATCGCCCTCCAGGATGTGACCGCCGGCCTGATAGCCAAGCAACTCATGTGGTCATGCCGATGGCCTTTTGCCGCCATGGTTCTCAGCTTCACAGCGTGCACCTTCCTGGCCGCCATGACGACCGATCTGGTCCTTTTCCAGACCGCCGTGTGGCTCATTGTGCATGCACTTTTCCTCCTGGGCGGCTTTTTAGTGCATGAGTGGTTCCATGTTGCGGGCATGAGGCTGTTTCGCGGGGTTTCAGACATCGTGGTATCTGCCGGAGTCCTCCGCTTCTCCGTGATTCCCGTCGGGCGCCTCTACGGGTGGCAGATCGCAGTAGTGGCAATTCTGGGTCCCGGCGCGTCATGCTTAGTCGGGGTCCTGATTACCCTGCTGGCACCTGGCTCATTGCTCCAGTACTGGTTCCTGCTGCATGCAGTCTTCCTTCTGCCATTCTTTGGCGACGGACACAGCCTCATTCTCGGAATCCGCGAGTGGTCCCGGCCGGTTGGCTTACTCGCGCCCGGAACCACCAGCTGAACCCACTTCCGCCCGATGGGCCTCGGCGAGTCAGGGCCGCTGCGAGCGTCGGCGAAAACTGCTATGCCAGAAGCCGAGCAGGACGGCCAAGGCCAGCAGGCCGAGGAATACCCAGACCGGCTGGCCCGTCGCTGCAGCAAGCAAAGGACCTCCAACTACGCCCGGGACAAGGGCGACAGCCCATACGCTGAACAGATGCGTCGTTCCTGTTTGAGCGGCATGTTCATGATGCTGTCCGTTCTGGTCCGGCACTGAGTCCTCCCGCTAGGAGCTCTCCCACTCCCGGTACAGCTCCGGGCGGCGTTCGCTCAGGTACGGCACTTGTTCCCGGGCAGCCTTGACGCTTTCTGTCGAAATCTCGGCGAACAGCAATGCCGCACCATTCCCGGCAGCCGCGAGCAATGAACCATCCGGACCGGCCACCACGCTTCCGCCAAGGAAGTCGCAACCGTCCTCGTGGCCGCTGTGGTTCGCGTAGGCCACGTTGAGCTGGCTCTCCAGGGCCCTGGCCGGGATCAGGACCTGCGGTACAGCGTCGAATCCCGCGGACAGGGCTGTTGGAACCAGCAGAAGCTCGGCGCCTCGCGTGGCCGCAGCCCGGACAGTTTCGGGAAACTCGACGTCGTAGCAAATCAGCAGCGACGTTTTGATCCCGTTGAAGTCCACGACGCCGGGGGGTGCCTGGGCGGCGGAGAACGCCTTTCGCTCCTCCCCGCCGAAGAGGTGCACTTTGTCGTATTCCAGAAGCACGGTTCCGTCTGTGTCCAGAAGAGTGGCGGAGATACGCCAGCTCCCGTCGGCAGCCAGTGCGGGAAGGCTGTAAACGAGTCCGACAGTGTGTGAGCGCGCGATCTCCGCAAGGCGGCTACGGATGCTCGGGAGAACTGCAGGATCCAGCTCCGCGTGGAGCCTGAGCGGCGCGTAGCCCACAGGGAAGAGCTCGGGCGTCAGCAACAAGGAGGCCCCGGCGGCTGCGGCGCGCTGCGCCGCCGCATTGACCGTCGCCAGGTTGGCGTCGACGTCCAGGACAGCTGCGTTGGCCTGTAGAACGGACAGCAGCATCATTACCACCTCGATTGCACTTTGCATCCCAGCGCACGGTCTTTGAGGACATCCTGGAAGACGGGCCCGGAATTACTCCTGGATCCAGCCTATCCAGCCACAGCGCCGACCCCACGGGACAAATGGACCCGCGGGCGGCTCACCGGGGATGGTTCGTACCAAATGGGGGCTCGGTCCATGTCGCCAATGCAAGTTTGGCCCATTGCGTTAACTTCTTGACTGCAACTGTGATTTGAGGCACGCTTCATGTCATGCCTGCAACATCCAGCTCGACGAAGAGCCACCGCAAAAACCCCGGCTCACAATCAGCACTGCGCCACCTGAACCAGCAGCGGCTCATCGAGTGCCTCCTGAGCGGCCCTTCCACCCAGGCGGAGCTCGCCAGGCAGACCGGCCTCTCCACGGCAACCGTGTCCAACATCGTCAAGATCATGCAAGACGCCGGGCTCGTCTCCACCGAACCGATCACCAGTTCCGGACGCCGGGCTCTAAACGTCAGGCTCAACAGCAACGGCGCGGTCGCCGTCGGGATCGACTTTGGCCGGCGCCACCTGCGGGTGGTCCTGGCCTCCTTGGGCTACCACATCATCGTCGAGGAAACCGTCACGCTACCCCTTGGCCACCACGCCGAACAAGGCATCAGCGCCGCCGTCGCCCTCCTCGACAAACTCCTGCTCGAAAGCGGCGTTGACCGAAGCGCCGTAGTGGGCGCGGGCGCTGGCATAGCCGGCCCCATCGACCGGCGTTCCGGCACCGTGGCGCAGGGAGCCATCCTGCCCGAATGGGTGGGCATCCAGATTCTCGAACGACTGGAGGAAGCCCTCGATCTTCCCGTATACGTTGACAACGACGCCAATCTGGGCGCCCTCTCCGAGGTCACGTGGGGGCCACACAGCGGGATCGGCAACCTCATGTTCCTCAAGATCGGTTCCGGTATCGGAGCGGGCCTCATCATCAATGGCGCACCGTACTACGGGGCGGTGGGAATCACGGGGGAAATCGGCCATGCAACCATCCACGAATACGGCGCCATCTGCCGCTGCGGCAACCGGGGATGCTTGGAAACGATGGCTTCCACCTCCACCATGATCGAGCTGCTCGGGAAGGGCTCAGGGCTGCACCTCGAGCCCGAGGACCTTGTTCGGAACGCCTTGGCGAGGGATCAGGCAACCCTTCGCGTGGTGGACGACGCCGGGCTCGCGGTGGGCCGCGCGTTGGGCAATGTGGCGAATCTCATCAACCCGGAAGTCATCGTGGTGGGCGGCCCCTTGGCCGGCCTCGGCGACATCCTCCTGGACCCGATCCGGCGCGGCCTCGTCCGCCATGCGGTGCCTGTAATCGGCGAGACAACACACCTTGCCATGTCGTCGCTCGGCGCCAGGGCGGAGGCCCTCGGGGCGGCCGCTTTGGTGTTCCAGCACGCCGGAATCAAGCAGGGCTAAAGATTTCGTTACCACGCTGTTACCGCCGTCTTGCGTTCAAGTCTTGACGACAAGCGGTGTGATCCAGTTTACTTTCTCATCAGATAGGCTCGCCATCCCCGAGCCGACAACGACGTCAAACATTGGAGGCGCGAGGGTATGTCGACCCCCATAACGCACCAGGATCCGGTTCTCCTCGAGATGCGGTCCATCACCAAGGAATTTCCCGGCGTGAAGGCGCTCTCGAACGTTAGCCTCCGGGTCAAGGTGGGCGAAATCCACGCGATCTGCGGGGAAAACGGTGCAGGAAAGTCCACGTTGATGAAAGTGCTCTCCGGGGTTTACCCCTACGGCAGCTACGACGGCGACATCGTGTACCAGGCCGAAGTCCAGCAGTTCAAGGACATCCGGGCCAGCGAACATGCGGGAATCGTGATCATCCACCAGGAGCTGGCACTGATCCCCGAGCTGTCCATCATGGAAAACATCTTCCTCGGCAACGAACCCGTCCGCCGCGGCGTCATCGACTGGGCAGAAGCACGCAAGCGCTCCATCGAGCTCCTCGCACGGGTTGGCCTGCGCGAGGACCCGGACACCCCCATCAAGGAAATCGGCGTCGGCAAGCAGCAATTGGTGGAAATCGCCAAGGCCCTGAACAAGTCCGTCAAACTGCTCATCCTCGACGAGCCCACCGCGGCGCTCAACGAGTCCGACTCCCAGCACCTGCTGGACCTGATCCTGGGCCTGAAGGGCCGTGGAATCACCTCCATCATGATTTCCCACAAACTCAACGAAATCGAGCAGATCGCGGACGAGATCACCATCATCCGCGACGGAAAGTCCATCGAGACCCTCAACGTCAAGGAAGACGGCGTCGACGAAGACCGGATCATCAAGGGCATGGTCGGCCGGACGCTCGAGTCCCGGTTCCCGGATCACACCCCGAAGATCGGCGAAGTCTTCTTCGAGGTCAAGGACTGGACGGTCGGGCACCCCCAGATCCAGGACCGCCTGGTCTGCAAAGGTTCCAACTTCCACGTCCGCCGCGGCGAAATCGTGGGCTTCGCCGGCCTCATGGGCGCCGGGCGCACCGAGCTTGCCCGCTCAGTATTCGGCCACTCGTACGGCCGCTTCATTTCGGGCCAGGTGTACAAGGACGGCAAGCCGATCACCATGCGCAATGTCCGCCAGGCGATCGACGCCGGCCTCGGCTACGTCACGGAGGACCGCAAGAGCCTGGGACTGAACCTCCTGGACGACATCAAGACCACCACGGTAGCTGCCAACTTGAAGAAGATCAGCCGCGGAATCGTTGTGGACACCAACAAGGAATTCATGGTGGCCGAGCAGTACCGGAAGTCGCTGCGCACCAAGACCCCGTCCGTCGAGGAAGGCGTGTCGAAGCTCTCCGGCGGCAACCAGCAGAAGGTTGTCCTCGCCAAGTGGATGTTCACTGATCCGGACCTCCTCATCCTGGATGAACCCACCCGCGGAATCGACGTCGGCGCCAAGTACGAGATCTACGGGATCATCCAGCAGCTGGCCAACCAAGGGAAGGGCGTGATTGTGATTTCTTCCGAACTCCCCGAACTGCTCGGCCTCTCCGACCGTATCTACACCATCTTCGAGGGCTCCATCACGGGTGTGCTGAACAAGGACGAAGCCAGCCAGGAGAGCCTCATGAAGCTCATGACTTCCAACCGCAAAGCCGCCTGACCCCGGTCGCCTCCAGAAACACACGGACACAAGGACCCAAAACAATGAACGCGCTCAAGAAGCTATTTGGTGGCAACACCCGCCAATTCGGCATGATCTTCGCACTGGTTGCACTCGTCATCTTCTTCCAGATCTTCACCTCGGGCCGCACGCTCACCCCGGGCAACGTCATCAACCTCTTCAACGGCAACTCCTACATCCTGATCCTGGCCATTGGCATGGTCCTGGTCATCATCGCCGGCCACATCGACCTCTCCGTGGGTTCGGTGGCCGCCTTCGTCGGTATCTCGGTGGCCCTGGCCATCAGGGACTGGCACCTGCCCTGGTACGCAGCTGTCCTGTTCGGGCTCCTGCTCGGCGCCTTGATCGGAGCCTGGCAAGGATTCTGGACTGCATTCGTCGGTATCCCGGCCTTCATCGTGACCCTCGCCGGTATGCTGCTGTTCCGCGGTTTCAACCAGTTCGTCGGCAAGTCCAACACCGTGCCGGTCCCCGAAGACTTCCAGTACCTGGGTTCCGGATACCTGCCTGAGGTCGGGCCGAAGACGGGATATAACAACCTGACCCTCCTGCTGGGCCTTATCGCCGTCGCATTCGTGATCTTCGGTGCGATCCGTGCCCGCCGAAACGCCCAGGCCTTGGGCGCCGAAGTGACGGAAGGCTGGGTGATGGTCACCAAGCTCGTGCTGGTAAGCGCCGCCATCCTCTACGCGACATACCTCTTCGCCACGGGCCGCCCCGGAACCTCGTTCCCCATCCCCGGCCTCATCCTGGCCGTCCTTGTCCTGGTCTACGGCTTCATTTCCGCCAAGACCGTCATTGGCCGCCACATCTACGCAGTCGGCGGCAACCGCCACGCGGCCGAACTCTCCGGCGTTCAGTCCAAGAAGGTCAATTTCATGGTCATGATGAACATGTCCATCCTTGCCGGCCTCGCCGGCATGATCTTCGTGGGCCGTTCCACCGCTTCGGGTCCGTTCGACGGCGTCGGCTGGGAACTGGATGCGATCGCCGCCGTATTCATCGGTGGCGCCGCAGTCACCGGTGGCGTGGGTACAGTGATCGGCTCGATCGTCGGTGGCCTTGTCATGGCTGTCCTCAACAACGGCCTCCAACTCCTCGGCGTCGGCGCAGACCTCACCCAGATCATCAAGGGCCTCGTCCTGCTGGCAGCAGTCGCCTTCGATGTCTACAACAAGACCCAGGGGAAGAAATCGATCATCGGAATGATGATGAAGAACTTCGGCCGGAGCAGCGAAAACGCTCCGGACGAGATCTCCTCAACCAGGGAAGCCATCTCCAAGGAAGCCTGATCGGCTTCGGGACGACGTGTTCCAACAACAACAAAGAAAGCGAACCAAGATATGCGAATGTTTGGTAAAGCAGGAAAGGCAGCAGCAGTTGCTGCGATCGCGGCACTGGCGCTGACGGCCTGCGGCCGTGCGGACAACGGCAGCTCCGGGGGTTCATCAAGCGGCAGCGAGGCATTCCCCAAGGGTTCCTCGATCGGCGTCGCCCTCCCCCAGAAGACCAGTGAAAACTGGGTGCTGGCAGAGAAGCTCTTCAACGACGGGCTTACGAGCGCAGGCTACAAGCCGGACGTTCAGTTCGCCAACGGCGGCGTTTCGGAGCAGCAGAACCAGATCAGTGCGATGATCACCAAGGGTGACAAGCTCATCATCGTCGGTGCCATTGACGGCGCTCAGCTTGGTACGCAGCTCAAGCAGGCCAAAGATGCCGGCGCCACTGTCATTGCATATGACCGCCTGCTCCTGAACACCTCCAACGTGGACTACTACGTGGCCTACGACAACTTCAAGGTCGGCGTGCTGCAGGGCCAGGCGCTGCTGGACGGACTCAAGGCCAAGAAGCCGAACGGCCCGTACAACATCGAGCTGTTTGCAGGTTCTCCCGATGACGCCAACGCGAAGGTCTTCTTCGACGGCGCCATGAGCGTCCTGCAGCCGAAGATCGATGACGGAACCCTCAAGGTGCTTTCCGGCCAGAAGTCGTTCGAGCAGGCAGTTACCCAGGGCTGGAAGGCCGAGAACGCCCAGAAGCGCATGGACACCCTGCTCGCAGGCACCTACACCAGCGCTGGGCTGGACGGCGTGCTGTCCCCGAACGACACCCTGGCCCGCGCCATCCTGACCTCGGTCAAGGCGGCCGGCAAGCCGATTCCGGTCGTGACCGGACAGGACTCCGAAGTTGAGTCGGTCAAGTCCATCATGGCCGGTGAGCAGTACTCCACCATCAACAAGGACACCCGCAAGCTCGTTGAGCACGCCATCACCATGGTCAACGACATCCAGTCCGGCAAGACCCCGGAAATCAACGACACCAAGTCCTACAACAACGGCGTCAAGACCGTGCCGGCATACCTGCTGCCTCCGGTCATCGTGACCGCGGCAAACGTGAAGACGGCCTACGTGGACGATCCGGTCCTCGGACCGATCACCAAGTAGTAGTTCTCAACTAGGCACCGACGACGGCGGCCATCCCCACTCGGCGGTTTCTAGGGGTCGTTGCAACACCTGTTGGTTAGGTGGTTAGTAGTAAATCACGTAGGCGCTCGGCTGGAGTTTTCCAGCCGAGCGTTTTG